>NZ_JBIBCI010000008.1:0-332446 GCF_042901085.1 Streptomyces sp. NPDC012794
TCCGTGCGGTGAGTTCCTAGACAGCTCCCACCACACCGGAGGTCTTCGCCATGTTCAAGACCAGCCGAGTGTCAACAACGCTCGTGATCAATACACCTAGACGGTGCCGGGGGTGCTGCCGCGCTGGAGGTCCTCGCCGAACTCGATCATCTTGCGGGCGTAGTCCTCGGTCCACTCCGCAATCGCCGCGATGGCCTCCGGCGGGAGCCGGTCGAAGCGCCGGGGGTCAGCCAGCTGGGCGGCCGCCAGGGCCTGGAACTCGACGGCCCGGTCCTGCGCGGCCCGGAAGGCCAGCGTCAGCTCGGTGGCCCGGGTCAGCAGCTCGCGCGGGTCCTCGATCGATTCCAGGTCGAAGAAGTGCTCCGGGTCCGTGACGGCCTCCGAGGGCTCGAAGAGCAGCGGCGCCGGCCGTTGCCTCCGCTCGGTCCGCTCGGGCTCTGCCATGCGTGTCCTCCTGCTGCGCTGCGAACTCCTGGGCCACCCTCCATTGTCCAGCGTCGCGCAAGGGTGCCGTGCGTCAGGCGGCGGCGGGCTCCTTCGCCAGCGCCGCGATGTCGTCCAGCACGCCCGCGACCTCGCCGGCCAGGCCCTCCGGTGCCCCGAAGCCCTCGGCCCCGATCAGCGCGTTGATGCCGGCGACGGCCACGGAGCGCCCGGCGGGCCGCATGCCGAGCTGGGTGAGCACCGGCAGCAGCATCCGGGCGGCCGGGGCGCCGCCGGAGCCGCCCGCGCTGTAGCTGACCAGGCCGACCGGCTTGCCCTGCCACTCGCGGTAGAGGAAGTCCACGGCGTTCTTGAACGGGGCGGTGAACCCGCCGTTGTACATCGGCAGGACGAACACGAACGCGTCGGCGGAGTCGACGAGCGCGCTCCACTCCCGGGTGTGCCGGTGGGCGTAATTGCCGCTGGAGGCGTACTCCGGCTCGTCCAGGAAGGGCAGGGCGAGCTCCGCGAGGTCCACCGGGACGACCTCGAAGGTGCCGTGCTCGCGGGCCTGGCGGGCGACCCACTCGGCGAGCGGCCGTCCGGAGGAGGTGGGGCGGGTGGCGGCGGAAAGGACGAGGAGGCGGGTCATGGCTGAACTCCCGTGGTGTGGAGGGGCGGTGTGCTGATCGCAGTCTGGTTGTTGACGTGTCACCCAGGAAAGCCGCCGATCCGTGATATGTCAACTAGGTAGTTGATGTGTCACCAGGCTCGTTAGGCTGTGCCCATGACCGACACGCCCGAGCCGGCCCACCCCCGCTGGCTCACCGAGTCCGAACAGCGCGCCTGGTACGCGTGGCGCCGTATGTTCCCCCTGGTCGACGCCCAGATCGCGCGTGACCTCAACCTGGACAGCGCCCTGTCCGAAGCCGACTACGACGTCCTCTCGGTGCTCGGCTCCACGGAGGGCCACCGCATGCGGATCAGCGGCCTCGCGGTGCTGATGCAGTGGTCGCGCAGCCGCCTCTCCCACCAGATCAGCCGGATGCAGCGGCGCGGCCTCGTCCGCCGCGAGGAGGTGGCCACCGACGGCCGGGGCGCCGAGGTGGTGCTCACCGCCGAAGGGCTGGACACCATCAACGCGGCGGCCCCGCTGCACGTCGAGTCCGTACGGCGGCACCTGATCGACGTCCTCACCCCGGAACAGCTGCACGCCCTCGCCGACGCCGGCGAAACCCTCCGCCGCCACTTCGGCGTCGCCCGCAAGGACAGCCCCGGATAGCCGCCGCGACCCACCCGTAGGCTCGACGCGTGCACCGACCCGCCACCCGACGGCCCCCGTTGACCGAGAACGAGATCGCCGAAGCCGAACAGGAACTCGGCGTCCGCTTCCCCCGCGACTACCGGGCGTACCTGCGCGGCCCGGACACCGGCGGATTCGGCCTGGTGCGCACCGGGAGCGGCTGGCGCTGGCCCGGGGACGACGTGCTCCGCCCCGACCTGCTGTCCGCGCCGTTCCCGCACCCCGACTCGTACGCCGAGGCCGACGCCGCGCTGGAACGGCGCGAGCCGCAGGCGGCGGACTTCCCCGACCCCGCCGCGCTCACCGCGGCGTGGAACGCCTGGGATGCCGAATGCGAGGTGTTCGAGGACCGCCGGACGGCGGGTGCGATGCGCCTCCAGGAGCACGGCTGCGGCTTCGCCACCCTGCTGGCGGTGTCCGGACCGCTGGCCGGCACGGTGTGGTGGGACGGGCGCGCCAGCCGCGGCCTCATCGTTCCGCTCTCCCTCGACCACGCGGCCGGCGCCCGGCCGGCGACCTTCGGCGAATGGCTCGGCCGCGACTCCTGGGAGCTGCTGCCGCCGGACTGGCGCGCCGGATAACCGGTGGTCCGGCGAGCGCCGGCGGTGCTTGGATGGCCCGATGGACGGCTACGAGATCTCCACCGACCCGGAACGGCTCGACAACGCGCTGGTCCACCGCTGGTTGTCGCAGGACGCCTACTGGGCCCTCGGCCGCAGCCGCGAGGCCCACGACCGGGCCGTCGGGTCATCCCTGAACTTCGGCGCGTACGACAGCGTTTCGGGCGCCCAGCTCGGCTACGCGCGGATCGTCACCGACCGGGCCACGTTCGCCTGGCTCTGCGACGTGTACGTGGACCCCGGCGCGCGCGGCAAGGGCCTCGGCGGCGCCCTCGTCGAAGCCGTCAAGGCCCACCTGGCCCCGTACGGCCTGCGCCGGATCATGCTGGCCACCGCCGACGCGCACGAGGTCTACGCCCGCGCGGGCTTCGAGCCGCTGGCCACCCCCGAGAAGTGGATGGCGTTCGGGGAGCAGTAGCCCCCTGCCGGCCCTCAACCTCCCCACGCCGCCACGAGCTCGCGGTAGCCCGCGAAGCGGGGGCCGGGGACCGTCTCGTCGGCCGGCCGGCCGTTCAGCCAGCACAGGCGGGAGCTGTCGCCCTCGGTGTCGAGCACGCAGCACACCCCGCCCGCGGCGGCGGTGAGACCGGTGAACACGGCTCTGACGCTCGCGGACCGCTCGAACAGCCGGCTCATCTCCGACGTGGCCGCGGTGAACTCCATCGAGGCGTAACGCGGGTGCAGCGCGGGCGTGAACCGCACGGTGAGGTAGACGTACCCGATCCCCACCCGCCCGAGCGCGTCGGGTCCGGTGCCGTGGCCGCGGGCGTACGCGCTCACCGCCTCGTCGGCGCCGCACAGGAGCGAGGTGTCGAGTTCGAGGGTCCCGCCCGTGGAGCAGTCGACCGGCTCGCTCTTGAAGCCGGAGGTGAAGGGGACGACGACCCGCTCACCGCCGGGCAGGGTGAGCGCGAGCGGCGGCACCCGGTCGGTCCGAGGCGCCAGCGCGGCGAGCTCGCGCAGTGCCCGGGGGACGTTCCGGGCGGGCAGGAAGACCTCGTAGCCGTAGCGGAGTCCCACGCGTTCCCCCTTCCGTACCGGTCGTGCCGGGGCGGTCTACGGGCGCCATCGGACACGGTGGTCGGACCAGGAGTCCCACGTGGTCATCATCGCCTCCCACCCGTCCGGGAACTTCACCGTCACGCCCAGCTGGACCGGTTCCGTCGACGGGTGCTCGTCCAGCAGCTCCGCCACGCCCGCCCGGGCCACCACCACGCACGCGTGCCGGTGCCGGGAGGCCAGGACGCACAGGCGGCCCGTCTCCAGGTGGAAGGCCGTCGCGTCAGGGCGGCCGGACAGGGGGTGCAGGACCACCGTGAGGTCGTACTCGCGGCCCTGGAGCCGGTTCGCGGTGTCGACCGTGACGCCCGCGACGCCCAGGGCCGCCAGGGCCGTGCGCACCGCCGCGGCCTGGTCGCGGTGGGCCGTGCCGACGGCGATGCGGGCCGGCGTCAGCGGGGAGGGGGCGGGGGACCGCTCGTCCGAGGTCACCGCACCGCGGTCCAGGGCGCGCCGCACCACCAGGGCCACCGCCCGCACCGCCTCCGGGTCCGTGCGCGGCGTGTGCCGCGCGGGCAGCTCCAGCAGCCCCCAGCCCGACGCGGCGGCCTCGTCCAGGACGCGGTCCGGGCCCGAGCCGTCGCCCGCGACCCCGTACGCGAGACGGCGCTCGCCGGGCCCGGTGCCGCTGCGGAACTGCGAGTACGGGTAGAAAGCGCGCGAGACCAGCGGCGCGGCCGTCGCCGGGAGCCGCCACGACACCGGCAGCCGGTGCTGCGGCAGTTGCGGGTTGTGGGCGAGGAGGGTGGAGACGGCGCTCGCCGAAGGGTCGTACGACAGGCCGGCCCATTGCTCCGCGCCGACCATGCTGAACGGGTCCAGCTGCCCCGGATCGCCCACGAACAGCGCCCGCTCGAAGAGTCCGGCCACGGCCAGCAGCGCGTCGGAGCGCATCTGGTAGGCCTCGTCGACGATGGCGTGCTCCCACGGCTCGGCGTCCTTGACGTACGCCCACTTCGCGGCCGTGGAGATCGTGATCGGCAGCTCGGCCAGCTCCGCCGGCTTCGCGGAGAGGGTGACGGACGGCAGGTCCCGCAGCGCCGGGTCGTAGGCGTCGGCGTCGCTGCTGTGCAGCCGGCCCACCTTCAGCTCCGGGTCCTTCTCGGCGAGCCGCAGCACCAGGTCGTCCACCTGGGCGTTGGTCTGCGCGACCACCATCAGCCGGCGCCCGGCGGCGGCCAGCTCCCGGGCGGCCCGCACCACGAGCGTCGACTTGCCGGCTCCGGGCGGGGAGTCGACGACGACACCCCGCTCGGAGCCGTGCAAGGTGTCGTGGAGGATGGCGGCGGTGGCCCGGTCGGCGGCCGCGCCCGGGTCGAAGGCGGTGGTCACAGCAGGTCCTCGTCGGTCACGGCGTCCAGGGCGGGAGCGGTCCGGGAGCCCGGCGGGCCGCCGTGCGTCCAGGGGGTGTTCTCCGGGTCGGGCAGCTTCGGGCCGCCGCGCGCGTCGTGCTCGAAGAGCGTCCAGCAGTCCCGGTCGCCCTTCTGCGGCACCGAGCCCGCCACCGGCTCCCGGCCGGCGCCCATCTTGTCGAGCACGCGCAGCACCAGCTGCCCGTCGTCCTCGTACCGCACGAACTCGAAGGCCTGCTGGCGGCCGTCCAGGGACCGGAACACCTTGCCGCCGCCCTCGTCCGCCAGCTGCGGCCGGTCCTCGGTGGCCACCGTCACCAGCGGGCGCGGCCTGGGCCGCTTGCCCTCCGTCCACTCCATCAGCACCTCGGTGACCTCACCGGCGAAGGCCTCGCCCGCGAACCGCCGGCCCGCCATGACGAGCGGGTCGTCCAGCGCCTCCTGCGCGTCGAGCCGTACCTGCTCGGTCTCCCGCGTGGCCAGCTTCTGGGCCGCCGTCACCGCGTCGTCGCGGCGCGGCTGCGGCGGCTCGCCGGCCCGGACCCGGTCGCGGTGGCCCGTGAACGACCAGCGGTCGCGAGTCCAGCGCTCCTCGGTACGCTCGCCCGGCGGCAGGGTGCGCAGCAGCTCGATCGCCTCCCAGGTCTGCGACCAGGCGGGCCGCATCTGGTCCACGACCAGCTGCCGGACCATCCCCTCGGCCGACCGCACCGCATCGTCGTCGCGGGCTCCGCCCGCCGCCCGGGCCGCGTCGAACCGCGCGATCGCCGGCGCGAGCAGCTTGTTGTCGAAGGCCGGGTCGGTGGCCGGGCCGGACGGCGGCACCAGCAGCTGCCCGTCACCGTCCCGCGCGAGCTCCACGCGCAGCGCCTGCTCGGCCCCCGAGACGCCCTCCGGCGGGTCGATCCAGGCGAGGAGCGCCCCCAGGTGCTGGTCCTCCAGGCTGCTCTGGCCGGTGGCCCAGTGCCGGCCCAGCAGCTCCGTGGCGGACAGCAGCATCGAGGAGCCGGGGACCCGGGAACGCTCGGCGAGGTGCGTGAACCAGCGGCCCAGCAGCGGCACCTGAGTGGGCGCCGGGTACGGGTTGTCCGGGTCCTCCTCGGCGGTGCGCCGGAACCGCATCGACCGGCCCAGCAGGCGCACGTACTCGATGCCGGCCCGGCTCGGTACGACGATCTGCGGCGCGTCCACGCACAGTTCGGCCTCGACCTTGACCTTCCTGCCGCTCTCAGGGTCGGTCTCGGTGCGCTCGGCCGGCTCGACGACGTCCGCGTACGCGTCCACGTACTCCATCACCTCGGCGGCCAGGGCGGCCAGGAACTCCCAGCGCAGGTCCCGGTCGCGCGGCTGGGGTATGACGAAGATCCGCGGGTCCTGCGGGTCGGTGCCCAGCATCGCGCCGAGCGGGGCCCCCGCCTCACCGGCGGTGGTCAGCGGTACGAAGACCAGCGGCCGCCCGCTCAGGTGGCGGTGCCGTACGGTCGCCAGCGGCCGGGCGCGGCCCGCGCGGACCGCCTCCAGCCGGGCCAGGGTGCTCAGCAGGGGCATTCGGGGGTCTCCGGGGCCTGGTACGGGGGTCGGGCGGCGGCCAGTTCCAGCGCCTCGGCGCGCAGCCGGGCCGCCTGGCGCAGCGCTTGGGCGGTGGCATCGCCCTCGGGGCCCGCTCCGGCGGCCGCCGCGAGGGCCGCCTCGACGGTGGCGAGGCCGCCCAGCTCCCCCCGGACGGAACGGCCGAGCGCGGCCGGCTCCCCGGCGGCGCGGGCCCGCTCCCGGCAGTGGAAGGCCAGTTCGCAGGCGGCGAGGCACTCGGGGGCGTAGGAGGCGGAGACCGCCGAGACGGCCTCGGTCAGCTCGGCGGCGGGCCGCGCGGGGTCGAAGCACAGCCCCGGCGGCAGCCCCTCGGCCAGCTCCTCCACCCGGGTCAGCCGCTCCAGCTGGCGGCGGGTGACCGACCGCTCCCGGCGGATGTCCACGGGCGCGGCGGTGGGCAGGTTGGAGAAGTCCTTCGGGCAGACGAGCAGTACCCGGTGGCCGACCTCGGCCCCCTCCAGCTTCCCGGCGGTCTGCTCCAGGGCCAGCACGTACACGGCGGCCTGCCGCGCGGCGGCCCCCACCTTCGCGGCGTCGGCGGCCCCGTCGATCATCGGGAACGACTTGATCTCCACTACGGTCCAGCGGCCGTCGGGGTGCACGACGACGGCGTCGGGCTCCAGGTACGCGGGGGTGCCCGCCACCTCCAGGGCCAGCATCGGATGGTCCAGCAGCGTCCACGTCCGCGCGGCGGTGGCCTCCCGCAGGGCCAGCGCCGTCCGCGCGGCACGTCCCTCGGGTCCGGCGGCGGTGAGGTCCGGCACCCGGGCGTGCGGCCCGGGCGGCTCGGCCCCGCCGCCGAGGCGGGCGTGCGTCAGCCGCAGCAGTTCCGCTCCGCCGTCGGCCTTGACCTTGGCCTCGAAGGAGTTGCCGCGCACGATCGCGAACTGCGACTGCCCGAAGGCGGCGGGGGAGCCCAGCGCGGCCGCGAGCGCGGTCTTGTCGATGCCGGCGCCGTCGAGGAGGGCCCGTCTGCCGCAGCCGGGGTTGGCGGCGAGCGCGGCGAGCGCCCGCGCGTCGAGCGGTCGGGGCGGCACGGCGGGGCCGCGCAGGTCGGCGAGCCGTTGCCGCAGTGTCGTCTGGGGCGGGCCGTCGGGCGGGTAGGAGCTCACGGGCGGAAGTGTCCCATCCGCCACTGACAATCGTGGTCATACGGCCGAAACGAGCCGGCCGTCCGCCCGGCGATCTCCCGGCGTCGGCCGCCCGGCCCGCCTCCCGGGCGCCCCTGGCCGCCCCCCTGCCTGCCCCCTCCCGCCCACCGGCCCGGACGTCTCCCTTTCCCGTCGGGGATGATGGACGGACGACCCCATCGCCCCTGGAGGGGTGAACCCCCAAGGACCGGGAGAAACACAGATGGCCCCCCGCATCCTGCTGGCCCGCCACGGGCAGACGGCATGGTCCCGGCTCGGCAAGCACACCGGACGCACGGACGTGCCGCTGCTGGAGGAGGGCAGGCTGGGGGCGAAGCGGCTGGGCGAGCGCCTGGCCCGGGAGCCCTGGGCGGACCTGCGCGGCCTGGAGGTGCGCACCAGCCCGCTGGTCCGCGCCAGCGAGAGCTGCGACCTGGCCGGTTACGGGGCCCAGGCCGACCCCTGGGACGCCCTCATGGAATGGGACTACGGCGACTACGAGGGCATGACCCCGGCCGAGATCCAGGCCGTCCGGCCCGGCTGGCTGATCTGGCGCGACGGGGTCCCCGGCGGCGAGTCCGTCGCCGACGTCGCGGCGCGTGCCGACGAGGTCGTGGCCTGGGCCCGCTCGGCGGAGCGCGACGTCCTCGTCTTCGCCCACGGCCACATCCTGCGCACCCTCGCCGCCCGCTGGCTCGGCTTCGAGGCCTCCTTCGGCGCCCGCATCCGGCTGGAGCCCACCTCCCTGTCGGTCCTGGGGTGGGCCTACGGCGCCCCGGCGCTGGAGCGCTGGAACGACACGGGGCACCTGGAGGGCTGACCCCAACTCCTGTCCGTCGACGTCCCCTTGCGATGATCGCGGTATGGCGATCCGCTCCGTGGTGCTGCGCCGGCGCGTGGCCGACCTCGAAACGGCCGCCGCCTTCTACGAGAAGCTCACCGGGGAACCTGCCTCCCGGTTCGCCTTCGCCGGCCTGGAACTGGCCGCCACCGGCCCGTTCCCGCTCTTCGCCGGGCCGGACGAGGCCGCCGGGCGGTTCGCCGGGGTGGCGGCCACCCTGACCGTCGCCGACCTGGACGCCGCGGTGGCCGGGGCCCGCGCAGCCGGTGCCGAGGTGGTCGCCGGTCCCGCCGAGACCCCGGACGGGCGCCGGGCCGTACTGCGCCACCCCGACGGCGGGGTCTTCGAGTACGTCGGCGCCTGACGGGGAGGCCGGCTCAGGCCTGGGCGTGCCGGGCCAGGAAGGCGCCGACGCGCGGGGAGCGCTGGTGCGGGACGAGGGTGCGGGCCGTGCCCGCCAGCATCGACCGGATCCGGGTCGAGCGGACCTCGGCCAGCAGGTCCAGTACCCGTCCGCCCGCCCAGGCCGCCTCGTCGGGTGCGCCCGCCCGGGCCAGGTCGTCGGCGAGCTCCGCCGTGTAGAGGGCCACGTTCCGGGCGAAGTGCGGGTCCTGGAGGTCGGCCGCACGCCGGGCGTGCCGGGCCGCGCGGGCGTGCTCCCCGAGCGCGGCCCAGCAGCGGGACTCCAGGGATTCCAGTTCCGCCTCGCCGAAGAAGGACATCCACTCCGGGTCGGCGGGCGACGCGCCCCGCGCGAATTCCGCGTGTGCCCGGGCCAGGGACTCCTCGCACGCCCTGCGGTCGCCGAGCCCCGCCCAGCCGCCCGCCTCACGCAGCGCCAGCAGCGCGAGCAGCCGGGGCGAGCCCAGCGAGCGGGCCGCGTGCCGGCCCGCCTGGGCGGCCCGCACCGACTCGCGGGGGCGGCCGCGGTCCCGGGCCAGGAAGGCCATGTTGCTGAAGGCGTGCGCCTCCAGGGCGGCGTCGCCCGAGACCCGGGCGGTGGCCAGGGCCTCGGCGTAGTGCGAGCGGGCGTCCTCGAAGCGGCCCGAGTCGTGCGCCAGCCAGCCCACCGAGACGGCCAGTTCCCCGGCCCCGGCGTGCAGCCGGTCCTCGGTGGACTGCCGGGTGGCTCCCGCGTCGAGCAGGGCGTAGGCGGTCTTCAGGGGCTGTGCCGCCCGCCGGTAGAGGGCGTCGGCGCCGTGCCGGTCGTCCAGGAGCCGGATCTGGCGTACCGCGTCCTCGACGGCGGCGGCCTCGGCCTCACCGGCGCGGGAGGGGATCCGGCGGCTGTCGCCGAGCGGGGTGAGGCTGAGGGTGGCGGCCGCCACGGTGGCGGACCCGCCGGTCATGAACGCGCGGCGCAGCACGTCGCTCTCCTTGGAACGCCGGACGAGGTGGGTGAGGGCCTGGGGTACGGGCCGCGCGCGCTGCGCGGAGCGGCCGCGCACGGTCTCGCGGGGGGAGAAACCGAGGTCGGCCAGGGTGTGGCCGGGGAACATGTGCAGGAAGACGCGTTCGTAGGCGTAGTTGGGGCAGCGGATCTCGCCGGACTCGACCCGGCCGATGTAACGGGCGTCGCAGGAAACCGTTTCGCCGATCTCCCGGGCCGCGCGCCGGACCAGGGCCGCGAATTCGGCCGGGGAGCGCTGGCCGCGGAGCCTGCGGAAGGAGGAGTTGGGTGAGTGGGGGGACGCCGCCATGGACGTGTGCCTCTCTGGACGATCCCAAGGGGTCCCGCAGGACCCCCCTTCGATCCCTGTCGGTCTCGCCCCGGAGTCAGGGCTCCGGCGCGCACGAACGTACCGCCGCCGACGGGTGCTTGATGTGGTGTTTGGCTACAAAACGGATATCTCACCCGCGATCCGCCATGAACTGCCATCCTTTGCGGCGTCTTGCCGCCGCACCCGTTGACGCTTCCGTGCGTTGAACCCATGCGGATACGGATCGAGGAGGGGTTCCCCTTGGCGGAGGCCGGCATGGACAGCATCGGAACGAACACCGCGGCCGGGCCCGGCGCGGCCTCCCCGGCTCCGAGCCCGGTCCCGGGTCCCGTCCATCCGCCCGTCCATCCGACCCTCGCGCCGCCCCTCCCGCCTCAGGCCTTCCCCGCGGCCCCGGACCTGGTGACCGTGCCCACCCGCCAGGGGCTGGAGGCGGTGGACATCATCCGCCGCGGAGCCGGCCTGACGGCCCCCGGCGTCGGCCCGGTGCTGCACGACGGCTCCGGCGACACCCTCGGCTTCCTCGTCCCGCCCGGCACCGCCGACGCCTGGGACCTGCCCGGCAGTGCCTGTACGCAGACCAACGGGCGCGGCATGCGCTTCGGCGACGCCGTCTCGCCCGCCTCCGACAGCAGCGGCTGGCTGCTGCCCCCCGAGGCCGTGGGGCCGGTCACCGACCCGGAGGTGCTGCGCGCCGCGCTCGGCGAGGCGGCCCGGCTGATCGAGGCGGCCGACAACTGCCGCTGAGGCGCTGACCAGCCATAATGGGGGAGTGGCAGGCAAAGGCAAGGGCAAGGGCGGCAAGGGCGGCCGGGGCGGCGCGATACCGGACGCCGGACCGGT
The DNA here is from genome assembly GCF_042901085.1 of Streptomyces sp. NPDC012794. Classification (NCBI taxonomy): domain Bacteria; kingdom Bacillati; phylum Actinomycetota; class Actinomycetes; order Kitasatosporales; family Streptomycetaceae; genus Streptomyces; species Streptomyces sp. NPDC012794. The sequence continues at coordinate 10,883 of NZ_JBIBCI010000008.1, forward strand.
CGCCGGGCAGGTGGGCGGCGGGCTCGCCGAGCTGGCACCGGACCGCGAGCGCCCCCGTGCCTGGACCCTGCTGATCGACGGGGCCCCGCAGTCCCATGTGGACCTGGACGACCCCGCCTGGCTGGACTTCGCCTACCAGCGCCGGATCGGCCACCTGATCGACCTCGCCGCGCCCGCCCGGCAGCCCCTGAACGTGGTGCACCTCGGCGGCGGCGCCTTCACCCTGGCCCGCTACACGGCCGCCTCCCGCCCCCGCTCCACGCAGCAGGTGGTGGAGATCGACGCGGCCCTGGTGGCGTTCGTACGGGAACACCTGCCGCTGGACCCCCAGGCGCGGATCCGCGTACGGGCCGTGGACGCGCGGGCGGGGCTCGCGAAGGTGCCGGACGGCTGGGCGGACCTGGTGATCGCGGACGTGTTCAGCGGGGCGCGCACGCCGGCCCACCTGACCAGCGTGGAGTTCCTGGACGACGTACGCCGGGTCCTCGCGCCCACCGGGTGGTACGTGGCCAACCTCGCGGACGGTCCGCCGCTGGCGCACCTGCGGGGCCAGGTCGCCACCGCCGCCTCGCGGTTCGCCCGGCTGGCGCTGGCGGCGGATCCTGTGGTCTGGCGGGGGAAACGTTTCGGCAATGCGGTGCTCGTGGCCTCCGACCAGGAGCTGCCCGTCGCGGAGTTCACCCGCCGCGTGGCGAGCGACCCGCACCCCGGCCGGGTCGAGCACGGCCGCGCCCTGGCCGACTTCACCGGCGGTGCGGCCCCGGTCGCCGACGCCTCGGCGGTGGCCTCGCCGCAGCCGCCGCCCTCGGTCTTCCGCTGACCCGCCCTACGGGTCGACGATCTCAACCGCCGGCGGATGGTCGTGCCAGGTGCAGAACACCGACACCTCGCGGCTGCCCTGGGTGAAGGTGACCCGGATCCAGAAGTCCTGCTTCCACACCTGCATCCGCCAGCCCGCCTCCGGGGTCGCCGAGACCAGCCCGGCCGAGGAGGTCCCGAGGTCGAAGACGACCCGGCCGCCCGACACCGAGTAGTTCCTCACCGTGCCCGGCCCGCCGCCCTGGCCGCCCTCCGGGTACGGGCGCCGGGCGGACGGCGGCGCCTGCTGCGGCTTCGCCGGCGAGGACGCGCCCGCACCGGCCGACGGGGGCGGGGCCGCCGACGGGGACGCGGAGGGCGGGGCGGAAACGGAACCCGAAGGGCCCGGCGACGGAGTCGGGTCCGGCCCCCGCGTGGCCGAGGACAGCGCCGGACCGCCGGGCCCCCCGGCCGTCAGCGGCACCGCGCGCGGGGGATCGTAGGCGGTCCCGGCCAGCACGGTGTGCACGCCCCACCACGACAGGGTCGCCGCGGCGGCGGTCGCCAGCACCCAGGCCATGGCATGTACAGGTCCTCGTCGCATCAGGGCACATACTGCACCACCCGTCACAGACCCGGCCCGGCACCTCCCCGCGTCCCCCGGATGGACTACCGTGCGCCCATGGCTAGTGTGCTCGTGGTCGAGGACGACCAGTTCGTACGTTCCGCCCTCATCCGGCACCTGACCGAGGCCTCGCACACCGTCCGGAGCGTCGGCACGGCCCTGGAGGCCCTGCGCGAGGTCGCCCACAACCCCTTCGACGTGGTCATCCTCGACCTCGGACTGCCCGACCTCGACGGCTCCGAGGCCCTGAAGATGCTGCGCGGCATCACCGACGTGCCGGTCATCATCGCCACCGCCCGCGACGACGAGGCCGAGATCGTCCGGCTTCTCAACGACGGCGCCGACGACTACCTGACCAAACCCTTCTCCGTCGAGCACCTCTCCGCCCGGATGGCCGCCGTCCTGCGCCGCGCCCGCGCCGCTGCCGGGGCCGAGCCGCCCTCGCGCGTACTGCGCGTCGGCGGGCTCGCCATCGACCCGCTGCGCCGCCAGGCCGAGCTCGACGGCGCGGTCCTCGACCTCACCCGGCGGGAGTTCGACCTGCTGGCCTTCCTCGCCGGACGCCCCGGGGTGGTCGTGGCCCGGCGCGAGCTGCTCGCCGAGGTCTGGCAGCAGTCGTACGGGGACGACCAGACCATCGACGTGCACCTGTCCTGGCTGCGCCGCAAACTCGGCGAGACCGCCGCCCGGCCCCGCTACCTGCACACCCTGCGCGGCGTCGGCGTGAAGCTGGAGCCGCCGCTGTGAGACGCACCGCGGAGAGCCGGGCGCCCGTCAGGCGGACGCCGTGAGGTGGGCGCTGGTCAAGGTGTGCCTCGCCGTCACGACCATGGTGGTCCTGGCCTTCGCGGCGCCGCTCGCGATGGTGGTGCGGGAGATGGCCAGCGACCGGGCCTTCTCCAACGCCGAACGGCAGGCCGCCACCATGGGGCCGACCCTGTCCATCACCACCGACCCGGCTCAGCTGCGCCGGGCCGTGGAGTCCACCGAGATGGGCGCCGCCGGGCGGATGGCCGTCCACGTGCCGGCGATCGGCGGCGCCGCCCCCGTGGACATCGGCGACGGCCGCGCCGGAGCCCACGCGGTGGCCGAGACCCGGTCCCTGGGACGGGCGACCACCGCCGGCGTCCCCGGCGGGGGTTCCGCGCTGCTCCAGCCCATCGCCCTCGGCTCCGGCGACATCGCGGTGATCGAGATCTACGTGCCGGAGAGCGAGGTCAGCAACGGGGTCACCACCGCCTGGCTCATCCTCGGCGGGGTCGGGCTCGCCCTCGTCATCGGCTCGGTGGCCGTCGCGGACCGGCTCGGCGCCCGCCTGGTGCGCCCCGCCGAACGGCTCGCGGACGCCGCGCACCAGCTGGGTGAGGGCAGGCTCGGCGCACGGGTCCCCGAGGACGGGCCCAAGGAACTCCGCTCGGCGGCCGTCGCGTTCAACTCCATGGCCGACCAGGTCGTCGAACTCCTCGCCAACGAGCGGGAGCTCGCCGCCGACCTCTCCCACCGGCTGCGCACCCCTCTGACCGTGCTGCGGCTCAACGCCGCCTCCCTCGGGGACGGCCCGGCCGCCGAGCACACCCGGGCGGCGGTGGAGCAGCTGGAACGGGAGGTCGACACGATCATCCGTACCGCACGCGAACAGCGCCCGCCCGCCGCCGCGGCCACCGCCGGCTGCGACGCCTCCGAGGTGATACGCGACCGGATGGCCTTCTGGTCGGCGCTCGCGGAGGACGAGGGCCGCGAGGTCCGGCTCGCCGGCGTGGACCGCACCGTACGCGTCCCCGTGGCCCGCCCCGAGCTGGCGGCGGCCCTCGACGCCATGCTCGGCAACGTCTTCCGGCACACCCCGGAGGCCACCCCCTTCGCCGTGGACGTGCACGACGCCGGGGACGCCGTCATCGTCCTCGTCTCGGACGGCGGCCCCGGGATCGCCGACCCGGCCGCCGCCCTGCGGCGCGGCAACGACGGAGCCCGCGACGGCTCCACGGGGCTCGGCCTGGACATCGTGCGGCGGGTCGCCGAGTCCACGGGCGGCGACGTACGGCTGGGGCGCTCGGTGCTCGGGGGGACCGAGGTGCGGGTGTGGATCGCGCTGGACGACCGGGCCCGGGGCGGCGAGCGCGGGGCGCGCGGCCGGCGGGGCCGCCGCAGGCGCCGGGGCGGCTGACCCGGGGCACCGGGCCCGGCGGGGCAACCGGCTTACCCGGGGGCGCGCCTCGCGGGGCGGAAGTCCGCAGGTCGGTACGGTCCGCCCCATGGACACCCTCATCTTCGGCGGGATCCTCGCCACCCTCGTCGCCATGTGCCGGGACACCTCCCGGAACGTGGTGCTCGGCGCCTGGTGGGCCATGCTGGCCGCCGTCCTCCTGCTGGTGGCGCACCACATCACCAGCGGCCTCGCCCTCGACCTGAACTACTGACCCGTGGCCACGATGAGCAGCCTCCTGCCGGAGGCGCCACTGGAGAGCGGCCTGCTGGCGCGGGCCCAGTACTGGTTCGCCTGCTTCTTCACCGCCGGCTGGACGGCGGTCGTCTGCGGCGGCCTCTTCTACCAGTTCGGGCTGTGGGAGTACCCCTGCCCGCTCTGCGTCGTGCAGCGGATGTTCATGCTGCTGGCGGCGGTCGGGGCCGGGTACGTCGTCCGCACCGCCCTCACCGTCGGCGTGGTGACCGGCCGGGACTACATGACGGGCTGGGGCATGGCCCTCGTCGCGGTGATGGGCGGCTCCTTCACCGCGTGGCGGCAGACGATGCTGCACATCCTCCCCGGGGACAAGGGCTACGGCAGCACGGCGCTCGGTCTGCACCTGTACGTGTGGGCGTGGATCCTCTTCTCCGCCTCGGTCGTCGCGATCGGCGTCGTCCTCGCCCTGGCCCACGCCACGGCCGGGCGGACCGTCCCGACCGCCGCCCCCGGCCCGCACCGGACGGCGGGGATCCTCGTACTGGGCTTCTTGGGCCTGGTCCTCGCCGTCAACGTCGTGGCGGTGTTCCTGGAAGAGGGCTTCCACTGGTTCCTGCCGGACGACCCCGTCCGGTACCAGTTCTTCTACGACGTCGGGATCCTGGACTGAGACCGCCCGCCGGACCGCGGCACAGACCGCGCGTGGCACCGCTCCGCGTCGGCGCGGCCGGCCCCCGCGCCCGGACGGGGGCGCACATGTTGCGGCGCCCCCGTGCCGCGCCGAGGGTGGCCGTGACGGAAGGAGCCACGCATGAGAGTCATGCTCAGGGCCCACATGGACACGGCCGCCACCAACGAGGGCATCAAGACCGGATCCCTGCCCAGGGCCGTGAAGGACCTGATGGAGAAGGTCAAGCCGGAAGCGGCCTACTTCGGACTCCACGAGGGCGTGCGCTCCTGCTGGATGGTCTTCGACCTCCAGGACAGCGCGCAGCTGCCGCCGATCCTCGAGGACCTCTTCCTCCAGTTCAACGCCGAGCTGGAGGTCAGCCCCGTCATGAACGCCGAAGACCTGGCGAAGGGCCTGGCCGCGATGCGGACGTCACCGTAGGGCCCGCCGCACCGGACCCGGCCCGCCGACGGAGCCGATGCCGACGGGCCGCCGCGGGGACGCACCGTGGTCCGGGGAACGCAGAAGGCCCCGGTCCGCTCTCGCGAACCGGGGCCTTCCCGCAGGGTGAGTGACGGGACTTGAACCCGCGGCCACCTGGACCACAACCAGGTGCTCTACCAGCTGAGCTACACCCACCATGTCCGGTCGCAGAACGACCGGCCGAAGAAAAGGGTACAGGGTCCGGGAGGGTGCTCGCTCCACCTTTCCCCCGCGCCCCCCTCCGGGGGGACTACTCGTCCGTGACCACGTGTTTGGCGGCGATGGCCCGGGCGGTGTCCGAGTCGGGTCCGGGCTGCGGCACGAAGACCGCTTCCCGGTAGTAGCGGAGCTCGGCGATGGACTCCTTGATGTCCGCGAGCGCCCGGTGGTTGCCGTTCTTCGGCGGACTGTTGAAGTACGCCCGCGGGTACCAGCGGCGCGCCAGCTCCTTGACCGAGGACACGTCCACGATCCGGTAGTGCAGGTGGCCCTCCAGCGCGGGCATGTCGCGCGAGAGGAATCCGCGGTCGGTGCCGACGGAGTTCCCGCACAGCGGGGCCTTGCGCGGCTCCTTCACGTGCTCCCGTACGTACGCCAGGACCTGTGCCTCGGCGTCGGCCAGGGTCGTGCCGGCGGCCAGCTCGTCGAGCAGCCCGGAAGCGGTGTGCATCTCGCGCACCACGTCCGGCATGGTCTCCAGGGCCGCGTCCGGCGGGCGGATCACGATGTCCACGCCTTCGCCGAGCACGTTGAGCTCCGAGTCGGTGACCAGCGCGGCCACCTCGATAAGTGCGTCGTCCGTCAACGAGAGCCCGGTCATCTCGCAGTCGATCCACACCATGCGATCGTTCATGCGCCCCACCTTATGCCGAAGGGCCCCCGCACCGGTGCTCGGCCGGTGCGGGGGCCCTCTTCGCTCGTGCGGGGACGGCTACGCGTGCTCGCGCAGCACCCGGCTCGGAGCGTACAGCTCGGCCACGCTCGGACCGGAGGCGGCCAGGGCCGCCGCGGCCCGCTGGGGCTGCGGAGTGCGCTGGTGCGGCAGCGAGGAGCCCTGCATCTCCGACACCGTGGACACCTCGGCCTGCGGCCGGCGTGCGCGGTAGGCGGAGCGGTAGGCGGCCGGGGAGGACCCCAGCTGCCGCCGGAAGTGACCGCGCAGGGCGACCGGCGACCGGAAGCCGCAGCGTCCGGCGACCTCGTCGACCGAGTAGTCGGAGGTCTCCAGCAGCCGCTGCGCCTGGAGCACCCGCTGCGTGATCAGCCACTGGAGCGGAGCGCTGCCGGTGAGCGAGCGGAACCGCCGGTCGAAGGTGCGCCTGCTCATGTAGGCGCGGGCGGCCAGCGTCTCCACGTCGAACTGCTCGTGGAGGTGCTCCAGTGCCCAGGCGACGACCTCGGCGAGCGGGTCGGCGCCGATCTCCTCGGGCAGCGACCGGTCGAGGTAGCGCTCCTGGCCGCCGGTGCGGCGCGGCGGGACGACGAGCCGGCGGGCCAGTGCCCCGGCCGCCTCGCTGCCGTGGTCCGTGCGCACGATGTGCAGGCACAGGTCGATTCCGGCCGCGGTGCCCGCGGACGTCAGCACGTCGCCGTCGTCGACGAACAGCTCGCGCGGGTCGACGTGGACGGACGGGTAGCGCTTGGCGAGCGTCGGCGCGTACATCCAGTGCGTCGTCGCGGGCCGGCCGTCCAGCAGCCCGGCGGCGGCGAGCACGAAGGCTCCCGTGCACAGGCCGACGATCCGGGCCCCCTCCTCGTGCGCCAGCCGCAGCGCGTCGAGCGCTTCCGGCGGCGGGGGCGAGGTGATGGAGCGCCAGGCCGGAACGACGACCGTGCCTGCCCGGGCGATCGCCTCCAGCCCGTACGGCGCGGTCAGTTCGAGTCCGCCGGTGGTCCGCAGGGGACCGTCCTCCCCGGCGCACACGAGCAGTCGGTAGCGTGGAACTCCCGCGTCCTGTCGGTCGATCCCGAACACGGACAGCGGAATGGAACTCTCGAAGATCGGTCCGCCGCTGAACAGCAGCACCGCGACGATCTCCCTGCGGCGACGCCCCGCGAGCTTCCGGCCCGCGTCGGCGACGACGGCGGCGGTGGAATCCTGGCTCATGGCGCTAAGCCCCCCTTGGGTGTCGCGACTCCTTGGTCTGGTCGCACCTGCACGTTTCCCCTCGGCCTTGCACGTGGATCCCCCGCCGTAAATACATGATCGAATCTACTGCGTCCCGTGGTGTCGGCGTGACAAGTTCAGCACGCAGCGCTATGTCGACTTGGCAACTTGGCGAAAAGCATTCGATCAGGAAGCGTTCCACTCCGCTACCCGACCGGATAGCGCGCGATCCGGCCGTGGCCAGTACTCACGGGGTCAATTCGTCCCCTCTCGCCCGTAGTCGCTGGTGGTGGTGGGGTCGGTGGAACATTCCGGCAAGGGAAGCGCCGGGTCCGGAAGTTGGCCGAAAACAACCGGGTGTGTACGTACGAACCGGTCAGTCGTGAGGGGACAGGCCACCGGAACCGTGGCAGCCGCGGTGCGAACCCGCCCCGGTGCGGGAGTGCCGGCCCCGGTGGCCGGACGGAAGCGGATTCTCCGAACGCACGCGCGCGGCGGCCCGTTCCGTCTTCTCCGAGTACCGCAGCAGGACCCGGCAGGCGGCGGTGACGGCGGCCAGCCCCAGGGTCGCCACGGCGGCCCCGCCGTACGAGGTCCCGTAGACCACCAGGACCACGGGCACGAGCAGGCAGCTGAAGGCGGCCCAGCGCACCACGTCACCCGCGGGGTCGCCGTGAGCGTGTCCGGCGGACCGCACGGACGGGTGAAGCGAGGCGCGCGCGGGCGACGGCGCGGAGCGGGCGGACCGGGCGGACCGCGTCATCGGAGCGGGCTGGACGGGCTGGACGGGGTGAACCGGATGACCGGGCACGGCGTACTCCCTGCGGGCTCTTCCTGGACGGTCGGACGGCTGTCCAACGCCCTGGCCGGGCCTCGGTCACTGCGCGCACGGGTGGCGCCAAGGTCTCTCGTCACTGGCTGTAGGGGACAGCTGCCATTGCCAAGGCGCCCGCGCTCCGGCATGCTCCCTGGGACGCTCTCCAAGGGCGGCATGCCCTGTGCAGGACAGGAGTGTCGCCGTACCCTGGGGGGTAGGGCTTGGGAAGATGCTTCCAGGACAGAACCCGGTCACGCTGCGTCGTCAAAAGCGTTCGTGATCCAGGCCCCCGTCGTCAGAAAGTCCGAGTCGCCGAAACCGCCCCTGTCGCTTCCCCCGAGGACTCTTCGCCGAGACACCCATGGCCGGTCACGAATTCTCCGAACCCGCGGACCGCAAGCGCAAACCCTTCGCCGATTCCGTATCGAGCGACCTGCGCGCGGTGGAACAGACACGTCACCCCTGCGACCCGGCCTTCCGGCACGGCGTGGTGGTGGGCTTCGACGGCTCCACGTCCAGTGAGCGGGCCCTGGCCTACGCGATCGGCATGGCCCGGCGTTCCGCTTCCGGTCTGATCATCGTCCATGTGGCGAACCGGCTGCCCACCACGGTGTGGGCCGGCTGCGAGCCGCCCGTCTTCGTGGACGTGCCCGACCACCGCACCGAGGTGCTCGGTCTGGAGCTGGCCTGCGCGGACTACCTGACCGAGGTGCCGTGGATCCTCGTCGAGCGCGGGGGTGACATCTGCCACGAGCTGGAGGAGGTCGGCCGGGAGTACTCGGCGGACGCCATCGTGGTCGGTTCCACTCACGGGATCGTCGGGCGGATCTTCGGCTCGGTCGCGGGGCGGCTGGCGAAGCGGGCGCAGCGACCCGTTGTTGTCATTCCGTAACCCGCTGTACGTCGCTCGTGCGGTTGTGAACCCCCTTGTAAAGGGTAGATAAATGCTGCTGGGACGCAGCAGACAACTGCAGATCGAAGGGAGCCCGCCGTGGACAATGGTGTCTCTGCGGGAAGCACGGCCTCGACCTCGACCCTGGGGAACATCGCCCTGGGTCTCACCCTTCTCGCATTCGGTATCGGCCACACGGGGATCCTCTCCGGTGTGACCGCCGCCCACTCCGTGTCGCTCGCGATGTACGTCGGCGGCGCGGCCCTCTTCCTCCTCGGCCTCCTCGAATACCGCGGCGGCAACGGCTTCAACGGCACCGCCTTCGCGGGCCTCGGCATCTTCTGGTTCACCTGGGCCAAGGGCGCGGGAGCCACGGTCTCCGACGAGGCGGCCGGAACGTTTCTGGTGCTCTTCGCGATGCTCGCGCTGACCCTCACGCTCGCCGCGTCGAGCGGGCTGTTCGGCCAGGGCGTGTACGCCCTGCTGACCCTCTCCCTGCTGCTGCTGGCCGTCGCCGCCTTCGCGGACAGCGGCGGTCTGGCCAAGGCGGGCGGCTGGGTCGCGGCCGTGTCCGGGCTGCTGGCCTGGTACGGGGCCACCGCCGCGCTGGCCAACTGGCCGATGGCGATGGGCAGGACCCCGGGGCGCGCGGTCGCCGCGGGCTGACGGGTCCGTACCGCGGGAGAACGGACAGGGGTGCCACCGGAGTTCCGGTGGCACTCCTGTCGCGTCGCCCCGGGGAGGTCGCCCCTCCCCGGGGCCGCCGCGCGTGCGCGGTGGTGACTGCTCGACGGTGACTGCCCGACCGTGACTACTCGACGGTGACGGACTTCGCCAGGTTGCGCGGCTTGTCGATGTCCCGGCCCAGGGCCAGGGCGGTGTGGTACGCCAGCAGCTGGAGCGGGATGCCCATCAGGATCGGGTCCAGCTCGTCCTCGTTCTTGGGCACGAGGATGGTGTGGTCGGCCTTCTCCTGCTCCCGGTGGGCGACGGCCAGGATGCGGCCGCTGCGGGCCTTGATCTCCTCCAGCGCCGCGCGGTTCTTCTCCAGCAGGTCGTCGTCCGGGACGATCGCGACCGTCGGCATCGCCGGCTCGATGAGGGCGAGCGGGCCGTGCTTCAGCTCGGAGGCCGGGTAGGCCTCGGCGTGGATATAGGAGATCTCCTTCAGCTTGAGGGAGGCCTCCAGGGCCACCGGGTAACCGCGGACCCGGCCGATGAACATCATCGACTTGGCGTCGGCGTACTCGGCCGCGAGGCGCTTGATGTCCTCCTCGCCCTTCAGGATCTCCTCGATCTGCGCGGGCAGCCGGCGCAGGCCGTCGATGATCCGCTTGCCGTCGGTGACCGACAGGTCCCGGATCCGGCCCAGGTGCACGGCGAGCAGCGCGAAGGCCACCACCGTGTTGGTGAAGCACTTGGTGGAGACGACGCAGACCTCCGGGCCGGCGTGCACGTACACGCCGCCGTCGGCCTCGCGGGCGATCGCCGAGCCGACCACGTTGACCACGCCGAGGACGCGGGCGCCCTTGCGCTTGAGCTCCTGGACGGCCGCGAGGACGTCGTACGTCTCACCGGACTGGGATACGGCGATGTAGAGGGTGTCGGGGTCCACCACCGGGTTGCGGTAGCGGAACTCGGAGGCCGGCTCGGCGTCCGCGGGGATGCGGGCCAGGCTCTCGATGAGGCCGGCGCCGATCAGGCCCGCGTGGTACGAGGTGCCGCAGCCCAGGATCTTGACCCGGCGGATGCCGCGGGCCTCGCGGGGGTCCAGGTTCAGGCCGCCCAGGTGGACGGTGTTGAACCGGTCGTCGATCCGGCCGCGCAGCACGCGGTCGACCGCGTCGGGCTGCTCGGAGATCTCCTTGTGCATGTAGGTGTCGTGGCCGCCCATGTCGTAGGAGGCGGCCTCCCACTCCACGGTCTCCGGGGTGGCGGTGGTCGTCGTACCGCTGGTGGTGTAGGTGCGGAAGTCGTCGGCCTTGAGGGTGGCCATCTCGCCGTCGTTGAGGGTCACGACCTGGCGGGTGTGCGCGATCAGGGCGGCCACGTCGGAGGCGACGAGCATCTCCTTCTCGCCGATGCCGAGGATGACCGGGGAGCCGTTGCGGGCGACGACGATGCGGTCGGCGAAGTCGGCGTGCATCACGGCGATGCCGTAGGTGCCCTCGATGACCTTGAGCGCCTCGCGGACCTTCTCCTCCAGGCTGTCGGCCTGGGAGCGGGCGATCAGGTGGGTGATCACCTCGGTGTCGGTCTCCGAGGCGAAGACGACGCCCTCGGCCTCCAGCTTGGCGCGCAGCTCGGCGGCGTTGTCGACGATGCCGTTGTGGACGACGGCGACCTTGTTCTCGGGGTCGAGGTGCGGGTGCGAGTTGAGGTCGCTCGGGGCGCCGTGGGTGGCCCAGCGGGTGTGGGCGATGCCGGTGGTGCCGGCGAAGCGCTTGGGGACGCGGGCCTCCAGGTCGCGGACGCGGCCCTTGGCCTTGACCATCTTCAGGGCGGCGGCCTTCGGGCTGTTGACGACGATGCCCGCGGAGTCGTACCCGCGGTACTCCAGCCGTGCCAGGCCCTCCAGCAGCAGCGGTGCGACGTCACGCTTGCCGATGTAACCGACGATTCCACACATACGGTCTTGCCCCTCCTGAAGTTCGGTGTCCTGCTCGTCCGCGCGCGGCCGTCCGGGCCGCCCCGGCCCTGTCAGCCGTAGACGATGCGGCGCAGCTGCCGGAGCGAGAGCTCCGGCGGCGCCACGGCGCGGTGCGGCAGCTCGGCCGCGATCCGCTCGAAGATCTCCGCGTTGACCGCCCCGCCCGACTGCAGCTCGCGGTGGCGGCGGCGGACGAATTCCTCGGTCGTCTCGTTGAAGTACGCGAGCACGTCGAGCACCACCCGGGCGGCCTCGCCGCGCCGCAGCGCGGTGCTGCGCACCAGGTGGTCGACGAGGTCGTCATGTGACGGGCGGCGGTCGAGCACCAGTAGATATTGACTGTCCGAGGAGTGAAACGCAAAGATCCTGCCCGACATCGGGCAGGATCTTGCTGGTCTGGACCAAGGAATAGGAGATTCCGGTACGGCGTGGTCAGAAACGACCCAAAATCGCTGCCTTCGCCGCCGAGAACTCATCGGCGGTGAGGACGCCCGACTGGTGCAGCTCGCCCACCTCGCGCAGCCGCCGCAGCAGGGTGTCGTGGTCCGCGGCCTCGCCCGCCAGCGCCGGGGCCGACTCCGCGAGCGGCAGCGGCGCGGCCGGCTCGGGCGCGGCAGCCGCCGGATGGCGCATCCGCACCGCCACGGCCGCGGCGACCAGCGCCATCAGCGGGTCCTTCTTGAAACCGAAGAGCTCCACCGCGCAGCGGTCGTACTTCGGCGCGGGGGCCGGAGGGGCGCCGTCCAGGGTGAACCGCAGCCAGCCGTGGTCCAGACCCTTCGAGGGGTACCAGTCCACCGCCCGCACGTCCGCGACCCGGAACTCGCGCGGACCCCCGGAACGCTTGGCCTCCTCCGCCGTCCAGTTCCACTCCAGGACCACCCGGTCGCCGTCGAAGGAGGCCGTGGCGTCACCCGCGCCGAACGAGACGGGCACCGCCGGCCCCGGCAGCAGGTACGCGTCGCAGGGGCCGGGATCCACCTGGTCCAGCAGCAGGGCGTTGCGCACCGCGTCCACGAAGTACTCCGCCACCCCCGACCGGTCCGACTCCACGGCCAGCCGGTACGGGTCGGAGGCCTCCGGCAGCCGCCCGCCCGTCACCTGCAGCAGCGGGTCCGCCCCGTCACGCGGCCTGAGCCGCAGCCGGCCCGCCTTGCGCCCCGGCTCGTAGCTGATCCCCGCGATCGCGCGCAGCGGCACGACCACCTCGCCCAAGTGCTGCCGGAGCAGCCCCACCCCCTTCTCGCGGCCCGGCACGATGCGCACCGCGTCCCCGTCGAAGGTCCACGTACCGTCCTTCTGGATGATTTCCGCCATCCGGTGATTCTCCCACCGGTATGTGGGGCCCGAAGGGGGGCCGCCTGGCCTATACCTGGGCACATGAGAGTCCTGCGACGCGCGCTCGGCACCCTCCTCGTCCTCGGCGTCCTCGGCGGCGCCGTCTCCCGCACCGAGGCCCGCGGAGACGACGCCAGACCCGGCTCCGGACGTCCCGCCGCCCTCACCCCCTACGAACGGCTCCTGCCGGCGCCGGCCTCCGCCCGGGCCGCGGGCGCCGGATACGGCTTCGGCGCGGGCACGGTGATCCGTACCGGGCCGGGCTCGCCGCAGGAGGTGCGGCGGGTCGGCGAGCTCCTGGCGGACCAGCTGCGCGGGCCGAGCGGGCTGCCTCTGCCGGTGGTCGACGGGGAGGAGGGGGACGGGATCCGGCTGCGGCTGGACGACCGGGCCCGGGAGCTGGGCGCCGAGGGCTACCGCCTGCGGACCACCCCCTCCGGGATCACCCTGACCGCGCACACCCCGGCGGGCCTCTCCCGTGCCGGGCAGACGCTGCGGCAGCTGCTGCCGGTGCGGGGCACGGGCGAGGTCCCGGGCGGCGAGATCACCGACGTCCCGCGCTTCGCGTACCGGGGGGCGATGGTGGACATCGCCCGCCATTACTTTCCGGTGGAGCAGGTCAAGCGGTACGTCGACCAGCTCGCCCAGTACAAGATCAACACCCTGCACCTGCACCTCAGCGACGACCAGGGCTGGCGGATCGCCATCGACTCCTGGCCGCGCCTGGCCGCGTACGGCGGAGCGAGCGAGGTCGGCGGCGGGCCCGGCGGCCACTGGAGCAAGGCCGAATACCGTGACCTGGTCGCCTACGCGGCGGAGCGCTACGTCGACGTGGTCCCCGAGATCGACATGCCAGGCCACGTCCACGCCGCCCTGGCCTCCTACGCGGAGCTGAACTGCGACGGCAAGGCCCCCGAGCGCTACACCGGGACCAAGGTCGGCTTCAGCTCGCTGTGCGTGGGCAAGGAGCGCACGTACGAGTTCATCGACGACGTCCTCGGCGAGCTGGCCGCCCTCACCCCCGGCCGCTACCTCCACATCGGCGGCGACGAGGCCCACTCCACCCCGGCGGCGGACTACGCGGCCTTCATGGACCGCGCCCAGGCGGTGGTGGCGAAGCACGGCAAGACGGTGGTGGCCTGGCACCAGCTCGCGAACGCCCGCCCCGCGCGGGGGGCGGTCCTCCAGTACTGGGGCCACGACCGGACGGCGGCAGCGGAGAAATCCGCGGTCGCGGCGGCGGCCAGGGCGGGCCACCCCCTGATCCTCTCCCCGGCGGACCGCGCCTACCTGGACATGAAGTACGACAAGGCGACGAAGCCGGGCCTGGCCTGGGCCGGCTACGTCCCGGTGCGGCGCTCCTACTCCTGGAACCCGGGCGCCTACCTCCCGGACGTCCCCGAATCCGCCGTCCTGGGCGTGGAGGCCCCCCTCTGGACGGAGACCATCGCGACCCGCGCCGACTGGGAACTGATGGCCTTCCCCCGCCTCCTGGGCCTCGCGGAACTGGGCTGGTCCCCGGCCGCGTCACTCGGCTGGGACACCTACCGCCCCCGCCTCGCCGCCCAGGCCCCCCGCCTGGACGCCCAGGGCACGGCGTACTACCGGTCACCGGAGGTGCCGTGGGAGTAGCCCGGCGCCATGGGCGCGGGCGGTAGCGGGTGGCGGGCGGGCTTCCGAGGGACCGTGTCGGGAGCCCGCCCGCCACCCGGGCCGTCAGCGCCGGGCGAAGGGCGCGACGGGGTTCTTGAGGGTGCCGATCAGCTGGAGGGCCGCCGACGGGTCCGCGAGGTCGACCATCTGCTTGTTGTCGCGCAGCTGGAGGCGGTTCAGGCAGGACAGCTGGAACTCCGGGGTGAAGAGGTCGTACTGCGCGAAGCGGTCCGCCAGGGCGGGGGCCGAGGCCTGGTAGTCGTGGGCGCAGTCCGCCACCGCCTTCCAGAACACCTCCTCCGTGCAGATGCCCTCCTCGGCCAGGATCGCGTTCAGGAAGCGGAAGAAGCAGTCGAAGACGTCCGTGAAGACCGACAGGAGCTTCATGTCCTCCGGGACGTCGGCCTTGATCCGCTCGACCGCCGGGGGCAGGACCGCGTCCGGGTCCATGACCACGATCTCCTCGGCGATGTCCTTGAAGATCGCCCGCTGCACCACACCGTCCTTGATCACCAGGATCGTGTTCTCGCCGTGCGGCATGTACGCGAGGTCGTACTGGTAGAAGCAGTGCAGGAGCGGCAGCAGGTACGCGCGGAGGTACGGCTTCAGCCATTCGGCCGGGGTGAGGCCCGATTCGGCGATCAGGGCGCCGACGAAGGACCGGCCCTCCGCGTCGACGTGGAGGAGCGAGGCCATGGTGGCCAGGCGTTCGCCCTCGCGGAGGGAGTTCACCGGGGACTCGCGCCACAGGGCGGCCAGCATCTTGCGGTACGGCGAGTGACGGTCCGTCGCGCGCTCGTACTGGCGGTGGTGGTAGCCGATCGCCGCGCGCTCGCGGATGATCGAGAAGTCGACGGACCGGAGGACCTCGTCCGACTCGATCAGCTGGTGGAGCCAGTCGTTGATGGCCGGGGTGGCCTCCATGTAGGCGGCGGAGAGGCCGCGCATGAAGCCCATGTTGAGGACCGAGATGGCCGTCTTGACGTAGTGCTTGGTGGGGGTGGTGGTGTTGAAGAAGGTGCGGATCGACTGCTGCGGGAGGTAGGCGTCCTCGCCCTCGCCCAGCAGGACCAGGCGGCGGTTGGCGATCTCCGCCGCGAAGGTGACGGTGGTCTTGTTCCACCACTGCCAGGGGTGGACGGGGAGGAAGTGGTAGTCCTCCGGGTCGAGGTCCAGGGCGGTGAGCTTGGCCCTGAAGCCGGCTATCGCGGCTTCGCCCAGTTCCTCGCGCATGAACGCGTCGTGGTCCAGGCCCGTGCCCGCCGTGAAGGTGGAGACGTCCTTGTGGGCCGCCGTCCACACCAGGTGGACCCGGCTCGCCGTCTCCGGTGCGTACGAGAGGTACTCGTGCACGCCGAAGCCCAGGCGGCCGTTGTTGGCGACGAAGCAGGGGTGGCCCTCGGTCATGCCCGTCTCGATGTCCTGGAAGCCGGACTTGGCGAGGGTGGCGGAGGACGGCTGCGGCTTCGTGTACTTGAAGCCCGTGCCCGCCAGGGTGGAGGAGATCTCCTCCAGGTAGACGGGGAGGACCTCCGCGCTCAGGCCCAGGGTCCGCCGGAACTCGATGTGGAAGTCCAGGGCGTCCAGTTCCAGGGTCCCGCCGTCGTGGTGGCGGGTGATGGACCGCTCGTCCACCGACCAGTGGTCCAGGGCGAGCCGGGCCGAGCGGAAGCGGTACTCGACGGCTCCGTCGTCGCTGCGGACGGAGTAGAGGTCCTCGCCCAGCGGCTCCGGGGTCAGCAGGCGTTCGTGGGAGAACTCCGCGAGGGCCTTGCGGACCAGGGCGCGGTTGGCGCGGGCCCACAGCTCGGGGGAGAGGTGGGAGACGGCGTCGGCGAGGCTCACATCGACTCCCGCTGGGTGGCCTCGAACTGCTCGCGGGTGCAGAAGCTGAGCAGGGCGACCTTCTCGGGCTTGCGGACCTCGCGCTCGGGGACGAAGCCGACGGCCTCGTTCAGGGCGTGGACCGCCTCGTTGCGGACGTCCGGCTCGACGACGACGCGCCGGGTGGCGGGGTCCGCGAACAGGGCGGCCATCACCGTCGTGATCACCGCGCGGGTGAAGCCGCTGACAGGGGTCTCGGTGGGAGCGACGAGGAAGTGCATGCCGACGTCGCCGGGCTGGGCCTCGTACAGGCCGACGAGCTCCAGGCGCGAAGGGTCGTAGCTCTCCATCAGGAAGGCCGGGCGGCCCTCGTGGAGGCCTATGAAGGCGTGGTGGTGCTCGTGCGCGGTGATGCGGACGTACTCGCGCTCGACGTCGGTGAGGGTGGCGTCCTGCATCATCCAGAACGCGGCCTTCGGGTGCGTGACCCAGCCGTGCAGGAGTTCCGCGTCCGAGAAGGGGTCCAGGGGGCGCAGGGAGAAGGTCCCGAGGGCCGTGTCGGTGCGGGCGAAGAGGAGCTCAGGGGTGGTGCTCATGCGTGGATGCCTTCCGGGGCCGCGAACTGCTGGAACGCGATGGACTTCTCGACCTTGTAGTACTCGCGGCCGAGCAGCTCACTGACGATGTACGCGTTGCGGTACGCGGCCATGCCCAGGTCGGGCGAGGTGAGGGAGTGGTTGTGGGTCGTGCCGTTCTGCAGGTACACCCCGCGCCCGGTCACGTCGATGCTGTAGTTGCGGGCGGCGTCGAGGCGGCCGTGGCCGTCGAAGTTCAGCCGGTCGCGGACGGGGGCCAGGAATTCCGGGACCCGGTACTTGTAGCCGGTGGCGAGGACCAGGCCCTCCGTGGTGAGGGAGAAGTCCCGCTCCTGCTCCTCCTGGCGCAGGCCCAGGGTGTACGTGCCGGTGGTGGTGTCGTAGGCCGTGCTGTTCAGGGAGGTGTTGGTGAGCAGCGTCGTGGGGACCGCGCCCGGCATGGTGATCTTCTTCTGGTAGAGCAGGTCGAAGATGGCGTTGACGAGGTCGCCGTCGATGCCCTTGAAGAGGTTCTTCTGCTGGGCCTCCAGCCGGTAGCGGGTGTCCTCGGGGAGGGCGTGGAAGTAGTCCACGTACTCCGGCGAGGTCATCTCCAGCGTGAGCTTGGTGTACTCCAGGGGGAAGAAGCGCGGCGAGCGGGTGATCCAGTCGAGCCGGTAGCCGTGGACGTCGATCTCGGCGAGCAGGTCGTAGTAGATCTCGGCCGCGCTCTGGCCCGAGCCGATCAGGGTGATCGACTTCTTCCGCTGGAGCTGCTCCTTGTGCTGCATGTACGTGGAGTTGTGCAGGAAGTCCCCGCCGAGGCCCTCGCAGGCCGCCGGGACGTGCGGCGGGGTGCCGGTGCCGAGGACGAGACGGCGGGCGCGGTGGGTCTCGCCGCGGTCGGTGTGGACCTCGTACAGGCCGGCGGTCCCGTCGTAGGTGACCTCGGTGACGGAGGTGGAGTACAGGACGTTGTCGAGCCGGTCGGCGGCCCAGCGGCAGTAGTCGTTGTACTCGGCGCGCAGCGGGTAGAAGTTCTCCCGGATGTAGAAGGAGTACAGCCGGTCCTTGTCCTTCAGATAGTTCAGGAAGGAGAAGGGCGAGGTCGGGTCGGCGAGGGTGACCAGGTCCGACATGAACGGGGTCTGCAGGTGGGCGCCGTCCAGGAACATTCCGGCGTGCCACTCGAAGTGCGGCTTCGACTCGATGAACAGGCCGTCGAGCTCGTCGACGGGCGCGGTCAGGCAGGCGAGTCCCAGGTTGAAGGGACCCAGGCCGATACCGATGAAGTCGTGGGGCTCAGTGGTGGACGGCAAGGGATTCTCCCAGGAACTGCTCGGCGTGTGCGGCGAGGAGGTCGAGGACGGCCGCGATGTCGGCCGTCGTGGTCTGCGGGTTGAGGAGGGTGAACTTCAGGTACTGCTTCCCGTCCACCTTCGTGCCGGCGACGACGGCCTCGCCGGAGGCGAACAGAGCTTTGCGGGCGTGTAGCTGTGCCTCGTCGACGAGGTCGGGGCGCAGCTCGCCCGCGGGGAGGTAGCGGAAGACCAGGGTGGAGATCTGCGGTTCGACGACGACCTCGAAGCGCGGGTCGGCGGCGATGACCTCGTAGCCGGCGGCGGCCAGGTCGATGACCTGGTCGAAGAGGGAGCCGATGCCGTCGGCGCCCATGACGCGCAGGGTCATCCAGAGCTTGAGGGCGTCGAAGCGGCGCGTGGTCTGGATGGACTTGTCGACCTGGTTGGGGATCCGCTCCTCGGCCATCCGGCGCGGGTTGAGGTAGTCCGCGTGGTACGTGGCGTGCCGCAGGGTGTGGCGGTCGCGGACCAGCATCGCGCTGGAGCTCACGGGCTGGAAGAACGACTTGTGGTAGTCGACGGTGACCGAGTCGGCCTTCTCGATGCCGGCGAGGAGGTGCCGGCGGGTCGGGGAGACCAGCAGTCCGCATCCGTAGGCGGCGTCCACGTGCATCCACGCGGAGTGTTCCTCGGCCAGGCGGGCGATCTCGGGGAGCGGGTCGATGGACCCGAAGTCGGTGGTGCCGGCGGTGGCGACGACGGCCATGGGGAAGAGGGCTTCGCCGGCGCAGCTCTCCAGCTCCAAGGCCAGTACGGCGGTGTCCATGCGGCGGTTGCGGTCGACGGGCACGCAGATGACGGCCTCGTAGCCCAGACCCAGCATGGCGGCGGACTTCTGGACGCTGAAGTGGCTGGCCTCGGAGGTGAAGATGCGCAGCTTCGGCAGCACCTCGGCCTTGGTGATCGCGGTCCCCGCCTCGTGGGCGCGCTGCATGACGGTCCGGCAGGCCTCGTCGCGGGCGAGGAGCAGGGCGTGGAAGTTCGACTGGCTGCCGCCGGAGGTGAAGACGCCGTCCGCGCCCTGGCCGAGCCCGATGCGCCGGGCGGTCCAGTCGATCAGGCGGCGCTCGATCAGCGTGCCGCCGATGGACTGGTCCCAGGTGTCGAGGGAGGAGTTGACGGCCGACAGGACCGCTTCGCCGACCACCGCGGGGATGACCACCGGGCAGTTGAGGTGGCCCAGGTAGCGCGGGTGGTGGAAGTAGACGGCGTCGCGGAGGTAGACGTCCTCCAGCTCGGCGAGGGCGGCGGCGGTGTCGGCCAGCGGCGCGTCGAGGTCGATCCCGTTGATGACCGGAGCGAGTTCGTCGACGGATATGCCGGTGTGGGGGCGCCGGGTGGTGGAGAGCCTGGCCGCGACGCGGTCGACGCCCTCGGTGACGGATCGCCGGTAGAGGTCCGCGGTCGTCTCGTTCAGCAGATGCGTGCGCATCAACTTTTCCTCCGGGCATGGGGAAGCGGGGGGCGGGGGAGGGGTGGGGTGCGTAAGTTAGGTTAGCCTAACCTAAGTAGTAGTACAAATGGAGGAGGGCCCCGGCTTCCGCCGGGGCCCTCCTCCATGAAATTCCCTGCTCCGCGCAGGAGTCGGCTACAGCTCGGACGCCGGGTCCTCGCTCGGGGCCCGGCCCGCGTACGCCTCGGCGAGCAGTTGTTCCTCGCTTGCCCCGAGCCTCCAGTACCCGGTGAAACGCACCGTGCGCCGGTCGACGGAACGTTCCCCCACCAGGTGGCGGCGTACGGCGCGCACCGTGCCCGCCTCGCCCGCGAGCCAGGCGTACGGGGTCTTGGCGGCGGGCGGTTCCGCCGCCCGGACCGCGTCCACCACGCGGGCCGTCCGCTCGGGGCGGGACGCGCCCTTCTCGCGCACGATCCAGGTGATGTCCGCGTCGGCGAGGGTGTGCGGGGCGAGCCGGTCGTCCGGGTGCGGGACCTCGAACCAGGCCTTGACCCTGGTCCCGGCGGGGAGCCGGTCCAGGATGGCGCAGGCGGCGGGCAGGGCGGTCTCGTCGGCGTACATCAGGTACGTGTCCGTGGCCGCCGGGGGCTGGAAGCGGACGGACTTGTTCTGCGCGACCGCCGGCCCGATCGCCATGATCCGGCGGCCGGAGACGGCCCTGCCCGCCCAGCGGGAAGCCGGGGAGGTGTCCCCGTGGAGGACGAAGTCGATGTCGACCTCCGTCGCGCCGGCGTCCGTACGCCGCTGCTCGCGCACCGTGTACGAGCGCATCACCGGGCGTTCCGCGTCCGGCATCCCGCGCCAGGCCCCGAACCAGGTGTCCTCGTCGGTGGAGGGCAGCTCGGTGTGCTCCGCGTGCGGGGGCGGCAGGAAGAGCGAGAGGCTCTGGTCGTAGCCGCCCGATCTGAAGTCCGCCAGGGACTCCCCGCCGAAGGTCACGCGCAGGAACGAGTGGCCGAGGCGGCGCGTGCGCAGCACCTCCATCGTGAAGAAGCGGAAGTGCGCCGCGGCCTGTCCGGCCTCGGATGCGGTGAGGGTCATGCGCGAGTCCCCCTGGGATTCGAAGGTGGCGCCGGCGGCGGGTGTGGTGCCGGGCGGTCGGTGCCGGGTGGTCAGAGCCGGACGCCGGGCCCCCGGCGGTGGCCGGGAGCCCGGCGTCAGGACCGGCGGAAGGGGTGCGGGGCCCCGGACCGTGTCGTCGAAGCAGGGCCGATCGGGGCTTCGACGGCACGGCCCAGGAGGATCAGGAGACCTTCTTGGCGTTCTGGATGGCCTTGGCGAGGTCCTCGAGGATCTGCGCGCACTTCTCGTACGAGTAGATCGGCTCGGTCACGCGCGGGGCGATCTGGCCGGCCTTGACGGCGGGCATCTCGTTCCAGGTCGGCTTGGCCTTCAGGGCCTCGGCCTGGAGGGCCTGGGTGCGGTTGTCGAGCAGGACGAGGTCGGCCTTGTACTTGCCGGCGTTCTCCCAGCTGAGGCTCTCGTAGAAGCCCTGCGGGTCCAGCTTGTCCTGCTCGGGGGCGACGAACTCGACGCCCAGCGACTCGAAGTACTTGAGGTCGGCCGAGGTCTTCGGCGTGGAGACGTAGAAGAGCTGGTCGGCGGCGGAGCCGACGAGCACCTTGATGCCCGGGTTGGCCTTGACGGCCTCGCGGACCTTGGCCGAGGCGGCGTCGAAGCGGGCCTTGGCGTCGGCGGCCTTCTTGGAGTTCAGGTCGGCGCCGAGGGACTTGGCGAGCTCCGCCGTGCGCTCCAGGGCCTTGTCCATCGTGGCCTTGTCGCCCACGCCGATCGCGGCGGCCGGGGCCAGCTTCAGGATCTTGTCCTTGGAGGCCTCGGGGACGTACCAGTACGAGCCGTCCCAGGTGTTGGTGGCGAGCAGCTCGGGCTTGAGGGAGGCGTACTTCTCGACGTTGAACTCGTCGTAGACGTTTCCGAGGATCTCGACCTTGGAGATGTCCATCGAGCCGGCCATCGGGTCGGGCTTGCCGTCCGCGAGCTTGGTCGGACCGAAGACGCCCTTGACCTGCACGCCGTAGTCGTACAGCGCGGCGGCGGTGCCGGTGTAGGCCACGATGTTCTTCGGCGTGGACTTCGCGGTGGCGTCCTTGCCCAGGTCGTCCTTGAAGGTCCAGGGGCCCGAGGCGGCGGCCGTGCCGCCCTTGCCGCCGTCAGCGTCCTTCGCCTTGTCGCTGCCACCGCACGCGGTGAGCGCGGCGACGAGTCCGAGGGCGCCGCCGGCCGCGATGAGGCCGCGGCGGGAGAGGAACGTGGGGCTGGGCTTGGGCATGGCGAAGTCCGCTTTCGTACGTGCAGGGGGCGGCCGGGGAACCCGAGGCCGTTCGGGGGGAAGGTTAGCCTAACCTTAGCCAGAAACGGTAAGGGGACCCTAATTTTTAGGGTCCCCTCCTCGTTCCCCGCACGCCGCGGGGTCACCGGTCAGCCGGCGAAGCCCAGCTCACGGGCGATCAGCATGCGCTGGACCTCGCTCGTGCCCTCGCCGATCTCCAGGATCTTGGAGTCCCGCCACATACGGGCCACCGGGTACTCGTTCATGAAGCCGTAGCCGCCGTGGATCTGCGTGGCGTCCCGGGCGTTGTCGACGGCGACCGTCGAGGAGTACAGCTTCGCGATCGCCGCCTCCTTCTTGAACGGCTCCCCGCGGACCAGCCGGGAGGCCGCGTCGCGCCAGCCGATGCGGGCCATGTGGGCGCGCGTCTCCATGTCGGCCAGCTTGAACTGGATGGCCTGGTTGTCGCCGATCGCCCGGCCGAAGGCCTGCCGCTCCTTGGCGTACTTCACCGACTCGTCCACACAGCCCTGCGCCAGACCCGTGGCCAGGGCCGCGATGGCGATCCGGCCCTCGTCGAGGATCCGCAGGAACTGGGCGTAGCCGCGGCCCTCCTGGCCCACCAGGTTGGCGAGCGGCACCCGTACGCCGTCGAAGGACAGCTCACGGGTGTCGGAGGAGTTCCAGCCGACCTTGGAGTAGGGCGCGGCCACCGTGAAGCCCGGGGTGCCGGACGGCACGATGATCGAGGAGATCTCCGGGCGGCCGTCCTCCTTGCGGCCGGTGACGGCGGTGACCGTGACCAGACCGGTGATGTCCGTACCGGAGTTGGTGATGAAGCACTTCGAGCCGTTGATCACCCACTCGTCGCCGTCGCGCACGGCGGTGGTGCGGGTGCCGCCCGCGTCGCTGCCCGCGCCCGGCTCGGTCAGCCCGAAGGCGCCGAGCACCTCGCCCGAGCACAGCTTCGGCAGCCACTGCCGCTTCTGCTCCTCCGAGCCGAACAGGTACAGGGGCATGGCGCCCAGGGAGACGCCCGCCTCCAGGGTGATCGCGACCGAGGAGTCGACGCGGGCCAGCTCCTCCAGGGCGATGCCGAGGGCGAGGTAGTCGCCGCCCATGCCGCCGTACTCCTCCGGGAAGGGCAGGCCGAACAGGCCCATGCGGCCCATCTCGCGGACGATCTCGTACGGGAACTCGTGGCGCTCGTACAGGTCGCCGATCTTCGGCGCGACCACGTCGTGCGCGAACGCCTCGACGGTGCGGCGGAGTTCCTCGTGCTCGGGGGTGAGCCGGTGGTCGAGGGACATGGTGTGACTACTCCTTGTGGGAGAGGGCGCGGACGGTACGGGAGGGGCTGGGGCGGCCCAGCCGTTCGGCCATCCACACGCTCGTGGCGGTGAGGGCGGCCAGATCGACCCCGGTCTCGATGCCGAGGCCGTCGAGCATCCACACCAGGTCCTCGGTGGCGAGGTTGCCGGTGGCGCTCTTCGCGTACGGGCATCCGCCGAGGCCGCCGGCGGAGGAGTCGACCGTGGTCACGCCGTGCTGGAGCGCGGCGAGGGTGTTGGAGAGGGCCTGGCCGTAGGTGTCGTGGAAGTGCACGCCGATCCGGTCGGTCCCCACGCCCCTCTCGTTCAGGGCGGAGAGCAGGACCTGGACGTGGCCGGGCGTGGCGACGCCGATGGTGTCGCCCAGGCTCAGCTCGTCACAGCCGAGGTCGAGCAGGGCCTTGGCGACGGAGACCACCTGGCCGACCGGGACCGGCCCCTCCCAGGGATCCCCGAAGCACATCGAGAGGTACCCGCGCACGTGCGCCCCGTCCGCCTTGGCGCGGGCCACCACGGGCTCGAACATGGCGAGGGACTCGGCGACGGTGCGGTTCAGGTTGCGGGCGGCGAAGGTCTCGGTGGCCGAGCCGAACACGGCGATACGGGTCGCCCCGAGGGCGAGCGCCCGGTCCAGGCCCCGTTCGTTGGGGACCAGGACCGGGAGGTGCGCCCCGACGTCCGAGAGCAGGGGGAAGAGCTGCTCGGCGTCCGCCAACTGGGGGACCCACTTGGGGTGGACGAAGCTGGTGGCCTCGATGGTGGTGAGGCCGGCCGCGGCGAGCCGGTGGATGAACTCGGCCTTCACCTCCGTGGGAACGGCCGACTTCTCGTTCTGCAGCCCGTCGCGCGCGCCCACCTCGTGGATGCGGACGCGCGGCGGGAGCCCGGCGGGGGCCGGGAAGGTCATGGGCAGCCCGTTCACGCGGCCTCCTCCTGCGCGTCGGGGGTCACCACGGCCAGGACCTGGTCCATGGCCACCGTGGTGCCCGGGGTGACGTCGAGCTCGGTGACGGTGCCGGCGTGCGGGGCGGAGATGACGTGCTCCATCTTCATCGCCTCGACCACCAGCAGGCTCTGGCCGGCCGCCACCCGGTCCCCGACGGCCACCTTGACGACGGTGACGGTGCCGGGCATCGGGGCGGCGAGGGTGTCGGCCCCGGCCCTTCCGCCGCCGCCGAGGGAAGCGGCCACCGGGTCGTGGTGCTGGAGGTGCCAGCTGTCACCGTCGCGGCCGAGCCAGATCCCCTCCGGGGAGGCGGCGACGCTGAAGCGGTGGGTGACGCCGTCCAGTTCCACGGTGACGGCGGCGGGAGTGCGGTCGACGACGCGGCCGCGGACCGGCGCGCCGGGGTCCTGCCCGGCCGCCGGCTCGCCCGCGCCGACGAGCAGTTCGGTGCCGGAGTCCGACCGGCGGGTGCGGATCTCCACCGGGTCCTGGCCCGGGAGGCGGAAGTGGTGCACCGTCCACGCGGGAGTGCCGCCCAGGCGCCAGCCGTCGGCGGCGCCGAACGGGTCCACCCAGCCGCCCGCCTCCGCCGCGGCGGGCAGCGCCAGCAGCGCCGCCGCCGCGTACACCTCGGCCGGGACGCCCTCCGGCAGGAGGGACGGCAGGTCCCGCTCGACCAGGCCGGTGTCCAGGTCGCCCGAGACCACGTCCGGGTGCGCGAGCAGCCGCCGCAGGAAGCCCGCGTTGGTCTGGACGCCCAGGATCACCGTGTCGGACAGGGCCCCGCGCAGCACCCGCAGGGCACTGGCGCGGTCCGGCCCGTACGCGATGACCTTGGACAGCATCGGGTCGTACGTGGAACCGACGGGGACGCCCGCCGTCAGACCGGAGTCGGTGCGCACCGCCCCGCCGTCCGGCTCCGACAGGGCCAGCACCGTGCCGCCGGACGGCAGGAACCCGCGCGCCGGGTCCTCCGCGCAGACGCGGGCCTCGATCGCGTGCCCGGTCAGCCGGACGTCGTCCTGCCCGAACCCGAGGGGGGAACCGGCCGCGACGCGCAGCTGCTGCTCCACCAGGTCCAGGCCGGTGACCAGCTCGGTGACCGGGTGCTCCACCTGGAGGCGGGTGTTCATCTCCATGAAGTAGTAGGAGGACGGGTCCCCACCCGGGACGATGAACTCCACTGTGCCGGCGCCGACGTACCCGCAGGAGCGCGCCGCCTCCACGGCCGCCGCGCCCATCGCCGCGCGGGTCTTCTCGTCCAGCAGGACCGAGGGGGCCTCCTCGATGACCTTCTGGTGGCGCCGCTGGAGGGAGCACTCGCGCTCGCCCAGGTGCACCACGTTCCCGTGGGCGTCCGCCAGTACCTGGATCTCGATGTGCCGGGGCCGGTCGACCCACCGCTCCACGAGCAGGGTGTCGTCGCCGAAGGAGGACTTCGCCTCGCGGCGGGCCGCCGCGATCTCCTCGGCCAGCACCGCCTCGTCCCGTACCAGGCGCATGCCCTTGCCGCCGCCGCCCGCCGAGGGCTTCAGCAGCACCGGCATGCCGATCTCGGACGCGGCCGCGACCAGTTCGGCGTCGGTCAGACCGCTGCCGGAGGAACCCGGGACCACCGGGACGCCGGCCGCCCGGACCGTCTCCTTGGCCGTGATCTTGTCACCCATCAGGGAGATGGCGGAGGCGGGCGGCCCGATGAAGGCCAGCCCGGCGTCCGCGCAGGCCCGTGCGAAGGCCGCGTTCTCCGCGAGGAAGCCGTAGCCCGGGTGGACGGCCTCGGCGCCCGTGCGCTTCGCGGCGTCCAGGAGCCGCTCCACGGACAGGTAGCTCTCGGAGGCGGCCGCCGGACCGATCCGGACGGCGGTGTCGGCCTCCCGTACGTGCCGCGCGTCGGCGTCCGCGTCGCTGAAGACGGCCACGGAGCGGATACCGAGCTCCCGCAGGGTGCGGATGACCCGGACCGCGATCTCGCCGCGGTTGGCGACCAGAACAGTGCTGAACATCAGTGAGGTCCTCACGTCACACGTCACATACGGAAGATGCCGAAGCCGGAGTCGCCCAGGGGGGCGTTCGCGCACGCGGTCAGGGCCAGTCCCAGCACCTGCCGGGTCTCCATCGGGTCGATGACCCCGTCGTCCCACAGCCGCGCGGTGGCGTAGTAGGCGTTGCCCTGCTCCTCGTACTGCGCGCGGACCGGGGCCTTGAAGGCCTCCTCGTCCTCGGCGGGCCACTCCTGGCCCGCGCCCTCGATCTGGTCCCGCTTGACGGTCGCCAGCACCGAGGCGGCCTGCTCGCCGCCCATCACCGAGATCTTGGCGTTGGGCCACATCCACAGGAAGCGCGGCGAGTACGCCCGCCCGCACATCGAGTAGTTGCCCGCGCCGTACGAACCGCCGACGACCACGGTCAGCTTCGGGACCCGGGTGCAGGCCACCGCCGTGACCATCTTCGCGCCGTGCTTGGCGATGCCGCCGGCCTCGTAGTCGCGGCCGACCATGAAGCCGGAGATGTTCTGGAGGAAGAGGAGCGGGATGCCGCGCTGGTCGCACAGCTCGATGAAGTGGGCGCCCTTCTGCGCGGACTCGGAGAAGAGGATGCCGTTGTTGGCGACGATGCCGACCGGGTGGCCGTGGATCCGGGCGAAGCCGGTGACCAGGGTCTGTCCGAACTCCGCCTTGAACTCCTGGAACCGGGACCCGTCCACGATCCGGGCGATGATCTCGCGGGCGTCGTAGGGCGTGCGGGAGTCGACGGGGACCGCGCCGTACAGGCCGTACGGGTCCACCTTGGGCTCCTCGGGAGCCTCGACCGACCAGGGCAGCGCCCCGCGCTCGGGCAGCGTCGCCACGATGTTCCGTACGATCCGCAGCGCGTGCGCGTCGTCCTCCGCGAGGTGGTCGGTGACCCCGGAGGTACGGGAGTGCACCTCGCCGCCGCCCAGCTCCTCGGCCGTGACCACCTCGCCGGTGGCGGCCTTCACCAGCGGCGGGCCGCCGAGGAAGATCGTGCCCTGGCCGCGCACGATGACGGCCTCGTCGCTCATCGCCGGTACGTACGCCCCGCCCGCCGTGCAGGAGCCGAGGACGGCGGCGATCTGCGGGATCCCGGCCCCCGACATGCGGGCCTGGTTGTAGAAGATCCGGCCGAAGTGCTCCCGGTCGGGGAAGACCTCGTCCTGCATGGGGAGGAAGGCGCCGCCGGAGTCCACCAGGTAGAGGCAGGGGAGACGGTTCTCCAGGGCCACTTCCTGGGCCCGCAGGTGCTTCTTGACGGTCATCGGGTAGTACGTGCCGCCCTTGACGGTGGCGTCGTTGGCGACGATCACGCACTCGCGCCCGCTGACCCGGCCGATGCCCGCGATGACCCCGGCGGCGGGGGCGGCGCCCCCGTACATCCCCTCCGCGGCCAGCGGGGCCAGCTCCAGGAAGGGCGAACCGGGGTCGAGGAGGGTGTCCACGCGGTCGCGGGGGAGCAGCTTCCCGCGCGCGGTGTGGCGGGCCCGGGCCTTCTCGCCGCCGCCGAGACGGGCCGCGTCGAGCCGGGCGCGCAGGCCCTCGGCGAGTTCGCGGTGGGCGGCCTCATTGGTCCGCCAGGCCTCGGACGCCGGGTCCGCGGCGCTCGTCAGCACTGGTGCCTGCTGCATCGGTCGAGCTCCCTTGCTCGTGCACGCTTTGTTAATGACCGTTAACGCGTTCGGGTCTCAGGTTAACGAGCGCTAACCGCCCTGTCTAGAATGGATTTCCATGAGCACCAGAGCGGCCACCCCGACCCGTCGCGAGCAGATCCTCAGTGAGGCCGCTCGTCTCTTCGCGGAGCGCGGCTTCCACGGCGTCGGCGTGGACGAGATAGGGGCGGCGGTCGGCATCAGCGGCCCCGGTCTGTACCGGCACTTCGCCGGCAAGGACGCCATGCTCGCCGAGCTGCTCGTCGGGATCAGCGAGCGGCTGCTGACGGGCGGCCGGCGCCGGGCCGAGGAGGCGGCCGGGGACCCGGAGGCGCTCCTCGCCTCCCTCGTCGAGGGCCACATCGACTTCGCCCTCGACGACCGCGCCCTGATCACCCTGCACGACCGCGAACTGGACCGGCTGCGCGAGGCCGACCGCAAGCTCGTGCGCCAGCTCCAGCGCCAGTACGTGGAGCTGTGGGTGGAGGTCGTACGGGAGCTGCACCCCCAGGTGGGGGAGGCGGAGGTACGGGTGGCCGTGCACGCCGTCTTCGGGCTGCTGAACTCCACCCCGCACCTGGCCACGCCCGGCCGGGAGGCGACCGAGTCGCTGCTGCGCAGGCTGGCGAACGGGGCCTTCGGGGCGTTGTCGGGGTGAGGCGCGGCTCGAGCGGCGCTTGGTGGAACGGACGGCTCCGGGCGGGCGGCGGCAGAATGGGCCGCATGCCGAAGCCGATAGAGACGCCCGTACCCAGCCGCGCCGAACTCGTCGACCACCTGGTCCGTACGCGCATCGCGGGCCAGGTGGCCACTCCGCGGGAGAACAACCTCTCCCACTACCGCAAACTCGCCAATGGCGACCGGCACTACTGGCTCGGCCTGGAACTGGGCGACCGCTGGGCCGACGAGCAGGACGTACTTGCCGTGATGGCCGAGCGCGTGGGCGTCATCGACGACCCGGCCCACCGGGCCGGACAGGACACCATCGACCCGGAACTGACCGTCGCGGGCCTGGACCGGATGGCGGCCCGGCTGCACAAGGCCGCCCTGGACCGGCAGAGCGTGCTGCTGGCCACCGGCCACCCGGGCGGCCTGCTCGACGTCCACCGCGCCACTGCCGACGCGCTGCGCGCCGCGGGCTGCGCGATCGTCCGCATCCCGGCCGGCCTGATCGCCGACGAGGGCTCGGTGTGGCAGTTCGCCGACGTGGCCGTGCTGGAGCGGGGCGCGACCCTGTGGCACACCCACTCCCCGGCCCCGATGGCCGCGATCCTGGACGGTCTCGCGGCGGAGGGCCGCCCGCAGCCGGACCTGGTCGTCGCCGACCACGGCTGGGCGGGCTGCGCGGCGCAGCGCGGGCTCGACGCGGTGGGGTACGCGGACTGCAACGACCCGGCGCTGTTCGTCGGCGAGGCGGAGGGCACCCTCCAGGTGGCGGTCCCGCTGGACGACCACGTCCGCGACCCGCGCTTCTACGACCCGATGGTGGCGTACCTGCTCTCGGCGGCGGGCCTGCTGTAGCCCCGGCCGCGCGCGGTGGGCGCGGACCGGGCGGGCACCGCTACGGGGTCCGGGGGCCGTTCCTGACCGGCCGGGTGTGGATCTTCGCCACGCAGGCCGGCAGGGCCGCGTCCTCCTCGTGGCCGCGGGCCCGGTACGCGCTCGGGGTCTCGCCCACCAGCTCCGTGAACCGGGAGCTGAACGACCCCAGCGAGGTGCAGCCCACCGCGAAGCAGACCTCCGTCACCGACTGGTCGCCCCGCCGCAGCAGCGCCTTGGCCCGCTCGATCCGGCGCGTCATCAGGTACCCGTACGGGGTCTCCCCGTAGGCGGCGCGGAAGCTGCGCGAGAAGTGGCCCGGCGACATCAGGGCGGTCCGCGCCAGCGCGGCGACGTCCAGCGGCTCCGCGTAGTCGCGGTCCATCAGGTCACGGGCCCGGCGCAGCCGGGCGAGGTCCTCCAGGTTCACCCCTTCAGCCTCGCACGGCCCCCGGCGGTACCGCAGGTTCCGTCGGGGAGGGGGTCGGGTCCAGGTACACCCGGCGGATCGCCGGCCACCGCTCCCGCAGCTGGTCCTCGGCGTCCTCGCAGGCCGCCTCCACCTGCCGGGCCGAGGCCAGGTCGTGGAAGTCCACCTTCGCCGCGATCAGCACCTCGTCCGGTCCCTGCACCAGGGTGGTCAGCTCCAGCACCCCCTCGATGTGCGGGACCGACAGCAGCTCCTCGCGGACCTCCGCCCGCATCGGGGCGGGCAGCGGCCGCCCGATCAGGTACTGGGCGTTGGAGCGCCCCAGCTCCCACGCCACCGCCACCAGCAGCAGCCCGATCAGCAGCGAGGCCACCCCGTCGTAGACCCCCGAGCCCGTCAGTTGGGCCCCCAGCAGTCCGCCCGCGGCCAGCGCGAGGCCGATCAGCGCGGCGGCGTTCTCCAGCAGGACCGCCTTCACCGCCGTGTCCGGGGTGTGCTTCACGTACAGCCCCAGCGGCGCCCGCATCCGGGCCGCCTCGCCCGTCACCTGCCGCCAGGCCACCAGCAGCGAGTACCCCTCCAGGACGAAGGCGACCGCGAGGACGGCGTACGGGAGGGCCGGGTCACCCGGCTCCTCCCCGTGGACCAGCGTGTGGATCCCGTCGTAGACGGCGAAGACCGCGCCGCCCGCGAAGGTGGCGATCGAGGCGAGCAGCGCCCAGACGTACCGCTCGGGCCCGTATCCCAGCGGGTGCGCCTCGTCGGCGGGGCGGGCGCTGCGCTTCAGGGACGTCAGCAGCAGTACCTCGGTGACCGTGTCGGCCACCGAGTGCGCGGCCTCGGACAGCATGGCGCTGGACCCGCCGACGATCCCGGCGACGGCCTTCGCCGCGGCGAGGGCCAGGTTGGTGACCACGGCGACGACCACCGTGGCGACGCTCTCGGATTCCGCCCCTTCGGCTGCGACCGGCATGGGGTGACGGTATGTCCGGTCAGCCGCGGGGAACGCGTACGACACCCTCCTGGATGACGGTGACCGCCAGGCGGCCGTCCCGGGTCCAGATGCGGGCCTGGCCCAGGCCCCGGCCGGCGGACGCCGAGGGGGACTCCTGGTCGTACAGCAGCCACTCGTCGGCGCGGAAGGGCCGGTGGAACCACATGGCGTGGTCCAGCGAGGCGCCGACCACGTCGCCGACCGCCCAGCCGCCCCGGCCGTGCGCGAGCAGCACCGAGTCCAGCAGGGTCATGTCGGAGACGTACGTGGCCAGGCAGATGTGCAGCAGCGGGTCGTCCGCGAGCTTGCCCTGGGTGCGGAACCAGACCTGGGAGCGCGGCTCCCTCGGTTCGCCGACGGAGCCCCACGGCGGGGTGGTCGCGTACCGCAGGTCCACGGCCCCGCGGGACTCCAGCAGCCGCTCGACGGTGCTCGCGTCACGGAAGGTCCCGCGGTAGGCGGGCAGCGCCTCGGCGGCCGTCGGCAGGGTCTCGGGGTCGGGCGCGGCCGGCATCGGGGCCTGGTGCTCCATCCCCTCCTCGTACGTCTGGAAGGACGCGGAGAGGTGGAAGATCGGCTGCCCGTGCTGGACGGCGACCACGCGCCGGGTGGTGAAGGAGCGTCCGTCGCGGATCCGGTCCACGGAGTACACGATCGGCGCGCCGGAGTCGCCGGTGCGCAGGAAGTACGAGTGCAGCGAGTGCGGCAGACGGTCGGCGGGCACCGTGCGGCCGGCCGCGACCAGGGCCTGGGCCGCGACCTGGCCGCCGAACACGCGCGGCACCAGGGAGGTGCGGCTCGTGCCCCGGAAGATGTTCTCCTCGATCTGCTCCAGGTCGAGCAGATCGAGGAGGTCCGCCAGTGCGTCGTTCAAGTGGGTTACAGGCCCATCGACTTGGCGATGATCGACTTCATGATCTCGCTGGTGCCGCCGTAGATGCGGTTGACGCGGTTGTCGGCGTACAGGCGGGCGATCGGGTACTCGTTCATGTAGCCGTAGCCGCCGTGCAGCTGGAGGCAGCGGTCGATGACGCGGTGCGCGACCTCGGTGCAGAACAGCTTCGCGGAGGCGGCCTCGGCCGGGGTCAGCTCGCCCGCGTCCAGGGCGTCCAGGGCGCGGTCGGCGACGGCCTGGGCGGCGTCCACCTCGGCCTGACAGGCGGCCAGCTCGAACTTGGTGTTCTGGAAGTGCGCGACCGGCTTGCCGAAGACGGTGCGGTCGGTGACGTACTGCTGGGCGAACCGGACGGCCGCGGCGGCCTGGGCGTAGGCGCCGAAGGCGATGCCCCAGCGCTCGGAGGCCAGGTTGTGGCCGAGGTAGTAGAAGCCCTTGCCCTCCTCGCCGAGCAGGTCCTCGACGGGGACCTTGACGTCGACGAACGCCAGCTCGGCGGTGTCGGAGGTCTTCAGGCCCAGCTTGTCGAGCTTGCGGCCGACCGAGTAGCCCTCGGACTTGGTGTCCACGGCGAAGAGCGAGATGCCGAAGCGGCGGTCCTCGGCCGAAGGGGCGGAGGTGCGGGCGCAGACGATCACGCGGTCGGCGTGCACGCCGCCGGTGATGAAGGTCTTGGCGCCGTTGAGGACGTAGTGGGTGCCGTCCTCGGAGAGCTTGGCGGTGGTCTTCATGCCCGCGACGTCGGAGCCGGTGCCCGGCTCGGTCATCGCCAGCGCCCACATCTCCTCGCCGGAGACGAACTTCGGCAGGAAGCGCTTCTTCTGCTCGTCGGTCGAGAGCATCTTGATGTAGGGCAGGGCGAGCAGCACGTGCACGCCGGAGCCGCCGAAGTTGACGCCCGCGCGGGAGGTCTCTTCGTAGAGGACGGCCTCGAACTTGTGGGTGTCCAGGCCCGCGCCGCCGAACTCCTCGGGCACGTTGATGCCGAAGATGCCCAGCTCGCCGAGCTTGTAGTAGAAGTCGCGCGGCGCCTGGCCGGCCTGGAACCACTCGTCGTAGACGGGGACGACCTCGGCCTCGATGAAGGCGCGGAGGGTCTCGCGGAACGCCTCGTGGTCCTCGTTGAATACGGTACGGCGCACGAGCCGCCTCCTCGATCCCTAGTTCGGCCAGACTATGTCTAAGCGCTTGCTCATAGCTAAGTTACCCGGCGGTCACTCCGGCTGTCCAGGGAGTGTGACGCGGTCCCGGAACCTTTCTGCGGCCTGCTGCCTTCGGGCCTGCTGCCTTCAGGCCGGCGGGCCTACGGCAGCACGCGCAGCGCGAACCAGAGCTCCATCCGGACGTCCGGGTCGTCGAGGTCCCGGTCGAGCAGCGCCGCGCAGCGGGCGAT
This sequence comes from Streptomyces sp. NPDC012794, assembly GCF_042901085.1. Taxonomy (NCBI): domain Bacteria; kingdom Bacillati; phylum Actinomycetota; class Actinomycetes; order Kitasatosporales; family Streptomycetaceae; genus Streptomyces; species Streptomyces sp. NPDC012794. The sequence continues at coordinate 44,015 of NZ_JBIBCI010000008.1, forward strand.
GCGCTGGCGGACCGTGTTGCGGTGGACGCCCAGCGCCGCCGCGGCGCGGTCCCAGCTGCCGTGGTGGGCCAGCCAGCCGCGCAGGGTGTCCCGCAGGGCGGGGGAGAGCGGCCCGAGCAGCGCCTCGGCGTGGGCCCGCGCCTCCGCCTCGCCGACCAGCCCCGCGAAGCCGGGGTCCGTGTGCCGGGCCAGCGGCGTACGGGCCGCCTCGGCCCGGACCAGGGCGCGCCGGGCCTGCGCTCCGGCGGTGGCCAGGGCGCCGGGGGCGGCCGGGGCGCTGACCCCGAGCCGCCAGCCGGGTTGCGGGCCGGGCTCGCGGTCGGTGAGCAGGCGCACGCCGTCCCCGCGCGGGTCCAGCAGTACGGTGCCCAGCGCGGCCGCCAGGGCCTGCGGGTCGCCGCCGCCCCGGGCGTGGACCGCGTACCAGGGGCCGGGGGCGAGGGCCCCGGCCGGGTCCCCGTCCAGCAGCAGCCGGGTCAGGGCCGCCGCCTCGTCGCCGGCCGGGCGCTCCGCGGTGACCAGGCTCAGCAGTACGGCGGCGATGGAGGCGATGGTGTGGTCGCCGGGGGTCCGCCCCGGGGTGGCCAGGGCCAGGACCCGCCCGCCGCCCAGGGCGTACGCGGCCAGGCTCGTCGCGCCGAGCGAGTCGGTGGCGGTGGCCGCGGCCCCCGGCGCCACCCGGCGCGCCAGCGCGGCCACGGCGTCGAGCGCCCCGGCGCCGGGCACGGCCCCGGCGGCCGCCCCGGTGCCGGGGGCTGCGCCGGGGCCGATCGCCCCGGCGGTCCCGGCCGGGCCGGTCCCGACGGTGGCCGCGTCGAGCAGCGCGGCCCAGCCGCCCAGGCTCGCCGCCAGGCGGGACAGCACCGCCGGGACCGGGTCCGGGCGGGCCGCGGCCGCCGCCAGGGCCTGCTGCGCCTCCGCGACCCGGCGCAGCTCCCGCGTGCGCGCCTCCGCCATCAGCCGCCCGACGCTGCGGGCGACCGCCGTGAACGGGGTCCCGGGCGGGACCTCCACCAGCGGCAGCCCGTACCGCTCGCACGCCTCGGCCAGGCCGGGCGGCACCACCTCGTGCACCGGGGTCACGCCGAAGCCGAGGGCGGCGGCCCCGGCACGGGTCAGCCTGCCGACGTAGGCGGCGGCGCCGGCCTCCGTCAGCTCGGCCCCCGCCGTCAGCAGGAGCTCGCCGCCCAGCAGGTACGGGGAGGGGTCCGCCATCTCGGAAGCGTGCACCCCGTGCACCTCCGCCACCGCGGGACCGGCGAGGTGCCGCAGCCCGAGCCCCCGCTCTCCGAGCAGTCCGGCCAGTTCCACGGGCGGCGTCATCGGCTCGCCGGCGGGCGCCCCGGCCCGCCCGCCGCCGGGGCTCGGGGTGACCGGGACCTCGGACATGGATGCTCCGTACATTTCAGTGCTGCCAGATGGATGAAACGTACCCTCCCCACCCCCGCGCGGCACGCTTACGCTCGAAGGACCGCACCAGCAGGACCACCAGAAGGGCACCCCCCATGAGCACGCAGCCGCGCGGCCCCGTCGACTCCTCCCGCATCCCGCGCTACGCGGGCCCGGCGACCTTCGCCCGCCTGCCCCGCCTCGACGAGGTCGGCTCCGCCGACGTCGCCGTCGTCGGCGTGCCCTTCGACTCCGGTGTCTCCTACCGCCCCGGCGCCCGCTTCGGCGGCAACGCCATCCGCGAGGCCTCGCGCCTGCTGCGCCCGTACAACCCGGCCCAGGACGCCTCCCCCTTCGCCCTCGCGCAGGTCGCGGACGCCGGTGACATCGCGGTGAACCCCTTCAACATCAACGAGGCCGTCGAGACGGTCGAGGCCGCCGCCGACGAGCTCCTCGGCAACGGCTCGCGCCTGATGACCCTCGGCGGCGACCACACCATCGCCCTGCCGCTGCTGCGTTCCGTCGCGAAGAAGCACGGCCCGGTCGCGCTGCTGCACTTCGACGCGCACCTGGACACCTGGGACACGTACTTCGGCGCCGAGTACACCCACGGCACCCCGTTCCGCCGCGCCGTCGAGGAGGGCATCCTCGACACCGAGGCGCTCTCCCACGTCGGCACCCGCGGCCCGCTGTACGGCAAGCAGGACCTCGACGACGACGCCAAGATGGGCTTCGGCATCGTGACCTCGGCGGACGTCTACCGCCGCGGCGCCGACGAGGTCGCCGACCAGCTGCGCCAGCGCATCGGCGACCGCCCGCTGTACATCTCCATCGACATCGACGTGCTCGACCCGGCCCACGCGCCGGGCACCGGCACGCCGGAGGCCGGCGGCATGACCTCCCGCGAGCTGCTGGAGATCATTCGCGGCCTGTCGTCCTGCAACCTGGTTTCGGCCGACGTCGTCGAGGTCGCCCCGGCGTACGATCACGCGGAGATCACCTCGGTCGCGGCCTCGCACACCGCGTACGAGCTGACCACGATCATGAGCCGTCAGATCGCCGCCTCCCGCCAGGGCTGACCAGCCCGGCCCGGCGGCGCCGGGAGCGGAACGACCGCAGCACGAAGGGCACGTACGCGCGTGACGCACGACCACGACCTGGTACTCCGTCCCACCGAGGCCCAGACTGCGGCCGCCCTGGCCCCGCCGCCGGGCCGCACGGGCGGGGACCTGGTCGTGGAGACGCTGCGCGGCCTCGGCGCGACCACCGTCTTCGGCCTGCCGGGCCAGCACGCGCTGGGCCTCTTCGACGCGGTCGGCCGCTCCGACCTGCGCCTGGTCGCCCTGCGCACGGAGAACAACGCGGGCTTCGCCGCCGACGCGTACGGCCGGCTCACGGGCGAGGCGGTGCCGCTGCTGCTGTCCACCGGGCCCGGCGCGCTGATGTCCCTGCCGGCCCTCGCGGAGGCGGCGGCCGCCTCCGCGCCGGTCCTCGCGATCTCCTCCCAGGTCCCCACAGCGGGCCTGGGCGGGGGCCGCCGGGGCCACCTGCACGAGCTGCGGGACCAGTCGGCCTCCTTCCGCGACGTGGTGAAGTCGGTCCACACCGCCCGCACCCCGTCCCAGATCCCCTCCGTGATCGCCGAGGCCTGGGAGTCCGCGCTGACCGCCCCGCACGGCCCGGTCTGGGTGGAGATCCCCGAGGACGTCCTGCGGGCGGAGACGCTGATCCCGCAGGTCACCGGCATGGACGCGACCCCGCACGAGCTGGCCCCGCGGCCGGAGCTCACCGCGCTGGCCGCGCACTGGCTGTCGAACGCCGCCCGCCCGGTGATCATCGCGGGCGGCGGGGTGATCCGCGCCGACGCCGCCGGCAAGCTCAGGCAGCTCGCGGAGCGGCTGAACGCCCCCGTGGTCACCACCTTCGGCGGCAAGGGCGCCTTCCCCTGGACCCACCCGCTCTCCCTCCGGTCCTGGCTGGAGGACCGCCACACGACGGACTTCCTGGAGGACGCGGACGTCCTGCTGGTGGTCGGCTCCGGCCTCGGCGAGCTGTCCTCGAACTACCACACCTTCTTCCCCACAGGCCGGGTCGTCCAGATCGAGGCGGACCTCGGCAAGCTGGAGTCCAACCACCCGGCACTGGGCATCCACGCCGACGCCCGCCTCGCCCTCCAGGCCCTCCTGGAAACGGTGGAACCCCGCCCGGACGAGGAGGCCCCCGAACGGGTCCGCGCCCTCCTCGCCGCGGTCGAGGAACGCCTCGCCCCGCAGGACGTCGCCCTCGAACGCGGTCTCCTGACCGCCATCCGGCAGGCCCTCCCGGCCCGCTCCCCGTCCTTCTGGGACATGACGATCCTGTCCTACTGGGCCTGGTCCGCCTTCGACGCGAAGCACCCGAACACCATGCACTCCGCCCAGGGCGCGGGCGGCCTCGGCTACGCCTTCCCGGCGGCGCTCGGCGCGGCCGTCGCCGAGCCCGGCACCCCGGTCCTGGCGGTCTCCGGCGACGGCGGCGCGATGTACTCCCTCGCCGAGCTCGCCACCGCCAGGGAACACGGGCTGGACGTCACCTGGCTGATCGTCGACGACGGCGGCTACGGCATCCTGCGCGAGTACATGACGGCCGCCTTCGACGGCCGTACGACCGCCACGGAACTGACCCGGCCCGACTTCACCGCCCTGGCCGCCTCCTTCGGCGTCCCGGCGTCCACCACCACCCCGGACACCCTCCGCGAAGACCTGGCGCGGGCCCTGAAGACCCCGGGCCCCTCGGTCCTGGTCCTCCCCGTCACCCTGAAGATGTTCGCCCCGACCCACGTCTGAGCCGCGTCGGCGCGGGCCGGCCCGGGGGACGTGCCCCGGCCCGCCCGGGGACGTGCCCCTGCCGCTGGGGAGGTGCCCCACCCGCGCCGTCAGTCGGCCCTGAGGCGGGCGCTGGTCCATTCCAGGGCCGGGGGGATCTCCCGGTTCCAGGTGTTGAAGTTGTGGCCGCCGCGTTCGAGGGTGATCGAGGAGACGTGGGCCGGGGCCTTCACGGCCTGGACGAACTGCCGGGTCGCCCGCAGGTTGCCCTCGCCCCGCAGTGAGGTGGTGACCAGGAAGGACGCGTTCGGCTGGGGCCGGTTCGCCAGGTGCCACAGCAGGTCGGAACGCTTCTCCTCGTCCTTGTCGCCGTGGAAGAGGTCCCCGGAGTCCGAGTCGATCTCCGGCTTGTAGTCCGCGGAGAGGCCGACCCCGGCCGCATACGTCTCCGGGTGCTGGAGGGTCATCTTCAGGGCGCAGTAGCCGCCCGTGGAGTCGCCGATGATCGCCCAGTTCCGGGCGGCCGTGCCGACCCGGTAGTGGCTCGCGACGGTCCGGGGGACGTCCGTACCGAAGAAGGTCTCGCTCCGCGGGCCGCCGCCGGGGACGTCCACGCACTGGCTGTTGGCCGGGTCCACCACGGGGCGCATCATCACCAGGATCATCGGCTGCGTCTTCTTCTGCTTGGCCTGCGTCCAGGCCGTCTTCGGGTACCGCAGCCCCTTCAGCAGGTTCTCCGCCGTGCCCGGGTAGCCCGTCAGGACCACGGCGGCAGGGAACCTCCGCTGCTCGGCGCCCTTCTGGAAGTACTCCGGCGGCAGGTACACGTACGCCTGGGCCGCCACCCCCGACCGCTCGCCGTGCAGGGTCACCTGCTCTATGACCCCGGCCGTCCGGGGATCGCGCCCGCCCGGCACGTCCGGCGCCTGCCGCCCCAGCACCCGCACCGCCGCCCCGCCGGGCACGGCCTCCCGGCGGGGCGGCCCGGCGGTCAGGTCCTCCCACGAGCCGTAGATCAGGAAGCTGCGGTTCGCCGCCAGCGCGACCGAGGCGAACAGGCACACCTGGACCAGGACCAGCAGTCCGGCACGCCCCACCACCCGCCCCGCGCCGCCCGGCGCCAGCCGCGGCCACCGCCACACCGTCACCGCGAACACCAGCACCGTGCACAGCACGGCGCCCGCCAGGAGCGTGCCACTCGTCAGACCCATGAACCGGCGAACCCTTCCAAGATGCCCACAGCACCGCCAACCGGTGCGCACCCGGCTAGAGCGCCCCCGGGGCGGGACGGTTCCCCGCGCCGCCCCCTGGACGGACGAAGCCCCCGAGCGCCCCCGCGCACACCGGTGCGATCGTTGCGGTGGGATGAAATCCGCCGGTGGGGGCGTTGGAGGAGCGGCAGGACAGGACCGACGGGGAGGCACCACGTGACGGCGGCGCAGACGCAGGCCGGGGAGAAGGCGGCCGAAGAGCAGCGGAGCTGGGGCAGGCGGCTGGCCGCCTACACCTGGCGGTACAAGGCCAACGTGCTCCTCGCGCTCGGGTCCTCGCTGGCCGGCATGGCCGTCATGGCGCTGGTGCCGCTGGTCACCAAGGTCATCATCGACGACGTCATCGGCGACGAGAGCAAGCCCATGGGCCCCTGGGCCGGCCTGCTCATAGGCGCCGCCGTGCTGGTCTACGCACTGACCTACATACGCAGGTACTACGGCGGGCGCCTCGCCCTCGACGTGCAGCACGACCTGCGCACCGACATGTACGACACCATCGCCCGCCTCGACGGGCGCCGGCAGGACGAGCTCTCCACCGGACAGGTCGTCGGCCGGGCCACGAGCGACCTCCAGCTGATCCAGGGGCTGCTCTTCATGCTGCCCATGACCATAGGGAACTTCCTCCTCTTCGGGATATCCCTGGGGATCATGCTGTGGCTGTCCCCGCTGCTGACCCTCGTCGCCCTGCTGATGGCTCCCGCCCTCTGGTTCATCGCCAAGCGCAGCCGCAAGAAGCTCTTCCCCGCCACCTGGTACGCCCAGGGCCAGGCCGCCGCCGTCGCCTCCGTCGTCGACGGCGCGGTGACCGGCGTACGGGTCGTCAAGGGTTTCGGGCAGGAGGAGCAGGAGACCGGCAAGCTCCGCGAGGCCGGCCGCCGGCTCTTCGGCGGCCGGATGCGCGCCATCCGGCTGAACTCCCGCTACACCCCCGCCCTCCAGGCCGTCCCCGCCCTCGCGCAGGTCGCCATGCTGGCCCTCGGCGGCTGGATGGCCACCCGGGGACAGGTCACCCTCGGCACCTTCGTGGCCTTCTCCACCTACCTCGCCCAGCTCGTCGGCCCCGTCCGCATGCTCGCCATGGTGCTCACCGTCGCCCAGCAGGCCCGCGCCGGCGTGGAGCGCGTCTTCGAGCTCATCGACACCGAGCCCGAGATCCGCGAGGGGACCGAGGAGCTCCCCGCCGACGCGCCCGCCACCGTCGAGTTCGAGGACGTCCGCTTCGGGTACGAGCCCGGGCGTCCCGTCCTCGACGGCTTCTCCCTCGCCCTGGCCGAGGACGAGACCGTCGCGCTCGTGGGCGCCTCCGGCAGCGGCAAGTCCACCGTCTCCCTGCTCCTGCCGCGCTTCTACGACGCCGACCACGGCACGGTCCGCGTCGGCGGCCACGACGTGCGCGAGCTGACCTACGACTCCCTGCGGGGCGCCATCGGACTGGTACCGGAGGATTCCTTCCTCTTCTCCGACACCATCCGCGCGAACATCGCCTACGGGCGCCCCGACGCCGGCGAGGAGGAGATCCGCGCCGCCGCCCGCGCCGCCCAGGCGGAAGGGTTCATCGAGGCCCTCCCCGCCGGCTACGACACCAAGGTCGGCGAGCAGGGCCTGACCCTCTCCGGCGGCCAGCGCCAGCGCGTCGCGCTCGCCCGCGCCATCCTCACCGACCCCCGCCTGCTGCTGCTGGACGACGCCACCTCCGCCGTCGACGCCCGCGTCGAGCACGAGATCCACGAGGCGCTGCGGGCCGTCATGGCGGGCCGCACCACCCTGCTGATCGCCCACCGCCGCTCCACCCTCGCGCTCGCCGACCGGATCGCCGTACTCGAACACGGGCGGCTCGCCGACATCGGCACCCACGAGGAGCTGGAGCGCCGCTCCGCGCTGTACCGGCGGCTGCTCACGGACCCCGACGCCCTCGGGGCGCACTCGCCGCGGACCCCCGACGCGCCGTCCATGGCGGAGTTCGAGCGGGACCTGGAGAAGGACATCGAGCTCGAGGCCGAGATCGATTCCGAGCCGGTGAGCGCCAAGCGGCGCGTGGCCGACGGGGTCACCCCCGAGCTGTGGCGGCGGGAGGAGAAGGACGGCGGCGCCGCGGCGGTCCCCGGAATGCCGGGTGCCACCCCCGAGCTGCTCGCGCAGGTGGCCGCGCTGCCGCCCGCCGACGACGAACCCCGGGTGGACGAGGCGCGGGCCTCGTCCGCCGAGGAGAGCTACGGCCTGCGCCGGCTGCTGGCCGGCTTCTGGGCCCCGCTCGCCGTCAGCCTCGGCCTGGTCGCCCTCGACGCGAGTGCCGGGCTGCTGCTGCCCGTCATGATCCGGCACGGCATCGACCAGGGCGTGGAGAAGGCCGCCCTGGGGGCGGTGTGGGCCGCGTCCCTGCTCGCCCTCGCCGTGGTGGCCGCGCAGTGGGCCGCGCAGTTCGCCGAGATCCGGATGACCGGGCGCACGGGCGAGCGCGTGCTCTACTCGCTGCGCGTCAAGATCTTCGCCCAGCTCCAGCGCCTCGGCCTGGACTACTACGAGCGCGAGCTCACCGGCAAGATCATGACCCGGATGACCACCGACGTCGACTCCCTGTCCAGCTTCCTGCAGACCGGGCTCGTCACCGCCGTCGTCTCCGTCCTCACCTTCTTCGGCATCCTGATCGCCCTGCTGGTCCTCGACGCCGAGCTGGCGCTGATCGTCTTCGCCACCCTGCCCGTGCTCGTCCTCGGCACGATCGTGTTCCGCCGCAAGTCGGTGGCCGCCTACGAGCTGGCGCGCGACCGGGTCAGCCTGGTCAACGCCGACCTCCAGGAGTCCGTGGCCGGGCTCCGGCTGGTGCAGGCCTTCCGTCGCCAGGACACGGGCCGGGCGCGGTTCGCCGAGCGCAGCGCCGCGTACCGGCAGGCCCGGGTACGCGGCCAGTGGCTGATCTCCGTCTACTTCCCCTTCGTGCAGCTGCTGTCCTCGGGCGCGGCGGCGGCCGTGCTGATCGTCGGCGCGGGCCGGGTCGAGGCGGGCACCCTCACGACGGGCGCGCTGGTGGCGTACCTGCTCTACATCGACCTGTTCTTCGCACCGGTCCAGCAGCTCTCCCAGGTCTTCGACGGGTACCAGCAGGCCACCGTCTCCCTGGGCCGGATCCAGGACCTGCTGCGCGAGCCCACCACCACCCCGCGCCCGGCCGAGCCCCGCGAGGTCACGGCGCTGCGCGGCGAGATCGCCTTCGAGGACGTGCGCTTCCAGTACGGCACCGCCGAGGAGCGCGGGGAGAAGGGCGACGCCCTGGCCGGAATCAGCCTGCGGATACCCGCCGGGCAGACCGTCGCCTTCGTCGGCGAGACCGGAGCGGGCAAGTCCACGCTGGTCAAGATGGTGGCCCGGTTCTACGACCCGACCTCCGGCCGGGTCACCGCCGACGGCACCGATCTGCGGGAGCTGGATCTGACAGCGTACCGCCACCGGCTGGGGGTCGTCCCCCAGGAGCCGTACCTCTTCCCGGGGACGGTCCGCGACGCCATCGCCTACGGCCGGCCCGGCGCGAGCGACGCCGAGGTGGAGGCCGCGGCCCGCGCGGTCGGCGCGCACGACATGATCGCCACCCTGGAAGGCGGCTACCTGCACGCCGTCACCGAGCGCGGGCGCAACCTCTCCGCGGGTCAGCGCCAGCTGATCGCGCTGGCCCGCGCCGAGCTGGTCGACCCGGACGTGCTGCTGCTCGACGAGGCCACCGCGGCCCTGGACCTGGCCACCGAAGCGCAGGTCAACCGGGCCACCGAGCGGCTCGTGGGCAAGCGCACCACCCTCGTGGTGGCCCACCGCCTGACCACCGCCGCCCGAGCCGACCGGGTGGTGGTGATGGACCGGGGCCGGGTCGTCGAGGACGGCAGCCACGCCGAACTGCTGGCCCGCGGCGGACGGTACGCGGTGCTGTGGCGGACCTTCGCCGGCGAGGACGAGGCGGCCGCGGCCGCGTAGCGGGCTCCGCGGGCGCCCCGGGTGTCAGAGCTCGCCGAAGAGCAGGTTGCCCGGGGCGTCCTCGTCGTCACCGGTGTAGTACTCGCGTACCGAGTCGAGGAGTTCGTCCACCGACAGGTAGCCGTCGTGGTTCTTGTCGATCTTCGCGAACAGGGCCTCCGCGTCGGCGGGCTCCAGCCGGGTGTCGAAGGCCAGCTGGGCCTTGTGGAACTCCTCGGGGCTGATCCGCCCGTCGCCGTTGGTGTCCACGACGGTGAGGATCGCCTTCACCATCGGCCGGAAGGACCGGTCGTAGGCCTCGCCGCCGTCCTTGTAGAGGCGGGTCATGCCCCGGGAGTACTCCTCGGGGGTGACCTTGCCGTCCCGGTCCATGTCCAGTTCGGTGAAGAGCTCCTGCCAGAAGTCCACCAGCCCGCCCATCACCGCGGTCGCCTTCGGGGAGTTCGCCGGCTCGTCGAGGGCCGACAGCAGCCGGGAGCCCAGCGCGATGATGTCGTGCTCGTCGATCACACCGCTGCCGTCGGCGTCCAGGTGCGTGAAGGCACGTTCCAGCTTGCGGTCGAGCAGGTCGTTCGTCATGTCATTGCCTTCCACGGCTACGATGAGCGGTCGATCGGTCGCCTAGCGTAGTGTCCGGTCCGATCGTGCAACCCCGTTCCGCCGCTGGGAAGTTGTGGATGCACTCGTACGAGGTAGGAGTCGGCCGGGCGCCCGGCGGGCCGCCCCGCGTGGCGGCGCCGGCCGACCCGGGTGCCCCGTGCAACCTTCCGGCGGGCCGGGGCGTCGTTACGTACGCGCGTGCGTGTCACGTACGACTGATCGGGGGGCGCGGCATGGTGCGGGGCGCGGGAACGCGGGCGAAGAGGGGGCGCGGCCGGGAGCGGGCCGTGTCCCTCGGGGTGTTCGGGGCGGCGCTGTGGCTGGCCGTGGGCGGGGTGTTCGCGACGGCGCCCGAGGCGCGGGCGGCCGCCGGCGGGTGCCCGGGGCAGCTGGTCCGGACGCTGCCGCTGCCGGGGGCCGAGGTGCGCGTGTACAAGAGCCGGACCCAGGTGTGCGCCGTGAACGTGGCCCTGGCCCCCGGGGAGCGCCGCTTCATGGAGGTGAGCGTTCAGCCGCGTGGCGGGGTGCCCGTGGGCGATGCGGGGCAATTCACCCGGTACGCGGGCCCCGTCACCGTCGGAGCTATCAGCCGATGTGTGTATGTAAGGGGGAGTGTGGCGGCCGGATCGGTGGAGTCCGGCTGGATCCTCTGCTGAATCGGCGGCCCAACTGGGACTGTTCACGGGCATGTTGACCCCGCTAGGTTCACGGCGACCACCAGTGAACCGAATATGGGGAGAGTGCATGCGCAAGACGCTTGGCCGGCTGCTGCCGCTCACGGTGCTGATCGGCACCGTCGGCACGGCCGGTTTCACGGCTCAGACGGCCACCGCCGCAGAGCCGGCCGCGGCCGCGCGGGCCACCGCCGGACAGAGCTCCGCGGCGGACATCAAGGACCAGATCCTCGCGATCCCGGGCATGAGCCTGATCGAGGAGAAGCCGTACCCCGGCTACCGCTTCTTCGTGCTGAACTACGAGCAGCCGGTCGACCACCGGCAGCCGTGGAAGGGCACCTTCAAGCAGCGCGTCACCCTGCTGCACAAGGACGTCTCCCGGCCCACGGTCTTCTTCACCTCCGGCTACAACGTCAACACCAACCCGCGCCGCGCGGAGCCGACGACCATAGTCGACGGCAACCAGTTGTCCATGGAGTATCGATTCTTCAACCCGTCCCGCCCCGACCCGGCGGACTGGTCGAAGCTGGACATCTGGCAGGCCGCCAGCGACCAGCACCGCCTGTTCACCGCGTTCAAGAAGCTCTACCCCAAGAACTGGCTCGCCACGGGCGCCAGCAAGGGCGGCATGACGGCGACGTACTACGAGCGCTTCTACCCGCGCGACATGGACGGGATCGTCGCCTACGTGGCGCCCAACGACGTCGTCAACAAGGAGGACTCGGCCTACGACCGGTTCTTCAACAAGGTCGGCACCAAGGAATGCCGCGACAGACTGAGCGCGGTCCAGCGCGAGGCCCTGATCCGCCGCGAGCCGCTGGAGGCCAAGTACAAGGCCGCCGCCGCCGAGAACGGCTGGACCTTCAACACCGTCGGCAGCCTCGACAAGGCCTTCGAGGCCGTCGTACTCGACTACACCTGGGCCTTCTGGCAGTACAGCCTGCTCGCCGACTGCGCGGCCATCCCCGACGCGAAGACCGCCACCGACCAGCAGATCTGGGACACGGTCGACTCGATCTCCGGCTTCTCGGCCTACGCCGACCAGGGCCTGGAGACGTACACGCCGTACTACTACCAGGCCGGTACGCAGCTCGGCTCGCCCGACATCAAGCAGCCGCACCTCAAGGACCTGAGCCGGTACGGCTACCAGCCGCCGCGCGACTTCGTACCGCGCGACATCCCGATGACCTTCCAGCCGGGAGCCATGGCGGACATCGACAACTGGGTCCGCAACAACGCCCACCAGATGCTGTTCGTGTACGGACAGAACGACCCGTGGGGCGCCGAGCCCTTCCGCCTCGGGTACGGGGTGCGTGACAGCCACGTGATGACCGCGCCGGGCGCCAACCACGGGGCCAACGTGTCCAAGCTCATGGACGGCGAGAAGGCCCTCGCGACCGCCCGGATCCTCCAGTGGGCCGGAGTGGCCCCGGCCGCGAACGTGTTCAGCACGGAGAAGGCGGCCCCCCAGGCGGCGCCGCTCGCCGCGCCGGACCCGCAGCTCGACCAGAGCGACCTGCGCCGCGAGTCGCTGCGCCGGTAAGGGCCTCAGCGGGCCGCGGGCTGGTACGACAGCCCGTGGCCCAGCGGGTAGCGGCCCGGCACCGGAACGGGGAGACGGCCCACGGGCCGGCTCGCTCCCGTCAGCACCCGGGCCGCCGCCCGCAGCTCCACGTCCGTCCACGTGTACGTGGCCACCTCGGCCGCGCACTCGGGCAGCCGCGCCGGATCGTACGGATTGCGGACCGCCACCAGCACCACCGGGACGCCCGTCGCCACCAGCTCCGTCACCAGCGTGCGCTGCGGGCTCTCCCCCTCCGGGACGTTGTACGTGCACACCAGCACCGCCGCGTGCCCCGGGGCGGCCGCCACCGCCCGCTCCGGCGGGAGCGTCCGGGCCCGGCAGCCCAGAGCGGTCAGCTCCCGCGCCAGCACCGTCGTCGGAGGACCCGTCGTACCCGAGGGGGAGGCCGGGTCGGTCCCGGTCACCAGCAGCCGCGGCCCGGCCGACGCGTCCAGGGGCAGCAGTCCGCGGGGATTGGCCAGCAGGGTGGTCGTACCGGCGGCGACCGCGTCGGCGGCCGCCAGGTGCTCGGCCGTCCCCACCGCCTCGTCCACCCGCGCGTCGGAGGTGTACGGGTCCTCGAACAGGCCCCGGCGGGCCTTCAGCTCCAGGATCCGCAGCACCGACTCCTCGATCCGCCCGCGCGTCAGCTCGCCCGACTCCACCGCCGCCAGCACGCTGCGGTACGCCAGCCCCAGGTCGGGCGCGTTCAGCAGCTGGTCGCAGCCCGCCTTCAGGGCCAGTACGGGCACCCGGTCGTCTCCGTACTTCTGCCGGACACCGGCCATGTCGAGGGCGTCGGTGACCACCACCCCGCCGAAGCCGAGGTGTTCGCGCAGGACGCCGGTCACGATGGGCCGTGACAGGGTCGCCGGGTCCCCCGAGGGGTCGAGCGCGGGGAACACGATGTGCGCCGTCATGATCACGTCCACGCCCGCGCGCACCGCCGCCCGGAACGGCGGCGCGTCCAGCTCCTCCCACTGCGCGCGGGTGTGCCGCATCACCGGCAGCCCGACGTGGCTGTCCGTCTCGGTGTCCCCGTGGCCCGGGAAGTGCTTGGCCGCGGCCGCCACCCCCGCCCCCTGGTAGCCGCGCACCTGTGCGGCGGCCAGCGCCGCGACGGCGTCCGGGTCGGAGCCGAAGGAGCGCACGCCGATCACCGGGTTGGCCGGGTTCACGTTCACGTCGGCCACCGGCGCCCAGTCCTGCCGGATGCCGAGCGCCGCCAGCTCGGTCCCGGCCACCCGCGCCGCCCGGCGCGCCCCCTCGGCGGAGCCCGCCGCACCCAGCGCCATCGCCCCGGGCAACAGGGTCGCGGGCCGGCCGATCCGGGCGACGGCCCCGTGCTCCTGGTCCACCGACAGCACCAGCGGGATCCCCGCCCCCGAGTCCGCGGCGGCCCGCTGGAGGCCGTTGGACAGGGCGGCGATCTGGTGCGGGGAGCGGGTGTTGTGGGCCCACGCGAAGTAGACGACCCCGCCCAGGTGGTAGCGGGCCACCAGCTCGGCGGCGGTGCGCACCCCGAAGTGCCGCAGGTTCAGTTCGGCGTCCGCCGGGTCGGGGTCCGTCGCCGAATGCCCGTAGGCCCGGGACACGAAGAGCTGCCCCACCAGCTCGGGCAGGCCCAGCCCGGACACCAGGGTCCGCAGCCGGTCCCGGCCCGGCCGGCGGCCCGGCGGCCCGGCGGGGGCGCGGGAGTCGTCCGGGATCCGGGAGACGGCGGTGGAGGCCGCTCCGGCGGCTCCGGCCGCCGTGACGGCGGCCATGGCGGCGGCGGCGAGCAGAGCCCGGCGGGAGGCGTGGTTCGGCACCCCCAGGACCCTACTGCGGTACTGCGCGCCAGGGCTGACGGACACTCGGGAATGGCCCGTAAGTGCCGTGCCGTGCCGGGCGTCGGGCCTCGGGGGCCGGGCGTCGGGGCGGGGCGTCGCGCGCCGAGGGGACCTTCGGCGGCACACCTCAGGGCCTCCAGTGCTCCTGGAGGGTGCGTACGGCCTCGGTGATCGCGGGCCGGCGGGCCGCCCCCGTCCGCCACAGGGCGTACAGCCTGCGTACGGGCCCCGGCTCCAGCGGTACGGCCACCGCGCCCGGCGGCAGGGCGCCCGTGCCCAGCCGGGGCACCACCGCGATCCCGAGGCCGGCCGCGACCAGGGCGACGATGGTGTGGTTCTCCTCGGCCGTGTGCGCGATGTCCGGCTCGAACCCGGCCGCCCGCATGGTCCGCACCAGCCAGTCGTGGCAGACCCGCCCCGGCGGCTGGCACACCCACCGCTGGCCCCCCAGGTCCGCCCGCCGCACCACCCGCCGGGCGGTGAAGGGGTGCCCGGCCGGGACCACCAGATCGCAGCGGTCGTCGCCGATGACCGCCTGCTCCACGCCCTCGGGGGCGGGCAGCGGGGCGATGTCCCAGTCGTGGGCCACCGCCAGATCGGTGATGCCCCGGGCCACCAGGTCCACCGAGAGGTGGGGGTCGACCTCCGTGAGGCGTACGTCCAGCGCCGAATGACGGACCGCCAGGTCCGCCAGTACGCCCGGCAGCAGCCCGCGCGCCGCCGAGGCGAAGGCGGCGACCGTCAGCAGCCCGCTCGGCCGCCCGCGCCGCTCCTCCAGCGTGGTCTCGGCCCGCTCCACGATCGCCAGCAGCTCCCGCGCGGTGTCGGCCAGGTGCCGGGCCTCCTCGGTGAGCGCGACCCCGCGCCCGCGCCGCTCCAGCAGCGTGGTGCGGGTCTCCCGCTCCAGCTTGGCGATCTGCTGCGAGACCGCGGAGGGGGTGTAGCCGAGGGCGGCGGCCGCGCCCGCGACCGAACCGTGGACGGAGACGGCGTGCAGGGCGCGCAGCCGGGAGAGGTCGAGCATCCGCCCATCGTAAGCATCGCTTCATCCGACCCGGTAGTGATCAGCGCTGGTGCTACATGGTCCGGGGCGCCGATCCTCGGAGCATGCGTCCCGCTCACACCGCACTCGCCGTACTCGTCGCCGCCGTCTGGGGGTTCAACTTCGTCGTCATCGAGATCGGCCTCGGCCACTTCCCGCCGCTGCTCCTGTCCGCCCTGCGCTTCCTCGTCGCCGCACTGCCCGCCGTGTTCTTCGTCGGGCGGCCCAAGGTCGCCTGGAAGTGGGTCCTCGGGGTCGGCGCCGTCCTCGGGATCGCCAAGTTCGGGCTGCTGTTCACCGGCATGGCCGCCGGGATGCCGGCCGGGCTGTCGTCCCTGGTGCTCCAGATCCAGGCCGTCTTCACCGCGGTGCTGGCGGCGGCCGTCCTGGGCGAGCGCCCGGGCCGGGTGCGGCTGCTGGGCATGGCCGTGGCGCTGGCCGGGATCGCGGTGGCCGCCGTGGACCGGGGCCTCTCCGGGTCCGTCACCGGCTTCGTCCTGGTCGTCGCGGCCGCCGCCTGCTGGGGCGTGTCCAACGTGCTCACCCGCAGGGCCGCCCCGCCCGACGCCCTGAACTTCATGGTCTGGGTGTGCACCGTCCCGGTGGTCCCGCTGTTCGCGCTCTCGCTGTTGCTCGAGGGGCCCGGGCGGGACCTGGCCGCGCTGCGCGCCCTGGACTGGTCGGGGGCGGCCGTCATCGGCTACGTCGCCTGGGCGTCCACCGTGTTCGGCTTCGGCGCCTGGGGCTACCTGCTGCGCCGCTACCCCGCGTCCGCCGTGGCGCCGTTCTCCCTGCTGGTGCCGGTGTTCGGGATGTCCTCGGCCGCCCTGGTGCTCGGCGAGGGGATCTCGGGGCCGCGCTGGCTGGCGGCGGTGCTCCTGGTCGGCGGCGTCGGCCTGACCTCGCTGGCCCCGGCGCGCGCGGGGACGCGTACGGGCGCCGCCGCCGCGGGCGGCCCCCGCGTGTCGGCGGCCGCCGGCTCCGCCCCCTGAGAGGTCCCGCGCGGCGGCGTGGGGGAGCGGTACGGGGAACCGTCCCCGTACCGCTCCGTACGCGCTGCCGGGCGGCCTACTTCCTGCCGCCGCCCAGGATCTGGCCCAGCAGGTCGCCCAGGCCGCCGCCCCGCGCGCCGCCCGCGCCCGCGCCGCCGGCAGTCCCGCCCGGGCCCTTGCCGGCGGCCATGCGCTTGGCGAAGACGGCCATCACGACCGGGATCAGCATCTCGACGACCCGCATGACGGTCGGGGCGGGGATGCCGGTCCTCTTCGCCACGGCATCGGCCACCGGCTTGCCGACCTTGGCGAGCACCCCTGCCATCATCCCGCCGCCGAGCAGCCCGCCGAGGCCGCCGCCGAGCGTGGCCACGCCCTGGAGGGGGGCCTCGGACGCCCCGGAGCCCCCGGGCGGGCCGGACGCCTCGGCCAGGGCCTGGCGGACCTCGTCGTCCCCGGCGTCGGCCTTCTCCTGGAGGCCCCCGGTCATCGCCCCGACGGTCTGGGCGACCGTCTCGCGGGCGCCGTCGGTGTCGGTGCCGAGCAGGCCGGCGATCTCGCCCAGCCTGTCGTCGCCGAGTTCACGCATCACGTCGTCCTGGAAGGAAGATTCGCTCATGCCGGAAACGCTACTTGTGTGGTGATTCGGCAGCACCTCGGAGTGTCGTCCGCGTGGCGCTAGGTAACGGAAAGGTAAAGCTGTGATTCCGGATGCAACCCTCGGGCCGAGTGGCGAGTCGTATGTTGCGTCGGCACTTCCGGGTGGGGATCCGGGGGGATCGGGAAGTCCGACGAGGGAGGGGTAACCGTGAGGGGGTCCGGCCGCGAGGCCGGACCCCCTTTCGTTCGTCCACATGCCCAGCGCCCTGTCGGCGGCGGACGGTAGCTTCGTGCCATGGTGAACAACGGGGCGGCGGTGCAACTGGCGGTGGTCGAGGGGGTGCTGGAGCGCATCACCTACGCCAATGAGGAGAGCGGTTACACGGTCGCCCGGGTCGACACGGGCCGGGGTGCCGCAGACCTGCTGACGGTCGTCGGCTCGCTCCTCGGCGCCCAGCCCGGCGAATCCCTGCGCATGGAGGGCCGCTGGGGCTCGCACCCGCAGTACGGCCGGCAGTTCAGCGTCGAGAACTACTCGACCATCCTGCCCGCCACCATCCAGGGCATCCGCCGCTACCTCGGCTCCGGCCTCATCAAGGGCATCGGCCCGCGCATCGCCGACCGCATCGTCGAGCACTTCGGCCTCGACACCCTCGACGTCATCGAGGCCGAGCCGAAGCGGCTGATCGAGGTCCCCGGCCTCGGCCCCAAGCGGACCAAGCTCATCGGCGCGGCCTGGGAGGAGCAGAAGGCCATCAAGGAGGTCATGGTCTTCCTCCAGGGCGTCGGCGTCTCCACTTCCATCGCGGTGCGCATCTACAAGAAGTACGGGGACGCCTCCATCTCCGTGGTGAAGAACCAGCCGTACCGGCTCGCCGCCGACGTCTGGGGCATCGGCTTCCTCACCGCCGACCGCATCGCCCAGGCCGTCGGGATCCCGCACGACAGCCCCGAGCGGGTCAAGGCCGGCCTCCAGTACGCCCTGTCGCAGTCCACCGACCAGGGGCACTGCTTCCTCCCCGAGGAGCGGCTCATCGCCGACGGGGTCAAGCTGCTCCAGGTCGACACGGGGCTGGTCATCGAGTGCCTCGCCGAGCTCGCCGCGGATCCGGAAGGGGTCGTACGGGAATCCGTGCCCGACCCCCAGGGCGGCCCGGACCCCCTCACGGCGGTGTACCTGGTCCCCTTCCACCGGGCGGAGCTGTCGCTGGTCGGCCAGGTCCGCCGGCTGCTGAACGCCGAGGAGGACCGGATGCCCGGCTTCCGTGACGTCGACTGGGACAAGGCCCTCGGCTGGCTCGCCGGGCGCACCGGGGCCAGCCTCGCCCCCGAGCAGCGGGACGCGGTCAAGCTGGCCCTCACCCGCAGGGTGGCCGTGCTCACCGGCGGCCCCGGCTGCGGGAAGTCCTTCACCGTGCGCTCCATCGTCGAGCTGGCCCGGGCCAAGAAGGCGAAGGTGGTGCTCGCCGCCCCCACCGGCCGCGCGGCGAAGCGGCTGTCCGAGCTGACCGGGGCCGACGCCTCCACCGTGCACCGGCTGCTGGAGCTCAAGCCCGGCGGGGACGCGGCGTACGACCGGGACCGGCCGCTGGACGCCGACCTCGTCGTGGTCGACGAGGCCTCCATGCTGGACCTGCTGCTCGCGAACAAGCTGGTCAAGGCGGTGGCACCGGGCGCGCACCTGCTGCTGGTCGGCGATGTGGACCAGCTCCCCTCGGTGGGCGCCGGCGAGGTGCTGCGGGACCTGCTGGCCGAGGGCGGCCCGGTGCCCGCCGTCCGGCTGACCCGGATCTTCCGCCAGGCCCAGCAGTCGGGGGTAGTCACCAACGCGCACCGCATCAACACCGGGGTCCCGCCCATCACCGACGGCCTGCCGGACTTCTTCCTCTTCCCGGAGGAGGACACGGAGGCGGCCGGGATCCTCGCCGTGGACGTGGCCGCCCGCCGGATCCCGGCCCGGTTCGGCCTGGACCCGCGCCGCGACGTCCAGGTGCTCGCCCCGATGCACCGGGGTCCGGCGGGCGCCGGGAACCTGAACGGGCTGCTCCAGCAGGCGATCACCCCCGCCCGGCCGAACCTGCCCGAGAAGCGGTTCGGCGGCCGGGTCTTCCGGGTGGGCGACAAGGTGACCCAGATCCGCAACAACTACGAGAAGGGTGCCAACGGCGTCTTCAACGGCACGGTCGGGGTCGTCACCGCCCTGGACGTGGACGAGCAGCGCTTGACGGTCCGTACAGAGGAGGACGAGGAGGTGGGGTACGAGTTCGCCGAGCTGGACGAGCTGGCGCACGCGTACGCCGTCACCATCCACCGCTCCCAGGGGAGTGAATATCCGGCCGTCGTGATCCCGGTCACCACGGGGGCCTGGATGATGCTCCAGCGGAACCTGCTGTACACCGCCGTGACCAGGGCGAAGAAACTGGTCGTCCTGGTCGGGTCACGCAAGGCCCTCGGACAGGCCGTGCGTACCGTTTCCGCAGGCAGGAGGTACACCGCGGTCGCTTCCCGGCTCGCCGGGCGCGTCTCGGTGGGAAACATCACCTAGATGATCGATCATTTGGGGTTCCGACAACCGGTGGGGAGGGGGCAGGATGAACAGGTTGAAGGCACTCAGTGCCGTCAGACGGACCAAAGGCCGACCCCGAGTGCACTCTCCTGCGCCAAATGGGGGAAGGTAGAGGCAGTCAGGGCACCTCGAAGAAGAGGCACTACGTCGGTGAGGGATGACGTGAGCGACAACTCTGTAGTACTCCGGTACGCGGACGGTGAATACACCTACCCGGTGGTCGAAAGCACCGTCGGTGACCAGGGCTTCGACATCTCGAAGCTGAGGGCCCAGACCGGGCTCGTCACCTTGGACAGCGGCTACGGCAACACCGCCGCGTACAAGTCCGCCATCACCTACCTCGACGGTGAGCAGGGCATCCTGCGCTACCGCGGCTACCCGATCGAGCAGCTGGCGGAGCGCTCGACCTTCATCGAGGTCGCCTACCTGCTGATCAACGGTGAGCTCCCGACCGTCGACCAGCTCGCGTCCTTCCGCAACGAGATCACCCAGCACACGCTGCTGCACGAGGACGTCAAGCGGTTCTACGACGGCTTCCCGCGCGACGCCCACCCGATGGCGATGCTGTCGTCCGTGGTCAGCGCGCTGTCGACGTTCTACCAGGACAGCCACAACCCGTTCGACGAGAAGCAGCGCCACCTCTCGACGATCCGCCTGCTGGCCAAGCTGCCGACGATCGCCGCGTACGCGTACAAGAAGTCGGTCGGCCACCCGGTGGTCTACCCGCGCAACGACCTCGGCTACGTCGAGAACTTCCTGCGCATGACCTTCTCCGTGCCGGCCCAGGAGTACGACCTGGACCCCGTCGTGGTCTCCGCGCTCGACAAGCTGCTGATCCTGCACGCGGACCACGAGCAGAACTGCTCCACCTCCACCGTGCGCCTGGTCGGTTCCTCGCAGGCGAACATGTTCGCCTCGATCTCCGCCGGCATCTCGGCCCTGTGGGGCCCGCTGCACGGTGGCGCCAACCAGTCCGTCCTCGAGATGCTGGAAGGCATCAAGAACGACGGCGGCGACGTCGACGCCTTCATCCGCAAGGTGAAGAACAAGGAGGACGGCGTCCGCCTGATGGGCTTCGGGCACCGCGTCTACAAGAGCTTCGACCCCCGGGCGAAGATCATCAAGGCGGCGGCGCACGACGTCCTCTCGGCGCTCGGCAAGAGCGACGAGCTGCTGGACATCGCGCTCAAGCTGGAGGAGCACGCGCTGGCCGACGAGTACTTCGTCGCCCGCAACCTCTACCCGAACGTGGACTTCTACACCGGTCTGATCTACCGGGCCATGGGCTTCCCGACCGAGATGTTCACCGTGCTGTTCGCGCTCGGCCGCCTTCCCGGCTGGATCGCCCAGTGGCACGAGATGATCAAGGAGCCCGGCTCCCGCATCGGCCGCCCGCGCCAGATCTACACCGGCGAGGTCCTGCGCGACTTCGTCCCGGTCGAGGCCCGCTGAGGCCTTCCCGGCGGCACCGGTCATACGGAAAGCGCCCCGCCGTCGATCCCCCCACGGGTCGACGGTCGGGGCGCTTCCCTTTCCCCGGCGGCGGATTCCCCCCACGGGACCCGCGCCGGGGCGTCGGTGTGTGCCGGGACCCGTTCGGGTCGGGAGGGCCGCTCAAGCTTCCCGAGGGCACGCGTCCCGGCCGGCGGATGCCCGGACGTCCCCCCAAGGACCTCCGTGAAACGTCCCCCAAGACGTTTTCGGCATCGCCCCATTAGACCCGTGCCGACCCCGGATGGTTACGTCGGCATCACTGTGATCTGCGTCTCCAGTGAAGGATATGTGGAGGGAACGCGGAGGAGGCCCCCCGGATTCCGCCCCGGGGCCCCTACCGGAACGAGCGCAGGCGCAGGCTGTTCGTCACGACGAAGACCGACGAGAAGGCCATCGCGGCTCCCGCGATCATCGGGTTGAGCAGGCCGGCGGCGGCCAGCGGCAGCGCCGCCACGTTGTAGCCGAAGGCCCAGAACAGGTTCCCCTTGATGGTGGCCAGGGTCCGCCGGGAGAGCCGGATCGCGTCCGCCGCCACCCGCAGGTCACCCCGTACCAGGGTCAGGTCGCCGGCCTCGATGGCCGCGTCGGTGCCGGTGCCCATGGCCAGGCCCAGGTCGGCCTGGGCGAGGGCGGCCGCGTCGTTGACCCCGTCGCCCACCATGGCGACCGTACGGCCCTCGGCCTGGAGCCGGCGGACCACGTCCACCTTGTCCTGCGGAAGCACCTCGGCGATCACCTCGGCGATGCCCACCTCACGGGCCACCGTCTCGGCCACGGCCCTGTTGTCGCCGGTCAGCAGGACCGGGGCGAGGCCCAGCGCCCGCAGCCGGGTCACGGCCTCGGCGCTGGTCGCCTTGACGGCGTCGGCCACGGTCAGGACACCGCGGGCCCTGCCGTCCCAGGCGACCAGGACCGCGGTGGCGCCCGCGGCCTCGGCGGCGGCCTTCGCCCCGGCGAGAGCGGCGGGCAGGGCGACCGCCCGGTCCGCGAGCAGCCGCTCGCGCCCCACCAGGACCTCGCGCCCCTCGACCACGCCCCGCACGCCGAGCCCGGCCGCGTTCTCGAAGGAGGTGGGCGCGGGCAGCTCCCCGGCCGCCCCCGCGGCCCCGGCGGCGATCGCCCGCGCGACCGGGTGCTCCGAGGCGTGCTCCAGCGAGCCCGCGAGCCGCAGCAGCTCCCGCTCGTCCACGCCCTCGGCGGCGTGCACCCCGACGAGGGTCATCCGGCCGGTGGTGACCGTCCCGGTCTTGTCGAGCACGACCGTGTCCACGCGCCGGGTGGACTCCAGCACCTCGGGCCCCTTGATCAGGATGCCCAGCTGCGCGCCCCGGCCCGTGCCGACCATCAGGGCGGTCGGCGTGGCCAGGCCCAGGGCGCACGGACAGGCGATGATCAGGACGGCCACGGCGGCGGTGAACGCGGCGGCGGGGTCGTCGGTGACCAGCAGCCAGGTGACCCAGGTGCCGAGCGCCAGCAGCAGGACGACGGGCACGAACACGGCCGAGATCCGGTCGGCGAGGCGCTGGACCCCGGCCTTGCCGCTCTGGGCCTCCTCGACCATCCGGGCCATCCGGGCCAGCTGGGTGTCCGCGCCGACCCGGGTGGCCTCGACGACGAGCCGGCCGGAGGCGTTGACGGTGGCGCCGGTGACCGCGTCCCCGGCGGTGACGTCGACCGGGAGGGACTCGCCGGTCAGCATGGAGGCGTCCACGGCGGAGGAGCCCCCGACGACCGTGCCGTCGGTGGCGATCTTCTCCCCCGGACGGACCACGAACCGGTCGCCGGCCGCGAGCGCGCCGACCGGGATCCGCACCTCCCGGCCGTCGCGCAGCACGGCCACGTCCTTGGCGCCGAGCTCCATCAGCGCCCTGAGGGCCGCGCCGGCCTTCCGCTTGGAGCGGGCCTCCAGGTAGCGGCCGAGCAGGATGAAGGACACGACGCCGGCCGCGACCTCCAGGTAGAGGGCGGAGGAGCCGTCCGTGCGGGAGACGGTCAGGTCGAAGCCGTGCCGCATCCCGGGCGAACCGGCGTGGCCGAAGAACAGGGCCCACAGGGACCAGGCGTAGGCGGCCAGCGTCCCGACCGAGACCAGGGTGTCCATGGTGGCCGCGCCGTGCCGGAGGTTGGCCCAGGCGGCCCGGTGGAAGGGCAGGCCGCCCCAGACGACGACGGGCGAGGCCAGGGTGAGCGCGAGCCACTGCCAGTTGTCGAACTGGAGGGCCGGGACCATCGAGAGCAGGACCACCGGCAGGGCCAGGACGGCGGACACCAGCAGCCGCTGCCGGAGCGCGTCGGGCTCGGGGTCGCGTCCGTCCGTCCCCGCACCGGCCCCGGCGCCGGATTCCGGCTCGGGCCGGGGCGGGACGGGCGGCGGGGGCTCCTCGGCGGTGTAGCCCGTCCTGACCACGGTCGCGATCAGGTCGGCCACCTGGACCGCGCCGCCGTAGCAGACCCGGGCCTTCTCGGTGGCGTAGTTCACCGTGGCGCTGACGCCGTCCATCCGGTTGAGCTTCTTCTCGATGCGGGCCGCGCAGGAGGCGCAGGTCATCCCGCCGATCGTCAGCTCGACCTCGGAGGCGAGGGCTTCCGCCGCCGGCCGGTCGTGCACGGTGCTGCTGCTCATGTTCCCGCTCCAGGGGGAGGGCCGGGCCGTACGGTCCAGTATGAGCCGGCCGGTGCGGCCCGGCGGTACCGCGGTCGTGCGGGGTGCCGGGGAGGCGGCGGGGCTCAGGCCTGGCCGGCGAGCTCGTACCCGGCCTCGTCCACGGCGGCGCGTACGTCGGCCTCGGCGAGCGGGGCGGCGGAGGTCACGGTCACCTCGCCGGTGGCGGCGACGGCCTTGACCGAGGTCACGCCGGGGAGGGCGGCGAGCTCGGCGGTCACCGCGCCCTCGCAGTGCCCGCAGGTCATGCCGGTGACCTTGTACACGACGGTGTGCTGGGTGTCCGTTTCGGCGGTCATGTCGTTCTCCTCGTCGAAGGGGTGTCTCTTTCCCTCACTTTATACCCCTAGGGGGTATTGAGCGAATATCCGCCCGCCGTTGAGCGGCGCCGCCCGGGGTGCCGGGCCGCGGGCGGCGCCGTGGGGTGGCGCCGTATGGTCGCCGTGGTCGAAGGAACACAAGTAAATGCGTACATGTCCCATTCTGTGACGCTCATCCTCATGATGGCCGCCGCGGTGCTCTACGCCTGGTGGTGCTGATGCTCGTGGTGATGCTGGGGCCGGCTCAGGCGATGGGGCTGTTCGCATCGACCGGACTGCCGCTGGTGGTGGCGATCACCACCCTCGGCGTGCAGGACGGCGCACTCGGGGCGGCGCCGGGGGCCCGCCCCGTTCCCGCGGCGCCGGATCACTCCTCGCGGCGGCCCCGGTTGCCGGGGCGGCGTGACACCCAGGTCCGGATGGTGTCGGCGTACCAGTAGGGCTTGCCGCCCTCCACGTGGTCCGGGGCCGGCAGCAGCCCGTGCTTGCGGTACGAGCGCACGGTGTCGGGCTGGACCCGGATATGGGCGGCGATCTCCTTGTAGGACCACAGCTGTCGGTCGCTCATGCGCGCCACCTCCTGGTCCACGGCGCGGGGCCGGCCGGGAGGCCGTCGGGGGAGCCGGCGCGTGGACATGACGATCACTCGGGGTTGTGCCCGGAGAACGACGCTCGGTGAGCGCGGGGGAGTGGCTGTCGACCGGCTGTAACGGAAAACCCGCGTAGTACGGACATCCGTGACACAGCGGCGACTCCTGTGACACATGCGGCACAGGAGTCAGACGGTGGCGAGGAGCGGCAGTGCGTGTACGGCGGGGTTCAGCTTGCGTACAGCTGCGGCCGCTCAGTCAGCCGCACCTCGGTCCGTACGCCGTCCCGCGCGGCCGCCAGCCCCGCCTCCGACACGGCGGCGGCCGCGTACCCGTCCCACGCGTCGGGTCCCGCCACCCGCCCCCGCGCCGCCGCGGCGACCCAGCGCCGCAGCTGGCGGTCGTAGGCGTCGGCGAAGCGGGTGGTGAAGTCCTGGGTGATCTCCCCACCCCAGCGGCCGCCCGACTGGACGACCATCGCGTGCCCGTCGCCGATCCGGGCGCTGCCGGATTCCCCGACCGCCTCGCACTGCACCTGGTAGCCGAAACCGCAGTTGACGAAGATCTCCACGTCGACGACCGCCCCGCCCGAGGTCTCCAGCAGCACCAGCCGGGGGTCGCGCAGCCCCTCCGGCGCCGCCGAGGACGGAGCGGGGGAGAGCACGGTCACCGCGGTGACCTCCTGGCCCAGCAGCCAGCGGGCCGCGTCCACCTCGTGCACCACCGAGTCGCTGATCAGCATGTCGCTGGTGAAGAAGGACGGCGAGGCCGCGTTGCGGTGCCGGCAGTGCAGGAAGAGCGGCCGGCCGATCCCGCCCGCGTCCAGCAGCTCCTTGAGCCGCTCGTACTCCGCGTCGAAGCGTCGCATGAAGCCCACCTGCACCAGGCGCCGGCCGAGCCGGCGCTCCGCCTCCAGCACCCGCAGGGCCCCCTCCGGGTCCGGGGTCAGCGGCTTCTCGCAGAGCACCGGCAACTCCCGCTCCAGGGCGTGCAGAATCGCTTCCTCGTGGGCCGGTCCGGGCGAGGCGATCAGTACGGCGTCCACCCCCGGCGCCGCCATCGCCGCCGCCGGGTCCGTGTACGCACCCGCCCCTTCCAGGGTCGCCGCGACCTCCTTGACCCGGTCCCCGTCCGGATCGGCCACGGCCACCACCCGTGCCCCGCCGACCGTGCCGCCGATCCGGCGGACGTGGTCGGTGCCCATCTTCCCGGTGCCGATGACGGCGATGCCGAGCGTGCTCATGTCTCTCCTCAGGATGGCCGGACCGGTCAGCGCGCGCCGCACGAGCGCAGGTAGGCGCGGGTGCGCCGGGCGATCGGCAGCGGACGTTCCGGCGGACACGGATACATGTCCTGCTCCACGATCGCGAACAGCTCCACCCCGAGCCGCTGCGCCGCCGCCAGTACGGGCTCCAGCGCGGGCACCCCGGACGGCGGCTCGCACATCACCCCGCGCGCCACGGCCGGGCCGAACGGCGTCCCCTGCGCCCGCACTTCGGCGAGGACCCGCGGGTCCACCTGCTTCAGGTGGAGGTAGCCGATCCGCTCGCCGAACGCCTCGATCGCCTCGACGCTGTCCCCGCCGCAGTACGCGTAGTGCCCCGTGTCCAGGCACAGCGAGACCAGCGCCGGATCGGTGGCGTCCAGGAACCGGGCCACGTTCCCCGGGGTGTCGAGGTGCGTGTCCGCGTGCGGGTGGACCACGATCCGCAGCCCGTACCGCTCCCGTACCTCCCGGCCCAGGCGCTCGGTCCCGGAGGTCAGTTCACGCCATTGGGCCGCGCTGAGGACCGGGTCCTCCAGCGCGGCGCCCGTCTTGTCGTCGCGCCAGAAGGAGGGGATGACCACGAGGTGCTCCGCGCCCGTGTCCCGGGCCAGCGCGGCGATCCGCGACACGTGCGCCCAGGTCTCCTCCCAGACGGCGGGGCCGTGATGGAGTCCGGTGAAGACCGTGCCGGCGGACACCCGCAGGCCACGCTTGGCCGTCTCGTCGGAGAGCCGGGAGGGATCGGTGGGCAGGTAGCCGTAGGGGCCGAGCTCGATCCACTCGTACCCCGCGTCGGCGACCTCGTCGAGGAACCGCTCCCAGGGGGTCTGGAGGGGATCCTCCGGGAACCAGACACCCCAGGAGTCCGGAGCCGAACCGATACGGATACGGGTCAACGCGGGTGGGGAGGAGGTCATGACGGCCACCTTAGGGTGCGGGGTCCGAGGGACTGCGAGGGACTTCGGGGGAGTTCGAGGGACGAGGGAGGACGAATGGGAGGAGAGCCCGCTGTGACCACGGCGGACGGACCGGTGGAGGGGCCGACCGGGGAAGCGGCCTACGACCTGATCACGATGGGGCGGATCGGGGTGGATCTCTACCCGCTCAAGACCGGTGTACCGCTCGCCGAGGCCGACACCTTCGGCAAGTTCCTCGGCGGCTCGCCGGCGAACGTCGCCGTCGCGGCCGCCCGGCTCGGCCGGCGCACGGCCGTCATCACCCGGACCGGGGCCGACCCCTTCGGGGCCTATCTGCGGGCCGAGCTGCGGGCGTTCGGCGTCGACGACCGGTGGGCGGGCGAGGTGGCGGCGTACCCGACGCCCGTCACCTTCTGCGAGGTCTTCCCGCCGGACCACTTCCCGCTCTACTTCTACCGGCTCCCGAAGGCGCCCGACCTGGAGATCCTCCCGGACGAGATCGACCGGGAGGCGGTGCGGGCGGCCCGGGTCTTCTGGATGACGGGCACGGGGCTCAGCGCCGAGCCGAGCCGCGGCGCGACCCTGGCCGCGCTGGAGGCCCGCTCGAAGTCCGGGACCACCGTCTTCGACCTCGACTGGAGGCCCATGCTGTGGGACGGCCCGCCGCAGCCCTGGTACGAGCGGGCCCTCGGGATGGCGACGGTGGCCGTCGGCAACACCGAGGAGTGCCGGGTCGCGACCGGGCACGAGGAGCCGTACGCGGCCGCGGAGGCCCTGCTCGCCGCCGGCGTGGAGCTGGCCGTGGTCAAACGCGGACCGCGGGGCGTGCTCGCGGTGCACCGGGACGGGACGGCGGTGGAGGTGCCGCCGGTGGAGGTGGAGGTGGTGAACGGGCTCGGCGCCGGGGACGCCTTCGGGGGCGCGCTGTGCCACGGGCTGCTGGCCGGCTGGGACCTGGAGCGGGTGCTGCGGTACGCGAACGCCGCCGGGGCGATCGTCGCCTCGCGGCTGGCGTGTTCGTCGGCGATGCCGTTCCCCGGCGAGGTGGAGGAGGTGCTCGGCCGTGCCGGTGGTCTGTGAGCGGGAGATGGAGTTCACCCGGCTGCGGGTGCTGGAGCTGGCGCCGGGGGATTCGTACGCGCACGCGTGCGGGGACGCCGAATGGGTCGTGCTCCCACTGTCCGGTGGCTGCGAAGTCCGCTGCGAGGAGGCCGCGGAGGGCGGGGCGGACGGCGGGGAAGGCGCGGCCGGCGAGGAAGGCGGGGCCGGTGCGGGAGTGGCCCGGCCCGTCCGGGTCTTCCGGCTGCACGGCCGGCCCGGGGTGTTCGCCGGAGTCACCGACTTCGCGTACCTCCCCCGGGACGGGCACGCGGAGGTCGCCTCGGCGCGGGGCGGGCGGTTCGCGCTCGTCGGCGCGCGCTGCGGGAACCGGTTGCCCGCCCGGTACGGCCCCGCCGCGGACGTGCCCGTCGAGCTGCGCGGCGCCGGCCGGTGCTCGCGCCAGGTCAACAACTTCGCCGCCGCGGGTGCCTTCGCCGCCGACCGGCTCATCGCCGTCGAGGTGCTCACCCCCGGCGGCAACTGGTCCTCGTACCCGCCCCACAAGCACGACGAGCACCACCCGGGGGAGGAGTCCCGGCTGGAGGAGATCTACTACTTCGAGATCGCCCCGCACGGCGACACCCCCGGCGTCGGCTACCAGCGCGTGACGCCCTCGCCCGCGGGGAAGACCGACGTCCTCGCCGAGGTGCGGACCGGCGACACCGTCCTCATCCCGGACGGCTGGCACGGGCCGTCGATCGCCGCGCCGGGCCACGACATGTACTACCTGAACGTGATGGCCGGCCCGGGCGCGGAGCGGGAGTGGCTGATCCGGGACCACCCCGACCACGCCTGGATCCGCGAGGAGTGGGCGGGGCAGGACGTGGATCCCCGGCTGCCGTTCCCGTCGCGCGCGGAGCCGAGTCCCGCGTCCGGTTCCGGGTCCGACCCCGTGTCCCGTCCCGCATCCCGTCCCGAGGAGGCCCCGTGACCGCGCCGCCGCGCAGCGTCCGGCTCACCACCGCCCAGGCGCTCGTACGGTTCCTGAGCGTCCAGTACGCCGAGCGCGACGGCCGCCGGCACCGGCTGATCGCCGCCACCTGGGGGATCTTCGGGCACGGGAACGTCGCCGGGATCGGGCAGGCCCTGCTGGAGAGCGGCCCCGACGCCATGCCCTTCCTCCAGGGGCGCAACGAACAGGCCATGGTGCACGCCGCCGTCGGCTACGCCCGCCAGAGCGGCCGGCTCTCCGCACACGCCGTCACCACCTCCATCGGGCCCGGCGCCACCAACCTCGTCACCGGCGCCGCCCTCGCCACGATCAACCGGATCCCGGTGCTCCTGCTGCCCGGGGACACCTTCGCGACCCGGCCCGCCGATCCGGTGCTCCAGCAGCTGGAGGTCCCCTGCGCGGGCGACGTCTCCGTCAACGACACCCTGCGGCCGGTCTCCCGCTACTTCGACCGGATCACCCGCCCCGAGGCCCTGGTCCCGGCCGCCCTCCAGGCGATGCGGGTGCTCACCGACCCCGTGCGGACCGGCGCCGTCACCCTCGCGCTCCCGCAGGACGTGCAGGCGCAGGCGTACGACTGGCCCGAGGAGTTCTTCGCCGAGCGGGTGTGGGCCGTACGCCGCCCCCGCCCCGACCGCCGCGAACTGGCCGACGCCGCCGCACTCGTACGGGGCTCCGCGCGCCCCCTGCTCATCGCCGGCGGCGGCATCCGGCACAGCGTCGCCGGGGACGCCCTCGCCGCCTTCGCGGAAGCCACCGGGATCCCCGTCGCCGCCACCCAGGCGGGCAAGGGCGTCCTCCCGTACGACCACCCCGCCGACGTGGGCGGCGTCGGCCACACCGGGACGGCCACCGCCGACGGACTGGCCCGCGGCGCCGACCTCGTCATCGCCGCCGGGACCCGGCTCACCGACTTCACCACCGCCTCCGCGACCCTGTTCCAGAACCCGGCCGTCCGCTTCATCGGCCTCAACCTCGACCCCTACGACGCCCACAAACTCGCCGCCCACCCCCTGGTCGGCGACGCCCGCGAGACCCTCACCGAACTCCGGGAGGCGGTCTGCGGGTACCGGGTCGAGTCCCCGTACGAGGCGGCGTACACGGCGGCGAAGGCCGACTGGGAGCGCCGCGTCGACCGGGCCTGGGCCACCCCGCGGGAGGACGCCCGGCCCACCCAGGCGCAAGTCCTCGGACTGCTCGACGGGCTCGTCGACGACAGCGACATCCTGATCAACGCCGCCGGCTCCCTCCCGGGCGACCTGCACCGGCTGTGGCGGGCCCGCTCCGCCGACCAGTACCACGTCGAGTACGGCTACTCCTGCATGGGCTACGAGATCCCCGCCGCGATCGGCACCGCCCTGGCCGCCCCCGGCCGGCCGGTCTGGGCGCTGGTCGGCGACGGGACGTACCTGATGAACCCGACGGAGATCGTCACCGCCGTCCAGGAGCAGATCCCGGTCAAGGTGGTGATCCTCGACAACCACGGCTACGCCTCCATCGGCGGCCTGTCCGGGGCGGTCGGCGGCGAGGGCTTCGGCACGGCGTACCGCTTCCGGGGGGAGGACGGTTCGTACGACGGGCCGCCCCTGCCGGTGGACCTCGCGGCCAACGCGGCCTCCCTCGGAATGGCCGTCATCCGCACCCACACCATCGGTGACCTGCGAAAAGCCCTCGCCGAGGCCCGTGAGTCGGACCGGCCCACATGTGTCTACGCACAGACCCGAACACCCGACACTGTGTCGGGCCCGCCCCCGGCACAGGCGTGGTGGGATGTTCCTGTGGCCGAGACCGCGACCCGTGCGCCGGCCGCCCAGGCCCGTGAAGAGTACGACCGGCAAGCCGCGCAGCGACGTCGCCATCTGTGAAGGAGCAGCACCATGAAGACCGTCAACCACTGGATCGGTGGCAAGACCGTCGAGGGCGCGTCGGGCAACTACGGCCCGGTCACCGACCCGGCCACCGGCGAGGTCACCACGCGGGTCGCGCTCGCCTCCGCCGAGGAGGTCGACGCCGCGGTGAAGGTCGCCCAGGAGGCCTTCCTGTCGTGGGGCCGTTCCTCGCTGGCCGCCCGCACCAAGGTGCTCTTCGCCTACCGCGCCCTGCTGGACGCCCACCGCGACGCCATCGCCGAGCTGATCGTCGCCGAGCACGGCAAGGTGCACTCCGACGCGCTGGGCGAGGTCGCGCGCGGCCTGGAGATCGTCGAGCTGGCCTGCGGGATCACCACGCAGCTCAAGGGCGAGCTGTCCACCTCCGTGTCCAACCGGGTGGACGTCTCCGCCATCCGCCAGCCGCTCGGCGTCGTCGCGGGCATCACCCCGTTCAACTTCCCGGCCATGGTCCCGATGTGGATGTTCCCGCTGGCCATCGCCTGCGGCAACACCTTCGTCCTCAAGCCGAGCGAGAAGGACCCGTCGGCCTCCAACAAGCTGGCCGAGCTGATGACCGAGGCCGGCCTGCCCGCGGGCGTCCTCAACGTCGTCCACGGCGACAAGACCGCCGTCGACGCCCTCCTCGCCCACCCCGGCATCTCCGCCGTCTCCTTCGTCGGCTCCACCCCGATCGCCCGCCACATCCACACCACCGCCGCCGCCAACGGCAAGCGCGTCCAGGCGCTGGGCGGTGCCAAGAACCACATGCTGGTGCTCCCCGACGCCGACCTGGACGCCGCCGCCGACGCGGCCGTCTCCGCCGCCTACGGCTCGGCGGGCGAACGCTGCATGGCCATCTCCGCCGTCGTAGCGGTCGGCTCCATCGCCGACGAGCTCGTCGAGAAGATCCGCGAGCGCGCCGAGAAGATCAAGATCGGCCCCGGCAACGACCCGACCTCCGAGATGGGCCCGCTGATCACCGCCGCCCACCGCGACAAGGTCGCCTCCTACGTCAAGGGCGCCGCCGCCCAGGGCGCCGACGTGGTCCTGGACGGCACCGGCTACACGGTCGAGGGCAACGAGAACGGCCACTGGATCGGCCTCTCCCTCCTCGACAACGTCAAGACCGACTCCGACGCCTACCGCGACGAGATCTTCGGCCCGGTGCTGTGCGTCCTGCGCGCCGAGACCTACGAGGAGGGCCTGGCCCTCATCAACGCCTCGCCGTTCGGCAACGGCACCGCGATCTTCACCCGCGACGGCGGCGCGGCCCGCCGCTTCCAGCTGGAGGTCGAGGCGGGCATGGTCGGCGTGAACGTGCCGATCCCGGTGCCGGTGGGCTACCACTCCTTCGGAGGCTGGAAGGACTCGCTCTTCGGCGACCACCACATCTACGGAAACGACGGCATCCACTTCTACACGCGCGGCAAGGTCGTCACCACCCGCTGGCCCGACCCGGCGGACGCCCCGGCCGGCGTCGACCTGGGCTTCCCCCGCAACCACTGACACCGCACCGCACGACGGAACCCCCGGCCAACCCTTACCGGCCGGGGGTTTCTGCTGTTCCGGCTCCCTTGACCGACCCGATCCCAGAGAGTGAGCTGTGCAACCAGGCGCAACGCGCTCGACAGGGAGGGACACCATGGCCTTACGGTTCGTTGGTAAAGATCCAGAGTCTGGCGATCACGGATGTCCGGCCGTGTGGGTGGACGACGACCGACGCATCCTCGTGCAGGGGGTGCGGGCGGACACGGACACGCTCAGTCAGGCTTCGGCTGACTCGCCCCAGGCTGACAACGAAGCCTTGATCATCCTTGAACTGAGGATGATCCCTCTCCTCAAGGAGGCCATCCGTGTCGCAGAGTCTGACTGACTTCTCCGACCTCATCAGGTCGGTCCAGGAGTCGGCCGTTCATCTGGAGATGCGAGACGGCTACGGCGTAGACAACGAGATCGACGGCTTCGCCGCGTGGAAGCAGGGCCACCGGCTCGACCCGGACGACCGAGCTTCCTGGTGGCGGCCGTGGCTCGACCTGGTGCAAGAGGTCACAGCCAAGGGAGTGGTCATCCGGCGGGCCCGAATCGTGTCCGAGCCGGTCAGCGACTACATCGCGTACGAGCACTCGTTCACGTTCACCAACATCGCGGGAGGGGAGCAGATCCGTTGGCTCCCGCGTCGCCAGGCATCCGACCTGCTGTTGCCCGGTAACGACTACTGGCTGTTTGACGGGCGGCTGGTCCAGTTCAACATCTTCGACGGCCTCGGCCGGTGGGTCCACACGGACCAGACCGAGGACCCTGCCGTAGCGGCTCAGTGCGCGGCAGCGTTCGAAGCAGTGTGGGAGCGCGCAGTCCCGCACGAGAAGTACACCGTCTGATCCCTGGTCCGGTCAGCTCATGCCCACCTCCCCGTTTTCGAGCGCCCAAGCCGCGCGCAAGGCCGTCGCCATCCGCCTCCAAGGGCTGATGAAGGACGCTGGGCTCTCAGGGCACGAGCTGGCCGTCCAGTGCGGTTGGCACCGTGCGAAGTCGTCCCGCATTGCCCGGGGCATCACTCCGCCCTCGGATGCGGACATCCGGGCATGGTGTGCAGCCTGCGGAGCCGAAGATCAGGCAGCGGACATAATCGCGGCGTCGCGGAACGCCGAGTCGATGTACGTCGAGTGGAAGCAGATCCACCGCGACGGCATGCGCCGCGTCCACGAGAAGACCACTCCGCTCTACCAGCGGACCCGCTCATTTCGCGTCTATGCCTCGAACGTCGTGCCGGGCATGCTCCAGACCGCCGGATACGCCACAGGGCTCCTGAAGGGCATCACGCGTTTTCAGGGCACGCCCGACGACGTGGCCGACGCCGTGCAGGCCAGACTCAACCGCTCCCGCGTGCTCAGGGAAGGAAACCACCGCTTCGCGCTGCTCCTCGAAGAGACGGTTCTCTACTACCGCGTGTGCGACCCCGAAGCCATGTCGGAGCAGCTCGAAGCCCTCCTAGCCGTGATGAGCCGGCCGAACGTCTCCCTCGGCATCATCCCCAAGACAGCCCACCGGACCGTGTGGCCGCTGGAGGCGTTCTACGCCTTCGACGATCAACAGGTGGCCGTCGAGACGCTGACGGCAGAGATCAACCTGACTACCCCCGGGGAGATCAAGACGTACCTACGAGCCTTCGCCGATCTTGCCAAAACGGCAGTCCACGGCGCCCCGGCACGAACCTTGATCCGGGAAGCGCTAACCGCAGTCGGGTGATTCGATGCAACAGCGTGCAACAACGTGGATGCGCACGCAGCCCCCTCCCTACGGTCGTTGCATTGACCGCGAAGTCATCGGGAGGGGCGCAATGGCCAGTACTCAGACGAAGACCGTGAACCCGGCGGTAGCTCGCCTCTTCATGCCCGCGTGGCCGGAGCCCTCCCGCAACTGCGCGAAGTGCCAGAAGTGGGCCCAGGCCCGGTCGGAGGCCAAGGGTCCCTGCTCGGGCACGGTCGTGAGCGACATGAACGTGTTGATCCGGCGCCACACCGCGCGGGGGCACGCGTGAGCTCGTCAGTCGTTATCGACAGGACCACGTGGCCGACGTTCGACCCCGCATGTGGGGTGTGCACCGCTCTGGACGTCGAGCGGCACGAAGCCGCCGATGCGGGCGAGTGGCGCGAGGTCGCCAAGATCAACCAGGAGATCTGCAACCACCCCCACTTGCGGCGAAGGGCGGCCGCCAAGTGAGAGCGGTCATGCGGTTCATGAACCACCGAATCATCCCGCTCCCCAGGAGCCGGCCGACTGTAGGCGCGAAGTGCCTCCACGAAACGTGCGACTGGGAGGCTCAGCCGAGTCACGACGTAGCCGAAGTGGACCGGCAGTGCATGAGTCACACCGGCGTGAACCCGTATCACCGGATGTTCCGCCGCTCGTACGAAGACGTTGCCATCGTCCAGACGGTGATCCCGTGAGCCGGTTACTGACTCTCGCCGCTGCAACGGCGTGGGTCGTAACGGTCGCGCTCATCGTCTCCCGTGGCTGGGGCGCATAGCTCCTCTCAGACCCCCGCCCCGCCAGGGCGGGCAAGTAAGGCTCGACCCCCACACCATCCGACGACTAGACGACTAGAGGAGACACACGATGCCCAAGCACGGTGGCGGTACCGGGGACGGTCAGGGCGGCAGCCAGCAGGACGACGGCAGCAGCGGACGCGGCCACGGCGGAGGCGGCACGGACACCGGCAGCGGTGGCAACTCCTCCGACGGCTCCGGCCCGAAGAAGTAGGGATACATGACCGCGCGGAAAGAGGAGGCGGGCGCTACGGGGCTCGCCTCTGCGCTCGTTGCATCGGGCGCATTACAGACCGATTGGCTGGGGGCGTTCCACGCGGTCCCGCGTGAGCTGTTCGTCCCTGAGCGCATTTGGCCGGGCATCGCGGACGGCACCCGCCAGGGCCGGGCCGTGGACAACAGAACCGACCCCGAAGGCTGGCGCAAGGCCGTTTACTCGGACATCCCTCTGACTACGCAGTGGGACGACGGCGGGCACGAGGGCGACGACGTAGGGACTATCCCGAGCAGCTCCAACTCCAAGCCCGAAATGGTCTTCGCCATGCTCGGTGACCTGGACGTGCACGACGGCATGCGGGTGCTCGAAATCGGGACCGGCACCGGCTGGAACGCGGCTCTTCTCTCACACAGGGTCGGCGGCGAGAACGTCGTCTCGGTGGAGTTCGACCCCGAGGTGGCGAAGGGTGCGGCCGAACGGCTGGCGTATGCCGGTCTCTCTCCGACGACGGTCGTGGGCGACGGCCGGCTCGGGTACCCCGGACGGGGCTCCGTACGACCGGATCATTGCCACCTGCTCGATCGGGGACGTCCCCCACGCATGGGTGGAGCAGACGGTTACCGGTGGGGTGATCGTCGCCCCCTGGGGTCCGGGCAACGGCGGTGAAGGCATCGTCCGGCTGGTCGTGACCGAGCCCGGAAAGGCGTGGGGACACTTCACCCGCCCCAGTGCGTTCATGCGCCTTCGGCAGCAGCGTCCCGACCGTGCAGGCCATGACGTCTACCTCCGGGGCGAGGAGTGGCCCGCAGATGGCATCCAGAGCCGTACGACGCTCTCCCCCGAAGACATCGACGGATGGGCTACTCAGTTCGCCGTCAGTCTCCGCGCGCCCGGGATGTTCTGGGCAGTGGAGCGGGACGACCAGGACGAGAACGCCTATGTCCTGTGGCTGTACGGCGACGACCGCCAGTCGTGGGCGTCCAGCGACCACGAACCCGGGGCGAGTGACCATCTCGTCGTGCAGGCCGGACCCCGGCGACTCTGGGACGAGAGGGAGGCCGCCTACCGATGGTGGCAGGAGCAGGGCCGGCCCTGCTTCGACCGCTTCGGCCTCACTGCCGGCCGTGACGGTCAGACGGCGTGGCTGGACGAACCGTCCAACCCCGTAGGTCCCTGACCCCGGATACGCGAAAGCCCCGCCTCAGGCGGGGGTCCCGCATCGCGTTCCCCTGTGCGCCCGTTCCCCGGCATGGAGCAGAGAGAATTCCGGCATTGGATGGCGTCCTGTGTTCGGTCTCACCACAGAGGACACCGTCTAAAGGATGTCCCGGAGGAGCGGCCAGACGTCCGTGGACGCCGTGGCGGACCAGACCACGTCGCCGTGGCCGTAGCCGGGGACCGTGGCGAAGCGGGCCCGGGCGTTGCCCGCCGCGCGGATCAGCTCCGCGCCCCGCGGCTCGTCGCCCCGGCCCAGCTCGGAGTTGACCCAGACCACCTCGCAGCGGATCCGCTCCCACGCGATCCCGTACGCCTTCCCGTCGCCCGCCCACACCGACGCCAGGTCCCGCATCAGGGCTGTCGGGACCAGCCCGCTGCCGAGCGCCGAGGTGGCCGCGTGCCAGGTGGCGAGCGGGGTGCGGGTCAGGGTGAAGCGGTCCTCGGCCGGGGTGGCGCCGAACGCGTACGCGCCCGCGGCGTGGCCCTGCCGGTAGATCCAGTTCGCCGGGCCGGGGAGGGCGGCGGTGCGGACCAGGGCGAAGTGGGCCAGGCCCGCGTGCGTGAAGCGCCGGGCCGGGTCCGGCGGCCAGGGCGCCCCCGAGTCGCCGGAGGGGTCGGCCACCGCCCGGGCGACCAGCCCCGCCAGGCCCGGGTCGGCCGCGTGGACACCCCGCGCGAGCTGCTCCTCGTACGCCTCCCTGGTCCGCGCCGCCCGCTCGGCCAGGGCTCCGGAGTACGGCCCGGTCGTGTCCAGGGCCAGGACCCGGCGCAGCCGCTCCGAAGGGTCGTGCGAGGCCGCGTCCAGGGCCAGGGCGGCCCCCGCCGAGTGGCCCGCGTACGCGTACGGGAGGCCCAGGACGGAGTCCAGCGCGGCCACCACGCCCGCCAGGTCCCGACGGTGCGCGGCGAGCCCGAGGTCCGCGGTGACCTCCTCGGGGCGGGCGGCGTCCTCCCGGGGCGTCACCCCGACCACCAGCAGGCCCTGGCGGCGCAGGTGGTGGGCCAGGTTGTCGGCGCCCGGCGTGAAGAAGTCCGCCGCGAAGTTCAGGCCACCGCCGGGCAGCAGGTACACGATCCCGTGCGGGGCCCGCACCGCGTCCGCGACCACGTCCACCGTGACGGGCGCCGGGCCGCCGTCGTCGAGGGGGAGGGTGAGCCGTATCCAGCCGTCCCCGGGCAGGTAGGCGGCGGTCCCGGTGCCCAGTGCCCGCTCGATCCGGGTGAGCAGGCCCACGCCCCCGACCGGCAGGGCGGCGGGCGCGGCGGAACCGGACTCGTTGTGCTCTCGTGCCATCCGTCTTGCCTCCCCGTCGCAGGTGATGGCCGAATGCCGTCACCCCCGGGGACACCCTCGCCGGTCAGCGGGCCCGCGCCAAGTCCGGTTCGCTCTCCGCTTCTTCCGCGTCCGCGCGGCGGCGCCGGCGCAGCACCGGGAGGGCGACGGCCGCCCCCGCCAGCAGCAGGGCGGCGCCCGCCGCCGGCCAGGGGACGGCGAGGAAGTCCGTACCGGCCTCGGGGGCGAGGTCGGGGTAGCCGGACGCGCCCGCCCGGACCGTGACGGACACCCGGTCCAGCTGGGGGGAATCCGGCCACGGTTCCGTGAGCTCGATCCGCTGGCCGGGCAGCAGTACGACCTTCCGGTCCCGGGCCGGCCGGTCCAGCAGCCGGCGCCCGAACAGGCCCTCGGCGGACACCGCCACCGTCGGCCCGAGGACCACGTTGCCCCGGTTCACCAGGGTGTACGTGATGGTGGCGCGGGCGTCCTTGACCCATGGCAGCAGCGGAGCGCCCCGGGTGACGCGTACGTCCTCCACGCTCAGCCCCGGCGTCAGCGGCCCGGGCACCCGGAAGTACAGCCGGGCACCCACCTGCCGCTGGACCCCGACCTGCACCCTGCCCTCCTCCCGCACCCCCTCGACCTGCGTGTTCAACGCGACGATCCCGCCCACGTGGTCACCCGGCACGGCGTCCTCGGGGACCTTGACGGTGAAGGGGATGTCCCTGCGGCCCCGGGGCGGGACGGTCACGGTGGCCGCCGCCTCGGGGGCCAGCGCCACCCAGGTGCCGACGTCCCGGGGCTTCGTCTGCACGGGCAGCAGCGCGAAGGCGCCGCCCGAGGGGGTGTTCACCGCGTCGGTGGCGAAGACCCGGAAGGTCAGCTCCCGGTCGGAGGAGTTCAGGACGGTCACGCTGTCGTGGACCGTGGTGCCGGCCGTGCCCTGGTGGAAGAAGTACGCGCGGTCGGTCACCGACGCGCCTGCGGGCGGTGTCGGGAACACCCCCCAGGTGCCGTTGTCCGCGGCCGTCGCGGGGGCGGCGGGCAGCAGCAGCACCAGCACGCCGCACAGGCTGGGGAAGAGGGAGCGGAGAACGGTGCGCAGGCGCATGGGCGGATCTCCAGTGTCGCGGCGGGGGAAGGCGAGGGAAGGCGGGGGGAGGCGGGAGGGTGGCGGGGAATGGGGGAGGGGCGGCGGAATGCGGGAGGGTGATGCGGCGCCGGAGCACCGCACCACCCGGGTCGGGCCGTCCGTCAGGCGATGGAGAAGGTCACGACCGACCGGTACGTGTCGGCGAACATGAACGGCGGCAGCTGGATCACCGCCGCGCCGCCCACGGCGAACTCGCCGCCGGTCAGCTCCTCGCCGCCGGCCGCCTGGGAGGCGACTTTCATCGGCGTGTCCGAGATCGCGCCCGGGGCGCCGGCCGTGCAGGTGCTCGGGCTGTCCGGGTTGGTCACCGTGCAGGACGGCTGGATGCCGAGCTGGGCCTTCGCCATCGAGTGGCCCGTCGCCTGGTTCAGGAACGGCGTACGGGTCGCCGTCACGTCCCAGCCGAGGCTGCCGCCGCGGAAGTCCTGGACGGTCGCGGCGTTGAACGCGCCGAACACCGACTGGGCCTTGCCGTTGACGGTCACCGATCCGAAACTGACGGCCGGCTGGCCGTCCTTCGGGCCGAGTGCCAGCGGCCCGGGCAGCACCTCGATGTCCACCGGGTTCTGTACGCCCGCCTGTTCCTCGATGAAGACGAACGGCTTGAACGGGGCGACCGAGCCGTCGACCCTGACCGTGTCGGCCTTCTTGGTGACAGTGACGGTGCAGGTGGCGGCCCCGGACGCGTCCGCCGTCCCGGTGCCGGTGTCACCCGTCGGCGCACCGGCGAGCAGGGCGGAACAGGTGACCGGGCCGGCCGGGAAGTTGGCGCCGGTGGCGACGACCGAGGTGCCGGCCTTGCCGCTGTTGGGCGTCAGCCTGGTGGTGACCGGGTCCTTCGGCAGGGCCTCGACGGCGATCGAGGCCACCGGGGCGCTGGGGCGCGGGTCCGGCGTACAGGTCGTCGTGTAGACGGTGCCGCCGAGGTCGGCGTCCGTGACCACCTGGTCGATGGTGATCTGGACCGCGGTGCCCTCCGTGCCGTCAGGGATCTTGACGGTGCCGCTGAACGCGGGCGGGTCGGACTTCTTGCCGGCTTCCTGACGGCTGGGGGTCGCCGGGCTGGTGACCGTCTGCGCGACCCCGCCGACCAGCAGCTTCGCCTTGATGGTGTTGACCGTGTCGATGGTGAACATCGGGATCACCGGCGTCTCGCCGGGGTCGATGGTGATCGGTACGGTCTCGCCCGCCTTGGCGGTGTCCGGCACCGTGACCGTGTAGTCCTGGCTGCCGTTGGCGCCGGGCTGGGGAGCGGGGGCGACGCACTTCACCGGCACGGGAGTGGTCTTCGTCGCGGCCTGCGCCGGTCCCGTCAGGGCCACGACGCCGCCCGTCAGGACCAGGGACAGGGCGCCCGCCGCCGCCAGCACTCTTCGTCTGAGCGTTCTCGTACTCACAGGGTCGCGACTCCTTCGTCATGACGAACCCTTCCCCCCACCCGCTGTGCGGGGAAGGCCGAGCCGGTGCGGATGGCCGTCATTGACGCGTCGCCGTGCCGAGAAGTCAATGCCTCGCTTTCGCCCGAAGCGCACAGACATTGATGTCCCATCAGACCGGGTCGGACGGGACACCGGGTGGCGGCAGGCCGGTGGCTCCGGTGCGTTCTTCCCTCGGCCTGCCTCCAGCCTTCCCCCGGCCTTCCCTCAGCGCTCCGCGGGGAGGTGCAGGAGCAGGTTCGGGGTTCCGACGGGCAGGTTCGTCACCTTGTCCGGGACGGCGTCGCGCAGGAGGATCCGGCCGACTTCCTCGGGGGTCCCGGCCCTGCCGTTCGCCAGGAGCAGCGCGGCGGCACCCGCGACGTGCGGGGCGGCCATGGAGGTCCCCGAGGCCCGTGCGAGGGCGGTGGGGGAGCCCTTCCAGGCCGAGGTGACGGCCAGCCCCGGCGCCGACAGGTCCACGCAGCGGCCGTGGTTGGAGAAGCGCGGGCGCCGGTCCGCCCCGTCGGTCGCGCCGACCGTGAGCGCCTGCGGGACGGCGGCCGGGGAACCGGCGCAGGCGTCCCTGGCCTCGTTGCCGGCGGC
Source organism: Streptomyces sp. NPDC012794 (assembly GCF_042901085.1). Taxonomy (NCBI): domain Bacteria; kingdom Bacillati; phylum Actinomycetota; class Actinomycetes; order Kitasatosporales; family Streptomycetaceae; genus Streptomyces; species Streptomyces sp. NPDC012794. The sequence goes on from NZ_JBIBCI010000008.1 coordinate 84,414, forward strand.
CACGGTGAAGGTGATCCCGGAGGCCACCGCGCGGACGACCGCCGCGTCCATGGAGTGGCTGCGGCTGCCGCCCATGCTCATGTTGGCGACGGCGGGCCCCCGGGCGGGGTTGCGGAGGTGGTCCTTCACCATCCAGTCGAGGCCGCGCAGGATCACCGAAAGGCTCCCGTCGCCCCGGCAGTCGGCGACCTTCACCCCGACCAGGGAGACGCCCTTCGCGACCCCGTACGTCGCCCCGCCGACGGTGGCGGCGACGTGCGTGCCGTGGCCGTTGCAGTCCTGGGAGCTCCCCAGGAGCATCCCGCTGTAGCCGTTGCGGGCGCGGCCGCCGAACTCCTGGTGGAGGGTGTTGATCCCGGTGTCGAGCACGTAGACGGTGACGCCCCGGCCGTTGTCGCCGGAGTACGTGTACGAACCGTCGAGCGGCAGCTCGCGCTGGTCGATCCGGTCCAGTGCCCAGGGGGCGGGCCGCTGGGTCTGCGCGGCGGGGGCGTCGGCGGGGGCGGGGATGGGGGTGGTGGGGAGGGGCTCGGGGACGGCCGGTGCGGTCGGGGGCGCCGGGACCGGGACGGGGACGGCCGGGGGATGGGGGACGCCGGCCGGGGGTTCGAGGGGGGACGCCGTACCGGAGATCCGGAACGGCGCGTCCGGCTCCACGGCCGCCACCCGGGGATCGGCGGCGAGGACGGCGGCGCGGGCGGCGGTGGTGCGTACCGCGAAACCGTTGAGGGCGGCTTCGTAGACCGCTCCCACCTCGTCCCCCGACCGCGCCGCCTCGGCGGCCAGGGCGCGGGTCGGGGCGCGGGAGGTGGTGTCCTTCAGGGTGACGACGTACGGCGAGGTGGGGGCATCGCCGCCCTCACCACCACCGCCGACGGTGGCGGCGGAGTGCGGCGGCAGGACGGCGGCCGCCGCCAGGAGGGCGGCGGCCGGGAGCAGCGCGGTCATGGCGGTCATGCGGCCGATGCTCGGCCAGCCCGGGTGACGTCGCGCGGAGGGTGCGCCGAGTGGCCCCCCGACACGCCACCGAAGGGGCCAATGCCCGGCCGTTCGCCGGACCCCGCCCGGGCGCCGCGGCCCGCTCGGGCTGAGCGGCCCCGCCCAGGCGGACACGCTCCCGTGCAGGCGGCGGGCCGCCGACCGGGCTGCGCGCCCAGCCCGGTCGGCGCGCCACCGCTCAGGCGGCGCGGACGGCGACGGCGGCGGCGTAGGGGGTCGGGGCGGGGAGGTCGCGCAGGGTCCAGCCCGGGACCGGGGCCGGAGCGGGGCCCGAACCCACGTAGGGCTCCGCCAGACCGAGGGCGACCCCCATGCCGGTGCCCTTGAGGCAGGCCTCCTTGCGGGCCCACACCCTGGCCAGTGCCGCCTGCCGCTCCGCCTCCGGGAGCGCGTTGATCTCGCCCGCCTCAACCGGGTGCAGGCTGCTCAGGACATCGGCCACCGCGCCCGCCGTCGGCAGGCCCTCCACGTCGACGCCCACCGGTACCCCCGCGAAGGCGAAATAGGCCAGGTCGTCGCTGTGGGACAGGGAGAAGTGCACCCCACCCCCGGCCACGGCGGGACGGCCGTGCGGCTGCCCGCAGCCCGGGCAGTCCTCGCGGACCAGCTCGACCTTCTCCGGCGGCAGCCCGAGGTACCCGCCGAGCAGCACCCGCAGCCCCAGGTGCGAGGCCAGGTAGCTGCGCCGGTCGGCCGGGCGCAGCAGCCGTTCCGCCCGCTCACGTTCGGCCGCGTCGAGCAGCGTCCGCGCCCCGTCCGCCCGGTGACCGCCGATCACCTCACGCGTGGTGTCCAGGGCCCACACCGCCACGGCGGAGCCCGCCGGGGGTGGTCCCGTCAGGGGAAGGGCGCCGTCGAGCTGGTTGACGTACTGACTCATCCGACGAGCGTAGACGAGGCAGTTGGGGCCCCGGTTACCCTCGTGCCGGACTTGCCGAGCACCACTCCAGGGGGAACACACCGTGCGCAATGCCGTCGTGACGCCGGAAGGCGACCGGATCCGCTGGGTCGAACTGCCCGGAGAGGAGGCCCCCCGCGTCTACCTGCACGGGCTCGGCGCCACCTCCCCGGCCTACTTCGCCGCCAGTGCCGTGCACCCGCTGCTGGCCGGGCGGCGCTCGCTGCTGCTCGACCTGCTGGGGCACGGCCACAGCGACCGGCCCGAGGCGTTCCCGTACACCCTGGAGGCGCACGCCGACGCGGTGGCGCAGGCCCTGACCGTGGCCGGCGTCGAGGGTGCCGAAGTGATCGCCCACAGCATGGGCGGATCCGTGGCCATCGTGCTGGCCGCCCGGCACCCCCGGCTGGTCTCCCGCCTCGTCCTGGTCGACGCCAACCTGGACCCGCTTCCGCCCGCCCGGTCCACGGTCGGCAGCAGCGGTATCGCCTCCTATACGGAGGAGGAGTTCCTGGCCGGCGGCTGGGCGGAGGTACGCGACCGGGCCGGTGCGCACTGGTGGTCGACCATGCGGCTGGCCGGCCGTACCGCCCTGTACCGCAGCGCCGTGAACCTGGCCGCGGGCACCACGCCCACCATGCGGGAGCTGCTGCTGGACCTAAGGATCCCGCGCGTTTTCCTCTTCCCGGAGGAGGACGGACCGCTCGCCGGCGCCGACGCCCTGGAGGCGGCGGGCGTCACCGTCGTGGCCGTACCGGACAGCGGGCACAACATCATGCTCGACAACCCGGAGGGCTTCGCGCGGGCCACGGCGGCCGCCGTCGCGCGGGACGCGGGCTGAGCCGTCCCGCTAACCGGCGGGGGACCCCGCGGGTATGCCGCCGGGGGTGGCGGCGGGGGCGCCGTTCGGGCTGACGGCGGGTATTCGCGCTCCCGGGGAGAGCGTCCCGTCGGTCCAGGCGTAGACCTGCCGGCCGCGCACCGAGACCTGGTACTGGTAGCGGTCCCGGCATTCGGGGCGTTCCTCGCCCCGGGTGCCGCCCGGCCACCAACGGGCGTCCAGACGGGGCCCGTCGGGCTTCTTCCGCGCCGCGGCCGCGCACTGCGGGCCGTCGAGCGGTGTCTTGCCGAGGGTGAACCGGATCAGCCGGGCGCCGCCGTCGCCGCGCGCGCGGATCCGTATGTCGGTGGCGTCCCGCGGTATCCAACTGGGCAGGACGAACTCCCGGTCGCCCCGCTTCGGCGCGTCGGCGGCGCTGGCGTAGCGCTTGCCCTTCTCCCGCAGGACCTGCTTCTCCAGGGCGTCGGTGACGGGGTTGGGCGGCAGGTTGGGCAGCGCGAAGGCGGCCAGGGCGAGGGCTCCCGCGACGGCGGCGGCGATGACGAGCGGACGGCGGTTCATACCCATAAGTGTTCTCGCCGGGGCCCGTTCGCGCGTCCCTCCCCGGTATCAATTCCGGATCTGCCGCAGGGCGGATGCGGAGTCATACCTGAGAGGGGCGCGGTGGGGCACGGTCCGCGCACCTCTCGCCGACACGTACGCCTCCGCGTCGCGTTATAGGGGCGGTAGGGATCACGGATATGGCCTGCTCCGAGGGTGGAACCCGGCGCCGCACCGGGAGTTGACCGGGCGGCCCCGTCACCCGCTCGCCCCGCCGCCCCCACCCGGAGGATTGACATGCGTCGCCGTCTCGTTCCCCTGCTCGCTGCCGCGTCCGCCGGCCTGCTGGCCCTCGCCACCCCGGCCTCGGCGGTCCCGGCGGACAAGCCGCAGATCCTGAGCGGCTGGACGCAGACGAGCGTCTCCAGCCACAACGCCTGGGTCGCGGCGCGCGCCAACCAGGGCAGCTGGGCCGCGTACGCCTTCGACTGGTCGACGGACTACTGCTCCTCGTCCCCCGACAACCCCTTCGGCTTCCCCTTCCAGACGGCCTGCGCACGCCACGACTTCGGCTACCGCAACTACAAGGCGGCCGGCACGTTCCCGGCCAACAAGCCCCGGCTGGACGACGCCTTCTACGCCGACCTGAAGCGGGTCTGCTCGCAGTACTCGGGCGTCAAGAAGGGCTCCTGCGACAGCACGGCCTGGACGTACTACCAGGCGGTCAAGGCCTTCGGCGTCTCCCCCCAGGACGCCCCCTCCGACTCGGCCCCGATCGGTCCGACCCTGACCGGCCCGGCCCCGACCGACCCGACCCTGACCGAGCCGGCCCTGGCCTCCTGACCCCGCACGGCCCCCGACCCGCCAGGCAACCGCCCGCCGGTGCCGGGCGAGGCCCCTGACACCGTCCCGCCCGAACGAACCCCCGTCGGGCGGGACGGCCCGGATGGAGCAGGCGCTGCCTGAGTCACGCGCGGCCCAGCAGCGCCACACCCGCGGCGGTGTCCGCCCGGGCGGTGAAGAAGTCGGTGAACGCGGCGACGAACTCCTCCTCGCTGATCCGGCCGTCCCCGTCCCCGTCCAACTGCCGGAAGGCGTCGTTCAGCTCGGCGGGGTGAACGCGCGGGCCCCCGAACAGGACGCGGTACTCGTCCGCGCACAGGTATCCGCCGCCGTCGGTGTCGGCGGTGCGGAACAGGGCGCGCACCGCCGGCCTGAGGCCCCGCTCGAGGTACTCGGAATCCCGGTCCATGCCCTTGAGCATCGCGGAGACGAACTCGGCGCACTCCACCGCGCCGTCGCGGTCCGCGTCCATGCCCGCGCACAGTTGCTTCCACCAGGACTCGAAGGCGGCGTAGAGCAGGTCCTCGCGCTCGACGGGAAGCTCCAGCTGCCAGCACACGTTGTGCACCATCGCCTGGAGGTCCGCGGAGTCCACCCGCCCGTCACCGGTCTGGTCGAGTACCTGCCGGAAGAACGCCTCCAGCCGCGCCGGGCGGGAGTCGGCCGTACGGGGCCGGGGCAGGCGCGGAGCCGCCGCGGGCCGCCGTGAGGCGGAGCGCTGCCCGTCGCCGCCGTCGGAGTGGCCGCGGTAGCGCAGGCGGTCCGGCAGGCGGGTCATGACCTGCCGCATCCCGCGGTGCACCGTCCAGGACAGTGCGGCGGCGGAACGGGTCCGGGGCATGCCGAACCGCTCGTGCCAGGCCCGCGGCAGGTCGGCGACGGTGAGGCTGGTCAGCACGCTCGCGGCCACGGCGCGCAGCAGCGGCCAGGCCGGCCGGAGCCGGCCGAGGCGGCGGGGCGCGGGGGCTTCGCGCAACATGTCGAAGAGCAGGTAGCGGACCTGGTCGCCGAATTCGAGGATTTCGCGGACGGTCCGGTCGACGTACGCGGGAACGTCGGCGGCGGTCGCCGGGAGGACCTCGCCGGGGATGCCGAGGGAGTCGCAGACCTCCTTGAACTCCGCGTACAGCGCGTCGAGCTCGGCCGGTTCGAGCGGATCACCGGACAGCTCGCGCATGGCCGTCATGGCCTCGTACAGCGTCAGCATCACCCAGGCGCGGACCTCCGGGTCCTCGGCGCTGTACGGCCGGCCGGCCTCGTCGGTTCCGCGGATCCGGCGGTGGGCACGCTCCAGCCTGGCGATCTCGCGCTGCCGATCCTCGGGCCCGGCGAAGAACAACCGGCTGCCGCTGTCCATGGTGTGCTCGATCCGCCGCCAGGGGTGGGCCCGGTAGGTGGAGTAGCGGGCCGTGCCGGCCGCGACGGCCGGGTGGGCGGTCTGCAGGACGAGCAGCCGCCAGGCCACCAGTCCGATGCGCCATTCGCCGAGGGTCTGGCGCAGGATGCTTTCGGTGGCGGGTGGAGAGGTGGGGGTCACGCGCTGCTCCTGAAGGATGAGGGCCAACAGGATGACAACGCCGCACCGCAGGGGAGGTTGCGGCGAGCCGGTCCGCCGACAACGACGGCGGACTCCAGCGGTCGACGCGACACGCGGTCGGTGTGTTTCGCGCCAGCGGTCTGGACGAGCGGTCTGGACGGGCCGCCGCTGCTGTAGCCGGCGCCAAGCCACGCGGCCGCTCCCGCGGGGACTTCAGCGGGGTGTACGCCCGTGATCGCCTGACAGGTGAGGGACGCGTCCGATAGATCTGTACGGGTGAATGACTCCACGCCAGAGGACGGCGAGCACACCCCCTTCACCCAGAGGGCGAAGAACCTGTGCGGGAAGCACAAGGGAAAGATCTTCGCGGTCTGCGCCGCCGGCTTGGTCGTCGCCGCCGTGGTCGTCAGGAAAGCCCTGGAAGGGAACGCGGCCGAGGACGGCCAGGGCGGCGGGGACGTGGAGGACACCGGGCCGGTCTCCGATCCTGACGACTCCGACGACTCCGACGACTCCGACGACTCCGACGGGCGACGGAAGTCCCCCGTCAGGCATGGCGTATGCGCCCATACGAGGACTCTTCGCGACGGCCGCGTCATCCCCGTTCCGCCTTACGAGCGGGGCGGCGGTTCGGACGGCGAGGACGAGGACGAGGACCCTGGCGAAGCCGCGGCCTGAGCCCCCGGGGGCTCGGTGGCGGCATCCCGTCCGCCCCGGTCGCCGAGCGGGCCGGCATCGGCGGCCGGCCTGTCGGTCTGCGGTCCTGTTGGGCGGAAGGGTTCCGATCCCTCCGGATGGTCAGACGCACGCCGTCCGACCTGCGAAAGCATCGCGGGGTGGCGAAGCTTGAGTGGTGCCCCCGGCAGGACTCGAACCTGCGGCCAAGCGCTTAGAAGGCGCCTGCTCTATCCACTGAGCTACGGGGGCCGGAAGGTGACCGTGTTGGCCAGGAGCCCCTTGGTGGGGGTGGGACTGCGGTCCGTGCCGGGTCAAGGATAGGGCTCCGGTCGCCTTGTCCCGGTTGCTTCATCCGCGTGCCACGTTGTGGAGGTTCGGTGAAGCGGTCCCGATAATCGCAGGCAGGTGCGATTCTCGCATCGCTTTTGCGCCGCGTCGGCCTGGGTGTTGTGCACTCGTTATGCCTGCGTCCCACTCGTCCGCGGTGTCCATGATGTCCCTCTGGAGTCGCGGTCGGCGCGCAGAGGGCGTATAAGCTTCAAAAATGGTCCTAAATTGGGCATTCTTCGCATGTGGTGACCTTGGATGTTCGGCCTCAGCTGCTCGATGCCCTGTCCGCCCTGCGCGACCGGGTCGCGTCCGTGCGTCTGCCGCTGCCCCTGCCCGGCGCCCCGCGCGCCCGCCAGACCAGAGCCGAGCTGCTCGCGCAGCTCGACGACTACCTCGTCCCCCGGCTGAAGTCGCCCGAGGCGCCGCTCCTCGCCGTCATCGGCGGTTCCACCGGGGCTGGTAAGTCCACCCTCGTCAACTCCCTCGTCGGCCGGCAGGTCAGCGAAGCCGGAGTGCTGCGCCCCACCACCCGCACGCCGGTGCTCGTCTGCCATCCGGACGACCACCACTGGTTCGCCGGGATGCGGATCCTGCCCGACCTCATGCGCGTCTGGGCGCCCCAGCCGGACGAGGAGCTGGTCCCCGCCTCCAGGAAGAGGCCCCAGCGCGCCCCGGGGCACCCCGCCTCGACCCGTGAGCTGCGGATCGAGACCGTCTCCACCCTCCCGCGAGGCCTCGCCGTCCTCGACGCCCCCGACATCGACTCCCTCGTCGTCGAGAACCGCACCCTCGCCGCCGAGCTGATCTGCGCCGCCGACGTCTGGGTCATGGTCACGACCGCCTCGCGGTACGCCGACGCCGTCCCCTGGCACCTGCTGCGCACCGCCAAGCAGTACAACGCCACCCTGGTCACCGTCCTCGACCGGGTCCCGCACCAGGTGCTCGCCGACGTCTCGCGCCAGTACGGGGCGCTGCTCACCCGGGCCGGGCTCGGCGACGTGCCCCGGTTCACGGTGCCCGAGCTGCCCGAGTCGACCGGTGGCGGCGGGCTGCTGCCGGCCAGTGCCGTCGCCCCGCTGCTGGCCTGGCTCACCCATCACGTCCAGGACCCCGCCGCCCGCCAGTACGCCGTCGGCCGGACCGCCCTCGGCGCGCTCGACTCCCTCAAGCGCCGCATGCCGGAGCTGGCCTCCGCCGTCGCCGCGCAGCACGCCGCCGCCGTCCGGCTGACGACGGCCGTCGAGAACGCGTACCGGCAGGAGGGCAAACGGGTCCGCAACCGCCTCGACAAGGGCGCCGTACTCGCCGGTGACACCCTCACCCGGTGGCGCGGCTACCCCCTCGACACCAGTGCCGACGAACTCCTCGACTCCCTCGCGGAATCCCTCGCCGCCCTGCTCCAGTGCGCCGTCGCCGCCGCCGACGAGCGGATCGCCGAGGTCTGGCGGCGCGAGCCGGCCTCCGGGGCGGTGCCGCTGCCCGGCCCCGACCGGGAGGCGGCGGAACGTATCGGCATGGCCGTACGCCGCTGGCGGCGCGTGCTGGAGGAGCTCGCCGAGGAGGAGGTCGCCAAGCTCGACAAGCAGCCCGCGCCCGACCCCGACGGCGTCGCCGCCCTCCTCGTCGCCGCTCTCCTCGGCGGCAAACGGGCCCGGCCGGCGGGGGAGAAGCTCGCCGAGCGGATCGGCGTACAGGCCGCCGTACGCCTGCGCGACCGGGGCGGCGAACTGGTCGGAGACCACCTCGACCAGGTCCTGCGCGCCGAACGGGACCGCAGGCTCGCCCCCCTCCAGGCACTCGAAGTCACCCCCGAACCACAGGCCGAGCTGATCGCCGCGCTGTCCGTACTGCAGAAGGAGAGGTGACGCGGTGACCGCCGTGACCGACCGCGACCACGCCGGTGACCGGTGGGACGACGGGTTCATCGCACGCTCGCGCCACCGGAACTCCAGCAAGGGAGGTCCGCGCGGCTCCGGCCGCCAGGCCGGTGACGCCCTCATCGACGACGCCCTCCTCGACGCGGCGCTCCTCGCCAACGACCTCGACGAGAACGAGAACGGGGACGAGAACGAGGACGGCCACGGCCACGAGGACGGCCACGGGGACGGGGCGCTCGTACGGGCCGTCTCCGGCGTCGGCAGCGACGGCGGCAAGGCGCCCTCGCCTCCGCCCAGTCCCGAGGCCCAGGCCCTGCGGACGCGCCTCGACGCCCTGCGCCAGCTGGTCGGACTGTCCCGGACCCGCCTCGACGGCAAGACCCTCGCCGAAGCCGGCCGGGTGCTGGACGAGGCGGCCGCGCGCCGGGGCCTGTCCCCGCAGCACACGGTCGTCGCCATCGCCGGAGCCACCGGAAGCGGCAAGTCCACGCTCTTCAACGCACTCGCCGGAGTGCAGATCTCCGAAACCGGACTGCGCCGGCCGACCACCGCCGCGCCCATCGCCTGCAGCTGGTCCGACGGCGCCGCGGGCCTGCTCGACCGGCTGGAGATCCCGGGGCGGCTGCGCCGCCGCCCCCGCGAGACCTCCGAGGCCGGGGCGCTGCGCGGGCTCGTCCTCGTCGACCTGCCCGACCTGGACTCGGCGGTCGGCGCGCACCGGGAGCACGTGGACCGGGTGCTGGCGCTGGTCGACGCCGTGGTGTGGGTGGTGGACCCGGAGAAGTACGCGGACGCCGTCCTGCACGAGCGGTACCTGCGGCCGCTGGCCGGGCACGCCGAGGTGACCTTCGTCGTGCTGAACCAGGTGGACCGGCTGCCCGGCGAAGCCGCCGACCTGGTCCTGGACGACCTGCGGCGGCTGCTGGACGACGACGGGATCGCCCTCGGCGAGCACGGTGAGCCCGGGGCAACCGTGCTCGGACTGTCCGCCCTGACGGGTGAAGGGGTCGGGGAACTCCGCGAGCTCCTCGGACAGTTCACCCAGGAGAGGGGCGCCGCGACCCGGCGGATCTGCGCCGACGTCGACCGGGCCGCCGTACGCCTGCGCCCGCTGTACGTGGCGGACGGGCACTCCGGACCCTCCGGGCCCGAGATCGGCGAGGCGGCGCGCGCCGAGTTCGAGGACCGGCTCGCCGAGGCGGTCGGGGCGTACGCGGCCGGTCTCGCCGCCGAGCGGGCCTGGCGGCGCAACGCCGGCAAGGCCTGCGGCACGCCCTGGCTGCGGCTGTGGCGCTGGTACGAGAGCAGGCGCGCCCCGCGCTCGCTCGCGTCCCTGGCCCTGATGTCGGCGAAGGGCCGCACCCCGGGCGCGTCCGCCGCCGTGCCCCCCGAGGAGGAGGTGACCGCCCGCCAGCGGGTGGAACAAGCGGTACGCACCGTCGCGGACGAGGCGGTCATCGGGCTGCCCGACCCCTGGGCGCAGGCCGTACGGGAGACCGCGGTACGCGGCGCCGAGCGGCTTCCGGAGGCGCTGGACGAGCTGGCGGTGACTCTGGGTGCGGCCGTCGCGGTACCCGGCGCCAAGCCGCCGAGGCCCGCGTGGTGGCCGGTGGCGGTACTGGCGCAGGCGGCCATGACTCTGGTGCAGATCTTCGGCGGACTGTGGCTGGTCGGTCAGATCGTCGGGGTCCTGGAGCCGAAGCTGCTGCCGCCCGTGCTGTTCATGGTGGCGGGCATCGTCGGCGGGCCGCTGGTGGAGTGGGCCTGCTCGATCGCCGCCCGGGGACCGGCGCGCAGGTACGGCCAGGACGCGGAGCGGCGGCTGCGGCAGGCGGCGGCCGGCTGCGGCCGGGCCCGGGTGCTGGAACCGGTGGCGGCGGAGCTGCTGCGCTACCGCGAGGTGCGCGAGCAGTACGCGACGGTCGCCGCAGGGGGGACGAGGTTGTCCACAACCCGCCAGTAATCCACAGGCCCGAGCGGGAGGGCGGCGCCTGCGGCCAGCATGGTCGTACCTCGTGCGGATGGTCCGCACGGGTACGGAACGCGGGGGAGGCTGCCGGGATGAACGACACCCTGGTGACGCTGGTGGGGCACGTGGCGACCCAGATCGACTTCAAGGAGACGGTGACCGGACCGTCCGCGAGATTCCGCTTCGCTGTGACACCCCGGTACTTCGACCGGCGCACCGAGACCTGGACGGACGCCCCCACCAGCTTCTACACCGTGTGGGCGCGCCGGGTGCTGGCGGTCAATCTGGCCAGTTCCGTCTCGGTGGGGGAACCGCTGGTGGTCCACGGACGTCTGCGGGTCCGGGAGGACCCGCCCGACGGCGAGGGCGTCCGCTGGTTCTCGGCGGACATCGACGCGATCACCGTCGGACACGACCTCAACCGCGGAACGGCGGCCTTCCGCAGGGTCGTCAGGACGGACACCCCACTGATGGGCCCTCAGAAGGTGGCGGTGGTCTGAGTGTTCGAGGCGGCTAGGATTCCCCGGTACTCACGGGCACCTTGGTCTTCGGCCCGAAGGGGAGAACTGTGTCGATTGCTGTTCCCGCATCCTCCGCATCCTCCGAATCCCGCGCGGCGTCCACCGCACCGGCGGGCGAACCGGCCTCCGCGCCCACCGTCCCACCCGCGGCCGGACCGGACGGGCCGCAGGTTCCGCTTCCAGCCGGTGCCGCCGCCGGCCTCGCCACGGCCGCCGCCGGTGCCGCCGCGGGTGGGGTACGGGGCTCCGTGCGTCGGCCGCTGGCGGCGGCCCTGCTGGCCGCGGCCCTCACCGCCGCACCCGGCGCCCGCGCCGCGGCGGACTCCGGCCCGGCCGCCGCCGGACGGGGGGCCGGGGGCGCGAGCGCCGTGCTCGACGGCCTCAAGACGTACGGGCAGGCGGTCCTGCGCGCCGGGGACGGCTCGGTCCGGCAGATCCCGGCCGGGCTGTACGAGATGCGGGTCGACGGCGGCGGCATGCTCCAGACGTACGGAGTCGGCGTCGCCGGCTACGCGCAGCCGCAGGCCCGGTACACGGAGAGCGGCTGGGGCGGCAGCCCCCTCGCCGGGAACGCCGAGGCGGGCCGGATCCGCTGGGTGCTGGAGCACTCCTACCCGCAGCACAACGACCTGGCCGGACTGGCGAAGGCGGCCGGGGCCGCGGCGCTGACCGCCGAGAGCGCGGCGGCCGGGACGCAGGTGGCGATCTGGCGCCTGGCAGACGGTGCGCAGGTGGAGGCGGCCGACCCGGCGGCGGAGATACTGGCCGACTACCTCCAGCGGGAGGCCGGCCGGCTGCCGGAGCCGCCCGCCTCGCTCGGACTGGACCCCGGCCAGGTGTCGGGGCCGCTGACGGGCGCCGTCGGCACCCGGCTGGGCCCCGTCACCGTCCGGACGAGCGCGCAGAGCGTGACCGTCACCCCGGACGCGGCCGCCACCGCCATGGGGGTGCGGGTCGTCGACGCCGAGGGGCGGCCGGTGGCCTCCGCGGCGAACGGCAGCCGGCTGTACTTCGAGGTGCCCGCCGGCACCCCGGACGGGACGGCCTCCGTGACCGTGCACGGCTCCACGAAGGTGCCCGTCGGGCGGGTCTTCACCAGCGGGATCCCGGCCGAGGCGCAGATCGTGGCCGGCTCCAGCGAGTCCGCGGCGGCCGCCACCGCCAAGGCGGTCTGGCCGCAGCCGCCGGCCGTCCCGGCGGACACGGTCGGAACGCTGGGCCAGCTGTCCGGTACCGCCGAGGTGGCGACGGCCGCCGAACCGGCCTCGGCCGGGCCGGACTCCCCGGACGAGGAGCGGCTGGCGACCAGCGGCAGCTCCGCGGCCACGCCGGTGATCGCCTCCCTCGCGGTCGGACTCGTGGTGCTGGGCGGCATGGTCGTCCTGCTGCTGCGCAAGCGGCCGCTGGAAGGGGAGGAAGGCGAGGGGTGATTCCGTCCGGCGACCCGGGGTAGAGGCGGGACGTGGCTGATCAGAAACTGACCTGGCGGGGCACGTTCGCGGCCTGGGACCGGCGGCTGTTCGACGCCGTGGCCCAGCGGCACTGGCCCGGCGCCGAACGGGTGCTGCCCGCGCTGGGACGTGCCGCGAACCACGGGGTGCTGTGGGGCGCGACCGCGGCGGCGATCACCGTCGTCGGCTCGCCGCGGGCCCGCAAGGGGGCGCTGACCGCTGCCGCCTCACTGGCGCTGGCCTCGGCGACCATCAACACCGTCGGGAAGTGGTCCGTGCGGCGGCCCCGGCCGCTGCTGGAGGGGGTGCCCCTGGTGCGGCAGCCCGCCGTGCCGCCGTGGACGACCTCCTTCCCGTCCGGGCACTCCGCTTCGGCCGCCGCTTTCACCGCCGGCCTCGCCCTGGAGGCGCCCGGCTGGGGCGCCGCGGTGGCCCCCGTGGCCGCGTCGGTGGCCTTCTCCCGGGTCTACACCGGCGTGCACTACCCGTCGGACGTGCTGGCGGGCGCGGCGCTCGGGGTCGTGGCGGGGTTCGTCGTACGCGGCATCGCGCGCGGCGCCGAGCAGGCGCGGACCGCTCCGGGCCACGAGCGCCCGGAGGCAGGCGCGCCCGCACTGCCGGACGGGGCCGGGCTGACGGTCGTGGCGAACACCTCGTCGGGGACGCCCCCCTCCGAGGTGCTCGACGTCGTACGGGCGAAGCTGCCGAAGGCGGAGGTCGTGGAGTGCGCGGGGGACGAGCTGGAGGCCGCGCTGGCGGACGCCGCCTCCCGGGCCACCGTGCTCGGGGTGTGCGGCGGCGACGGCACGGTCAACGCCGCCGCGACCGCCGCCCTGCGGGCCGGGATCCCGCTGGCGGTCTTCCCCGGCGGCACCCTGAACCACTTCGCGCTGGACCTCGGCCTCGCCGGCCCGGAGGACACCTGCCGCGCCGTCACCGCCGGCCAGGCGGTCCGCGTCTCGGTCGGCCGCTTCACCCCGGCCCCGTCCCCCACCCCTCCGACGGGCCAGTCCGGCACGACGGCCTCCGGCCACGCCCCCGGGGCGGCGGGTTCCGCCGGGGGCGGGGACGGGGTCCGGTACTTCCTGAACAACTTCAGCATCGGGGCCTATCCCGAGCTGCTGCGGCACCGGCTGCGCTGGGCGCCGCGGATCGGGGGCGGGCCGGCCGCGGTGCTGGCCGCCTGGCGGGTGCTCCGGGCCGAGCGGCCCGTGCGGCTGACCCTGGCCGGGCGTCCCCGGAGCGCGTGGCTGCTCTTCGCCGGCAACGGCACCTACCAGGGCACCGGCCCCGCCCCCCGAAGGCGGGCGGGCGTCGGCGAGGGCGTGCTCGACCTGCGCGTCGTCCACGGCGGCGGCCGTCCCGGCCCGCGCCTGCTGGCCGCCGCCTTCGCCGGCCCCCTCAGCCGGTCCCCCGTCCACGTGGCCACCCGGCTGCGCACCCTGCGCGTGGAGGACATCCCGCCCGGCACCCCGCTCGCCTACGACGGCGAGTACGCCCAGGCCCCCGCCGCGCTCGTGCTCGAGTCCCTCACGGACGCCCTGGTCGTCTACCGCCCCCGCTGAAGGCGGGCGTCCGTCCCGAGGTCGGCCCGCATCAGGGCGCGCATCTCCTTCCACCGCTCTCCGAGCCGCAGCAGGTTCGCCTTGACCTCCTGGAAGGAGCCGTCCGGTGCCGGGTCGCCCTCCTCCAGCCGCAGGATCAGGTAGAAGGCCTCGGAGAGCCGCTCCGTCGTGGCGTCCAGCTCGGCCACGACCGCCTCGGACCCGACCAGCTGCGCCTCCGCGAAGGCCACGTGCATCGCCTGCCGCGCGTCTTCCAGGGCCGCCCGGCCGTCCGCCGTGACCTGCGCCTTGTGGACGAGCCACAGGAAGTTCATCAGCTCGATCCGGTAGCGCCGGTACCCGGTCGTGGCCGCCACGTAGCAGGCACGGCGGACGTCCAGCTCGGAGGCCCGCTGCTCGCGCAGCCACTGGCTCTCGGCCATCCGTTCCTGCCGCTCGAACTGCTCGGACTGGACCCGGCCCACCAGCCGCTGCGTCAGCAGCGGCGCGAAGAGCGTGCCCGTCATGCCGATGAGCGCTATCGCGAGCGGCAGCGGCCAATTGCCCACAAAGACTCCCCCGAGCGTCGTACCCGTCACACCGGCCGTACCCGTCACACCGGTCGTGCCGGTCGCGCCGGTCGGTGGTACCTGTCATACCAGTCGTACCCAGCGTCACCCTGCCCAGGCCAGGCACCCACCGCCGTCCGGCGGGACCCGGACGGGTTTCCCCCGGGGGATGGACGTACGGCAGTATGGGGTGTATCTGCCCACCATCGATCTGCCGGACGGTTTCTCTTGGCTGAGTACATCTACACCATGCGCAAGACGCGCAAGGCGCACGGTGACAAGGTGATCCTCGACGACGTCTTCCTGAACTTCCTGCCGGGGGCGAAGATCGGCGTTGTCGGCCCGAACGGCGCCGGCAAGTCCACCGTCCTGAAGATCATGGCGGGCATCGAGCAGCCGTCCAACGGCGACGCCTTCCTGTCGCCCGGCTACTCCGTCGGCATCCTCATGCAGGAGCCGAAGCTCGACGAGTCCAAGACGGTCCTCGAGAACGTCGAGGACGGCGTCGCGGAGATCAAGGGCAAGCTCAACCGGTTCAACGCGATCGCCGAGGAAATGGCGACGAACTACACCGACGAGCTCATGGAGGAGATGGGCAAGCTCCAGGACGACCTGGACCACGCCAACGCGTGGGACCTCGACGCCCAGCTGGAGCAGGCCATGGACGCCCTGGGCTGCCCGCCCGGCGACTGGCCCGTCACCAACCTCTCCGGTGGTGAGAAGCGCCGCGTGGCCCTCTGCAAGCTGCTGCTGGAGGCCCCCGACCTGCTGCTCCTCGACGAGCCCACCAACCACCTCGACGCCGAGTCCGTGAACTGGCTGGAGCAGCACCTGGCCCAGTACAAGGGCGCCGTCGTGGCCGTCACCCACGACCGCTACTTCCTCGACAACGTCGCCGAGTGGATCCTCGAGCTCGACCGCGGCCGCGCCCACCCCTACGAGGGCAACTACTCCACCTACCTGGAGAAGAAGGCCGAGCGCCTCAAGGTCGAGGGCAAGAAGGACGAGAAGCGCGCCAAGCGCCTCAAGGAAGAGCTGGAGTGGGTCCGCTCCAACGCCAAGGGCCGCCAGGCCAAGTCCAAGGCCCGCCTCGCCCGCTACGAGGAGATGGCGGCCGAGGCCGACAAGATGCGCAAGCTCGACTTCGAGGAGATCCAGATCCCGCCGGGCCCGCGCCTGGGCTCGATCGTGGTCGAGGTCAACAACCTCTCGAAGGCGTTCGGCGACAAGGTCCTCATCGACGACCTGTCCTTCACGCTGCCGCGCAACGGCATCGTCGGCATCATCGGCCCGAACGGCGCCGGCAAGACCACGCTCTTCAAGATGATCCAGGGCCTGGAGGCCCCGGACTCCGGCGAGATCAAGGTGGGCGAGACCGTCAAGATCTCGTACGTCGACCAGGGCCGCGCCAACATCGACCCCAA
Organism: Streptomyces sp. NPDC012794; assembly: GCF_042901085.1. Classification (NCBI taxonomy): domain Bacteria; kingdom Bacillati; phylum Actinomycetota; class Actinomycetes; order Kitasatosporales; family Streptomycetaceae; genus Streptomyces; species Streptomyces sp. NPDC012794. Next base: position 100,435 of record NZ_JBIBCI010000008.1, read on the forward strand.
GAAGTCCCTCTGGGCGGTCGTGTCGGACGAGCTGGACTACATCAACGTCGGCAACGTCGAGATGCCGTCCCGCGCGTATGTCAGCGCCTTCGGCTTCAAGGGCCCGGACCAGCAGAAGGCCGCCGGCGTGCTCTCCGGCGGTGAGCGCAACCGCCTGAACCTCGCGCTCACCCTCAAGCAGGGCGGCAACCTGCTGCTCCTCGACGAGCCCACCAACGACCTCGACGTCGAGACCCTCGGCTCGCTCGAGAACGCGCTGCTGGAGTTCCCGGGTGCGGCCGTGGTCGTCTCCCACGACCGTTGGTTCCTGGACCGGGTCGCGACGCACATCCTCGCCTACGAGGGCGAGTCGAAGTGGTTCTGGTTCGAGGGCAACTTCGAGTCCTACGAGAAGAACAAGGTCGAGCGGCTCGGCCCGGACGCCACCCGTCCGCACCGCGCCACCTACAAGAAGCTCACCCGGGGTTAGGCCGCAGCCATGGCCAGACACCACTACCGGTGCCCCCTCCGCTGGGCGGACATGGATGCCTTCGGGCACGTCAACAACGTCGTCTTCCTCCGCTACCTGGAGGAGGCGCGCATCGACTTCATGTTCCGCCTGGCGCCGGGGGAGGGCAGCGACTCCTTCACGGGCGGCTCCGTCGTGGCCCGTCACGAGATCGACTACAAGCTGCCCCTCGTGCACCGGCACGAGCCGGTGCTGATCGAGTCCTGGGTGACCCGGATCGGCGCCGCCTCCCTGACCATCCGCTACGAGGTCAAGGACGAGGCGACCGAGGACAGCCCGGAGACCGTCTACGTCCGCGCCGAGACGGTGGTCGTGCCCTACAACCTCGCCGAGGGGCGGCCCCGCCGCATCACGGCCGAGGAGCGGCACTTCCTCGAGCAGTACCTCGACGCGCCCGAGAACGCCCCTGCGGCCGCCGAAGGGCGCCTCGCGGCATGAACGGACAGCTGCGCCTCGCCGACTCCGGGGAGGCGGCGGACCTCGCCGCCTTCCTGGGCCGGCTGGTGCACTACGACCGCGCCGCCGCGGTCCGCCTGCAGGCGCGGGCGGGCGGCGGCGCGCTCGCCGTCTTCGGACGGCCGCCCTCCTTCGAGGTCCTGGCCATCCGCACCGCACGCCTCGCCGAGCCCCTCGCCACCCCGCTGGACGTCACCGTCTCGGCGGGCGAGCTGCTGGAGGCCGTGGACGAGGACGGAGCCGCCGTCACCGTCCCCGGCGCCGTCACCGGCCCGCCCTGGGCGGGGGTCCTGCCGCCCCGCGGCGGCTGGCAGCCGGTCCCCGGCCTGCCCGGCCCCGAGGCGGTACGGGCCGCCGTCGCCGCCGCCGTCGCCGAGTTCCGGGCCCGGGACGAGGCCCTGCCCCCGCAGCACCGGACCCGCTCCGAGCGGGACCGCATCGGCCGCGAGATCTGGTCGCGGACCCTGGGCGACACCGAACTGCCGCTGCGCGCCGTGCACGCCGCGCAGTCGCTGGGCTTCCTGCGGCCGGTACGCACCACCGTGCCCGCCGGCGTCCCCGCCGCGGGCGGTCCCGCCCCGGTGGCCCTGTTCGCCTCCGGCGGCTGGCTCCGGCTCAGCACCCCGTACGGATCCGTCGCCACCCGCCGCCCCGGCGGCACCGGAGGGCTGGGCACCCTCCAGGTACGGCCGGTCTAGCGCTGCGCGGTACTACCCGGGGGTGTTGATCATCGAGGCGGCCGCGTAGGTCAGGTACCGCCACAGCTGCGCCTCGTGCTCCGGTGCCAGGCCCAGCTCGTCCACCGCCACGCGCATGTGCCCCAGCCACGCGTCGTGCGCGGCCGCGTCCACCTGGAACGGCGCGTGCCGCATGCGCAGCCGCGGGTGCCCCCGGTCGCGGCTGTACGTCGTCGGGCCGCCCCAGTACTGCATCAGGAACAGCGCGAACCGCTCCTCGGCGGGCCCGAGGTCCTCCTCCGGGTACATCGGGCGCAGCAGCGGATCTCCCGCGACCCCCTGGTAGAAGCGGTGGACCAGACGGCGGAAGGTCTCCTCGCCGCCGACCTGCTCGTAGAAGGTCGTCTCCTGCACCGTGCTCTGCGGATCGTCATTCACCCGACCATCGTCTCAGACGCCCGGACGCAGGACGCCGGTCCCAGGACCACCGGCGACGGGCCCCCGCCGAGAGGTCGCCTCCGGGGCCCGCCCGCAGCACAGTGGAGACATGAGCACGGCGAAGGCCGGGGAAAGGGACCTGCGCGCGGTCGCGCACGCCGCCCAGGTACGGGAACTCACAGCCGCCGGTGCGCTGGAGGACCCGGCCTGGCGGGCGGCGTTCGCCGCCGTGCCCCGGCACCTGTTCGTGCCGTACTTCTGGACCGGCCGCGGAGCCGGGCACGAGCGGCTGTGGGCCGAGGACCCGGACCCCGAGCGCCGGGCCCGCTGGCTGCGCGGGGTGTACACCGACGCCCCACTGGCGACGAGGCTGCGCGACGGCGAGCTGGTCTCCTCCAGCAGCCAGCCCTCCCTGATGGCGAAGATGCTGCACGCGCTGGACGTGCGCGACGGGCACGACGTGCTGGAGATCGGCACCGGGACCGGCTACAACGCGGCCCTGCTCTGCCACCGGCTCGGCGACGAGCACGTCACCACGGTGGACCTGGACGAGGAGATCACCGAGTCGGCACGCTCCCACCTGGCGCTGCTCGGCTACCGGCCCGCCGTCGTCACCGGGGACGGGGCCCGCGGCTGTCCCGCCCGGGCGCCCTTCGACCGGATCCTGGTGACCTGCACCCTGCCGCTGATCCCGCCCGCCTGGCTCGGCCAGTGCCGGCCGGGGGCGCGGATCCTGGCCCCGCTGTCGACCGGGCTGATCGCGCTCACCGTCCGGGACGCCGCCTTCGCGGAGGGCCGCTTCCTGCACACCTCCGCGTACTTCGTCCCGCTGCGCGGTGCCACGGCCGCGCCGGGACCCCCGGGGGCGACCGGGCCGCTGCACGGGATCCCGTACGAACTGGTGGAGAACGAGCGCTTCCAGTTCCTGCTGATCCTGACGGCGGGCGTGCTCCACCCCCGCGAGGCGCTCGACCTGTGGCGCGGCGAGGGCCGCCCGGCGCGCGAGCGGTTCGGCGTCACCGTCACCCCGGAGGGGCAGTGGGCCTGGCTCGACGATCCCCAGGGGCCCTACGTGTGGCCCCTGGGGGAGGAGACCTGAGCGGAACGGTCCTCAGCCGCGGCGGACGGTGATGGTGGTCCAGGCGCCGACGTGGACGCGGTCGCCGTCGGCGAGGGGCACCGGGACGTACGGCTGGATGGGCTCCTCACCGCCGTTGATGGTGGTGCCGTTGGTGGAGTTCTGGTCGACCACGGCCCAGGTCAGGTCCGGCTGCTGGACGAGCACGGCGTGCTGGTGGGAGACGCCCGGGTCCTCCGGCGGCACCGACAGGTCGATGTCCGGGGATTCTCCCGTCGAGGCGCGGCGCCGGCCGATGGTGATCTGGCTCCCGGAGAGCGGAAGGTGCAACTCCGGGGAGTACGCGGGAAGGTTGAGGGCGGCGGCCTCGGGACCGCTGCGCCGCATCATCGCCGTGAAGTAAGAACGGTCGGGGCCGATCGTCGCCGACCAGGAGGCGCCGCCGTCCAGATCGGGGACGGGCTCCTGCTGCGACGGCTGCGCCGGCTGTGGCTGCGGGTACTCGGCCGGCTGGTACTCGGGCTGCTGGTACTCCGGCTGCGGGGCGGGCTGCGGGTACTCCCGCTCCACCGGCTGCGGCCGCGCGGGCCGTTCCGGCGCGGGCGGCTGGAGCAGCCAGTCGTCCTCGCCCTGGAGAGGCTCCGCCGGGCGGTTGACCCGCGACGGGCGGGAGCCCTGGTAGTCGAAGTGGTCCTGGGAGTACACCGGCAGGGGCGGAACCGGCGGCTGGGGAGGCGACGGCGGGGTGCCCACCGTGCCCGGCCCGGCCTCCGCCGCGTACGGGGTCGCCGTGCGGGTGAGGAAGTTGTACCGGCACTCCTCGCAGAAGGGGGCCATCGCCTCGCGCGGGGTCCGGCACCGCGGGCACAGCTCGGCCTGCGCGGTCGGCTCTCCGCCGGTGGGCGGGTAGCCGTAGCCGTGGGAGGGTGCCGCGGAGGCGCCCGCGGGGGCGGCCATCCGGTGGCCGCAGACCTCGCACCAGTCGTCGGAGGCGGACTGGTGGCCGTTCGGGCAGGTCGGCATCGCGGCGGCTCCCCCTTCTCCCTGCGTCATCGCGTCAGGCTTCTTCTCAGGTCTTCTTCACTCGGACGGTCTGCGTCGAACGCGTTTCAAGGGTCATCTCGTCGGCATCGGCGACCTTCGCCTTCAGCCGCACAGTACCCGCCACCGCGTCCACGACATCCACCACCTTCGCGAGCAGTTTCGCGGTGTTGGCGTTGCCGGAGGCGCTCGCCAGCTGCACGGCACGGCCCAGTTTCGCCGTCGCGCCGTCGACATCGCCCATTTTGCGGGCTTCCAGCCCCTGCTGGATAGCCTCCGCGAGCTCCGCCTGCCCCGTGTAGTGCGCCACCTGCGGGCTGATGGCCGTCGAAGCGCCCAGGTCGTCCGTCCACACCGCCCGGACCAGCCCCTGGGCGAGCGGCGGACGCGGTTCGCCGTCCGGACCGGGCAGGACGAGCGAGGCCCGGGCGGCCAGCATCTCCTGGCCCACGGAACCGCCGGGCACCCGGACGCACACGTGGTACTCGCGGGACTCGTCGCCCCAGGAGCCCGTCGGGTAGTCCCCGGCGCGCGGGCCCGCCCCGGTGCGGCGGTCCGTCAGGTCCTGGACGGAGGGCGAGACCTGCTTGACGTACTGGATCTCCGCGCCGACCGGGGTCCACAGGCGCAGCGCGACGTCCGCGACCTCCTTGCCCATGACCTTCTCCATCATGCGCGTGAAGTCCTCGGCGAGACGCGCCGGATCGGCGACGATGTCGGCGGAGCCGAGCAGCGCGTTCGCGATCCCCCTCACCTCCTTCACCTCCCAGTCCGTGCCCACCCCGCGCGCGTCGCAGGTGAAGCGGCCGGCGCAGGCGTCGAGGGTGGCGCGCAGCACCGCCGGGTCCTCGTGCTCGTTGCGGCCGTCGGTGAGCAGGATGCCGTGCCGGATCTGGGCCGGGGTCCGGCGCAGCAGGCCGTCGGCGAGCCGCAGCCAGGTCCCGATGGCCGTGCCGCCGCCGGCGTGCAGGCCGCGCAGGGCTTCCTTGGCCTGGGCGCGGGTGGCGGGTCCGGCGGTGGCGAGGCCGCCACGGCCGGGGTAGACCTCCTTGGCCTCGTGGGTGCCGGCGATCACGGCGAAGGCCGTGCCGTCGCGGAGGGTGTCGATCGCGGCGGCGGTGGCCTCGCGGGCGCCGCGCATCTTGTCGGGCGGGTACTCCATGGAGCCGGAGCAGTCCACCATGATCACGACGGCCGCGTCCTGGCCGGGTGCGTACGCGGCGGTGGCGGTGGCTCCGCCGGTGGAGGTGACCGTCACGATGGCGTGCACGTCGCGCCCGCCCGCGGGCAGGAACTCGTTCTGGTACACCTCCACGCTGAAGCGCGGGGCGCTCGGTTTGGCGAAGTTCGCCATAGGTTGGACTCCTCCTCCGGGCCGGCTGGGGCGGGCGGTCAGCCCTGGGGGCGGACCTGCGGTTCCGCTTCGGATTCCGCTTCGGGTCGTGCGGGTGCTTCCGCATGCGCTTCCGCCCGCGCTTCGGGCGGCGCCTGCACCGGGTCGCCGAAGGGCACGACGGCGACCGTGATGTTGTCGTGGCCGCCCCCGTCCAGGGCGTGTCCGACCAGTACCTGCGCGCTGTGCAGCGGGCGGGCGGCGGCGTCCGCCGGCAGGAGCCGGGCCATCTCCCGCGCGGACTCGGCGTAGTTCCACAGGCCGTCGGTGCACACGACCACCACGCCGGGGTGGTCCGGTCTGAAGCTGGCGGTGTGCGGTTCGAGGTCGTACGCGTCGGCCCCGAGCCAGCCGGTGATGGCGTGGGCCCGGACGTCGGCGTAGGCCTCGGCCTCTCCCATCAGGCCCGCCGCGACCATCTGGGCGGCCCAGGAGTCGTCCTCGGTGAGCCGGCGGGCCAGGGCGGAGCGGTCGTCCGGCACCCAGTAGGCGCGGCTGTCGCCGACCCAGCCGATGGTCAGCACACCGCCGCTGACGACGGCCCCGACGAGCGTGCAGGCGGGGGCGTTCTGCGCGCCGGGCGCCGGCGGGGCGAGGGCGGTCACCGCGGCGGCCGCCGCGAGGATCGCCTCGTGCATGGCCTCGACCGGGTTGGCGCCGCGTGGAAGGGCTTCGAGGAGCGCCTCGTTGGCGGCGCCGGCGGCGGCCGCCGACGCCTCGTCGGGACGGCTGGCGGAGGAGACGCCGTCGCAGACGATGGCGACGGTGGCGGCGGAGCCGTCGGGCAGGGCGGTGGCCGACACGGCGAAGGAGTCCTCGTTGCGGTGGTGGCGCAGGCCGCGGTCGCTGACGGCGGCGACGCTGCAGAGCTCCTCCTCCAGGTGGTCCCGCTCCCGGGGCTGCGCGTGGCCGCAGTGCTCGCAGTACCCGTCGGTGTCCACGTGCCCGGCGCGGCAGGCGACGCAGGTCCTGGCCTCGCCCTGCGGGGTGCCGGACGGGGTCTCCGGCGCGGCGCCGCCGTACGGCTCCTCGGGCGTGGTGCCGGGCGGGTCGTGGCGGACGCCGCCGCTGCCCGCGTAGGGGTCCTCCCGCGCGGCGCCGCCGTACGGGTCTTCGTGCGGGCCGCCGCCCTGAGCCGCGCCTCCGTACGGGGCTTCCCGCGCGGCCCCGGCGTGCGGTTCCCCGGGCGCGGCGGCTGAGGCCCAGGGGGCGTCCGGCCCGGTCTCGCCCTCCCATCCGGGCGCGGGCACCCCGTACCCGGCGGAGCCGCCGTAGCCCGGGACGGCGTGGTGCGCGGCCCCGGCCGGGACGGGGGCCGGCTCGGCGGCGCCGGGTGCGGTGGGGACGCCGGCGTCGGACCGCTCCGGGGCCGCGGCCGCCGGAGCTTCGGCGGGGCCGGACGCCGGGGGCTCGGACCCGGCCCGGTCCGCCGCGCCCCGGGTGGGGGTGACCGGGAGGGTCGGGGTGGGATCCGTGGCGGGGGGCGCGGCGGAGAGGGCGTATCCGCACACGCCGCAGAAACGGTCACCCTCCTCCAGGGGCTCCGCGCAGCTGGGGCAGCCCGACGGCCGATGCATCGACATCACTCACACCCACGTCCGGGGACGGAAACGGTTTGCCCGTTCCACCAGTTCGATCCGCTCCTCGCCCCGCTGCGCCAGCCGGGCGAGGACGCGGTAGGAGCGTTCCAGGCCGAAGCGCAGGCCCCGCTCGTCCAGTTGACTGCCGAGCAGCGAGGTCCGGCCGGGGTCGGCACCCCGGCTACCCGACAGTACCCAGTCCAGGGCGGAGCCCAGGACCTCCGTCGCCAGCCGCTCCTGCCGCTCCGGGTCCAGGCCGAACCGCCGCAGCGCCTCCACCTGGTCGGAAGCCGCCGCGAGGTCGGCCAGCAGCTCCTCATGCGGGGAACGGTCGCGCAGGCGTGCCCGTACGGCCGCCACCCGTGCGGCGGTGTAGTGGATCGACGCCTCCGGTACGGATTCCAGGGTGCGCACCGCCGCCTCCCGGTCGCCGGCCGCCAGCTGGACCCGGGCCAGCCCGAAGGCCGCGCTCACGAAGCCCGGGTCGGTGATCCACACGAGCCGGTAGTACTCGGCGGCGTTGTCCAGCTGCCCCAGGATCTCCGCGCACAGCCCGAGCGCCAGCTTCGGCGCGGGCTCGCCCGGGAAGGCGTCGTAGACGGCGTCGAAGGACAGGGCCGCTATCGCGTCGTCCCCCGTGGCCAGGGAGGCGATCCCGCGCGCCCACACCACTCGCCAGTCGTCCGGGTACCGGACCTCCAGCTCGGCCAGGGCGTCGCCGGCGACGGCCAGTTCGCCCAGTTCGAGCCGGGCGCGCAGTTCCCGCAGCCGCAGTTCGACGGAGTCGGCCGGCGCCGCGCCGAGGGCGCCCAGCAGGTCGGCGGGGGCGGAGGCGAGCAGGCCGGCGAGGAAGCCGGCATTGGGGTCGGCGGGGTCCACCAGCGGCACCGGCAGGGCCAGTGCGGTGTCGCGGGCGTCGAGGGGTGCGAGCCCGGCGGTGGCCGGCGGCGGCGTACGCGGGGCCGGGAGCGGCGGGAGCGCTTGCGCGGGGGCCGCCGGCGCCCGCCGGGGCCCGGGCACGGCGGACCCGGCGACGTGCGTGGCGGTGGTCGCGAGTGCGGGCGGCGCCGCGCCGCCTCCCGCGGGGGAGGCTCCGGCGGACGGAGCGGGCACGGCTCCGGCACCGGCCGGCCCGCCCCGCCCCGGCACGCCGGCCGGGACGGGCTCCGACCCGTGCGCCACCGCCGGACCCGCACCCGTGCCCTGCCCGGGAGCCGCGGGTGCGCCCGCCGGGGCCACGGCACCCGCCGCACCCGCCGAAGCCGCGGTGCGGGTGCGCCGGCCGAACGGCCCGCCCCGCCCGGCGGCCACGGACCGCACCCCCAGCCGGGACACCTCCGCCCCCGGCGCGTCCGCGTACAGCCGGGTGTCCGGAACCCGCAGTTCCGGCCCGAAGAGCGTCGACAGCTGCGGCCTCGGCCGGCCCGTCTGCAGCGCGACCACCTCCCGCAGCACACCCGTCAGCTGGTCCGCCATCTCCTGCGCGGACGCGAACCGCCGCCCCGGATCCGGGTCGGTCGCCCGTACCAGCAGCCGGTAGAAGGACTCGTACCGCTGGAACACCTCGATGTGCTCCGGATCCGGCAGCGAGTCCACGAACACGTTCGTGTAGCCCTGGAAGTCGAAGGTCAGCACCGCCAGGGTGCGCGCCACCGTGTACAGGTCGGAGGCCACCGAGGGGCCCACCTCCGCCACCTCGGGCGCCTGGTAGCCCACCGTGCCGTAGATGGCCGACTCCTCGTCGTCCATCCGCCGGACCGCGCCCATGTCGATCAGCTTCAGCTGGTCCTGCTGCTGGATGGCGTTGTCGACCTTGAAGTCGCAGTAGAGGAGGTTGCGGCTGTGCAGGTGCCCGAGGGCCTCCAGGGCCTCGATCCCGTACGCGCACGCCTGCTCCACCGGCAGCGGATCGCGCCGCCCGTCCGGCCGGCGCCGCTCGTTGGCGATCTCCTTCAGCGACTTGCCGCCCACGTACTCCATGACGATGTACCCGTCCAGCGAACCGGTCCGCTGATCCAGGTGCTCGACGAAGTTGTAGATCCGCACGATGTTGGAGTGCTCGATCTCCGCGAGGAAACGCCGCTCGGAGATCGCCGCCTCCATCGCGTCCTGGTCCCCGGTGTCGAGCAGGCCCTTGAGCACCACCCACCGGTCCGACACCGCCCGGTCCACCGCCAGGTAGACCCAGCCGAGCCCGCCGTGCGCGAGGCAGCCCGCCACCTCGTACTGGCCGTGCACCACGTCCCCGGCGCGCAGCTTCGGCACGAAGGAGTACGGGTGCCCGCACTTGGTGCAGAAGCCCTCCGTGCGCCCCGGCCGGTCCCCGCGCGCCCGGCCCACCGGAGCCCCGCAGTCCGAGCGCGAGCAGAACCGCTTCCGCTCCGGCACCTCCGGGTTCTCCAGCACCGCCGCCGACGGATCCGGACGCGGCACCTCGGGCACGCTGACGAGCCCCGCGCCCAGCCGGCCACGCCCCGACGAGGACGCGGCCGAACCCGAACTGCGCACCGACACCGACCGGCTGGACGCGCTGCCGGCCAGCGAACGCGAGAGCCGGCCGGACACCGAACGGCGCGAGGAGGACGAGCGGGAAGACCGCGAGGAGCGGGCCGAGGCCGAGGACCGGCCGGAACCGCGCGAACCCGCCGAACCCCGGGAGTCGCCGTGCCGGGCGGCGCTCGTCATCCCGGTCGGCGGCGACACCAGTTCCTCCGCGCCCGCGGCGACCGCACCCACCGGCGCCAGCCCGCAGGTGTCGCAGTAGAGCCCGCCGCCACCCATGTCCTCGTACGCACCCGGGCAGCCGGGGCGAAGGCAGGGCGTTCCGATCGGGGTCATGCCTCCTCCTCCCCCGGCCGCGCGGGCCGGTGTTCCTGCGGCGCCAGCGCCTCCGCCGTCGCCTGCTGGTAGCGCCGGACCGCCTGCTCCGCGGCCCGCAGGTCGCAGGGCGCGCTCCACAGCATCCGCCGGGCCGCGTCGTACCGCTCGATCAGCAGCGGGTCCTCCGCGATGCCGTGCCGGGCCGCCTTGGCCTTGTACGCGTCGAGCCGCCCGCGCAGCTCGGCCCGCACCGCCAGGGGCGCCGTCACCGCCGTCAACGATTCGCGGGCCCTGCGCAGTTCCTCCTCGGCCCGGTCCTCCAGCGCGTCCAGCAGCGGCGACAGCCGGTGCCACTGCGACCGCCGCCGGTACTCGGCCGCCGCCGCAAGCTGTTCCTGGAGGGCCGTCGGCGGGCCGCTGACCGCCGGCACCTCCGACGCCGCGATCTTCGCCAGCACCTCGCCGCGCGCCGTCCGCGCCTCCGCCAGGGTCCGGTCGGCGCGCGACAGCAGGTCCCGTACCGCGATCAGCCGCTGTTCCGCGTCCTGCCGTACCGTCAGGACCGCTTCCACCTCGCGGCGTACCTCGTCCAGGGCGCGCGCCGCCCGGTCGTAGCGGGCGGTGTCCGGACGGCCCCCGCCCGGGGCGGAGCTCCCCGCCGCCGGCACCCAGAAGGCCAGCGGGTCGGCGATCACCGCCTCCCGCAGCCGGGTCAGCTCGGCGGTGAACTCCTCCAGGTCGTCCCCCGAGGGGTGCTCGCCCGGCCGGACCCCCACCGAATGCGCCAGCGAACGCGTCCGGTGCAGCTCGGCGGCGAGCAGGTCGATCCGCGCGGGCAGCGCCGACCACACCGCGTCGGCGGCGATTACCACGTCCAGGGCGGATGCGTACAGCTCGTTCATCCGGGCCACCAGCTCGGCCAGCGAGAAGCGCTCCGCCAGCGCCGCGCCCTCCACCCCGGCCCCGGCGATCGTCACCCCCGGCCCGCGCAGCCGCTCCGTCAGCTCGGCCAGGTCCTCCCGGCTCGGCCAGCGGCGCCGCTCGCGGATCTCCCGGGCGGCGGCCAGCGCCCCGCTGTAGGCGTCGAAGTACGTCCACAGCCGGGTCACCGACGCGTCGGCGGCGGCCCACCGCTCCTTGGTGACCCCGCTCAGCGCGGCGCCCTCCAGCAGCCGCCGTCCCGCGTGGTCCTGGAGCGCGAGCAGGGAGGTCTCGACGGCCTCGTGCTCCGCGCCCAGACGGGCCAGCGCCCGGTCGACGTCGTCCCGGTCCATCACCGCCGGCCCCGCCCCCGGCAGGGGCGCACGGAGCTCGCTCGGATGGGGCCCGCCCGCACGGGGCCCGCTCGTGTAAGGCTCGCTCACGTACCGCTCCGAATCCGCCATGTGCCTCAGCCGTCCCGGTACTTGGGCGCCGGCGGCACGCTCGCCCTCGGCAGGACGTCCTCGAAGTGCTTCCTGTAGGAGGTCGCCCACGGGCTCTGCTCACCGCCCGCCCGGAAGTTCTCCAGCACCTTGTTCACCCGGCGCACCAGGTCGGAGGCGTCCCTGTTCATCGCCACCCCGTAGAACTCACGGGTGAAGGGCGCCCCGACCAGCTGGACCGACGGGTCCTGCGCCGCCTGCCCGGCGGCCAGCGCGTTGTCCGTGATGATCCCGTCCACCTCGCCCAGCTGGAGCCGCACCAGGCAGTCCAGCTGGTTCGGCACCGACACCCCGACGGACCCGTACGACCGGGACTTCAGGGCCGCCTCCGCCGTGGACCCGGCCGCCGTGCAGATCCGGCGGCCCTTCAGCGAGGCGTCGTACCCGGTGATCGGCGAGCCCTTGGGGGCCAGCACCTGCTGGCCGGCCTCGAAGTAGGCCGTCGAGAAGGCCACGTCCTCCAGGCGCTTGCAGTTGATCGTCATGGTCCGCACGACGATGTCGACCCGGCCCTCCTGGAGCGCCGGGACGCGCTGACTGGTCGGGATGGCCCGGTAGATGACCAGGTCCTCACTGCCCAGGATGTCCTTCGCTATCGCCTTCACCAGGTCGATGTCGAAACCGTCCAGACGGCCGTCCGGATTGCGGTAGCCCCACTTGAAACTGTTCTGGTCCACGCCCGCCACGAGCTTGCCCGCCTTGCGGATCCGCTCGATCGCCGGGCCGTCCAGCCCCGACGGGCGCAGGCTGGCCTCCGGGTCCTGGCAGGTGTCGGCCGGCTGGTACGGGGCCGCGGCCACCGCAGCCGGCTCGCGGACCGCCCCGGACCCGCCCGCCGGCGGGGACCCGGCCAGCGGCAGCAGCACCGCCGCCGCCGTCACCCCGCAGGCCGCGGCCATGGCACTGACCCCGCCCCAGCCGCGCAGCCGGCCGGCCGCGCGCCGCACCCGGGCCGCGCCGGACGGCCGCGGCACAGCGCCCTCCGCCTCCCGAGGCGTCCCGTACGGCTCGTTCCGCTCCGGCCCTGTCCCTCGTATCCGCATCGGTCTCACCTGTACTCCGAAAGCCTGCGGCCGATGCCGAGGAGGGCCGCCGCCGCGCCGGCGAGCGCCAGCACCGCCGAGCCCGTCACCAGCCCGCCCAGCGCGCCGAGCCCGTCCCGGGCGGCCAGGGTGAACTGCTTCTGTTCATGGGCCACGGCCCGCTCCAGGGAGGCGTCCACCGTGTCGAACGAGGCGCCGCTGCTGTCCTTGTGCCGCTCGTCCCCGATGACCCGGAGCAGCGCCTGCTCGTAGTCGCCCTTCATGTCGGCGTCCCGGGCCGCCGCGTGCCGCTGCTTCCACTGCGCCACGCCCGCGACGGCATTCGAGACCGGCTCCCGGCCGCTCCCGTCGTCCGCCAGCCGCAGCGCCCGCGCCAGACCGGCGTCGAGCTGCTTCATGTTCTTCTCGTAGTCCACGTCGTACTTGTCGGACTTCTTGTCCTCGGCCAGTACGGCGCCCCGCGCGATCAGCGTCAGGTTCTCGTTCGCCCGCGCCTGGAGCGAGGCGATCCGGGCGTCGTTGAGCACCTTCAGGGACTCCTGGCCGTCCGCCCTCGCCTCGCCCAGCCCGGCCCGCGCCACCGACTGCCCCACCGTCAGCCACAGCAGCGCCACCGCCGCCGCGGCCGTCGCCGCCAGCATCCCGTGGTTGAAGACCCGGTTCGTCCGCCGGTAGGTCCGCCGCTGCGCCCACACCAGGGCGGCCAGCGCGAGCACGCCCGCGCCCGTCGCCGCCACCGGCCAGGACCGGGCCTCGTCGTAGTCCGTGTACAGCCGGCCCGTCTCCGCCTCGTACAGCCGCTGGGCCGCGGGCAGCAGCACCGTGCTCATCTGCTCGTTGGCGTGGCGCAGGTAGGCTCCGCCCAGCGGCAGGCCCTGCCGGTTCGTCGCCCGGGCCTGCTCGATCAGCCCGGTGTATCGGGGCAGTTGCTCGCCGAGCAGCGCGATCTCCTTGCGGGACTCCCCGCCGGCCCCGGTGTTGGCGGCCGCGCTCACCAGCAGCCGGGAGGCGTTCGCGATGTCCTTCTCGTAGCGCCGGCGGACCTCCCGGGGCTCCTGGGCGCCCGCGAGGAAGCCGCTGGAGGAGGCCGTGTCGGCATCGGCGAGGGAACGGTAGATGCTCGCCGCGTCCGCGCTCAGCGGCTGGCTGCGGCCCACCACGTCCTCCGCGGCCGTGACCCGGCCGGAGACCTCCCACACCGCCACCGCGCCGAACAGGACGACCAGGGCGGCCAGTACCGCACCGATGATCCGCAGCCGGCCCGGCTCGGTCGTCGCCGCGGCGCGCAGCCGCTCGACGCCCTCCGCCCAGGCGGTACCGCGCCCCTGCGGCGCGGGCGGTCTCCCGGCCGGTCCGGCGGGCGCCCCGGAGGTACCACCCCCGGGCGCCGGCGCGCGTGTCGTGATGGCCACCGTGACCTCCCCCTCGGTCCCTCTGCTCCGCAGCAGTATGGCCGTAGTGGCGCCCGGCCACAGCACCCGGTGCCCGATCTTGGACGGCCCCCCCTCCCGGGCCGCCCCGGCCGTTGCCCCGCCTGCTCCTACCCCTGCGGATCCCCCCGTCACCCTTCACCGCCGATACCCTTCACCGTCAATACGCCTCGGCGGCCCCCGTGGTTCCGGCCGCCGAGGTGCCCGGCGCGGTTTCACTCAAACGGGTAAGCAGCCTCGCCGCGGCCCCGGCCGGCGCGCCCAGGGCGTCCAGCCCCAGCAGGGCGGCCCCCAGCACCGGCGGGGCGGTGACCACCGACACCCGGGCCCAGGGCGCGCGGACGGCCAGCAACTCCTCGATGCGGCCGTTCAGCTGCGGGTGCCGGGCCGCGAGCACACTGCCGCCCAGCAGCACCGGCACCTCCCGCTCCAGCAGCCCGAGCCGCTCCATGGCCACCGAGGCCATCGCCACCACCTCGTCGGCCTGCCGCTCCACGAGCGCCGAGGCCACCGGATCCCCCGCCGCCGCCACCGCGAACAGCACCGGCACCAGCTCGTGCAGCCGCTCCCGGGCCAGCGTGCCCAGGTGCGCCGCCTCGATCAGCGCGGCCATCGACGCCAGCCCGAAGTGCCCGGGCAGGGCCGTCGCCAGAGCCGTCGGCCCGCCCCGCCCGTCCTCGGCCCGCGCCGCCCACCACAGGGCCTCCTGCGCCAGGCCGCCCCCGCCGCCCCAGTCCCCGGAGATCTGCCCGAGGGCGGGGAAGCGGGCGGTGCGCCCGTCGGGCAGCATGCCCACGCAGTTGATGCCCGCCCCGCAGACCACGGCGACCCCGAACGGGGTGTCCACCCCCGCCCGCAGGATCGCGAAGGTGTCGTTGCGCACCTCGGTGGCCGCGCCCCAGCCGCGCGCCGCGACCGCCTCCGTGAGCCGGCGTTCCTCCACCGGCAGGTCCACGTTGGCCAGGCAGGCCGAGACCCGGGCGACACGCGGCACCCCGGGCAGCCCGGCGGCCGCGGCCGCCGCCGAGACGGCCTCGGCGAGCACGTCCACGGCCGCCTCCACACCGGTCCGGGGCGGCTGGAAGCCACCGGCGCGCCCGGTGCCGAGGACCGTGCCGTCGGCGGCGACGAGCACGGCGTCGGTCTTGCTGTTGCCCGCGTCGATCGCGAGGACGGCCGGGCGGGCCGGGCCGTCCGGGACGGCGGAGGCGCCGGGGGCGGTTACGCCCACGGCAGGTGCTCCTTGTTGTGCGCGAGCAGCCGGTCTGTCAGCCCCTCGGCCAGGTCGTACTGGCCGACGAGCGGATGGGCGAGGAGGGCCTTGAGGACCCGCTCCCGCCCGCCGCGCAGGGCCGCGTCCAGCGCCAGGTCCTCGTACGCGCCGACGTGCGCGACCAGCCCGGCGTACAGGGGGTCGAGCCGGGGCACGGCCAGCGGTACCGGGCCCTCGCCGCCGACCCGCGCCTGGACCTCGATCACGGCGTCGTCCGCCAGGAAGGGCAGCGTCCCGCCGTTGCGGGTGTTGACCACCTGGACGGACGGTCCGCCGCCGCCGAGCAGGGCCGCCGCGAGGTCCACGGCCGCCTCCGAGTAGAAGGCCCCGCCCCGCCGGGCCAGCAGCGCGGGTTTCTCGTCGAGCGCGGGATCCGCGTACAGGGCGAGGAGTTCCCGCTCCATCGCGGCGACCTCGGCCGCCCGCGAGGGCTTCTCGCCCAGCTCCCGCACCACCTGGTCGTGGGCGTAGAAGTAGCGCAGGTAGTACGAGGGCACCACGCCGAGCCGGTCCAGCAGCGCCCGCGGCAGGTGCAGGTCGGCGGCGACGGCGTCCCCGTGCTCGGCCAGCAGGCGCGGCAGCGCGTCGGCGCCGTCCGGGCCGCCGAGGCGCACCCCGAGTTCCCAGGTCAGGTGGTTGAGGCCGACGTGGTCGAGGTGGACCTCGGCGGGCGCCACGCCCAGCAGAGCGGCGAACTTCCGCTGGAAGCCGATGGCGACGTTGCACAGCCCGACCGCCTTGTGCCCGGCCCCGAGCAGGGCCCGGGTGACGATCCCGACCGGGTTGGTGAAGTCGATGATCCAGGCGTCCGGGGCGGCCCGGCGGACCCGCTCGGCGATGTCGAGGACCACCGGGACGGTCCGCAGGGCCTTGGCGAGCCCGCCCGCACCGGTGGTCTCCTGGCCGACGCAGCCGCACTCCAGGGGCCAGGACTCGTCCTGGAGCCGGGCCGCCTGCCCGCCGACGCGCAGCTGGAGCAGCACCGCGTCGGCGCCGGCCACGCCCGCGTCCAGGTCGGAGGTGGTGGTGACGCGCCCCGGGTGGCCCTGGCGGGCGAAGATCCGCCGGGCCAGGCCGCCGACCAGCTCCAGCCGTTCGGCGGCGGGGTCGATCAGTACGAGTTCGCCGACGGGCAGGGTGTCGCGCATCCGTGCGAAGCCGTCGGCCAGTTCGGGCGTGTAGGTGGAACCGCCGCCCACCACTGCGAGTTTCATCGGGATCAGCCTTTCACGCCGGTCAGGGTGACTCCCTCGACGAACGCCTTCTGGGCGAAGAAGAAGAGGACGATCACCGGGGCCATGACGAGCGCCGTCGCCGCCATGGTGAGGTTCCAGTTGGTGTGGTGCGCCCCCTTGAAGGACTCCAGGCCGTAGCTGAGGGTCCAGGCGGCCGGGTTGTCGGAGGCGTAGATCTGCGGGCCGAAGTAGTCGTTCCATGCGTAGAAGAACTGGAACAGCGCGACGGCCGCGATCCCCGGCCTGGCCATGGGCACCACGACGCGCAGCAGGACGCGGACCTCGCCGCAGCCGTCGAGGCGGGCCGCGTCCAGGTACTCGCCGGGGATGGTCAGCAGGAACTGGCGCAGCAGGAAGATGGCGAAGGCGTCGCCGAACGCGAGCGGCACGATCAGCGGCCACAGGGTGCCGGACAGGTCGAGCTGCTTCGCCCAGAAGAGGTACATGGGGATGACGGCCGCCTGGGGCGGCAGCATCATCGTGGCGATCACCAGGAGCAGCGCGAGCCGCCGGCCCCGGAAGCGGAACTTCGCGAGGGCGTAGGCGACGGGCAGCGAGGAGACCACGGTCAGCACGGTCCCGAGCCCCGCGTACAGCAGGGTGTTGCGCCACCAGGTCAGGAAGCCGGGGGTGTGCCAGACCTGCGCGTAGTTGCCCCACTCCCAGGTGCGCGGCCACAGCTCGCGGGTCAGGGCCTGCTGGTCGCTCATCAGGGAGGTGAGGAGGAGGAAGACGAAGGGGAGGACGAAGAACAGGGCGGCGGCGACGGCCAGGGCGTGCACCCCGACCCAGTGGAGCACGGCCTTGCGGTGGTGGCGCATCTCAGTCACCGGATCCGATCAGTCCGCCCCGGCGGCGCATCAGGAGCGCGGTGACGGCCATGGAGAGGGCGAAAAGCACCAGGGACAGGACGCTGGCGGAGCCGTAGTCGAAGCGCTGGAAGCCGAGGTTGTAGACGGTCTGGGGGAGGGTCAGCGTGGACTTGTCGGGGTAGCCCGGCTCGACCTGCTGTCCCGAGCCGCCGATGATCCCGGCGGAGGTCTTCCCGGCGATGAGCGGCTGCGTGTAGTACTGCATGGCCTGGATGACCCCGGTGACCACGGCGAAGAGGACGACGGGGGAGATGTTCGGCAGGGTGATGTGCCGGAAGCGGGCCCAGGCGCCGGCCCCGTCCAGCTCGGCGGCCTCGTACTGCTCCTTGGGTACGTCGAGCAGCGCCGCCATGAAGATCACCATCAGGTCGCCGGCCCCCCACAGCGCGAGGACGGTGAGCGCGGGCTTGGACCAGGCCGCGTCGGTGAACCAGCCGGGCGCCGGCAGTCCGGCGGCTTCGAGCAGGGTGTTGACGGGGCCCGTGCCGGGGTTGAGGAGGAAGACGAAGGAGAGGGTCGCGGCCACCGGCGGGGCCAGGTAGGGCAGGTAGAACAGGGTCCGGAAGAACCCGGCGCCGGTCTTGACCTTGGTGACGAGCAGGCCGACGCCGAGCCCGAAGACGACCCGGCAGCTCACCATGACCGCGACGAGCCACAGCGTGTTGCGCATCACCGGCCAGAAGAGCGGATAGTCGCAGAAGACGTAGCTCCAGTTGTCCAGGCCGTTGAAGACGGGGGGCCGGAAGCCGTCGTACCGGGTGAAGGAGAAGTAGACGGTGGACAGCAGCGGGTAGGCGAAGAAGACGGCGGAGCCGATCAGCCAGGGCGACAGGAAGGCGAGGGTCCGCAGGGCGGAGCGCCGGTGCCGGGCCCGCAGGGCGGGGGTGGTGGCCATGGGGCTACTTGGCCTTCGCGATGTCCGTGTCGATCTGCCGGTCGGTCCTGGCGAGCCCGGCCGCGAGGTCGGGGACGTCGCCCTTCTCGACGGAGTACGCGAAGTCCTGGAAGGTCAGCTGGTAGGCGCCGCCGTTCACCTGGGCCGGGGTGGTGTTCGACTTCGGGTGCCGGGCGATGTCGAGGAACGTCTTCGACTCGGGGGTGACCTGGAGCCGCGGCGAACGGAGCGCGTCGAGCGTCGAGGGGATGTTGTGGATGGCGTTGGCGAAGGCGACCACGGCCTCGGTGTCCGTGGTCATGTACCGCACCAGCTCCCAGGCGGCGTTCTGCTTTCGGCTCGCCGAGGAGATGCCCATGATGGTGCCGGAGAGGTAGCCCTTGCCGTAGTCGGCCCTCTGGTCGTCCGGCACGGGCAGCGGGGCGGTGCCGATCTCGAAGGGGACGCCGGCCGCCTTGGCCATGGCCGGCCTCCACTCGCCGTCGATCTGCATGGCCACGAGCCCCTTGTGGAAGGGGTGTTCGTTGCTCCATTCGGCGCCGAAACCGGTGCGGAACCGTTCCAGCTTCTCGTAGCCCCCGAGCTTGGCCACCAGGTCCTTCTGGGCGGTGAGCATCTTCGCGAAGGCCGGGTCGCCGGCGAGGTTCGACTTGCCGTCGGCCGTGAAGTAGGTGGGGCTCCACTGCGCGGCCAGCCGCATCGGGGTGGTCTCGTAGCCGTGGAAGGTGGGCATCACGCCGAGCTGCTCGTACGAATCCCCCTTGGGCTTGGTGAGTTTCCGCGCGGCCTCCTCGAACTCGCTCCACGTCCGCGGCGGTTCGGCGATCCCGGCGGTGGCGAACGCGGTCTTGTTGTAGACGAGGCCGTAGGCGTCGTGGAGCAGCGGCAGCGTGCACTGGTTGCCGTTGAACCGCGTGTACTCCAGCAGGGTCGCCGGGAAGACCTTCGCCGTGTCGATCCCGGACTTCTCCAGGAAGGGGCCCAGGTCGGTGAAGGCGCCGGAGTTGCAGAACGCGCCGACGCTGTCCGTGGCGAAGGAGGAGACCACGTCGGGGGCCTTGTCCCCGCCCGCGCGCAGCGCCTGGTTGATCTTGTCGTCGGTCATGTTGCCGGTGGCCTTGACCTTGATGTTCGGGTGCGCCTTCTCGAAGCGGGCGATGTTGTCCTCGATCGCCTTGACCTCGCTGGGCGTGGACCAGCCGTGCCAGAAGCTGATGGTGACGTCGGCCTTCGGGTCGTCGGCGGCGGGGGCGCCGCTCTGGCCGGTGCAGCCGGCGGCGAGCAGGGATATGGCGGCGAGGACGGCCGCGGTGGTGGTCAGGCGTGGGGCTCCGGGCATGGAGGCACTCGCTCTCTGGGGGAGAACTTCGGATGAGGGGCTGAGGGGGCTGAGGGGGCTGAGGGGGCTGAGGGACGGGGGTCAGCGGGAGGTGTCGAACACTTCCTCGCGGGTGGTGGCCAGGGCGCTCTCCAGGGCGCCGCGCAGCACGGGGTGTTCGCGCACCTCGCCGGTCACCAGCCGGGGCCGGGAGGGGGCCAGTTCGGCCAGTTCGTCCTCCAGCAGGGCGCGCAGCGGGTCGCCGCCCGCGGTGATCAGGGCGCCGGACAGCACCACGATCTCCGGGTCCAGTACGGCGACCAGCGAGGCCAGGCCGGTCGCGAGCGCGGTGGCGTACGACCGGAGGAAGCGCAGGCGGGCTCCCCGCGGCTCGGCGGCGGCGCGCCGCAGCAGGTCGGCCCCGGCGGCCACCCGCGCCGCCCGCGGGGCGTCCTGGAGGACGCCGGCGTCGAACCCGGCACCGGCGGCGAGGGCGGGCAGGACCTGCACGCCGGCTAGCTCCTGGTAGCCGCCGCTGTTGGCCCGCGCCACCTGGCGGACCAGGGGGCGGCCGGGCACGGGCAGGAAGCCCACCTCGCCCGCGCCGCCGGTCCAGCCGCGGTGCAGCCGTCCGCCGAGGACGAGGGCGGCGCCGAGGCCCTCCTCGTTCCACAGCAGGACGAAGTCCTCGTGGCCGCGGGCCGCGCCGAGCCGCTGCTCGGCGACCGCGGCGAGGTTCACGTCGTTCTCGTACTCGACCGGCACGGGCAGGGCCGCGGCCAGTTCGTCGAGGAGGGTGGGGGAGTGCCAGCCGGGGAGGTGGCCGGCGTAGCGCAGCCGCCCGGAGCGGGGGTCGAAGGCGCCGGGTGTGGCGATGACGACGCGGTGCAGGGCGGGGAGGGTGAGCCCGGCGTCCTCCAGGGCCGCGCGCAGGGCCCGGGTGACCTGCCCGACGGCGCCGGCGCCCTCGGCGCTGGGGATCTCGGCGCGGCCGGTCACGGTGCCGGTCAGGCCGGCGACGGCGGCGAGCACCCGGTCGGGGGTCACGTCGAGAGCGGCGACGTGGGCGGCGCGGGCGTTGAGCGCGTACAGCTGGGCGTTCGGGCCGGGGCGGCCGCCGTCGGTGCCGGTGGCCACGACCAGCCCGGCGGCCTCCAGCCGGGCCAGCAGATGGGAGGCGGTGGGCTTCGACAGTCCGGTGAGGTGCCCGATCCGCGTCCGGGACAGGGGGCCGTGCGTCAGCAGCAGCTCCAGGGCGGCGCGGTCGTTCATGGCGCGCAGCAGGCTGGGGGTTCCGGGAGTGGTGGCCGGCATGACGGGTGCTCCCTCACCGAGGCAACTGTTAGGTAAGTTTCCTATCAGCGGCGGAGGGGTGTCAATGCCGCTGCCCCGCCGGTACGGACCGGCGGGGCAGCGGAAGGTGCGGGTGGGCGCGGCGGACGGCCGGGTGGGCCCTACTTCGGCAGCCGGACCCCCGCCGCGGGCGCGGGCGCCTGCGGGATCGGGGCGGTGGCCAGGGACTGCGGGGAGGCCGGGTTGGCCAGCGCCGACGGCGCGGCGACGGCGGCCGCCGCGTCCGCCGGGGCGGCCTCCTCCTCGCCGGGGTCCGGGGCGCCGCCGATGATCCGGATCCCGGCCGCGTCGAAGGCCTCCTTGATCCGCCAGCGCAGCTCGCGCTCCACCGCGAACTGCTGGCCCGGCATCGTCTTCGCCGACACCTTCACCGTCATGGAGGCCAGCAGCACCTCGTCCAGGCCCAGCACCTCCACCGGACCCCACAGCCGCTCGTCCCAAGGGGTCTCCTTGGCCAGGGTGTCAGCGACCCCCTGGACCACCTCGCGGATGTGCGCGAGGTTCTCCGTCGGCTTGACCTGCACGGCCACGCCCGCGGTCGCCCAGCCCTGGCTGAGGTTGCCGATCCGCTTGATCTCGCCGTTGCGGACGTACCAGATCTCGCCGTTGTCGCCGCGCAGCTTGGTCACGCGCAGTCCGACCTCGATCACCTCGCCCGAGGCCACCCCGGCGTCGATCTGGTCACCGACGCCGTACTGGTCCTCCATGATCATGAACACGCCGGAGAGGAAGTCCGTCACCAGGTTGCGGGCACCGAAACCGATCGCCACGCCGGCCACGCCCGCGCTCGCCAGCAGCGGCCCCAGGTCGATCTTCAGCGCGGCCAGCACCATCAGCGCGGCCGTGCCGAGGATCACGAACGAGGACACCGAACGCAGTACCGAACCGATCGCCTCCGAACGCTGGCGGCGCCGCTCCGCGTTGACCAGCAGCCCGCCGAGCGCGGTGCCCTCGACGGCCTCCGCCCCGGAGTTCATCCGGCTTATCAGCTTGGTCAGGGCCTTGCGGACCACCGAACGGAGCGCCACCGCGATCACGATGATCAGAAGGATCCGCAGGCCGACGCTCAGCCAGGTGGCCCAGTTCTCCTCGACGAAGCTCGCGGCGTTCGTCACGCTCTCGGCGGCGTCGTCGGTGGTTGACGCTGCCTGCGGTAGCAGGATGGCGGGCGAGGGCACGGCGGGAACCTCCAGGGCATAGCGGTCCGCCCGCGGAACGGTCGTACGGTCGTGCAGACGGTGCGGGCGGACCATCCACACTAACGGGGCACGCGACCGACCTCGTTGTGCTGTTCGAGGGAGAGACCGGACTCACCTGGGGAGGAAAGGGTGTGTGGTCGAAAACACCCCGGGCCCGTTACCGGCGCGTGGTGGCGCTTCGACCAGCCGTAAGGGGAGACTGAGAGCAGATCGTCCCGGCGCGAGCCACGCGCCGCCGGCGTACAAGGAGGCAGTCCGTGCCGCACGTCCTGGTCCTCAACGCGTCGTACGAGCCCCTCGGCGTCGTACCGCTCCGCCGCGCGCTCGTCCTCGTCCTGGAGAACAAGGCCATCTCCCTGGAGGAATCGGGCGCCTTCCTGCACAGCGCGACACGAGCCGTCCCCGCGCCCAGCGTGGTCCGGCTCAAGCGCTTCGTGCGGGTCCCCTACCGGGGGCCCGTTCCACTCACCCGCCGCGCGCTGTTCGCCCGCGACGGCGGCCGCTGCATGTACTGCGGGGCCGTCGCCACCAGCGTGGACCACGTCATCCCGCGCAGCCGCGGAGGCCAGCACGCCTGGGACAACGTGGTCGCCGCCTGCCGGCGGTGCAACCACGTGAAGGCCGACCGGCACCTGCTGGAACTCGGCTGGCGCCTGCGCCACCAGCCGGCTCCGCCCTCCGGGCTGGCCTGGCGGATCATCGGGACGGGGCACCGCGACCCGCGGTGGATGCCGTACCTCCAGCCGTACGGGGCGCAGGACGCCCTCGAACGCATCGGAGCCACCGCGTAGCCCCCCGCGCCCGGGCCGTGCGCGCGCCGCGCCGCGCAGGGCTCAGGGGACCACCGCGAGGGCCGTGGCGGACCAGAGGCTGCAGCCGAAGCGCGTCGCGCGGCGCTCGCACGTGACGCGGAGGTAGCGCGTGTCCGGCGCGTCCAGCCGGACCGCGTCCACCCCGCCCCGGGAGGACACCACCGCCCCCGGGCGCCACGTCACGCCGTCGCGGGACGTCTCCACCCGGAACTGCGAGGGGTGGGCCTCCTGCCAGTGCAGGGTCAGCAGGCCCACCCGGGCCGGGGCGGCCAGTTCGGCCTGCCACCAGGCGCCGTCCACCGCCGGGGACGACCACCGGGTGGCGGCGGACCCGTCCACCGCCGCCGACGCCGGGAACTGCGGGGCCTCGTCGCCCGACGAGCGGGCCCGTGCCGTGCGCAGCAGGTCCGGACCGCCGGTGCGCGGAACCGCCCGGACGGTGAGGGTGCGCACCTCCCCGTCGAAGGCGAGCGGGACCTCGTACACCCCGGCGGGGGTGCCCGCCGCCACCGTGACCTCCACCGGGACGGAGACCGTCGCGCCCCGGGGCACCGCGACCTCCTGCGGCAGCCGCACCTGGACCCCCGCCGGCGGGGCCGCCGTCAGCGGGGCCCGGAACTCCCCCGGACGCAGTCCGGACAGCTGCGCCGGCACGGTGCGCGCCGCGCCGCCGATCTCCACGTCGGCGCGGCCCCCCGCGGACAGTTCGAAGCGGGCCCGCGGGCCGTCCGCGAACCACGGGACCACCTTGTGCACCACGGGGTCCGGGCCCGCCCACGACAGCCGGACCGCGTCCGCCCGTACGCCCGCCGCATCGGCCTGCGTCCAGCCGGACACCGCCGCGTCGGCCAGCCGCCGCCAGCCCTCACCGGGCACGTGCGCCTCCACCGTCACGCCCCGCGCGCCCGGCGCCAGCGGGTCCGTCATGACCGTGACCGCCGCGAGCGGCCGCGCCGAGTCCAGCCGGACGGTGTGGGAGCCGGCTTCGCGCACCACGGTCCCGTCCTCGCGGGCCGCTCCCGTCCAGGCGTCCGACTCCGCCGCCGCCTTCGCCAGGAAGGGGTCGAGCACGGAGGTGTCCACCCGCACCCCGCCCGGCTCGGCCAGCGCGCTCCGCGCCCGCGCGAGCTCCCGCGAGGCCTGCCAGGCGGCCGCCCCGTCACCCCGGGCCTCGGCGCGCAGCAGGTCGACCGCCAGCTCGCCCGCGGCCCCGTACCGCGCGAGCCGCTCCAGCCAGGGCCCGGCCTCCTCCGCCACCGGCGCGTCCAGGCGCCGGGGGGCCTCCCGCAGCACGGTGAACGCCGCGCGGAGCCGGTCGCCGGCGGCCTTGTCCCCGGCGGCGCGGGCCCGCCAGAACTCCTCGACCAGCGGCTTCAGATAGGCCGACTCCTCCACCTTCAGGCCCGAGGAGGCCGTGTTCCCCGCCAGGGCCGCGAGCGCCGCCCGGGTCCTCGGGTCGGGGCCGGACAGGTCGAGGACCGCCGCCGCCCAGGACTCCCCGGCCCGGTAGCCGCGCGGGTTCCAGGCGTAGTCCGCCGCCGTGAACAGGGGGATCCGGGACAGGGTGCCCTGCGCCATCGCGTTGGCCAGCACCCCCGCCGAACCGCCCGCCACCGCCGGATCGCGCCCGGCGTACGGGCCGAGGAAGATGCGGCCCGGGTCCCAGTCGTTGACCGGGTAGTTGTCCATGGTGACCAGCGGATGCGCGAGCGCGGCCCGCGCCCCGGCCAGCTCCTGGCCCGTGATGGTGCGCGGCACCACGCCCACGCCCGTCCAGGCCACTTCCACGCGCGGGTCCAGCGCCCCCGCCAGGGCCGTCCGGTAGGCGGTGGCGCCGTTCTGGAAGTACTCCGTCGGCAGCAGCGACAGCGGGGCCGACCCGGGATGCCGCGCCGCCAGGTGCGCGGCCAGCTCGCCCGCGACCTCGGCGTGCGCCTTCGCCGCCGCGGCGGGGCCCGTCCCGTACCGCGCCCGGTCGGCGCGGCAGCCCCATTCGGTGTAGCTGACGTCCTGGAACTGCACCTGGAAGGCCCGGAAGCCCAGCTCCCACATGGCGTCGGCCTTGCGCAGCAGCGCCGCCCGGTCGTCCGCCGACGACAGGCACATCGACTGCCCCGGGGACACCGCCCAGCCGAGCACCACCCGGTTGGCGCGGGCCCGCTCGGCCAGGGCCCGGAAGTCCTCCTGCCGGGCGCGCGGGTACTCCTCGCGCCAGGCGGTGGTGCGGTACGGGTCGTCACCGGGCGCCAGCAGCATCCGGTTCTGCTTGGTACGGCCCAGGAAGTCCAGCTGCTCCAGGCGCTGCTCCTGGGTCCAGGGCTGCCCGTAGAAGCCCTCGGTGATCCCGCGCACGGGGGCGATGGGCCAGTCCCGCACCAGCATCCCGGGCACCTTGCCGCGCCCGGCCGCCAGCAGCTGGCGCAGCGTCTGCGCGGCGTGGAACAGCCCGTCCTCGCCCACCCCGGCCAGCGCGACGGTGTCCCGCCCGCCGGTCCGTCCCACCGCCAGCCGGTAGCCGCCGGCGGGCAGGTCCCCGGCCGGCGCGGCGCCCAGCGCCCGCAGGGCCTCCTCGGCGTCCGGCCCCTGGAGCCGGACGACGAGGGCCCGCTCGGGCAGCGCCGCGCCCGGGGGGCGCACGAGCGGGTTCCGCACCCCGGCCGCGCGCAGGGCGGTGCGTACGACCTCGACGGCGTACGGGTCCACGTCCTGCGGGGCCACCAGCACGGCCTCCGCGGGTACCGGCAGCTCCCGCCCCGGGTCGGCGGTCGCCGACTGCGGCCTCGGCCACACGGCGGGGCCCTCGGAAGCGGCTCGGGGAACGTCGGAGCCCGGGTCGACTACGGACCCGAGTCCCGCCGCCTGGACGGGGACTGACCCGCTGTCGGGGCGCGCGGCGCCCGAGTTCCCCGGTGCCGCGGTGAGCCGCGGCGGAGCGGACGCGACGGCTCCGCCGAGCAGTGTTCCGATGACGGCGACGGCGGCGGCCGCGGTCCGCTTCCTGCCCCTGAGCTGCATGGAGCCTCCCCCGTCCCGAGTCGTCCCCCGACCGTGTGAACGAGCCAGAGCCCACCACCCGTGCGGCGTGGGTGTCAATGCGGGTGGGGTGATCTGACCTGGATCCGCCAGGAATGCGATGCCCCTGACTGGGTATGGCTGCGGTGTTCACCACGGGTGTTGCATGGGCGGTCCGAGGACCGCGCCGGCGGCCGGAACGACCACGCCGGCGGTCCGAAGACCGCCGGCGGTCCGAACGACCGCGCCGGCGGTCCGAACAACCGCACCAGGGAGGAACCTCATGAACGCCCGCACCGCGTCCGCCACCCGCGCGAAACCGGCCCCGCTCGCCCATCTGCCCGTCCCGTCCGGGCCCGGGGACCTGCCGGCCGCCGACACCGCGCACCCGCCGCTGACCAGCGAACCCCCGCTGGCCGGCTCCGCGTACGCGCCCCTGACCAGTGAGTCCCCGCTCGTGGCCGAGTCCCCCCTCACCAGCGAGCCGCTCACTTAGGCCCCCAGCCCCCCTCCAGCCAAGGATGACGATGGACGACCTCGCCCGGCTCGCGGCCCTCTACGGCGTCGCCACCTCCTACCAGCCCGCCGAGGACGTCACCGTCCAGGTGCCCGAGGCCACGGTCCGGGCCGTGCTGGGCCTGATCGGCGTCCCCGCCGGCACCCCCGAGGAGGTGCGGGAGACGGCCGGCGCCACCGAGCGGGAGCGGGCCGGGCGGCTGCTCCCGCCGACGCTGGTGCACTGGAGGGGAGAGCCCGCGCCGGCGGCCCTGGCCGGGCTTCCGGCCGGGACGCGGGTGCGGGTGACCCTGGAGGACGGGGCCGGGCAGGCCGACTGGCACCCCGGCCTGCCCCTGGGGGTGCACCGGCTGTCCGCCGAAGCACCCGACGGGCGCACCGCCTCCGCCACCCTGATCGTGGCCCCGGACCGGTCCCCGGCGGCGCCCGCCCGCGCCCACGGGCTGCTCGTCCAGCTGTACTCCCTGCTCTCGGAACGCTCCTGGGGCATGGGCGACCTGGGCGACCTGGCGGAGCTGGCCCGCTGGGCGGCCCGCACCCACGGCGCCGGCTTCGTCCAGGTCAACCCGCTCCACGCGGGCTTCCCCGGCACCCCGAGCGACCCGTCCCCCTACCGGCCGTCCTCCCGCCGCTTCCCGGACCCGGTGCACCTGCGCGTCGAGGACCTCCCCGAGTGGGAGGCCTGCCCGGACCGGGACGCCCTCGCCGGACTCGCCGCCCGGGGCGGAGAGCTGCGCCGGGAGGTGCTGGAGAAGGGGGCGCTGATCGACCGGGACGCCGTCTGGGCCCTCAAGCGCGCCGCCCTGGAACTGCTGTACGCCGTCCCGCGCACCCCCGCGCGGGAGGCCGCCTACCGGGCGTTCCGCGCGGCCCAGGGGGACGGGCTCGCCGCGCACGCCGCCTGGTGCGCGGCCGCCGCCGGGGAGGACCCCGGGGAGCGCGCCGATTTCCACTGCTGGCTGGTCTGGCTGACGGACACCCAGCTGACCGCCGCCCAGCGGGCCGCGCGGGAGGCCGGGATGGAGGTCGGCATCGTGCACGACCTGGCCGTCGGGGTGCACCCGGACGGCTCGGACGCCCGTACCGGCTCCTTCCACGCCCGCAGCGCCTCCGTCGGGGCTCCGCCGGACGCCTTCAACGCGCGCGGCCAGGACTGGGGACTGCCGCCGTGGCGGCCCGACGCGCTGGAGCAGTCCGCGTACGCGCCGTTCCGGGCCCTGCTGCGCGGGGTGTTCCGCTACGCGGGGGCGGTGCGGGTGGACCACGTCATGGGCCTGTTCCGGCTCTGGTGGATCCCGGAGGGCACCCCGCCCGCGGAAGGGACGTACGTCTCCTACGACGGCGAGGCGATGCTGGCCGTACTGGTCCTGGAGGCCCACCGGGCCGGGGCGCTGGTGGTCGGCGAGGACCTCGGGACGGTCGAGCCGGGGGTGCGGCGGGCGCTGGCCCGGCGCGGGATCCTCGGAACCTCCGTGCTCTGGTTCGAGCGGGACTGGTCCGGTGACGGCGAGCCGCTGCCCGCCGCGGCCTGGCGGTCGGAGTGCCTGGCCACCGCCACCACCCACGACCTGCCGCCCTCCGCCGCCAAGCTGGCCGGGTCCCACGTCGAACTGCGCGACCGGCTCGGCCTGCTGACCCGTCCTCTGGAGCTGGAGCGGGCCGAGGACGCCGCCGACACCGCGCGGTGGCTGGCGGTACTGGACCGGCTGGGGCTGGAGACCAAGGGCGAGGAGGCCGCCGTACGGGCCCTGTACGCGTTCCTGCTGCGCACGCCCGCCCGGCTGGTCGGCGTGTGGCTGCCCGACGCGGTGGGGGACCGGCGGCCGCAGAACCTGCCGGGCACCTGGGACCAGTACCCCAACTGGCGGCTGCCGCTGGCCGACGCCGGGGGGCGGCCGCTGACCCTGGAGGCGCTGACCGCCTCGCCCCGGGCGAACGCCCTGCTGGGCGCGGTGCGGGAGGGCGCGCGGACCCGTACGGCACCCCCGGGCGCGCGCCCCGTTTAGGTGTTCGCTACGTTTGCACCGTGGACAAGAAGAACGCTCTGCGCGCCGGCGCCGTCACGGCCGGAACGACGCTGATGATGCTGCTGATGACGTCTCCCGCGCTCGCGGTGACCCGCGACGACGGTGACGACCCGGGCCCGGGCCTGAGCATTGGCGAGACGCTCGGCCTGTACGTGGCCGCGCCGATCGTGCTGTTCCTGGTCATTGCGGGTCTCGTGATGGTCGGCGACAAGTCGCGCAAGACCAAGGTCTGACCCGGCCGGGCAGGCCCTTCGTCAAGACTTCCGGGCGCCGGAGGTCCGCGGAACCGGTGTGAGCCGGTCCCGCGCGGCCTCCGGCGCCTTGGCGTACCCGGAAACGCGCGGGTCCGTCCTAGGCGACGTCCGCGAGGAGCTTGCGCAGCAGCGCCGTGAGCTGTTCGACCTCTTCGCGGTCGAAGTCCTCCAGGGCGGCGCGGTGCACCTCCAGGCCCGCGGAGACCGCCTCGTCGGCGAGGGCGAGCCCCCGGTCGGTGAGGGTCACCTGGAGCCCCCGCCGGTCGTGCGGGTCGGGGCTGCGGGTGAGCAGTCCGGCCCTCTCCAGCTTGTCCAGGCGCCCGGTCATGCCGCCCGTGGTGAGCATCAGCGTGGCGGACAGCTCGCGGGGGGAAAGGGTGTACGGGACGCCGGAGCGGCGCAGCGTCGCGATGACGTCGAATTCCCCGCGGGTGATGCCGTGCCGGTTGTAGGCCCGCTCGACGGCCTCGCCCACGGCCTTGGAGATCCGGTAGATCCGGCCGAAGACGGCCATGGGGGCGGTGTCCAGGTCCGGTCGTACGGCGGCCCACTGCGCGGTGATCGCGTCGACGGCGTCCTTCTCGGGGGCGGGGGCCTTCTTCACCTCGGTCATGACCGAAGTATCCGATTCCGCTCGCTCGTCCGCAAGAAAGTAGCTTGCTTAAAAGTAGCTTAGCGGTAAGCTACTTATCAGCGACCTACCCGGGGAGGTCCGGGGACGGGCCCCCGGGTGGGTCGCGGCCCACCCGCACCCCGCCCGCCCATCCTCACCTGCCCGAGGAGTGACCGTGAACCGTGTCACCACCACCCTCCTGACCGCGCTCGCCCCCATCTCCTGGGGATCGACGTACTTCGTCGCCAGTGAGCTTCTGCCGCCGGACCGGCCCCTGTTCACCGGGGCCATGCGCGCCCTCCCCGCCGGTCTGCTGCTGGTCGCCCTCTCCCGCACCCTGCCCAAGGGCGCCTGGTGGTGGAAGTCCGCGGTTCTCGGCACCCTCAACATCGGAGCGTTCTTCCCGCTGCTCTTCCTCGCCGCCTACCGGCTCCCCGGCGGCGTCGCGGCCGTGCTCGGCTCCGCCGGGCCGCTCTTCGTCGTGGGGCTCGCCGCCCTGCTCCTGGGGGAGCGGGCCCGCCTGCGGACCGTGCTCGCCGCCGTGGCCGCCGCCTTCGGCGTGAGCATGGTGGTGCTGACCGCCCAGGCCGAGCTCGACCTCATCGGCGTCATCGCGGGCGTGGTCTCCTCCGCCGCCATGGGCGCGGGCACCGTGATGACCAAGCGCTGGGGACGCCCCGAGGGCGTCGGCCCGCTGGCCGTGACCGGCTGGCAGCTCACCGCGGGCGGCCTGGTCATCATCCCGATCGCCGCACTGGTCGAAGGGGCGCCGCCCGCGCTCGACGGCAAGGCCTTCCTCGGCTACGGCTACATGATGCTGATCAACACCGGGGCCGCGTACTTCCTCTGGTTCCGCGGAATCGGCCGGCTCACCGCCACCTCCGTCACCCTGCTCGGCCCGCTGTCGCCGCTCACCGCCGCCGTCATCGGCTGGGCCGCGCTCGGCCAGTCGCTGTCGCCCGTACAGCTGGTGGGCATGGCCATCGCCTTCGGCGCCACGGTCGTCGGGCAGCTCCCGGGGAAGGCCGCTCCGGTGGCGGACGAGCCGGCCGCCGCGGAGGAACCGTTCAGTTCTCCTGAAGAGACCAATCGAAATGTTTCGATGGACCTGGGCAAAGCGAAGGTGTGAAGGTGGGGGACACGCACCACACCGAACCCCGAGGGGGAAACCAGCAGTGACCGTCATGGACCGTGTCCGCACCGCATCAACCGCCGCCGGCGCCCTCGCCGGCGGCGGCGCCGCTGCCGCAGCCGGGACGAAGAAGGCAGCCGCGGGGCTCGGCGTACTGCTCGCGCTGGTCGCGACGGTCGTCTGGTCCGGCAGCTTCGTCGCCACCCGGGGCATGGCGGACACGGTCCCTCCCGTACAGGCGGTCTTCTGGCGCTGGATCATCGCCGCCGTCGCGGTCGCCCCCTTCGCCGCCCGGCAGGCCTGGCGGCAGCGGGCGCTGCTGCGCCGGCACGCCGGCTACGTCTCGCTCGCCACGCTCTTCGGAGTCACCCTCTACAACACCCTGGTCCACCAGGCCGGACTGACCACCTCCGCCTCCAACATGGGCATGATCATGGCGGCCTCGCCGGTCGTCATGGCCCTGTACGCCCGCCTCGGCGGCGAACGGCTCGGCGTCCGGCGCTCCTTCGGGATGCTCCTCGCGGCCTTCGGGGTGCTGCTGCTGGTCGGCGACGGATCGCTCGGCTTCGACTTCGGCGCCGGCGACCTGTGGATGTTCGGGGCCGCACTGTCCTTCGCCACGTACAGCGCGCTGCTCAAGCGCAAGCCCGCCGAGATCGGAGGACTGTCCTTCCTGCTCGCCACCTTCGTCCTCGGCGCCCTGATGCTGGCACCCGCCTACGCCGTGTCCCTCACCGTCCAGGGCGGCTTCGAGGTCACCTCCGCGACCGTCGGACCCCTGCTGTACGTCGGCGTCTTCTCCTCCGCCGTCGCCTTCTTCGCCTGGAACAAGGCCATCTCCCTGATCGGGGCGGCCCGCGCGGGAGTCGTCTACTACCTCCAGCCGGTGTGCGTCGCCGCCCTCGGCCTGCTCCTCCTCGGCGAGCGGACCGGGCCCGCACAGCTGCTGTGCATGGCGCTGATCCTCGGCGGTGTCGCCCTCGGCAGCGCGACCCGGAGGTAGTTTCGCTCCCGTGACCGACTGGGACATCAAGAAGCTGCGGATCCTGCGCACCCTGGCCGACCAGGGGACGGTGACCGCCACGGCCGAGGCGCTGCACATGACGCCCTCGGCCGTTTCCCAGCAGCTCACCAACCTCGCCCGGCACCTGGGGGTGACGCTGCTGGAGGCGCAGGGGCGGCGGGTCCGGCTCACCGACGCCGCGCACCTGGTGCTGCGGCACACCGAGGCCGTCTTCGCCCAGCTGGAGCGGGCCGACGCCGAACTCGCCGGCTACCTGGCCGGGGAGGCGGGGGAGGTGCGCGTCGGGGCCTTCTCCACGGCGGTGCCGGTGCTGGTCGTCCCGGCCGTGGCCGCCCTGCGGCTCAGCCACCCGGGGATCGAGGTACGGGTACGGGAGACCGAGGCCGCCGAATCGTACGAGCTGCTGTCCGCCGGGGCCGTGGACCTCGCCCTCTCCCTGGCCGCGCACGCCCCGGGGGCGCGGGACGCCCGCTTCACGCGGGTCACCCTGCTGGAGGACCCCCTGGACGTGGCCCTGCCCCCCGGCCATCCACTGGCGGGTGCGGCGGAAGTACGGCTGGCCGACCTGTCCGCGGAGCCGTGGATCTACGGCGGCAGCGGGCCCTGGTCGGAGATCACCCGCTCCGCGTGCGAACCGGCGGGCTTCGTACCGGAGCAGGCCCACTCGGCGTCCGGGTGGACCGCGATCCTGGCGATGGTGGAGGCGGGGATGGGCGTCGCCCTGGTCCCGCGCATGGTCTCCGCCCGCGCCTCGGGGGTGGCCGTCCGCGGCCTGCCCCACGACCGCCCGACCCGCCACGTCATCGCCGCCCTCCGCCGCGGCACGGAATCCGCCCCGGCGCTCTCCCGAGCCCTGGAGGCACTCCAGGGGGCGGCGGCGGCACTCGGGTGAGGGGGCCGGGCGGGGGCCCCGGCCCCCGTGCGGGGGCCGGGGGTGCGGCCGTCAGGCCCCGGACGCAGCCGCGTCCGCCGCCTGGGCCTTCAGGGCGCGCTCGACGCCGGCGCGGGATTCCGAGACCAGGCGGCGCAGCGCCGCGTTCGGCTCGGCCGAGGCCAGCCACGCGTCCGTCGCGTCCAGGGTCGCCTGCGAGACCTGGAGCGACGGGTACAGCCCGACCGCGATCTGCTGCGCGATCTCGTGGCTGCGGCTCTCCCAGATGTCCTTCAGCACCGCGAAGTACTTCTCCGTGTACGGCGCGAGCAGCTCCCGCTGGTCGGTCTGGACGAAGCCGCCGATCACGGCCTCCTGCACCGCGTTCGGCAGGTCGCCCGACTCCACCACCGAGGCCCACGCCGCCGCCTTGGCCTCCGCCGTGGGCCGCGCGGCCCGCGCCGTCGCCGCGTGGCGTTCGCCCGCGGCGGTCGCGTCCCGCTTCAGCTCCGCCGCGATCGCCGCCTCGTCGGCGCGGCCCGTGGCGGCCAGGCGCTCCAGGAACGCCCAGCGCAGCTCCGTGTCCACGACCAGGCCCTCGACCTCCGCCGAGCCGTCGAGCAGCGCCGCCAGGTAGGTCAGCTGTCCCTCGGTACGGGCCGTCGCCGCGAAGGCGCGGGCCCACGCCAGCTGGTGGTCGCTGCCCGGCTCGGCCCCACGCAGGTGCTCGAGCGTGGCCTCGGTCCAGAGCTCCAGACCCTGCTCCCGCCACGCCGGGTCGGCGTACAGGTCGACGGCCAGCTTCACCTGGCGGTGCAGCGACTGCACCACGCCGATGTCCGACTCCTTGCCGATGCCGGACAACACCAGGGCCAGGTAGTCGTGCGTCGCCAGCTCGCCGTCGCGGGTCATGTCCCACGCCGAGGCCCAGCACAGGGCGCGCGGCAGGGACTCCGTGAAGTCGCCCAGGTGCGCGGTGACGTTGGCCAGCGAGACCTCGTCCAGGCGGACCTTGGCGTACGACAGGTCGTCGTCGTTGAGCAGCACGACCGCCGGGCGGGTCCGGCCCACGAGCTCGGGGACGGCCGTCAGCTCGCCGTCGATGTCCAGCTCGAGGCGGTCCGTGCGGACCAGCTTGCCGTCGCGCAGGTCGTACAGGCCCACCGCGATGCGGTGCGGGCGCAGCACCGGCTCGCCCTTGGCGCCCGCCGGCAGGGCGGGGGCCTCCTGGCGGACGGCGAACGACGAGACGAGGCCGTCCGCGTCCAGCTCGATCTCCGGGCGCAGGACGTTGATGCCGGCCGTCTCCA
This sequence comes from Streptomyces sp. NPDC012794, assembly GCF_042901085.1. Taxonomy (NCBI): domain Bacteria; kingdom Bacillati; phylum Actinomycetota; class Actinomycetes; order Kitasatosporales; family Streptomycetaceae; genus Streptomyces; species Streptomyces sp. NPDC012794. Next base: position 134,039 of record NZ_JBIBCI010000008.1, read on the forward strand.
GCCACGCCTTCGACCAGGCGGTCAGGTCGCGGCCGGAGGTCTCCTCCAGGGCGCCGAGCAGGTCCGACAGGCGGGTGTTCCCGAACGCGTGCGCCTTGAAGTACGCCTGCACGCCCTTGAAGAAGGCGTCCATGCCGACGTACGCGACGAGCTGCTTGAGCACCGAGGCGCCCTTGGCGTACGTGATGCCGTCGAAGTTGACGAGGACGTCGTCCAGGTCACGGATGTCGGCCATGATCGGGTGCGTGGACGGCAGCTGGTCCTGGCGGTACGCCCAGGTCTTCATGGAGTTGGCGAAGGTCGTCCAGGCGTGCGGCCACTTCGAGCCCTCGGCGTAGGCCTGGCAGGCGATCGAGGTGTAGGTGGCGAACGACTCGTTCAGCCACAGGTCGTTCCACCACTCCATGGTGACCAGGTCGCCGAACCACATGTGCGCGAGCTCGTGCAGGATGGTCTCGGCGCGCACCTCGTACGCCGCGTCCGTCACCTTGGAGCGGAAGACGTACTGGTCGCGGATGGTGACCGCGCCCGCGTTCTCCATCGCGCCCGCGTTGAACTCCGGCACGAAGAGCTGGTCGTACTTCGCGAAGGGGTAGTCGTACGCGAACTTCTCCTGGAACCAGTCGAAGCCCTGCCGGGTCACGTCGAAGATCGCGTCCGCGTCGAGGAACTCGGCGAGGGAGGGCCGGCAGTAGATGCCGAGCGGCACGGACTGCCCGTCCGGGCCCTCGTACGAGCTGTGCACCGCGTGGTACGGGCCGGCGATCAGCGCGGTGATGTACGAGGAGATGCGCGGGGTCGGCTCGAAGACCCACACCCGGTCCTTGGGGTCGGCACCCTGCGAGAGGTCGCGCGGGGAGTTCGAGATGACCGTCCAGCCCTCGGGGGCGGTCACGGTGAACTGGAACGTCGCCTTCAGGTCGGGCTGCTCGAAGCTGGCGAAGACCCGCCGCGCGTCCGGCACCTCGAACTGGGTGTACAGGTAGGCCTGCTGGTCGACCGGGTCGACGAAGCGGTGCAGGCCCTCGCCGGTGTTGGTGTAGGCGCAGTCCGCGACGACGCGCAGCTCGTTGGCGCCGGCGGCGAGGTGGTCCAGCGCGATCCGCGAGTCGCGGAAGACGGCGGCCACGTCGAGCGACTTGCCGTTCAGGACGACCTCGTGCACGGCCGGCGCGACCAGGTCGATGAAGGTCCCGGCGCCTGCCTCGGCCGACTGGAAGCGCACGGTGGTCACGGACGGGAAGGTGCCGCCCTCCTGCGCGCCGCTGAGATCGAGTCCGATCTCGTACGAGTCGACGGTGAGCAGCTTCGCCCGCTGCTGAGCCTCTTCACGGGTGAGATTCGTGCCAGGCACGCGTTCATCTCCTTTGATGGTGACGTTGCCCGGCCATCCTTCCACGCGGGCCGCGCCGCCGGGCAGGACTAATCCAGAGGCGAACACGGCGGGGGCACGACGGAGGGGCGGTGCCGTCCCGGCACCGCCCCTCCGTTTCGTCGGACCCGGGCGTCGTCAGCCCCGGAGCTCCTCGGCGACGAGCTCCGCGATCTGGACGGCGTTCAGCGCGGCGCCCTTGCGGAGGTTGTCGTTGGAGAGGAACAGCGCGAGGCCGTTGTCGACCGTCTCGTCCACGCGGATGCGGCCCACGTACGAGGCGTCCTTGCCGGCGGCCTGGAGGGGGGTGGGGATCTCGGAGAGCTCGACGCCGGGGGCGTCCTTGAGGAGCTCGTAGGCGCGCTCGACGCTGATGGGACGCTCGAAGCGGGCGTTGACCTGGAGCGAGTGGCCGGAGAAGACGGGGACGCGCACGCAGGTGCCGGAGACCTTGAGCTGCGGGATCTCAAGGATCTTGCGGGACTCGTTGCGGAGCTTCTGCTCCTCGTCGGTCTCGAAGGAGCCGTCGTCGACCAGGTTGCCGGCGAGCGGGACCACGTTGTACGCGATGGGGCGCTTGTAGACGGCGGGCTCGGGGAACTCCACCGCGCCGCCGTCGAAGGTCAGCTGGTCGGCGGCCTCGGAGACCGCGCAGGCCTGGCCCTTGAGCTCGGCGACGCCGGCCAGGCCGGAGCCGGAGACGGCCTGGTAGGTGGTGGCGACGAGCGCGACCAGCCCCGCCTCCTCGTGGAGGGGGCGCAGCACCGGCATGGCGGCCATGGTGGTGCAGTTCGGGTTCGCGATGATGCCCTTGGGGCGGTTCTTGATCGCGTGCGGGTTGACCTCGGAGACGACGAGGGGGACCTCGGGGTCCTTGCGCCAGGCGGAGGAATTGTCGATCACGACGGCGCCCTGGGAGGCGACCTTCTCGGCGAGGGCCTTGGAGGTGGTGCCGCCCGCGGAGAAGAGCACGATGTCGAGGCCGGAGTAGTCCGCCGTGGAGGCGTCCTCGATGGTGATCTCCCGGCCCTGCCACTCGACGGTCGAGCCGGCGGAACGGGCCGAGGCGAAGAGCCGGAGCTCGTCCACCGGGAACTTCCGCTCGGCGAGGATGCCGCGCATGACTCCGCCGACCTGTCCGGTGGCTCCGACGATTCCGACCCTCACGGTGACTCCTTCAAATACGGGGACGCGGGCGCGCGTGAAGCCATCATGCGTTCGAACCCACGAGGCTTGTCCAATCCATTGTCCGAGGTGCGGACAGTGTCGGACGCCCGCCCGCCCGTGACGGGACCCCGGACGGCGTCCCCCAGGGCCGCCGACGGTCCGTTTTGCCTGGTCGGAGCGGAAGACGGAGGGGCGGTGCCCGGTCGGGCACCGCCCCTCGTCATGCGTTCAGCCGGTCACGCCGTTACGGGGTGACCTTGTCGATCTGCACGCTGCCGGTGCCGGCGGCGGTGCCGCGGGCGTTGAGCAGCTGGACCTGGCCGAAGAACTGACGGCCCTCGGGGGCCGCGCCGGAGACCAGCACCTGCGCCGAGACGGCGGCCGAGGCCCCGGTGGCGAGGCTGACCGGAGTGGCCTCGTCGACCTGGACGGAGCCCAGGGCGGCCGAGAAGTACACGTCGCGGTAGTCGTACGTGGTGGTGCCGGCCGGGATCGCGTAGCCGATGACCTTGATGGTGTAGGTGCCGGCGGCGGGCTTGACCAGGCTCACGGTCTCGTCGGAGTCGCCGTCGGCGGAGGAGCCGACCTTGACGCCGTCCTTGTAGACCTCGAGGTCGAGGTCCGCGGCGGTGTCCGAGGGCTTGTTGATCGCCACGTCGAGGCGCGAGGCGCCCTCGCCGACGGTGACCTCGGTGGTCTTGGTCTCACCGGTCGCGATGCTCGGCTTGTCGACCTTGGCGGAGCCCAGCGGGCCGCCCGCCAGCTTGCCGCCGGAGATGGCGGCGGCGTCGTTCTTCACGGTCCACTGGACCGGCGCCGGGGTTCCCTGCTTGACCTCGGGCAGGACCTTGACGGCCGGGTCGAAGGCCGCGCCGAGCACGGAGACGTCCAGCTTGAACGGGTTGTCGAGCAGCGGCGACGTACGGCGCGACTCGACCTCGATCTCCCAGACGCCCGGCTGCGGGTTCTCGTACGAGCGCAGGTCGGGACGGCACTGGTTCGCCGGGTTGTCGTAGTTCGGGTAGCACTGGGTGGTCGCGCTGTCCTCGACGCCCGTGCCGTACGGGTGGATCGAGATGAAGCGCGTCTGGCTGCCCGCCGCGAGCCCGCCGAGGGCGACCTCGAGGGTCTTGGCGCCCTGCGGGACGGTCACGAAGTACGACTTGTGGCTGTTGCGCTGGACGGTGGAGCTGTCCGACAGCGTGAAGGAGGGCTTCGCCAGCGGGGTGGCGGCGACGACCGTGGTGAGGATCTGCTTGTCGACGCCCTCGGTGGTGGGGTCGTCGAGCTGCAGGATGCCGCTGTGGACGCCGGCCGACTTGGCGTTGGCCTCGACCTTGATGGTGACGGGCTTGTTCAGGGGCAGGGTGACGTAGTCGTAGCCGCCACCGCCGACCACCTTGAAGGTGCCGTCGTTGTTGCGCCAGCCGATGTTGTGGCGGGTGCCGTACTTGACGCCGGTGGTGCGGGTGACGACGACGTCGTAGACCTTCTTCTGGCCGGCCTTGAGGCCGCCCTCGCGGTCGTAGAGGCCGGTGCCGAAGCCCGGGGTCTTCAGGAACTGGTCGAGCGCGGTGTCGACGGGGGCCTTGACGGTGAACTCGTTGGCCTTGGCGCCGCGCTGGATGGACTCCCACGCCTGCGGGATGTCGATGAGACCGGCACCCTGTGCGTGGGCCGGGACGTCGTCGATCTTCTTCGCGGTGCTGGTCAGCGCCACGCGCAGGTTCGCCGGGGACAGCGCGATCTTCTGCTGCTTGGCGGCCGAGATCAGCAGGGCGCTGGCGCCCGCGGCCTGCGGCGAGGACATCGAGGTGCCCTGGAGCATGCCGTAGCCGGCGGGCAGGCTGTAGCCGGCCTCCTTCACGGGCATGCCGGGCAGCCAGGTCTGGATCGTGTTGATGGCCGCGCCGGGGGCGGTGATGGTCGGCGTGAACCCGCCGTCCTCACGCGGGCCGCGCGAGGAGAAGGGGAACATGTTGTACTTCTTGGCCACGCCGGATCCGTAGTTGGCGGCCCAGGTCTCCTTGGACACCGCGGCGCCCACGGAGATGACCTTGTCCGCGAGGGCGGGGTCGCCGATGGTGTTGACGCCCGGACCCTCGTTGCCCGCGGAGATCACGAGCTGGACACCGTAGGTGTCGATGAGGTTCTTGTAGAGCTCCGAGCGGGCGTTGTTGCCGTCGTTCAGCGCCGGCAGACCGCCGATCGACATGTTGACGATGTCGACGCCGCGGTTGACGACGAGGTCGATCATGCCCTCGGTCAGGGCGACGTTGGTGCAGCCGCCGGACCAGGAGCAGGCACGGGAGGAGACGAGTTTGGCACCGGGCGCCTGGCCGTTCATCTGGCCGCCGAACAGGCCGTTGGCGGCGGTGATGCCGGCGACGTGCGAGCCGTGCTCGGACTCGATGATGCCGATGTTGACGAAGTCGGCCTTCTTGCCGGCCCAGTCGCCGCCGAGCGGGTCCATCGGGACGTCCTTGCGGATCTCGATGGTGAACGGGATGCGCTCCGCCACCTCGGTCGCCGGGTTGTCCGTACCGAAGTAGCCGATCTGGAAGCCGTCCTTGTACGGCTTCATCGGCTCGTTGTCGGTGAAGTCGCCGTTCTGGTCGGTGTCGACGCGGACGGTGCCGGCGGCCGGGTCGTAGAGCATGCCGAACCGGTCGGTGGTGTCCCCGTCCCGGTTGACGTCGCCCTTCATGTCGCCGTTGGCGGTGATGGCTTCGCTGAAGCGGCTCCACTGGAAGGTGCCCTCGGGGGCCTTCCAGCTCTGGCCGCCGGCGGTGAAGGCGCCGCCCGCGGGGGTGACCGGGGTGATCTGGGCGCGCCAGGTCCCGTCGTTGTCCGTGATCGGGTCGGTGGCGGTCACCCAGTCGACGATCTTGCGCTCGCCGGTGGTGGTCTTCTGCAGCGCGGGGTGGCTGACGTCGACGCCCGAGTCCATGATGCCGATGGTCACGCCACGGCCGTCGGCCTGCGGGTTCGCCTTGACGAAGTCCACGGAGCCGGTCTCGAACGACGGGTTGTACGGGTTCTTGGCCGGGGTGTTCTTGTCCGGCGCCGGGTAGGTCTCGGCGGCGGTCTTCTTGGCCGAGCCCTCCTTGCTCACCTCGGGGCGCGGGTCCGGGAGCCGGATCTCGTGCCGCAGGTCCATGCCGTGGACGGACTCCAGCTTGGCGGCCGCCTTCAGCGCGGCCTCCGCCTTGTCGGTCGGCAGGGTGGCGCGTACGTAGCCGAGCTTGTCGTACGTCTGGCCGACCGAGGCGCCCTGGACGGCGTCGAGCTGGTCGGCGACCTGCTTGGTCTGGCCGGGGGCGGTCGCGACCATGACGGTGACGGTCGCGTCACCCTTGGCCTTGGCCTCCTGGAGCAGTTCGGCGTCGGCCGAACCGAGCTTCTGGTCCGCGGACTTGACCGGCGCGGTCGTCCACGGGGCGTCGCCGTCGCCCGCGGCGAACGCGGGCACCGCGCCGGTGGCGCAGAGGGCGGCCACCAGGCCCGCGGCCGCCGCGACGCGGGCAGCGCGCCTGGTGCCGGGTATGGCCCCGGTGGTGGAGCTGGGGGAGTCGAGGGTCATCAGCATCCCTGGCTAAGTGAAAGATACGGTCCGGAATTCGGTGCCGGATGACCGGTCAGCTTTGCGCAAGTGACAGCTGTTTGGGGAGGGCTGTCATTGACCGAGACCTGACATGGCGGGTTCCCGTCAGTGCGCAGTGTCCGCCAATGAGGACAAGCCAGGGTGATTCGGGGCGAGTTGGAACGCCCGATGAGTTGATTTGTCGACTCTCCGACCGCCTTGTGGAGGCGGATCGGACTTCCGTCTCAGGGCGGGTGTGACAGATTCCGACCGTTCAGCGCTCGCGCGTGCGCGCGTAGTGCCGCGAGGCCTTGGCGCGGTTGCCGCAGGCGGCCATGGAGCACCAGCGCCGGGTGCCGTTGCGCGAGGTGTCGTGGAAGTGCAGCACGCAGGTTTCCGAGGCGCATTTGCGGATCCGGTCGGGCGCGGTGGCCAGCAGGCCGAGGTAGTCGCGGGCCGCCGTCCACGCCGGACCCCAGGAGGGGTCGGCGAACTCGGCGCGCTCTCCCGGGCCTTCGGCGGTGAGGGTGGCGCGGATCCGGCCGTGCTCCAGTACGGAGTCGACCAGGGAGCGGGCGCCCTCGTCCGCGGGGTCCGCGACGGCGCGGGCGATCGCCTCGCGCGCGGTCAGCAGGTGCACGAGGGCCGAGGCGTCGGCGCGGAAGCGGCCGGCCAGGCCGGTGCTCTCCAGCCAGAGCGCCAGCCCCTCCACCCGGGTCAGCCCGAAGGCCCCCGCGAAGAGGTCGACGGCCTCGCCGTCCGCCACCCAGCGCGTGTTCAGCAGGTCCAGGGAGACCGGCTCCCCGGTGAGCGGACGCGGGTCCGTGGTCGGTGCCGTCATGTCCGCCTCCTCGTGCCGCTAACCCCTCAAGGGTACGTGACCGGTTGACGCTCGCGGTTCTAACCTCTAATCTCGATTTAGAAGGTTAGAACGCCAGGACTTCTGGAACCTCGGGGAAGGGAACCCTCATGGCGACCGCCACCGGCCCGCTCAGCACCGGGCACATCGGCCTCAACGTCACCGATCTGGACCGCTCGCTCGCCTTCTACCGCGACGCCCTCGGCTTCGCGCTGCTGGGCGAGGGCAAGGAGGAGGACCGCAGGTTCGCCTTCCTCGGTCAGGACGGCGCACTCGTCCTGACCCTCTGGCAGCAGGCGGGGGGCGGGTACGAGCCGCAGGCCGCCGGACTGCACCACCTCGCGTTCTCGGCCGGCGCGATCGAGGAGGTACGGGCGTACGAGGAGCGGCTGCGCGGCCTCGGCGTCGAATTCGCCCACGACGGCGTCGTCGCCCACGGCGAGGGCGCGGCCTCCGGGGGGATCTTCTTCCACGACCCCGACGGCACCCGCCTGGAGATCTCCGTGCCCACCGGGGCCCAGGGCGCTCCCGCCCCGACGGCGGGCGCTCCGACCTGCGGCTTCTTCTAGGAAGACAGGGGATCGTGATGAGCCGGTACCACCAGGGCTCGCTGGCCGTGCAGGAACGGGTCGGCGTACGCGGGCTCGCCGAACACGTCGGCCGCTCCATCGGCGCGGACATCCGCGACGTCGCGGCGGCCTTCCTCGCCCAGCAGCCCCACCTCGTCGTCGGCGCCGCCGACGGCGCGGGACGGCTGTGGGCCTCGCTGCTCACCGGCGCGCCCGGTTTCGTACGGGCCACCGGGCCGCGCCGCATCGAGGTCTCGGGGGGCCTCCCGGAGGGCGACCCGCTGGCCGGGGCGCTGGCCACCGACGGCACCCGGACGGGCACGATCTCCCTGGACCCGCGCACCCGGCGCCGGATGCGGCTCAACGGGACCCTCGCCGTGACGCCCGGCGGCTTCGCGGTGGAGGCCGAGCAGGTGTTCTCCAACTGCCCCAAGTACCTGCAGAAGCGGCAGCCGCTGGAGCTGGTGGCCGAAGGGGCCGGTGTGGTGCGGCGCGGTGACGCGCTCACCCCCGGCCAGGTGAGGGCCGTCCGCGCCGCGGACACCTTCTTCGTCGCCACCACCGCCGAGGCGGACGGGGCCGACGCCAGCCACCGGGGCGGCATGCCGGGCTTCGTGGAGGTGCTCTCGCCGACGGAACTGCTCTGGCCGGACTACGCGGGCAACGCGATGTTCCTGACCCTGGGCAACCTGGCCGCCGACGAGCGGGCCGGGCTGCTCTTCCCCGACTGGGAGGGCGGCGGGCTTCTCCAGCTGAGCGGCCGGGCGCGGACCGAGTACGGCCCGGGCGGCGGCCGAGCCGTGCGCTTCCGGGTGGAGGCGGTCGTGGAGAGCCTGCATCCGGGCCGGCTGCGGTGGAGCACTCCCGAGTACTCCCCGGCCAACCCGCCTCACCGGGGCAGTACGACCAGGTAGGCGGCGGGCTCGCGGTCGCCGGACGCCGTCAGGGCGGTCCGGACGACCGTCGCCTGCTGCTCGGGCCAGTCGCGCAGCTTGCGGGGCGTCAGGTACAGGACGGTCACCCCGAGGCGCTCCAGGGTCTCCCGCTTGCGGACCGCCTCCGACCAGTCCTCGTCCTCGCCCTGGCGGGGCGCGCGGGTGTCGATCTCGATGGCGACGGCCTGCTCGGGCCAGTAGGCGTCGACGCCGCCCAGGTGCGGGCCGCCGGGCAGCCGCAGGTCCACGTTCCAGACGGGCTCGGGGAGCTCGTAGCCCCGTACGAGCTGGTAGAGCCGGTCCTCGGCGATGGCCCGGCCCTCCGCGAGGAGGGACTCGACGGCGTCGACCACGTGCGACCGGTTCAGCAGCCGGGCCACCGTCAGCTCCCGCACCACGGCGGCCGGTTCGCAGTGCCCGCCGCGGACGGCCTCGCTGAGGATGCCGCGCACCGTGCCGGCGTCGGAGACCTGAGCGACGGCGTCGGCGACGGCCCGCGCCACCGGGGCCACCGGCAGCCCGGTCACCTCCACGGGGCGGGGCGGGGTGTGGGCGCGGACGATGCGGACGTCGCCGGTGGAACGCAGCCGGCGGGTGTTCGGTACGAGGACGTCGATGTGCGGGAGGGCGAGCAGGGCGGGCGTCGAGGAGAACCGGTAGAGCGCGAGGGCGGCCAGCCCGGTGATCATGGCCTCGCCGCTGCCGCGCCGGCCGGCGTACAGCAGGGCGGCGTGCAGCCGCTCCTCGCTGGTCGCCGGCCCGGAGTGGAGCAGGAACACCCCGGGCAGCACCTGCTGCCAGGGCCGCCCGGCGGCCTCGGAGGCGCTGACGCCGTGCTCGCGCAGCTGGGCGAGGGTCAGCACGCGGGGGCGGCTGGCGGTGAGGTGGGTGAGGGGGAGGGGTGCGTTCTGGTTCATGACGCGGTGATTCCCTCAGGCCATGGCCTTGCTAACCCCTGTTACACGCCCGTCGGCAAATCGGGACAAGCCGGGGCTAAAGTACGGGCGTTCGAGTGCCGAAAAGGGCCGCTGCTCCGATGAGACTACGACCCCATGACCCCATGACCGCATGACCGGACGGGCACACCCCCGGGGCGGGGTGCGGACCGCCGGCCCGCACCCCGCCGTACGCGGTCTCAGCCCGCGGCCGCGTCGCACGCCTGGCCGCGCAGCGCACGGGCCAGGTCGTCGCGGGACTCCAGGACCAGCCGGCGCAGCGCCGGGGCCGCGTCCGGGCGGGCGGCGAGCCACGCGTCGGTGGCGTCCACCGTGGCCCGCGAGTCCTGGAGCATCGGGTAGAGCCCCTTCACCACGTCGATGCCGATCTGGATCGAGCGCTGCGCCCAGACCCGCTCGATCACCTCGAAGTAGCGCCCCGTGTAGCCCGCCAGCAGGTCGCGCTGCGAGGCCCGCTGCATCCCGTCGATGGTGGCCTCCACCAGCGCGTTGGACAGCGCGTCGGACTCCACCACCGCCGCCCACGCCTGGTCCTTGACCGCCGCCGACGGCCGGGCGGCCAGGCAGCGCACCGCGTGCCGCTTGCCCGAAGCCGTGTCGTCCCGGGTCAGCTCGGCCTCCACGGCCGCCTCGCCCAGGGCCCCGTGCGCCACCAGCGGCAGCAGGAAGTCCCAGCGCAGCTCCTGGTCGACCTCCAGCCCGTCGATCCGCGCCGTGCCGTCCAGCAGGCCCAGCAGCAGCTGGAAGTCGCCCTCGGTCGCCGCGCTCGCCGCGAAGAACCGGGCCCAGGTCAGCTGGTGTTCCGACCCCGGCTCGGCCAGCCGCAGTTCGTGCAGCGCGCCCGCCGCCAGGTCGCGCCCGCTCTGCTCGCGGCGCTCCGCCGGCGTGTAGTGGGTCACCGCGCTCAGCGCCTGCGCGTGCAGCTGCTGGAGCACACCCACGTCGGTCTCCCGGCCCGCGTGGGCCAGGACCAGCGAGAGGAAGTCCCGCGCGGGCATGAGGGCGTCCCGCGTCAGGTTCCACAGCGCCGACCAGCACAGCGCCCGGGCGAGCGGGTCGGTCAGGTCGCCGAGGTGGCCGCGCAGCGTCGCCAGCGAGACCTCGTCGAAGCGGATCTTGCAGTACGTGAGGTCCTCGTCGTTGACCAGGACCAGGTCGGGCCGCTCCAGTCCGGCCAGGTCCGCCACCACCGTCCGGGGCCCCGCCACGTCGGCCTCGGCCCGCGCGTAGCGCACCAGGGAACCGTCGGCCTCCAGCCGGTACAGGCCCACCGCCACCCGGTGGGGCCGCGGCTCGTCGCCGTCCTGCACCACCGCCAGCTCCGTAAGCCGCCCGGCCGCGTCGGAGGTCACCACCGGTGTCAGCGCGTTCACGCCCGCCGTCTGGAGCCAGGCCCGCGACCACTCGGCCATGTCCCGCCCGGAGACCTCCCCGAGCACCGACAGCAGGTCGTCCAGCGTGGTGTTCCCGTAGGCGTGCGCCTTGAAGTAGCGCCGGGCGCCGTCCAGGAACGCCTCCCGGCCCACGTACGCGACCAGCTGCTTGAGCACGGCGGCGCCCTTGGCGTACGTGATGCCGTCGAAGTTCAGCTTCGCGTCCTCCAGGTCACGGATGTCGGCCGTGATCGGGTGCGTGGACGGCAGCTGGTCGGCCCGGTACGCCCATGCCTTGCGGCTGTTGGCGAAGGTGACCCAGGCCTGGTCGAAGCGGGTGGCCTCGACCAGCCCGAAGGAGCCCATGAAGTCGGCGAAGGACTCCTTCAGCCACAGGTCGTCCCACCACTTCATGGTGACCAGGTCGCCGAACCACATGTGCGCCATCTCGTGCAGGATGACGTTCGCGCGCCGCTCGTAGGAGGCCTGCGTGACCTTCCCGCGGAAGATGTACTCCTCGCGGAAGGTCACCATCCCCGGGTTCTCCATCGCGCCCAGGTTGTACTCCGGCACGAAGGCCTGGTCGTACTTCCCGAAGGGGTACGGGTAGTCGAAGATCTCGTGGAAGAGGTCGAAGCCCTGCTTGGTGACCAGGAAGACGTCGTCGGCGTCGAAGTGCTTCGCCAGCCCCTTGCGGCACATCGCGCCCAGCGGGATGGTCAGGTCCCCGCGTGTGTAGGTGTCGGTGACGTAGTGGTACGGCCCGGCCACCACACAGGTGATGTACGTGGAGATGGGCGCGGTCTCGGCGAAGCGCCGGGTCTGCCCCTCGCGGGACTCCTCCGCGCCGTTGCTCCACACCTGCCAGCCCTCGGGCGCGGTCACCTCGAAGCGGTACGGCGCCTTCAGGTCGGGCTGCTCGAAGTTGGCGTAGACCCGGCGGGCGTCCGCCGGCTCGTACTGGGTGTAGAGGTAGACCTCGCCGTCCTCCGGGTCCACGAAGCGGTGCATGCCCTCGCCCGTGCGGCTGTAGGCGCAGTTCGCGTCGACGACCAGGACGTTCTCGGAGTCGAGCCCCTCCAGCGCGATCCGCGCCCCGTCGAAGACGGCGGCCGGGTCCAGCGCGCGCCCGTTGAGGGTGACGGAGTTCACCGAGGGGGCGATCAGGTCCGCGAAGGAGGAGGCGCCCGGGACGGCGGCCCGGAAGCGCACGGTGGTCACCGAACGGAAGGTGCGGGGACCCTCGGCCGGTTCGGCCTCGTCCACCGCGGACCTCAGGTCGAGGACCACCTCGTACCCGTCGACGGACAGCAGCTCGGCCCGCTCGCGGGCCTCGTCGCGGGACAGATTCTCTCCGGGCACGTTGCACTCCTTCGTGCGTGATCGCGGTCTTCGCTGGAATCCTCCCACGGGGAATGCGCACGTTCCCGGCCTGGTTGGCGAGATGGAACATGCCCCGTGACGCCCTAAGTGACTTGAGGAGAGCCATGACCGACACCCAGGTGCGCGAGAAGACGCCGGTCGACTTCTGGTTCGACCCGCTCTGCCCCTGGGCCTGGATGACCTCGCGGTGGATGCTCGAGGTCGAGAAGGTCCGCGACGTGGAAGTCCGCTGGCACGTGATGAGCCTCGCCGTGCTCAACGAGGACAAGCTCGACGAGCTGCCCGAGCGCTACCGCGAGCTGCTCGGCCCCAAGGGCTGGGCTCCGGTGCGCGTGGTGGTCGCGGCGCAGCAGAAGTTCGGCGACGAGGTCACCGGCAAGCTGTACACCGCCCTCGGCACGAAGATCCACAACGAGGACCGCGGTGCGACCCGTGAGGTCATCGCCGACGCCCTGGAGGAGGTCGGCCTGCCGGCCGAGCTGCTCGCCTACGCCGACTCCGACGAGTACGACCAGGTGCTGCGCGACTCGCACAACGACGGCATCGAGCGCGTCGGCCAGGAGGTCGGCACCCCGGTGATCTCCGTGCCCGGCGCCGACGGCGAGGAGGTGGCCTTCTTCGGTCCGGTCGTCACGCCGGCCCCGCGCGGCGAGGCCGCCGCCCGCCTGTGGGACGGCACCCTGCTGGTCGCCTCGACCCCGGGCTTCTACGAGATCAAGCGCACCCGCACCAAGGGCCCCAGCTTCGAGTAGTCCGGCCCCGGTCCGGCCCCGCCCGGCCCCGGTACGCGCAGAAGACCCCCGTGAGTCACGTCCTCACGGGGGTCTTCCGCTGAACACGTCCGCACGCGAAGGCTGAGAAGACGATCACGAGCCGGACGGGTCTAGGCGGTGCGGATCAGCCCTTGACGGGGATCAGCAGCGGGGTGTTCGCCTTGGCGTCGGCGTAGCGCCGGGCCACGTCCTGCCAGTTGACGACGTTCCACATGGCCTCGATGAAGTCGACCTTCTGGTTCTTGTACTGGAGGTAGAAGGCGTGCTCCCAGGCGTCGAAGACCAGGATCGGCGTGCTGGCGACGCCCACGTTGCCCTGGTGGTCGTAGACCTGCTCGACGACCAGGCGGCCGCTGACGGGCTCGTACGCGAGCACGCCCCAGCCGGAGCCCTGCGTCGCGGAGGACGCGAAGGTCAGCTGCTTCTTGAATTTGGCGAAGGAGCCGAAGGACTCCGTGATCGCGTCCGCGAGGTCGCCCACCCCGTCGGCCGCGGTCGGCTCGCCGCCGCCCTCGCCGGTCTTGGGGCTGGCCATGTTGTTCCAGTAGATGCTGTGCAGGATGTGGCCGGAGAGGTGGAACGCCAGGTTCTTCTCCAGCCCGTTGAGCGCGCCCCAGTTCTCCTTGTCGCGCGCCTCCTCCAGCTGCTCGAGCGTGGTGTTGGCACCCGTGACGTAGGCCGCGTGGTGCTTGTCGTGGTGCAGTTCGATGATCTGCGGGTTGATCACCGGCTCGAGCGCCGCGTAGTCGTAAGGAAGCTCAGGAAGCGTGTAGATCGCCATGCGTGTTGTCCGGTCCCCTCAGCGTGCCAATCGCTAATTGCAATTAATGCGCAACTGCACGCTAGCAGCATCTATTCCGGCTCCACGAGTAAGGGTCACCTCTCCTGTGCGCACCGCCCGAACGCCGGAGGCCGGGCCCGTGCGTGCGCACGGACCCGGCCTCTGACGTGCCGTCGGGCAGGGGTGTTACCTCTGAGCGGACTTCCCGGCGGCGGCGCGCCGGCGCTGCATCACGTACCCGGTCGCCGCCAGGGCCGCGGTCAGTCCGCCGGTGAAGACGACCTGCACCCGGGTGTCCTCGCCCAGGACCATCAGCACCAGCACGCCCGCGACGCCCGCCAGCGCCACCCAGGTCAGGTACGGGAAGCCCCACATCCGCACGACCAGCTTGCCGGGGGCCTCGCGCTCCAGGCGCCGGCGCAGCACGTACTGCGAGACGGCGATGAAGCCCCAGACGACCAGGATGACCCCGCCGACCATGTTCAGCAGCCAGGCGAAGAGGGTGTCCGGGTACCAGTAGGACAGCAGGACGGTGACGAAGCCGAAGCCCGCGGAGGCGAGCACCGCCCGGCGCGGCACCCCGCCCGAGACCTTGCCCAGCGCCCGGGGGCCCTGGCCGCGCGCGACCAGGGAGTAGGCCATGCGCGAGGAGCCGTAGATGTTGGCGTTCATCGCGGACAGCAGGGCGATCAGGATCACCACGTTCATGATCTGGCCGGCGGCCGGGATGCCCAGGTGGTCCAGGGTCGCCGCGTACGGGCCGTGCTCGGTGACGGCCGGGTCGTTCCAGGGCAGCAGGGTCACGATCACCAGCATCGAGCCGACGTAGACGATCGCGATCCGCCACATGGTGGTCCTCACGGCCCGGGCCACGCCCTTGACCGGGTCCTCGGACTCGGCGGCCGCGATGGTCACCGTCTCCAGTCCGCCGTACGCGACGACCGAGGCGAGCAGGCCGACCAGCAGGCCGTCGACCCCGTTGGGCAGGAAGCCGCCGTCGTGCAGCAGGTTGTCCGCGCCGGGGGAGGAGGTGCCGGGCAGCAGGCCGAGGACGGCGAGCACGCCCAGCCCGAGGAAGAGCGCGATGGCGCCGATCTTGAGGGCGGCGAACCAGAACTCGAACTCGCCGAAGCGCGAGACGGCGCCCAGGTTGGCGGCGGTGAAGACCACCATCAGGACCAGCACCCACATCCACGACGGGGTGCCGGGGAACCAGCCCGCCAGGATGTGCGCCGCGCCGATCGCCTCGATGGCCACGCCCACGACCAGCAGGGTCCAGAACATCCAGCCCGCCGTGAAACCGGCCCAGGGCCCGACCGCCCGCTCGGCGTGCACCGAGAAGGAACCGGAGGCCGGGTTGGCGGCGGACATCTCGCCGAGCATCCGCATCACGAACATCACGAGCAGCCCGGACGCGGCGTACGCCAGCACGATCGAGGGGCCGGCGGCCGCGATGCCGGCGCCGGAGCCGACGAAGAGGCCGGCGCCGATCACCCCGCCGAGGGCGATCATCGAGAGGTGGCGCTGCTTGAGGCCGTTGCCGAGGGGCGACCCGGCCCCTGCGGCCGTCGGGGCCTGCTGTCCGGGAGGTGCGGTGGTGGTGCTCTGACTCATGGGGCCAGTCTGCCGATCGTCCGTTTATCGGACGCCGTCGGTCCACTATCCGGACACCACTCTCACCGGACGTGACCGCCCCGCCCCGGAAAGCGGAACGGGCCCGGGACCGAAGTCCCGGGCCCGCGGCACGTCTGTCGCGGCGTCAGGACCGCCGGTCCCGCGCCTCCCGGTACCACGCCACCAGCAGCACCAGGGCCGCAGCCCCGGAGGACCACAGCAACTGCGGCCGCGCCGAGTCGTCGAACAGCATCAGCACCAGCACCGCCGCCATGCCGACGAGCGCCGCCCATGTCAGGTACGGGAAGGCCCACATCGGCAGCGTCAGCCGCTCCGGCATGTCCCGCTCCAGCCGGGGCCGCAGCCGCAGCTGCGAGACGGCGATCAGCGCCCACACGAACAGCAGCACCGCGCCGACCGCGTTGAGCATGTAGAGGAAGACCGTGTCCGGCCACAGCAGGTTCAGCACCACCGAGACGAAGCCGAAGGCCACCGAGGCCAGCACCGCCCGCGTCGGCACCCCGCTGCCCGACACCTTCAGCAGCGACTTCGGCGCCTCGCCCCGCTCGGCCAGCGAGAACACCATGCGCGAGGAGCCGTACAGATTGGCGTTCAGCGCCGACAGCAGCGCCACGAACACCACGATGTTCATGATCTGGCCGGCCGCCGGGATCCCGATCGAGTCGAGGACGGCGACGTACGGGCTCTCACCGGGCTCCAGCGAGTCCCACGGCAGCAGGCTCACGATGACCAGCATCGAGCCGACGTAGAAGAAGAGGATGCGCCACACCGCGCTGCGCACCGCGCGGGACACGGACCTGGCCGGGTCGTCCGACTCGGCGGCGGCGATGGTGACGACCTCCAGACCGCCGAAGGCGAAGACCACCGCCAGCATCCCCGCGATCACCCCGCCGACCCCGGCCGGGAAGAAGCCGCCCTGCCCGGTCAGGTTGGCCATGCCCACCGGCTCGGTGTCGGGGAGCAGGCCGAAGACCGCCAGGGTGCCCAGGATCAGGAACAGCACGATCGCGCCGACCTTGAGGGCGGCGAACCAGAACTCGAACTCGCCGAAGTTCCGTACGGCGGCCAGGTTGCTGAGGGTGAAGACCACCATGAAGATCAGCACCCACAGCCACTGGTCGACCGAGGGCACCCACCCGTGCGCGATGTTCGCGGCGCCGGTCGCCTCCACGGCCAGCACCACCACCAGCAGGAACCAGTACAGCCAGCCGGCCGAGAAGCCGGCCCAGCGCCCGAGGGCCTTCTCCGCGTACACGGAGAAGGAGCCGGAGGCGGGCATCGCGGCGGACATCTCGCCGAGCATCCGCATCACCAGCATGGCGAGCACGCCGGCGAGCAGGTACGAGCAGATGATCGCGGGGCCGGCGATCCCGATGCCGGCGCCGGAGCCGACGAAGAGGCCGGCGCCGATCACGCCGCCGAGGCCCAGCATGGTCAGGTGACGCTGCTTGAGGCTGTGGCTGAGGGGTTCCGGGGGCAGCTCGCTCCCGGTGACGGACAGGTCTTCGCGCATGAGCAGATTCGTACTCTCGGTAGGCAAGCGACGCCGGGGGCTGCGCAAGGGACGGGCGGGGAATCCAGGGGTATCCAGCGGGATTGGCGGGAACCTACAGTCTGGCTGGAGGGCCCCCCGGGAGCAAAAAGGATGTGCCATCGAATGTGGCCCGTGATCGGGATCACTTCAACGCGGGTGTAAGGCCGCGCCTTTGTGCGGTCTCCACCAAACCGGACAGTACGGCTTTGTCCCGGTCGATGGTGGGGCGGTCGTTGGCCGGCGGCTAACGTCGCGGTGACCTGCCCGACCACCCCACCCTCCGGAGCCTTCGATGAGCACCGCTTCCGTCTCCTTCCGGCCCGGCGCCGTCCTCGCCGATCTGCTGCCCGCGAGCCGCGTCAAGGACGCCGCCCTCGTGGCCGGCGGAGCCGCGTTCACCGGCCTGGCCGCGCAGATCTCCGTCCCGGTCGACGGCCTGGCCGCCCCGATCACCGGTCAGACCTTCGCGGCCCTCCTCGTCGGCACCGCGTTCGGCGCCCGCCGCGGCTTCCTTTCGCTCGCGCTCTACGTGCTGGTCGGCATGGCCGGCGTGCCGTGGTTCGCGAACGGCGGCTCCGGCGCGGGCGGCGCGACCTTCGGCTACGTGCTCGGCATGCTGCTCGCCGCCACCCTCGTCGGGGCCCTCGCGCGGCGCGGCGGCGACCGCTCGGTGCTGCGCATGGCCGGCACGATGGCGCTGGGCTCCGCGGTGATCTACGCGGTGGGCGTGCCGTACCTGATGGCCGTCACCGGGATGTCCCTCGAGACCGCCGTCGCCAAGGGCCTGGTCCCGTTCCTCATCGGCGACGCCCTCAAGGCCGCCCTCGCGATGGGCGCCCTGCCTGCCGTCTGGAAGCTGGCCGGCCGCCGCGGCTGACCGCCCCCCGTACGCCGGAGCCCGGCCCGCCAGTGACGGCGGGCCGGGCTCTGTCGTGCGGGGGGCGGTCAGGGCTCAGCCCCGCAGCGCGGCCCGCTTGCGGCGGAAGTCCAGCACCACGCCGACGGCCACGACGAGGGCGGCGACCAGGGTGGACAGGGTGACCACCTCGCGGTTCGCGTCGTCCACGAACATGTAGCCGATCACGCACATGATCAGTGCGGCGGTGGCCCAGGTCAGCCACGGGAAGAGCCACATCTTGACGGTCAGCTTCTCCGGCGCCTCGCGGACCAGGATCCCGCGCATCCTCAGCTGGGTGAAGCAGATCACCAGCCAGACGAAGAGCGCGATGGCACCCGAGGAGTTCAGCAGGAAGTTGAAGACCGTGTCCTTGAAGGCGTAGTTGAAGTAGACGGCGACGAAGCCGAAGACCGTGGAGCCCAGGATCGCGGCGACCGGCACGCCCTTGGCGTTGACCTTGGCGAACGCCTTCGGGGCGTCACCGCGCTCACCGAGCGAGAAGGCCATGCGGGAGGCGGTGTAGAGGCCCGAGTTCAGGCAGGACAGCACGGCGGTCAGGACGATGACCTCCATGATCGTGCCGGAGTGCGCGATGCCGATCGAGTCCAGGGCGGCGACGTACGAGCCCTTCTCGGTGATCGACTTGTCGTTCCACGGGAGCAGCGTCAGCACGATGAAGATCGAGCCGAGGTAGAAGACGCCGATCCGCCAGATGACGGAGTTGGTGGCCTGGGTGACCGCCTTGCGGGGGTTCTCCGACTCGCCGGCGGCGAGGGTGACGATCTCGCTGCCCATGAAGGAGAAGACGACCATCAGCACACCGGTCAGGACGGCCCCGTACCCGTTGGGGAAGAAGCCTCCGGTGTCGGTCAGGTGCGCGAAGCCCGCGCCCGGGTTGTCCGAGCCCGGCAGCATGCCGAAGACGGCCAGCATGCCGACGACCACGAACGCGCCGATGGCGACGACCTTGATGCCCGCGAACCAGAACTCGAACTCACCGTAGGAGGCGACCGAGCCGAGGTTCGTGACGGTCAGCACCGCCATCACGATCAGCGCCCAGGCCCACTGCGGGACGGCCGGGATCCAGTTCTCCAGGATGGCGGCACCCGCGGTGGCCTCCACGGCGAGCACGACGACCCAGAAGAACCAGTACAGCCAGCCGATGGAGAAACCGGCCCAGCGGCCCAGCGCCCGGTCCGCGTACGCGGAGAAGGAGCCCGAGTTCGGGCTGGCGGCGGCCATCTCGCCCAGCATCCGCATCACGAAGACGACCATCGCGCCGACGAGGGCGTACGAGATCAGGATGGCGGGGCCGGCCTTGGCGATGCCGCCGCCGGAGCCGACGAAGAGCCCGGCGCCGATGACACCGCCGATGGCGATCATGGAGAGGTGGCGGTTCTTGAGACCGGCCTTGAGACCGTCGGAGGGCGTGGCGGAACCGGGGTCGCCGGTCGGGTCGCCTGCCTTCTGAAGGGTCGTCGTGGTGCTCATGGACGAATCCTTAGGTTCTCGGGTGGAGAGTTCCGGCATTCAAACCCGATTTCCGGCCAGCACGGAAGACCTTCTTCCGATAGTTACCCAAGGCGCCTGACCCGGGACCAAGGTCCCGACCCCTCCCGTCTGCGTTCTTTGGGTTTACTTGAGGTTTAGAAGTGATTTATGCGACACCCCTCCGCCGTCCTCCGGAGCCGCGCATGCCACACTCGACCCATGCGCGTGTATCTCGGATCCGACCATGCCGGCTTTGAGCTCAAGAACCACCTGGTGGACTGGCTCAAGAACAACGGCCACGAGCCCGTCGACTGCGGGCCCCACATCTACGACGCCGTGGACGACTACCCGCCGTTCTGCCTCCGCGCCGCGGAGAAGACCGCCGCGGACGCCGACAGCCTCGGCATCGTGATCGGCGGCTCCGGCAACGGCGAGCAGATCGCCGCCAACAAGGTCAAGGGCGTGCGCGCCATCCTCGCCTGGAGCGTGGAGACCGCGAAGCTCGGCCGCGAGCACAACAACGCCAACGTCATCTCCGTCGGCGGCCGGATGCACTCCCAGGAGGACGCCACCCGCTTCGTCGAGGCCTTCCTGGAGACCCCGTACTCCGACGAGGAGCGCCACACGCGCCGCATCGACATGCTCTCCGCGTACGAGACCACCGGCGAGCTCCCCCCAATCCCGGCCCACCACCCGCAGGACCAGTAGGACCCCGTGCCGCCGGACACGCCCGTCCGGCGGCACGCACCGATGGAGGAGCACCGCCGTGCCCGAGGGGCATACGATCCACCGCCTCGCCCAGGACCACACCGAGCGCTTCGCCGCCCGCCCCGTACGGGTGAGCAGCCCCCAGGGCCGCTTCGCCGAGAGCGCGGCCCTGCTCGACGGGCGCGAGCTGGAGGGCGCCGAGGCCCACGGCAAGCACCTCTTCCTGGAGCTCGGTGACGCCTGGATCCACATCCACCTCGGCCTCTTCGGCAAGCTCGGCTTCGGCACCGCCCCGGCCCCGCCGGCGACCGATACGGTCCGGCTGCGCCTGCTGAACGAGGACCACTACGCCGACCTGCGCGGCCCCACCGCCTGCGCCCTGATCGGCGAGGGCGAGAAGAAGGCGATACACGACCGCCTCGGCCCCGACCCGCTGCGCCCGGCCGACGACCCGGCCCGCGCCTGGGCCCGGATCTCCCGCAGCCGGACCACGATCGCCGCCCTCCTGATGGACCAGAAGACCGTCGCGGGCGTCGGCAACGTCTACCGCGCCGAGGTCCTCTTCCGGCACGGCATCGACCCCTACCGGCCCGGCAAGGACCTCACCCGCGCCGAGTGGGACGCGATGTGGGCCGACCTGGTGGTGCTGATGCGCGAGGGCGTCCGCAAGAACCGCATCGACACCGTCCGCGACGAGCACCTGCCCGAGGCCATGGGCCGCCCGCCCAGGGTGGACGACCACGGCGGCGAGGTGTACGTCTACCGGCGGGCGAACATGCCCTGCCACATCTGCGGGGGCGAGATCCGCACCGCCGGCCTCGCCGCCCGCAACCTCTTCTGGTGCCCCACCTGCCAGCGGCGGTAGCCCTCAGGCCCTGTCGTCAAATCCCGCCTGGTCGGCGCTACTTTGACGACGGGGCCTAGAACGCGTGCGGCAGCCAGGGCGCCACATCACCGGCGAAGGCCCGCGAGGCCTGCCGCAGCGCGCCCGGGCGCAGCTCGCGCACCCGCCCCGCCGCCGCCAGCGAGGTCAGGGTGATCCCGCCCAGGTACGCCGAGCCCAGCTCCCGCACCGACAGGGCCAGGTCGGCGGCGTCCCGCGTGCGCGCGCACCGCGCCGCGCCGTCCCCGTCGGCGGACAGCCGCCACCGCCCGGTGTTCCACGGGCAGAACGCGTCCTCCACCTCCACCACCACGTCCACCGCGGCCCCGTACGCCCGCGCCTCCAGCGCCGCCGGCAGGTCCACCAGCCGTAGGTGCAGCGCGTCGCGCTGCTTCGCCCGGACCCGCCGGACGTCGCTCACCAGGTGCAGCAGCGGATCGTCGACGGGCCGCGCGTACGCCCGTACGTGCCAGGTCAGGTCGATCTCGAAGAGGTAGCGCCACAGCGCCGCGTACGCCGCCGGGTCCAGCGCGTCCACCTGGGCGACCTCGACCTTGCCGTCCGAGCCGGTCAGTTCCCAGTCCGGCCTGACCCGGTAGCGGGCGTACCCGGTCACCTCGCCGTCCGGACCCTCCGCCACCACGCACGTGAGCGGCGACGCCCCCTCCCGGTGCTCCGGCGCGTCCAGCAGCGCGTGCCGTTCCCAGCCCGGCTGCCGCGCGAGCATGCCCGGCCGCCCCGCTACCAGGGCGGCGTAGACCCGCTCGCAGTCCGGCAGGGCCTTCTCCGGGTCCACGAGCCGCAGCCGCACCCCGTCCGTCCCCGACGGCACGGAGAGGCGTACCCGGGTGGTGTCGATGTCGACGGCCGTGGAGTACGCGGCGGTCCCGTACCCGAAGCGGCCGTAGATCTCCGGCTCCGACGCCGTCAGTACGGCGACCGGCTCCTCACCCGTACGGATGTCGTCCAATTGGCGCCGCATCAGCGAGGTGAGCACCCCGCGCCTGCGGTGGGTCGGCGCGACCCCGACCATGGTGACGCCCGACGCCGGGACCAGGGCCCCGCCCGGCACCGAGAGGCGGAAGCCGAAGGCCGAAGCGGAGCCGATGCAGTCCTCGCCGTCCCAGACGCCGAGGGAACGGTCGAGCTCCGTCAGGGACCGGAAGAGCTCCCGGGCCGGGGCGGGCTCGGAGACGCCGCCGAACGCCAGTTCCAGATGCCGGAACCAGACATCCCAGTCATCCTGCTTCAAAACCCTCATCTCAAGTGCCATGCGGCCATCGTCACGCGCGCGTTCCGTCGCGGTCGAAGGGTTTTCGCCCCGCGAAGCGCCATTGGTCCGGGGGTCCCCCTGCGCGGCCACAGCCAGGATGGATATGGTCCCGGAGCAATGGCCGGAGCACGCGTCGAGACGTTCACGGCCCGGATGCGCATGCTGTCGCACCGGGCGCGCACCGCCCTGCGCAAATCCGCAGTCGACTACTTCCGCGGGGACGCCTCCGACTGGCTGGCCTTCGCCGGCCTCCTCCTGACCGTACCCGCCATAGCCTGCGGCACCCTGCTCATGCCCGTCTGGTTCTCCCCGGCGGCCCTGGTCCTGCCCATCGTCGCCGGCGGCCTCCTGCTGCGCCCCGCCAGCCTGCTCGGGCTGTATGCCGCGGCCGCGGCGGCCCTGATCGTCGAGGCCCTCGTCCTCGGCCCGTACACCCAGGGACCCGCCCGGGTCACCCCCGGGACCGTGCTCGTGGTCGCCGCCTGCGGATTCTTCGGACTGGTCATCGCCCAGTTCCGCAGCCGCGTCGGCGTCCCGTGGAGACGCGGCGGCACCATGCTCTTCGACCTGCGCGAACGCATCCGCGTACAGAGCAAGCTGCCCGCCCTCCCGCGCGGCTGGCACCGCGAGATGGCCCTGCGCCCGGCCGGCGGCCAGTCCTTCTCCGGTGACTTCGTCGTCGCCGCCCGCACCAACGGCGGCCGCACCCTGGAAGTCGTCCTCACCGACGTCTCCGGCAAGGGCATGGAAGCCGGCTCCCGCGCCCTCCTCCTCTCCGGCGCCTTCGGCGGCCTCCTCGGCGCCCTGCCGTCCCAGCAGTTCCTCCCCGCCGCCAACGGCTACCTCCTCCGCCAGGACTGGGAGGAAGGCTTCGCCACCTCCATCCACCTCGTCCTCGACCTGGAGACCGGCGACTACGAACTCCTGTCCGCCGGACACCTCCCCGCCCTCCAGCTCTCCGCCGGCACCGGCCGCTGGCAGGAGGTGACCGGCGAGGGCCCGCTGCTCGGCGTCTACGACGGCGCCGAATTCGCACCCGCCCGCGGCAACCTGCGCAGCGGCGACGTCCTCATGCTCTTCACCGACGGCCTCGTCGAGACCGCCGACCGCGAGATCAGCGAGGGCATCGACCGGCTCACCGGCGAAGCCGACCGGTACGTCGCCGCCGGCTGGGAGGGCGCCGCCTGGCACCTCATCGAGAAGGTCGCCAAGGACGTCAACGACGACCGGGCCCTGCTCCTCATCCGCCGCTCGCCCTGACCGGGGTGGGGTTTACCCCACCAGCCGTCCGCCGGGCCGCTCCATGGCCGCCCCCGCACGCCGCTCCGTAGCGTCGGGGACACCAGCGGACACCGGTACGGAAGGCGGCACACCATGGCGTTCAGGCGGACCAGGCGACACGACGAGGAGACCGGCCCCGCCGTGGAACTGCGCGGAGTACGACGTGTCTACGGACGCGGCGCCGCCTCCGTCCACGCACTGCGCGGCATCGACCTCACCCTCCCGCGCGGCAGCTTCACCGCCGTCATGGGCCCCTCCGGCTCCGGCAAGTCCACCTTCCTCCAGTGCGCCGCCGGACTCGACGTCCCCACCGAGGGCTCCGTCCGGCTCGG
The DNA here is from genome assembly GCF_042901085.1 of Streptomyces sp. NPDC012794. NCBI lineage: Bacteria > Bacillati > Actinomycetota > Actinomycetes > Kitasatosporales > Streptomycetaceae > Streptomyces > Streptomyces sp. NPDC012794. Next base: position 157,825 of record NZ_JBIBCI010000008.1, read on the forward strand.
CGGCACCGAGATCACCGCCATGAACGAGAACGAACTCACCGCGCTGCGCCGCAGCCGCCTCGGCTTCGTCTTCCAGGCCTTCAACCTGCTGCCCTCGCTGACCGTCGAGCAGAACGTCCTGCTCCCGATGAGCCTCGGCGGCGGCCGCCAGGACCGGGCACGCGCCGCGGAACTGCTCGCCCGGGTCGGGCTGGAGGGCAAGGGCCGGCGCCGCCCCGTCGAACTGTCCGGCGGACAGCAGCAGCGTGTCGCCATCGCCCGGGCCCTGGTCACCCGGCCCGACGTGGTCTTCGCCGACGAACCGACCGGCGCCCTCGACACCACCACCGCCGCCGAGGTGCTCGGCCTGCTCCGCGACGCCGTGGACTCCCTCGGTGCCACCGTCGTCATGGTCACCCACGACCCGTCCGCCGCCGCCCACGCCGACCAGGTGCTCTTCCTCGCCGACGGCCTCATCGCGGACCGCCTCCCGCGCACCTCCGCCCAGCGGATCGCCGCCCGCATGACCACCCTCACGACCCGCCCGGGCTACCCGGCACCGGCAGCGGCGTAGGGCAAGCCCGACGACCACGGCCCGTCCGCCGCCGGCGCCGCCTGCCCGGACCCGCCGCCTGTAGGCCCCCCGCCCGCCGTACGCCGTCCCGTGCCCGCCGCCCTGTACGCCGCCCCCTGCCCGCCCGCCCGTACGCCGTCCCGTGCCCGCCCGCCCCGTGCCCGCCGTCGGGACCGCCGGGGGACCGCCCCCGCCGAGCACCTCGCCCCCCAACGCCGCCCCCGGTTCCGCCGGGCCACTCACCGCCGATTGGCCCGGTCGCCCGGCCCGGGCGGCGTCTACCGTCCCGCCCATGGACCGCACGCTCGCCGCCGACCTCGCACGCCTCCCCGAACTCCTCGACGCCACCCGCCGCGCCGCCGCCGAGGCCCTCACCACCCTGGAAGACCGCCCCGTCGTACCGCCCGGGGACGCGCCGCCGCCCGCGCCCCTTCCCGAGCACGGCACCGGCACGGAAGCCGCCCTCGCCGACTTCCGGGCCCGCTGGGCACCCCGCCTCTCCGCCTCCGCCGGACCCCGCTACCTCGGCTTCGTCACCGGCGGCGCCACCCCCGCCGCCCTGGCCGGGGACTGGCTGACCGCCGCCCACGACCAGAACTCCAACTCCACGCTCGACGGCGCCGGCCAGCACCTCGAACGCGAGACCGTCGGCTGGCTGCGCGAGCTCTTCGGTCTCTCCGCCGCCCACACCGGCACCTTCGTCAGCGGCGCCACCCTGTCCAACACCGTCGGCCTCGCCATCGCCCGCGAATGGCTCGGCGAACACCTCGGCGTCTCCCCGGCCGAGGACGGGGCCGCCGCTCTCGGCCCCGTCCGCGTACTCTCCGGCGCCCCGCACTCCTCCATCGCCAAGGCCCTGTCCGTCCTCGGCCTCGGCCGCTCCGCCCTCGTCCGCGTGCCGACCCTCCCCGGCCGGGAGGCCGTCGACCCCGCCGCCCTCGACCGGGCCCTGGCCGGCACGCCCGGCCCGGCGGTCGTCGTCGCCAACGCCGGCACCGTCAACACCGCCGACTTCGACGACCTCCGCGCCGTCGCCGCCCTCAAGGACCGCCACCGCTTCTGGCTCCACACCGACGCCGCCTTCGGCGCCTTCGCGGCCCTCACCCCCGCACACGCGCACCTCGTCGCCGGCCTCGACGCCTCGGACTCCGTCTGCGCCGACCTGCACAAGTGGCTCAACGTCCCCTACGACAGCGCCGTCCAGTTCACCCGCCGCCGCGACCTCCAGTCCCGGGTCTTCGCCAACGCCGCCGCCTACCTCGGCCCCCTCGGCCCCGACCCCGACCTGGTCCACCTCACCCCCGAGAACTCCCACCGGCTGCGGGCCCTCGCCGCCTGGTTCACCCTCCGCGCGTACGGCCGCGAGGGCCACCGGGAGATCGTCGAACGGGACATCGCCTGCGCCCGCTCCCTCGGCGAACGCCTCGACCGGGACCCGGCCTTCCGGCTCCTGTCCCCGGTCCGCCTCAACGTCGTCTGCTTCACCCTCGCCGAAGCCCCCACCCCCGAGCGGCTGACCGCCCTGCGCGAGGCCGTCGCCGCCGACGTCTTCGTCACCCCCACCGTCTACGGGGGAACCGCGGCCCTGCGCGCCGCGTTCTCCAACTGGCGCACCACACCGGCGGACGTCCACCGCGTCGCCGAGGCCCTGCGCACGGCAGCCGAGGAGATCGCATGACGGACCGCTCCCTGACCCTCACCGAGGTGGAGGCCCTCGCCCGCTCCGCGCACGAGGGCCAGACCGACAAGGCCGGCCGGCCCTACGCCGAGCACCTGGCCGCCGTGGCCGAAGGCGTCCGCCTGCGCGGCGGCACCCCCGCCCAGCAGGCCGCGGCCTGGCTCCACGACTCGGTGGAGGACGACGCGCTCAGCCCCGCACAGCTCGCCGAGGCCGCCCTGCCGCAGGAGGTCAAGGACATGGTCCTGGCGCTCACCAAACGCCCCGGGGAACCACTGGAGGAATACGCCGCCCGCGTCCTCGCCACCCCCGGCGCCCTCCTCGTCAAGGAAGCCGACCTCGCGCACAACGCCGACCCGGTACGCCTGTCCGTACTGGACGCGCCGACCCGGGACCGGCTGACCGCGAAGTACGCCCGCGTCCGCTCCCTCCTCGGCATCACCCCGCCCTGAAACCGGCCCCCGGTCCCGCTCCGCCCCATATGTGCCGGATCTGCGCCCGCCCGGCGGGAAAGACATCATGGCGATTCGTCACGAGGCGGATAGTGGGGGCCGGTTGGTGGGAGGATGGTGCAAGTGGGGCGCGCGCGACCGCGCGCGCCGGGCCGGCCAGGGGACGACCGAAGGTGTGATCAGTAGTGGCCATTTCGCTGTCAGTGGTGGTTCTGTTGGCGATCATCCTGGTGATCCTGATCCGCGGCGGCCACATCAAGGCCGGCCCCGCCATCGTCGCGGTCCTCTTCGGCTTCTTCCTCGCGTCCAGCTCCATCGCCCCGGACGTCAACCGCTTCCTGAACTCCCTCGCGGACACCATCGCGGGCATCAAGCTCTGACGCGGCCCTTCCGCGGGGCCCTCCGGGCCCGGAAAACGTCTCAGGGCCAGGGCGGAGAGAAATCTCCGGCGCCTGGCCCCGAGTCATGGAGAGCGGGTGACGGGAATCGAACCCGCGTAGCTAGTTTGGAAGACTAGGGCTCTACCATTGAGCTACACCCGCAACATGCGCGCCGCAGGTCCGGGGACCGCGGCACGGACAGCATCCTAGCGGGTCGCGCGGGGGGAGTGCACACCGCTTTTCCCGCCGTGTCCGGCCCGCTCCGCGCGCGCGTGCGCCCGCCGGGGAAAACCGGGGCGTCGGAGGGTCTCCGGGCATGTACCCTACGTGTCGCACCGACGGGGTGTGGCGCAGCTTGGTAGCGCGTCCGCTTTGGGAGCGGAAGGTCGTCGGTTCGAATCCGGCCACCCCGACCACCAGTACCGCCCGCCACCGGGATCTCCGAAGATCGCGTTGTGGGCTGATTGCCGCTTGCGGTTACTATGCAAGCTGCGTGCCCGTGTGTCTGATGCCGGGCCGAAATCCGCCGAGGCCGCTGAATCACAGCGGGCCGGCAGAACCCCAAGCAGTCAGCCACAAGGAGACCGAACCGTGAAGAGCGCCGTGGAGACCCTGAACCCGACTCGGGTTCGGCTCACTGTCGAGGTGCCCTTCGAGGAGCTCAAGGACAGCCTCGACGCGGCGTACAAGAAGATCAACCAGCAGGTCACGGTGAAGGGCTTCCGCAAGGGCAAGATCCCGAACCGGGTCATCGACCAGCGCTTCGGCCGCGGTGCGGTGCTGGAGGAGGCCGTCAACGACGCCCTCCCGAAGTTCTACACCGAGGCGGTCAACGAGGCCGACCTGAACCCGCTGGGCCAGCCCGAGGTCGACATCACCGAGCTGAAGGACGGCGAGCTGCTGGCCTTCACCGCCGAGGTGGACGTCCGCCCCGAGATCGAGATCCCGGACTACTCCGGCATCGAGGTCGAGGTCGACGCGGTCGAGGTCTCGGACGAGGACGTCGAGAAGTCGGTCGAGCAGCTGCGCAACCGCTTCGCGTCCACCAAGGACGTCGAGCGCGCCGCCGCCGAGGGTGACGTCGTCACCATCGACCTCGAGGCCAAGGTCGACGGCGAGGTCCTCGCGGACGGTGTCGCCACCGACGTCTCCTACACCATCGGCTCGGGCGAGCTCCTCGACGGCATCGACGAGGCCGTCAAGGGCCTCGAGGCCGGCGGCGAGGCCACCTTCACCTCGCAGCTGAAGGGCGGCTCCGCCGAGGGCAAGGACGCCGAGGTCACCGTCAAGGTCACCAAGGTCTCCGCCCGCGAGCTGCCGGAGCTGGACGACGAGTTCGCCCAGATGGCGAGCGAGTTCGACACCCTGGAGGAGCTGAAGGCGGACAGCCGCAAGCGCCTCGAGAACATGAAGCAGTACGACCAGGCCACGCAGGCCCAGGAGCGCGTCCTGGAGAAGCTGCTGGAGCTCGTCGAGGTCCCGATCCCCGAGAAGCTCCTCGCGGACGAGGTCCAGACCCGCAAGCACAACCTGGAGCACCACCAGCTCGGCCAGATGGGCCTGAACCTCGAGAAGTTCCTCGAGATCCAGGGCAAGACGGTCGAGGAGTTCGACGCCGAGACCTCCGAGCAGGCCGTCAAGGGCATCAAGACGCAGTTCGTCCTCGACGCGCTGGTCAACAAGGAGAAGCTGGGCGTCAACCAGGAGGAGCTCACCGAGCACCTCATGCGCCGCGCGCAGTCCTCCGGCATGTCCCCGGACCAGTTCGCCCAGGCCGTCGTCGAGGGCGGCCAGGTCCCGATGCTGGTCGGCGAGGTCGCCCGCGGCAAGGCCCTCGCGGTCGTCGTCGAGGCCGCCAAGGTCGTCGACACCAAGGGTGAGGTCGTCGACCTCTCCGACGACGAGGACGAGGCCGAGGCGGCCGCCGAGGCCGTCGAGGGCGACGCCGAGGCGCCGGCCGACGAGGCCAAGTAACACCCCGGGGCGACGCCCCGGCGGAGCCCCCTGAGCAGTGCCCCGAAGGGCCCGGACGCAGCCGCGTCCGGGCCCTTCCGCATGCCCCCGCGAAGGGCTCGGGACCTTGCGCTCCGAGCGAACAGTTCGGGAAGCGGGATGGCGTTGTCCTACCTGCGCGTTAGGGTCCATGAATACGAGGGCACGGGAGTACCCGAAGTCGGCGGGCATCGCCCCCCGGTAGGTCCGCGCCCCAGAACGAGACGCTGAGACGGCATGTGGCCGTCGGAGACGAGCAGGTGGATACGTGACGAATCTGAAGCCTTACGCCGCGGGTGAGCCGTCCATCGGTGGCGGCCTCGGCGACCATGTCTACAACCGGCTGCTCGGCGAACGCATCATCTTCCTCGGCCAGCAGGTCGACGACGAGATCGCGAACAAGATCACGGCGCAGCTCCTGCTCCTGGCGGCCGAGCCGGACAAGGACATCTACCTGTACATCAACAGCCCCGGTGGCTCCGTGACGGCGGGCATGGCGGTCTACGACACCATGCAGTACATCCCGAACGACGTCGTCACCATCGGCATGGGCATGGCGGCCTCCATGGGCCAGTTCCTCCTCACCGGCGGCGCGACCGGCAAGCGCTTCGCGCTGCCGAACACCGACATCCTGATGCACCAGGGTTCCGCCGGTATCGGCGGCACCGCCTCGGACATCAAGATCCAGGCCCAGTACCTGCTGCGCACCAAGCAGCGCATGGCTGAGATCACCGCTCACCACTCGGGCCAGACCGTGGAGGCGATCATCCGCGACGGCGACCGCGACCGCTGGTTCACGGCGGAGGAGGCCAAGGAGTACGGCCTCATCGACGAGATCATCTCCGCCGCGTCCCTGGTCCCGGGCGGCGGCGGCACCGGGGCCTGATCCCGGCCCGGCGCGCGGGGGCCCGAACGGGGCCCCGTACGCCAGCCCGCCCGAGCCAGGCACCCCCAGCCCGCAGAACGCCACCAGGACGGTGAACACCCAGATGCAGAACAACTTCTCCGCGAGCGGCCTCTACTCCGGCCCCCAGGTCGACAACCGCTACGTCATCCCGCGCTTCGTCGAGCGCACCTCGCAGGGCGTGCGCGAGTACGACCCGTACGCGAAGCTCTTCGAGGAGCGCGTGATCTTCCTCGGCGTGCAGATCGACGACGCCTCGGCCAACGACGTCATGGCGCAGCTGCTGTGCCTGGAGTCGATGGACCCGGACCGCGACATCTCGATCTACATCAACAGCCCCGGTGGCTCCTTCACCGCGCTGACGGCCATCTACGACACGATGCAGTTCGTGAAGCCGGACATCCAGACGGTCTGCATGGGCCAGGCGGCCTCCGCCGCCGCGGTCCTGCTCGCCGCCGGCACCCCGGGCAAGCGCATGGCCCTGCCGAACGCCCGTGTGCTGATCCACCAGCCCTCCGGCGGCACCGGCCGCGAGCAGCTCTCCGACCTGGAGATCGCGGCCAACGAGATCCTGCGCATGCGCGACCAGCTGGAGACCATGCTGGCCAAGCACTCGTCCACGCCGATCGAGAAGATCCGCGAGGACATCGAGCGCGACAAGATCCTCACGGCCGAGGACGCGCTCGCGTACGGGCTGATCGACCAGATCGTCTCGACCCGCAAGATGAACGCGGTCTGATCCTTGCCGCCACTCGGCGTGGCCGCACCGCAGGATTCTGCGATGTGAACCGCGTCAAGGGGGCCCCGAACGGGGCCCCCGGCAAGGTACCGTCGGATATGAGGCACCAGGAGCGCTGAACCAGGCGTCTCCCAGGCGAAGGGGAAGCACCTCGTGGCACGCATCGGTGACGGCGGCGACCTGCTCAAGTGCTCGTTCTGCGGAAAGAGCCAGAAGCAGGTGAAGAAGCTCATCGCAGGACCCGGTGTGTACATCTGCGACGAGTGCATCGACCTCTGCAACGAGATCATCGAAGAGGAACTCGCGGAGACCTCCGAGGTCCGGTGGGAGGAACTCCCCAAGCCCCGTGAGATCTACGAGTTCCTGGAGAGCTACGTCGTCGGCCAGGAGCCGGCGAAGAAGGCGCTCTCGGTAGCGGTGTACAACCACTACAAGCGCGTCCAGGCCGGCGAGAACGGCGGCGCGCAGGGCCGTGACGACGCGATCGAGCTCGCGAAGTCCAACATCCTCCTGCTGGGCCCCACGGGCTCCGGCAAGACCCTGCTGGCCCAGACCCTGGCCCGCATGCTGAACGTCCCGTTCGCCATCGCCGACGCGACGGCGCTGACGGAGGCGGGTTACGTGGGCGAGGACGTCGAGAACATCCTGCTCAAGCTGATCCAGGCGGCTGACTACGACGTCAAGAAGGCCGAGACCGGGATCATCTACATCGACGAGATCGACAAGGTCGCCCGCAAGAGCGAGAACCCGTCGATCACGCGCGACGTTTCGGGCGAGGGCGTCCAGCAGGCCCTCCTGAAGATCCTGGAAGGCACCACGGCGTCGGTCCCGCCGCAGGGCGGCCGCAAGCACCCGCACCAGGAGTTCATCCAGATCGACACGACGAACGTGCTCTTCATCGTGGGCGGCGCCTTCGCCGGCCTGGAGAAGATCATCGAGTCGCGTGCGGGCGCCAAGGGCATCGGCTTCGGGGCGACGATCCGCTCGAAGCGCGAGATCGAGGCGAGCGACCAGTTCCAGGAGGTCATGCCGGAGGACCTGGTGAAGTTCGGGATGATCCCCGAGTTCATCGGTCGCCTCCCCGTCATCACCTCGGTGCACAACCTGGACCGGGAAGCCCTCCTCCAGATCCTGGTCGAGCCGCGCAACGCCCTGGTGAAGCAGTACCAGCGCCTGTTCGAACTCGACGGCGTCGAGCTGGACTTCGAGCGCGAGGCCCTCGAGGCCATCGCCGACCAGGCGATCCTCCGCCAGACGGGCGCGCGCGGCCTGCGCGCCATCATGGAGGAGGTCCTGATGTCGGTGATGTACGAGGTCCCGTCCCGCAAGGACGTGGCCCGCGTGGTCATCAGCGCCGACGTCGTCCGCTCCAACGTCAACCCGACGCTGGTCCCCCGCATCGTCCCGAAGGACCAGGGCCCGCACGAGAAGTCGGCGTAGCGGCAAGGGCATACAGAAGGGGCGCTCCCGACCGGGAGCGCCCCTTCTGCGTGGGTGGCCGCGGTTACTTCTTGACGCGGGCGGTGTTGTAGAGCTTCGCCGTGAAGTCGGCGGTCTGCTCCAGGGTGTAGCCGGGCTTGCCGGCGAGGATGGAGACGGCGTCGCTGGCGCTGACCGCGGCCAGGGTGCTGTAGTCCCCCCAGATGCAGACGGGCAGCGTGAACTCCTTGATTCCCTTGCTCGGGTCCTTCGGAGTCGCCTTGATCTCCTGGCACTTGAGCACGGCGCCGTCGAACCCTTCGGGAGTGATCTCCTTCGGGCTGCCGACCAGTTCGACCGTCGACTTGTCGTTCTTCTGAGCGGCGTTCATCTTGAACATGGCGAAGTAGGCGTCGACTGACTTCTCCGGGTCGGCGATGTCGCCGTAGACGCCGCTGAAGTTGATGCCCTTCTGCGTGAGCGGATTCTTCGGGTCGCCGGCCATGTAGCTCATGCCCACCTGGGTGGGGTTCTTGATGCCGACGGCCTCGGCTTCCTGCTTGTCCTTGTCGCTGATGGGCTTCTCTTCGTACTTAGGGTTCTTCTGGAACTCGCCCACCGACTGCGGCGCGACCAGCTTGTAGCCCTTCGTGGCGTCGGAGACCGCGCCGCCCGCGCCGCCCAGGAACCACCAGCCGGCTCCCGCGATCACGGCCACGGCGACGGCCACCGCGATGATCGGGCCCGCCTTCGACTTCTTCGGGGGCTGCGGCGGGGGTGCGTACGCGGGCTGGGGCTGCTGCGGCGTCTGGTAGCCGTACGCCGGCGGCTGGGGCTGCTGGCCGTACGGGGGCTGCGGGGGCGGGGGAGGGGTCTGGTAGCCGCCCTGCTGCGGGTAGGCCGGCGGGGGCGGCGGGGCCTGCTGGGGGTAGCCGTAGCCGGGCTGCTGAGGGGGCTGGCCGTACGGCTGCGGCGGCTGCTGCCCGTAGGGGCCCGGCTGCTGTGGCTGCTGGCCGTACGGCCCCGGCTGGTTGTAACTCATCCCGCGTCCCCCTGTGAGGTTTGCTTATCCGTTTCACACATCCTGGCGGAAGGCACGGGCGCCCGGGGCGGCGGGGCCCCTGGAATACGGGTTTCAGTACCGGACCGTTACGGCCCTAAACTGTGCCCGTGACCGAGAACACGCAGACACCCAGCGCACCCAACTCCGAACTGCCGACCGCCTACGCGCCGGCCGAGGTAGAGGGGAAGCTCTACGAGAGCTGGGTAGAGCGTGGGTACTTCACGGCCGACCCCGCGAGCGAGAAGCCCGCGTACACCATCGTCATCCCGCCGCCGAACGTCACCGGCTCGCTCCACCTGGGCCACGCCTTCCAGCACACCCTCATGGACGCCCTGACCCGCCGCAAGCGCATGCAGGGCTACGAGTCCCTGTGGCTGCCCGGCATGGACCACGCCGGCATCGCCACCCAGAACAAGGTCGAGCAGCAGCTCGCCGAGGAGGGCAAGTCCCGCCACGACCTGGGCCGCGAGGAGTTCGTCGAGCGCGTCTGGCAGTGGAAGGAAGAGTACGGCGGCAAGATCCTCGGCCAGATGCGCCGCCTCGGCGACGGCGTCGACTGGTCCCGCGAGCGCTTCACCATGGACGAGGGCCTGTCCAGGGCCGTCCAGACCATCTTCAAGAAGCTCTACGACGACGGCCTGATCTACCGCGCCGAGCGCATCATCAACTGGTGCCCGCGCTGTCTGACGGCCATCTCCGACATCGAGGTGGAGTACCAGGAGGACGCGGGCGAGCTCGTCTCCATCCGGTACGGCGAGGGCGAGGACAGTCTCGTCGTCGCCACCACCCGCGCCGAGACGATGCTCGGTGACACGGCCATCGCCGTCCACCCCGACGACGAGCGCTACAAGCACCTCGTCGGCCGGCTCGTCAAGCTGCCGCTCACCGACCGCTCGATCCCGGTCGTCGCGGACGCGCACGTCGACCCCGAGTTCGGCACCGGCTGCGTCAAGGTGACGCCCGCCCACGACCCGAACGACTTCGCCATCGGGCAGCGCCACAACCTGCCCAACATGACGATCATGGACGAGCACGGTGTCATCACCGTCCACGGTCCCTTCCTCGGCCTGGACCGCTTCGAGGCGCGTTCCGCGGTCGTCGGCGCGCTGCGCCAGCAGGGCCGGATCGTCGCCGAGAAGCGCCCCTACCTGCACTCCGTCGGGCACTGCTCGCGCTGTTCGACCACCGTCGAGCCCCGCCTGTCCCTCCAGTGGTGGGTCAAGGTCGAGACCCTCGCCAAGGCCGCCGGTGACGCGGTCCGCGACGGCCGGGTCGCGATCCACCCGCAGGAGATGGAGAAGCGGTACTTCGACTGGGTCGACAACCTCAACGACTGGTGCATCTCGCGCCAGCTGTGGTGGGGTCACCGCATCCCGGTCTGGTACGGCCCCGACGGCGAGGTCGTCTGCGTCGGCCCCGACGAAGAGGCGCCCACGGGCGAGGGCTGGACCCAGGACACGGACGTCCTGGACACCTGGTTCTCCTCCGGCCTGTGGCCGTTCTCCACGCTGGGCTGGCCGGAGAAGACCCCGGACCTGGCGAAGTTCTACTCCACCGACGTCCTGGTCACCGGCCACGACATCATCTTCTTCTGGGTCGCCCGGATGATGATGTTCGGCCTGTACGCCATGGACGGCGAGGTCCCCTTCAAGACGATCGCGCTGACCGGTCTGGTCCGCGACGAGCGCGGCAAGAAGATGTCGAAGTCCTTCGGCAACGTCGTCGACCCGCTCGACTGGATGGACAAGTACGGCTCCGACGCCGTCCGCTTCACCCTGGCCAAGGGCGCCAACCCCGGCACGGACGTGCCGATCGGCGAGGACTGGGTCCAGGCGTCCAGCAAGTTCGCCAACAAGATCTGGAACGCCACGCGCTTCGCGCTGATGAACGGCGCCACGATCGAGGGCGAGCTGCCGCCGGCCGAGCGGCTGTCGGCCACCGACCGCTGGATCCTGTCCCGCCTCAACAAGACGGTCGCGCAGGTCGACGGCTACTACGACGACTTCCAGTTCTCGAAGCTCAGCGAGGCGCTCTACCACTTCGCGTGGGACGAGGTCTTCGACTGGTACGTCGAGCTGTCGAAGACGACCTTCTTCGCGGGCGGCGAGCAGGCGAAGGTCTCCGGCCGGGTCCTCGGCGAGGTCATCGACGTGATGCTGCGCCTGCTGCACCCGGTGGTCCCCTTCGTCACCGAGACGCTGTGGACCACGCTGACCGGCGGTGAGTCCCTCGTGATCGCCGACTGGCCCAAGGACAGTGGCTTCCGCGACGAGGCCGCCGAGGCCGAGATCGAGAGCGTCCAGAACCTCGTCCGCGAGGTCCGCCGGTTCCGCAAGGAGCAGGGCCTCGACGACAAGCAGAAGGTGCCGGCCCGTCTCGACCTGTCCGGTACGGCGCTCGCCGCGCACGAGGCGGCCATCCGCCAGGTGCTGCGCCTCCAGCCGGAGGGCGACGCCTTCAGCGCCTCCGCGACCCTCCCGGTCGCCGGTGCCACGGTCGCGCTCGACCTGTCGGGCACCATCGACGTCGAGGCGGAGCGCAAGCGCCTGACGAAGGACCTGGGCGCCGCCGAGAAGGAGAAGCAGCAGGCCGAGGCGAAGCTGGCGAACGAGGCGTTCATCGCCAAGGCCCCCGACAACGTCGTGGACAAGATCAAGGGCCGTCTCGCCAAGGCCGAGGCGGACATCGCCCGGATCCAGGCGCAGCTGGCCGCCCTGCCCGCCGCGTAGCCACGCGCCCCTGCCGCGTACGAAGGCCCCCGCACCGTCTCCGGACGGTGCGGGGGCCTTCGCGCGGGCCGTGCCCGGAGATGACCGGAGTGCCGCATATCACTTCATGTGCGGCACCCCTCGATCCGCACCCCCCAGGCCCGCCACGGATGATGGGGGGATGCACGTCAAGCCCGCCCCGTCGGCGTTCCACCGGGCCGTGTCCTCCGCCCGCCGGATGGCCGAGGGCTGGGGCGCCTCGCCCCGGGCGCAGGACGCCCTCGCCGCGCTGAGCTGCCTGGCCCTGATGACGCTGGACCTGCCCGGCCTCGCCGCCGCCGACAACTCCCTCAGCGGGGCGGGGGCCGCCGCCGTGCTCACCGCGGGCTGCTCGACGCTGCTGGCGCGCCGCCGGATGCCGTGGGCGGCATACCTCACGGCCCTGCTGTTCATCGGCTGGCTGCACGAGCTGACCCTGATCCAGTTCGCGCTGTACTCCGTCGGCCGGTCCCGGGGGCGCCGCGCAGCGGTCCTGGCCACCCTCGGGTACGTGGCCTTCGCGGTCTCGGTGTTCTGCCTGCCGGGCTGGCCCGAGCCGAAGGTGGCGACGCTCAGCTCCTTCCTGGGCCTCGTGGTGCCGATCGGGGTGCTCGCCTCCGCCGTCGGGATCGCCGCCTGCCGGCACGACCTGGTGCGCGAGCTGGAGGCCCGGCGGGCCGAGGCGGCGGTGCTGAGCGCCGTACAGCAGGAGCGGACCTCGGTCGCCCGCGACGTCCACGACTTCGTGGGGCGGGAGCTGACCCTGCTGACGGTGCGCTCGGAGGTGCTGTCGATGCGGGCGCGGGAGACGCCGTACGCGAAGGACTTCGAGGAACTGTCGGACACCGCCCGGCGGGCGCACCTGGTCCTCAACGAGATCATCGTGCAGCGCGGGGAGCGGGCGGCGACCCCCGGTGTGGACGGGCTGGCGGCGCTGGCGGAGCAGAGCGGGCGGGCCGGTTCGCCGGTCACGCTGGCGCTGGACCCGCAGGCGCACGCGCTGTCGCCGCTGCGGCAGGCCGCGGTCTACCGGGTGGTGCAGGAGTGCCTGACCAACGCGGCCAAGCACGCCCGCGGCGAGACCATCGAGGTGTCGGTCCGGGCGGACGGCCCGCACGTGCGGATCGCCGTCAGCAACGGCCTGCCCGACGGCGCCCCGGGCCGGGCCCCGGTCTCGGCGGGCTCGGGTACGGCGAGCATGGCCGAGCGGGTCCGCAGCCTGGGCGGCACGCTGACGGCGACGCGCACGCCGGACTCGTACGAAGTGGTGGCGACGCTGCCGCGCGGTTGACCGGGCCGCCGCTCAGGCCCCGGCGGGGGCGAGCAGACCGCTCAGCGTGTCGAGGTCCTCGACGCAGCGGCCGGAGCCCAGGGCCACGCAGTCCAGCGGGGCGTCCGCGACGAAGACCGGGATGCCGGTGGCGGAGGCGATGCGCAGGTCCAGGCCGGGGAGCAGGGCGCCGCCGCCGGTGAGGACGATGCCGTGCTCCATGATGTCGCCGGAGAGTTCCGGAGGGCAGTCCTCCAGGGTGGCGCGGACGGTGGCGATGATCGCCTCGAGGGGCTCGTCGAGGGCGGCCCGTACGTCGGTGGCGGTCAGCTCCAGCGTCTTGGGCATCCCGCCGACCTTCTCCCGGCCGCGCACGGTGAAGGTGCGGGCCTCCAGCTCGGGCCGTCCGGGGACGGGCCAGGCGGAGCCGATGCCGATCTTGACGTCCTCGGCGGTGCGCTCGCCGATGAGGAGCGAGTGCCGCTTGCGCACGTAGTCCGTGATCGCGGAGTCCAGGCGGTCCCCGCCCACCCGCAGGGAGCGGGAGGTGACGATCCCGCCGAGGGAGATCACGGCGACCTCCGAGGTGCCGCCGCCGATGTCCACGACCATCGAGCCGCGCGGTTCGGCCACCGGAAGGCCGGCTCCGATCGCCGCCGCCATCGGTTCCTCGATCAGGTGGACCGTCCGGGCGCCGGCCCGGGTGGAGGCGTGGACGATGGCCCGCCGCTCGACGGGGGTCACGCCGGACGGCACGCAGATCACCATCCGGGCGCGGGGGCGCCGGCCGGGCACCGCCTTGCGCACGAAGTGCCGGATCATCTCCTCGGCGGCCTCGTAGTCGCAGATCACCCCGTCCTTGAGGGGGCGGATGGCGGTGATGGAGCCCGGGGTGCGGCCGATGGTCTCCTTGGCCTCGGCCCCGACGGCCAGGGCGGTGGTGGTGCCGGCCCTGACCGCCACCACGGACGGCTCATTGAGGACGATCCCGTGGCCGCGCGCGTAGACGAGGGTGTTGGCGGTTCCCAGGTCCATCCCTATGTCGCGGCTGGAGGCGGTCGTGGTGGTGCTGGCCTGCGGCATTCGGTCCCCTCTCTCCTGCCGCAAGGCTTGCATGACGATCAGGCCGCCTTCGCGGCCGTAGGTCCCGAAACGCCCGGGCCGGAAGTCCTGTGGGTCCCCGTCCGTAGACTGGTCCCCGTGAGTGAGCAGCAGCCCGAGAGCCACGACCGCGACCGCGACGGTACCTTCGACGAGTTCGACCAGATTGTGGCGGAAGAGTCCGACCGCGACCCCGACCTGGCGGTGATCGAGGCGGGCAGCCGTACCCTGCGCGCCCAGGCCGGTCCGCCGTCGGGCGACCCCGTGCCGTCCCGCCCCGAGGACCCGGAGGTGGCGAAGGCGCTGCTGGAGGTGGAGCAGGAACTGGCCACCCGGTGGGGCGAGACCAAGCTGGAGCCGTCCGTCAGCCGGATCGCCGCCCTGATGGACGTACTGGGCGAGCCGCAGCGCGCGTACCCCTCCATCCACGTCACCGGCACCAACGGCAAGACCAGCACGGCCCGCATGATCGAGGCCCTGCTGAACGCCTTCGACCTGCGCACGGGCCGTTACACCAGCCCGCACGTCCAGTCCGTGACCGAGCGGATCAGCCTGGACGGGGCGCCGATCAGCGCCGAGCGCTTCGTCGAGACGTACCACGACGTGAAGCCGTACGTGGAGATGGTCGACGCCGCCGAGGAGTACCGGCTGTCGTTCTTCGAGGTGCTCACCGGCATGGCGTACGCGGCCTTCGCGGACGCGCCGGTCGACGCGGCCGTGGTCGAGGTCGGCATGGGCGGCAGCTGGGACGCCACCAACGTGATCGACGGAACGGTCGCGGTGATCACCCCGATCAGCCTGGACCACACGGACCGGCTCGGCTCCACGCCGGGTGAGATCGCCCAGGAGAAGGGCGGCATCATCAAGCAGGACGCCACCGTGATCCTGGCGCAGCAGCCGGTGGACGCGGCGCAGGTGCTGCTGAAGAAGGCCGTGGAGGTCGACGCGACGGTGGCCCGCGAGGGCATGGAGTTCGGCGTCGTCTCCCGCGAGGTGGCCGTCGGCGGCCAGATGCTGACCCTGCGCGGCATGGGCGGCGAGTACGACGGCATCTTCCTGCCGCTGTACGGGGCCCACATGGCGCACAACGCGGCGGTCGCGCTGGCCGCCGTCGAGGCCTTCTTCGGCGTCGGCGGGGAGCACGCGCGGGAGCTGGACGCGGACACCGTCCGGCAGGCCTTCGCCTCGGTGACCTCGCCGGGCCGCATGGAGGTCGTGCGCCGCAGCCCGACGGTGATCCTGGACGCCGCGCACAACCCGGCGGGCGCGCAGGTGACCGCGGAGGCGGTCACCGAGGCCTTCGGCTTCAGCCGGCTGATCGGTGTCGTGGCCGCGAGCGAGGGCAAGGACGTCAAGGGCGTCTTCGAGGCCTTCGAGCCGATCTTCGCGGAGGTCGTGGTCACCGAGAACACCAGCCACCGGGCCATGGGCGCGGACGAGCTGGCGGCGATCGCCGTCGAGGTCTTCGGCCCGGACCGGGTGCAGGTGGAGCCCCGGCTGGACGACGCGCTGGAGGCGGCCGTCACCCTCGCGGAGGAAGAGGCCGAATACGGAGGGGCCGGGGTCCTGGTGACCGGTTCCGTGATCACGGTGGGCGAGGCCCGCCTGCTGTTCAAGAAGGGCTGAGGGATCGATGCGCACGCTCTGCGCGAGCACGCTGATCGGTGAATTCTTCATCGTCGGCTTCGCGGGCCTGGTGGCCATGAAGAACCCGGACCTGACCCAGGCCGAGGTGTGGACCGTCTGCGGTGTGACGATGCTGCTGTCGGTGCTGCTGTGCGGGATGCTCTCGCGCCCCGGCGCGGTGCAGATCGGCTGGGCCCTGCAGATCGGGCTGATCGCGAGCGGTTTCGTGGTCCCGACGATGTTCTTCCTGGGCGCGGTCTTCGCGGGCCTGTGGTGGTGCTCGGTGCACTACGGCCGCAAGATCGACGCGATCAAGGCGAGCTGGGCCGCCCGTCAGGCGGAAGCCGCCGCTCCTGACGCTGCGTGACGGTTCACCGTTTCGGCCCTGTAGATTCGTCGCACCGCACCCGTTTGCCGCAAGGAGCACCCACATGACCCAGCGCACTCTCGTCATCCTCAAGCCCGACGCCGTCCGTCGCGGGCTGGTCGGCGAGATCATCGGCCGCATCGAGCGGAAGGCCGGCTGGACCATCCCGGCGATGGAGCTGCGCACGCTCGACGCGGAGACCCTGGAGGCCCACTACGGTGAGCACAAGGGCAAGCCCTTCTACGAGCCCCTGATGGGCTTCATGGCGAGCGGCCCGGTCGTCGTCCTGGTGGTGGAAGGGGAACGTGCGATCGAGGGTGTCCGCCAGCTGGCCGGCCCCACCGACCCGATCGCCGCGGCGCCCGGTTCCATCCGCGGGGACTTCGGCACCATCGTCCGCGAGAACCTGATCCACGCCTCGGATTCCGAGGAGTCCGCGGAGCGCGAGCTGAAGCTCTTCTTCCCCGCGCTCTGATTTCCGGGAACAGTCCTTTCTGACGAGACATCAGCCGAATAGCGCTCATGACCTGGGGCGACCGAAGTAATTTCGGTCGCCCTTCGGTATTGCGGGTATCGGCCGGGAACGCATGGCAAGGACACGACGTCACCAATCAGGGGGCGGGTTTCCGTTCCGGCGAGATCGCCGGAGTCCCGTCGCGCGGTATCGGTACTCGCGGCACTACGATGGGGCCTCCACCCACACACCCACCTCGCCGACCTGACAGCAGCCGCTATCAACTGGAAGGCCAGACGCTCCTCATGGGGAACAAGGGGAACAACATGTCGTTCATCGGCCGTGACATGGCGATCGACCTCGGGACCGCCAACACGCTGGTGTACGTGAGGGGCCGGGGAATCGTTCTGAACGAGCCGTCCGTGGTCGCCATCAACACGAACACCGGTGGAATCCTGGCGGTCGGCTCCGAGGCGAAGAAGATGATCGGCCGGACGCCCGGCAACATCGTCGCCGTACGGCCCCTCAAGGACGGCGTGATCGCCGACTTCGAGATCACCGAGCGCATGCTCCGGTACTTCATCCTCAAGATCCACAAGCGTCGCTACCTGGCGCGTCCACGCGTCGTGGTCTGCGTGCCCTCCGGCATCACCGGGGTGGAGCGGCGCGCCGTCATCGAGGCGTCCACGCAGGCCGGCGCCCGCCAGGTGCACATCATCGAGGAGCCCATGGCCGCCGCCATCGGCTCGGGCCTGCCCGTCCACGAGGCCACCGGCAACATGGTCGTGGACATCGGCGGCGGCACCACCGAGGTCGCCGTCATCTCCCTCGGCGGAATCGTCACGGCGCAGTCCATCCGGGTGGCCGGCGACGAGCTGGACAACGCGATCATCCAGCACATCAAGAAGGAGTACTCGCTCCTGCTCGGCGAACGCACCGCCGAACAGATCAAGATCACCATCGGGTCGGCGTACGACCTCGACAAGGACGAGCACACCGAGATCCGCGGCCGCGACCTGGTCTCCGGCCTCCCGAAGACCGTCGTCATCTCCGCCGCCGAGGTGCGCAAGGCCATCGAGGAGCCGGTCAACTCCATCGTGGACGCCGTCAAGACCACCCTCGACAAGTGCCCGCCGGAACTGTCCGGCGACATCATGGACCGCGGCATCGTCCTCACCGGCGGCGGGGCCCTGCTGCGCGGCCTCGACGAGCGGCTGCGCCGCGAGACGGGCATGCCGATCCACATCGCCGAGGACCCCCTCGACTCCGTGGCCCTCGGCTCCGGCAAGTGCGTCGAGGAGTTCGAAGCCCTCCAGCAGGTCCTGGACGCCCAGCCCCGGCGGTGATCAAACCCCCTCCAACGGGGCATGCGGAACACAAGGATCCGCCGTACGGGTGCTACCGCGCCGGTGCGGCGGATCGTTGATATACAGGCACAGTCCGGCGCGGCCCCGGCTCCGCCGGAGCGACTCCGCCGCACGGGTTTTCTACGAGGAAGGCACGGCCGCCGCACGTGAGGGACACACGAGAGAGCCGGCTGCTCCTGGTGCTGCTGATCGCCATCGCGTTCGCGTTGATCACGGTGGACATCAGAGCGGGCGAGGAGTCACCGGTCGACGGTGCCCGCAAGGCCGCGGCAGCGGTCTTCGGCCCGGTCGAGAAGGGCGTCGCCACCGCGGTGGGCCCGGTCGCCAACGCCATAGGGGCCGTACGCGACTCCGACGAGCGCCACAACCGCATCACCCGGCTGGAACAAGAGAACGCCCTCCTGAAGACCAGGATGGGCAGCGACGAGCGGGCCAAGAGCCGCATCCACGAGCTCGACGAGATGCTCAAGCGCGCCGGCGCCGGACAGTACGGCATCAAGGGGGCCGAAGTCATCGCCATAGGGTCCGCGCAGGGCTTCTCCTGGACCGTCACCATCGACGCCGGCAGCAAGGACGGCATCGAGCGCGACATGACCGTCCTCAACGGCGACGGCCTCGTCGGCCGGGTCACCACCGTCGGCCCCGACACCTCCACCGTCCTGCTCGCCAACGACCCCGACTTCACCGTCGGCACCCGCCTGGAGCAGAGCGGCGAACTGGGCTTCGCCACCGGCCAGGGCGACCGCGCCCTGTCGGTCCAGATGCTCAACGGCCGCGCCAAGGTCAGCCCCGGCGACCGCCTGGTCACCTTCGGCTCCCGCGCCAACAAGCCCTTCGTACCCGGCGTCCCGCTCGGCGAGGTCGTCCGCGTCGACCCCTCCAACGGCGGCCTCACCCGCACGATCCACGTCCGCCCCTTCGTCGGCTTCTCCCGCCTCGACATCGTCGGCGTGGTCGTCGTACCGCCCCGCGACGACCCGCGCGACGCCGTCCTGCCGCCCAAGCCCGAACCCCCCAAGCCCACACCGACGGTCACCGTCACGGTCACGCCCTCCAGCTCCGCCGGGGGGACCCCCACCCCGAGCGTCTCCGGCCGGCCCGCGGACGAGGAGGAACGCTGAGCCATGCGCTTCAACCGGATCCTGCTCTCCGCCACCCTCGTCGTGGTGGCCCTCGTCCTCCAGGTCACCGTCCTGGGGCGGCTCCAGCTCCCCGGCGCCGTCCCCGACCTGATGCTGCTCACGGTCGTCGCCCTGTCCCTGGTGTACGGGCCGACCTCCGGAGCCCTCCTCGGCTTCGGCGCCGGACTCCTCGCCGACCTGGCCCCGCCCGCCGACCACGCGGCGGGCCGCTACGCCCTCGTCCTGTGCATCATCGGCTACCTCGTGGGACTGGCCCGCCCCGACAACGGCCGGTTCCGCTCCGCCTGGGGCCCGATGCTCACCGTGCTCGCCGCCGCCGTCGGCTCGATCCTGCTCTACGTCGGCGTGGGCGCCCTGGTCGGCGACACCGCCGAACGTCACGTCGGCCTCGGCGGGCTGCTGTTCACCGCCGTCCTCTACGACCTGCTGCTGGCCCCCTTCACGGTGCCGTGGATCATGGCCCTCGCCCGCCGGGCGGAGAACGACCCGATGGCCGTCGAAGCGGGCGGCGGCCCGCCGCAGGGCGCCGACGTGTCCTCCGGCTGGCTCGCCGGCGGCACCGGCCTCAGCATCGGCAGCCGGCGCGGCGGCCTGCGGCTGCGCACCGCCCGCGGCCGCGCGAACCGGGCCGGCCGGATAAAGGGTGTCAAAGGCGTGAAGAACGTCAAGAAGCTGTGACGGGGGAGCACGAGGCATGACCAACATTCCCGAGACCGGCCGCACCCCCCGGGTGCAGATCCGGCTCGTCATCATCCAGATCCTCGTCTTCTCGCTGCTCTGCACCCTCGGCGGCCGGCTCTGGTACCTCCAGATCCGCAACGGTCACGAGTACGCCGACGAGGCCAGGAGCAACCACGTCCAGCGCGTGGTGCAGCCAGCCGTGCGCGGCTCCATCCTCGACGCCCGCGGCGTCCCCCTCGCCGACAACGAGACCCGGCTGGTCGTCTCCGCCTCCCGCACCGAGCTGATGCGGATAAAGGACCGGGGCAAGGCCGTCCTGACCCGCCTCGCCGGAGTCCTGGACATGAAGCCGCAGGACGTCATGGACAAGATCCGGCTCTGCGACTCCCAGACCCCCAAGCCCTGCTGGAACGGCTCCCCGTACCAGCCGATCCCGGTCACCATGGAGGCCACCACCCAGCAGGCCCTCCAGATCCGCGAACGCCCCGAGGACTTCCCCGGCATCACCGCCGAACCGACGGCGGTGCGCCGCTACCCCGCGCCCGGCGCCGCCCGCACCGCGCAGGTCCTCGGCTACCTCTCGCCCGTCACCGACGACGAGATCCAGAAGGCCAAGGACACCGACTCGCCCCACCTGCGCTCCGACCAGGTCGGCCGCTCCGGGCTCGAGCGCACGTACGACAAGGAGCTGCGCGGCAAGGCGCAGGTCACCTCGTACGAGGTCGACAACCTCGGACGCGTCATGGACCAGACGAAGTCCGACCCCGGCGTCGCCGGGTCCACCCTCGTCACCAGCATCGACGCCCGGGTCCAGTCCGTCGCCGAGTACGAGCTCGCCCAGGCGATGAAGGTCGTCCGCAAGGAGACCGACAACATCACCGGACGCAAGTACGAGGCCGACTCCGGCGCCGTCGTCGTCATGGAGACCAAGACCGGCCGCGTCGTCGCCATGGCCTCCCAGCCCGACTACGACCCCAACGCCTGGGTCGGCGGCATCTCCGGCCAGGACTACGCCAACCTCACCAGCAAGAACTCCAACTACCCGCTGCTCAACCGGGCCATCCAGGGCCAGGCCCCCGCCGGCTCCATCTTCAAGGTGGTCTCCGCGAGCGCCGCCGTCCGCGCCGGCTACGCCTTCAACGACAAGTACAACTGCAGCGCCTCCTACAACATGGGCGGCCGCAGCTTCGCGAACTTCGAGTCCAAGGGCCACGGCCCCATCACCCTCGGCGAAGCCCTCAAGTTCTCCTGCAACACCGTCTTCTACGCACTCGGCCACAAGGAGTGGCAGCGCGACGGCGGCCTCGAACCCAAGAAGGACGCCCACGACTGGTTCTACCGGACCGCCCGTGAGTTCGGACTCGGCTCCGAGACCGGCATCGACCTCCCCAACGAGGTCACCGGCCGCATCCCCGACCGCCAGTGGAAGCAGAACTTCTGGGCGGCCAACAAGGACTCCTGGTGCAAGCAGGGCAAGAAGGGCGGCACCTACGTCGAGCAGATCGCCTACGAAAGCTGCCTCGAAGGCAACCAGCTGAAGGCCTACGACAGCATCAACTTCGCCATCGGCCAGGGCGACGTCCTCGTCACCCCCATCCAGATGGCCACCGCCTACGCCGCCATCAGCAACGGCGGCACCCTCTACAACCCCACCGTCGGCAAGGCCGTGATCAGCCCCGACGGCAAGATCCAGGAGATCAAGCCCACGTCCCACGGCAAGCTGCCGGTCGACGCCAAGACCGTCGCCGACCTGGACAAGGGCCTGCGCATGGTCGTCGAGCCCGGCGGCACCGCCGCCTGGCGGTTCGGCGGCTGGCCGCTGGACAGGATCCCGCTGCGGGCCAAGACGGGCACCGCCCAGGTCTACGGCAAGCAGACCACCTCCTGGCTGGCGACCTACACCGACGACTTCACCATCGTGATGACGATCTCCCAGGGCGGCACCGGCTCCGGAGCCTCGGGCCCCGCCGTACGCAACATCTACAACGCGATGTACGGCCTCACCATGGACGGCAAGGACACCGGCAAGGCCCTCCTGCCCAAGCCGCAGGCCGAGCTGCCCACCGTCCACCCCGACGGCACCATCGACGCCCCCGAGATCCGGCCGTACGTGCCCCCGTCCCCGGAGGAGCTGGCGCCGCCCGCGCTCGCCGGCCCGCCGCCCCTGCGGCATGACTGAGACGTGATGATGCAGACCGCCAACAACTT
This sequence comes from Streptomyces sp. NPDC012794, assembly GCF_042901085.1. Classification (NCBI taxonomy): domain Bacteria; kingdom Bacillati; phylum Actinomycetota; class Actinomycetes; order Kitasatosporales; family Streptomycetaceae; genus Streptomyces; species Streptomyces sp. NPDC012794. The sequence goes on from NZ_JBIBCI010000008.1 coordinate 179,968, forward strand.
CTCCGTATCCCGGTACGCGCCCCAGAAGGGCCCGCTCGCCCGGCTGACGGCCCGTGACTCGGTCCTGCGCCGCCTCGACTGGCCGATACTGCTGTCGGCGCTCGCCCTGTCCCTGATCGGCGCCGTGCTCGTGTGGTCGGCGACCCGCCACCGGGACACCCTCAACCAGGGCGACCCGCAGTACTTCCTCTGGCGCCACCTGCTCAACACCGGCATCGGCTTCCTCCTGATGATCGGGACGGTCCTCCTCGGCCACCGCAACCTGCGCGGGGCCGTACCGGTCCTCTACGGGCTCTCGCTCCTGCTCGTCACCGCCGTGCTCACCCCGCTCGGCGCCACCATCAACGGCGCCCACGCCTGGATCGTCATCGGTGGCGGCTTCTCGCTGCAGCCCTCGGAGTTCGTGAAGGTCACGATCATCCTGGTGATGGCGATGCTGCTGGCGGCCCGGGTCGACGCCGGAGACCTGGAACATCCCGAGCACCGCACCGTGGTCAAGGCGCTGTGCCTGGCCGCCGCGCCCATGGGCATCGTCATGCTGATGCCCGACCTCGGGTCGGTCATGGTGATGGTCGTGATCGTGCTGGGAGTGCTGCTGGCCTCCGGGGCCTCCAACCGCTGGGTGGTCGGCCTGATCGGCGCCGGAACCGCCGGAGCCATCCTGATCTGGCAGCTGGGCGTCCTCGACCAGTACCAGATCAACCGCTTCGCCGCCTTCGCCAACCCCGAGCTCGACCCCGCCGGCGCCGGCTACAACACCAACCAGGCGCGCATCGCGATCGGCGGCGGCGGCCTCACCGGCTCAGGCCTGTTCGAGGGCCCCCAGACCACGGGCCAGTTCGTGCCCGAACAGCAGACCGACTTCGTGTTCACGGTCGCGGGGGAGGAGCTCGGCTTCATCGGCGGCATCCTCATCATCGGCCTGCTCGGAGTGGTCCTGTGGCGCGCCTGCATGATCGCCCGCGCCACCACCGAGCTGTACGGGACCATCGTGGCCGCCGGGATCATCGCCTGGTTCGCCTTCCAGTCCTTCGAGAACATCGGGATGAACCTCGGCATCATGCCGGTGGCGGGCCTGCCGCTGCCCTTCGTGTCGTACGGAGGATCGTCGATGTTCGCCGTCTGGGTGGCCGTCGGGCTGCTCCAGTCGATCCGCGTGCAACGCCCCCTCTCGGCCTGAGCCGACACGGTACGGAGGGGGTCGTTCCGCCGAACGCCGAGGCCCTCTCCCACCGTGCTCCGATCGGGACTAGATTCGGTTCATGGCGGACACCAAGCGCGAGATCGAGCGGAAATTCGAGTTCCCGCGATCCGGCGGGAAGCGCTCCGGCACCACCGGTGACACCGACGGCGGCGCCGGCACGACCGGAGACCCCGGGAACACGGGAAACACCGGCCGGGCGGCGAAACCCGGTGCGGGCGGCAAGGCGGCCGGGCACGGCAAGGCCGCCCGGCGCGCAGAGCCCCGGGCCGGCGCCCGGCACGAGCTCCCCGACCTCACCGGCACCGCCGCCATCGCGGCCGTCCACGACCGGGGCACCGACCACCTCGACGCCGTCTACTACGACACCCCCGACCAGCGGCTCGCCGCCGACGGCCTCACCCTGCGCCGCCGCACCGGCGGCGAGGACTCCGGCTGGCACCTCAAACTCCCCGTCGCCCCCGGGGTCCGCGACGAGATCCAAGCCCCCCTCGCCGACACCGTCCCGCCCGCCCTCGCCGCCCTGGTCCGCTCCCGGGTGCGCGACCACCGGCTCGAACCCCAGGTCCGGCTGCGCTCCGAACGCCGCACCCGCGACCTCCTCGACGCCGACGGCACCCTCCTCGCACAGCTCAGCACCGACACCGTCCACGCCGAACGGGGCGGGGCCACCGCGGACTGGACCGAGGTCGAGGTCGAACTCGCCGACGGCACCGGCCCCGCACTTCTCGACGCCGTCGAACAGACCTTCCAGAAGGCCGGGCTCAAGGTGTCCGAGGCCCCCTCCAAACTCGCCCGTGCCCTCGCCGAGACCGGCAGCGGGGCCCCCGCCCGGCCCGCGCCCGGCCCGGCCGACGGAACCGCCGGCGCGCACGTCCTCGCGTACCTGCGCCGGCAGGTCGACACCCTGATCAGCTGCGACCCGGCCGTACGACGCGACCAGCCCGACTCGGTGCACCGGATGCGGGTCGCCTCCCGGCGCCTGCGCAGCGCGTTCAAGACCTACCGCAAGATCCTCGACCGCGAGGTCACCGACCCCATCGGCGAAGAGCTGCGCCGGCTCGGCACCGAACTCGGCGCCGACCGCGACCGGGAAGTCCTCCACGACCACCTTCGCGAAGCGGTCGCCGGCCTCCCCCACCCCCTCCTCGCCGGCCCCGTCCACAAGCGGCTGCGCACCTGGAACAGCACCAGCCGCTCCGCGTCGCGCCGCCGCGCCCTCGCCGCCCTGGACGACGCCCGGTACCTCACCCTCCTCGACACCCTGGAGGCCCTGCTCGCCGACCCGCCGCTGCTGCCCAGGGCCGCGAAGCCCGCCGGCAAGGCCCTCCCCAAGGCGATCCTGCGCGACTACCGCAGGCTCGCCCGGCGGGTCGACCGCGCCCTGACCCTCGGCCCCGGGCAGGAACGCGACCGGGCCCTCCACGAGGCCCGCAAGGCCGCCAAGCGCGCCCGCTACGGCGCGGAGGCCGCCGAACCCGCCCTCGGGAAGCCCGCAAACAAGTTCGCCAAGGCCATGGAGGCGGTCCAGGACGTGCTCGGCGAACACCAGGACAGCGTGGTCACCCGCAACGTCCTGCGCGACCTGGCCCACCAGGCCCACGGCGCCGGCGAGCCCTCCTTCACCTGGGGGCTCCTCCACGGCCGCGAGGAGGCCCGGGCCGAACGCACCGAAGGCGACCTCCCGGCCGTCTGGGCCCGGGCGTCGCGACCGAAGCTCCGCTCCTCCCTGTGAACGCGGGTCGCGCGAGGTCCGGTGCGCGCCCCGCCCCCGCCGGCCGCTGGATTCAGGGGGCGGCTCCGGGCGGGTTACGCTTGAGAGTCGCCCCCCTGCCCGCTCACGAAGGTTGCTATGCCCGCCGAGTCAGTCTTCCCTCAGCTCGAGGCCCTGCTTCCGCACGTTCAGAAGCCGATCCAGTACGTCGGTGGTGAGCTGAACTCCACCGTCAAGGACTGGGACGCCTGTGACGTCCGCTGGGCACTCATGTACCCGGACGCCTACGAAGTGGGTCTGCCCAACCAGGGCGTCATGATCCTCTACGAGGTGCTGAACGAGCGCGAGGGCGTCCTCGCCGAGCGCACGTACTCGGTCTGGCCCGACCTGGAAGCCCTGATGCGCGAGCACCAGGTGCCCCAGTTCACCGTGGACAGCCACCGCCCCGTCTCCGCCTTCGACGTGTTTGGCCTGTCCTTCTCCACGGAGCTGGGCTACACCAACATGCTCACGGCGCTGGACCTCGCCGGCATCCCGCTGGAGTCCAAGGACCGGACGGTCGACCACCCCATCGTCCTCGCGGGCGGGCACGCGGCCTTCAACCCCGAGCCGATCGCGGAGTTCATCGACTGCGCGGTCATCGGCGACGGCGAGCAGGCCGTCCTCGACATGACCGAGATCATCCGCACCTGGAAGGCCGAGGGCCGCCCGGGCGGACGCGAGGAGGTCCTGCTGCGCCTCGCGAAGACCGGCAACGTGTACGTGCCGGGCTTCTACGACGTCGAGTACCTCGAGGACGGCCGCATCGGCCGTGTCGTCCCGAACCGCTCCGGCGTGCCGTGGCGCGTCTCCAAGCACACCGTCATGGACCTCGACGAGTGGCCGTACCCCAAGCAGCCCCTGGTCCCGCTCGCCGAGACCGTCCACGAGCGCATGTCCGTGGAGATCTTCCGCGGCTGCACCCGCGGCTGCCGTTTCTGCCAGGCCGGCATGATCACGCGCCCCGTGCGGGAGCGAAGCATCACCGGCATCGGCGAGATGGTCGAGAAGGGCCTCAAGGCGACGGGCTTCGAGGAGGTCGGCCTCCTCTCCCTGTCCTCCGCGGACCACACCGAGATCGCCGACATCGCCAAGGGCCTCGCCGACCGCTACAGCGACGACAAGGTCGGCCTGTCGCTGCCGTCGACCCGCGTGGACGCCTTCAACGTGGACCTGGCGAACGAGCTGACGCGCAACGGTCGCCGCTCCGGCCTGACCTTCGCCCCCGAGGGCGGCTCCGAGCGCATGCGCAAGGTCATCAACAAGATGGTCTCGGAAGAGGACCTGATCCGCACCGTCGCCACCGCCTACGGCAACGGCTGGCGCCAGGTGAAGCTGTACTTCATGTGCGGCCTGCCGACCGAGACCGACGAGGACGTCCTCCAGATCGGCGACATGGCCGTCAACGTCATCGCCAAGGGCCGCGAGGTCTCCGGCCAGAACGACATCCGCTGCACCGTGTCCATCGGCGGGTTCGTGCCGAAGCCGCACACCCCCTTCCAGTGGGCCCCGCAGCTGTCGGCCGAGGAGACGGACGCCCGCCTGGGCAAGCTCCGCGACAAGATCCGCGGCGACAAGAAGTACGGCCGCTCGATCGGCTTCCGCTACCACGACGGCAAGCCGGGCATCGTCGAGGGCCTCCTCTCGCGCGGCGACCGCCGCGTCGGCGACGTGATCCGCGCGGTCTACGAGGACGGCGGCCGTTTCGACGGCTGGCGCGAGCACTTCTCGTACGACCGCTGGATGCGGGCGGCGGAGAAGACCCTGCCGGCGTACGGCGTGGACGTGGCCTGGTACACGACCCGCGAGCGCACGTACGAGGAAGTGCTGCCCTGGGACCACCTGGACTCCGGCCTGGACAAGGACTGGCTCTGGGAGGACTGGCAGGACGCCCTCGACGAGACCGAGGTCGAGGACTGCCGCTGGACGCCGTGCTTCGACTGCGGCGTGTGCCCGCAGATGCAGACGGAGATCCAGATCGGCCCGACCGGCAAGAAGCTGCTTCCCCTGTCGGTCGTGAAGTGACCTCGGCCTCGGCCTCCGGCTGAGCTTTCGCGCTATGCCCCCACCGTCCGACGGTGGGGGCATATGTGTTCGTGCGCCGGCCTCTCCGGCCCGTCGGCCCGCCGGCCCGCCGGGCCCGGGCGCAACGGAACTGCTGGTTCTGGTGTCCTTAGCGGCATGCGGATGGAAAAGCAGCAGGCGGCGCCGGGTGGGGACGGGTGCCTGACCGGGGTGGTCAGGGTGCCGGTGAAGATCGTGGCCGTGCTGGTGGTGCTGCCGGTCCGGGCCGTGTGGGACCTGCTCGTGCTGGGCGCGAGGGCCGCGCGACGCCGTGTGCTGGCGCCACTGGGGCGGGCCGCCGGATGGGTGCTCGCGCGGGTGTGGCGGTACGCGCTGAGGCCGCTGCTGCTCCTCCTCTTCTACTGGCCCTGGGCCGGACTGTGGCGCTACCTGGTCGTGCCCGTCTCCGGCGCCGCGTACACCTGGCTGCTGCGGCCCCTCGGGCTGGGGACCGCCTGGCTGTTCCTCTCCTTCGGGCGGTACGTGCTGGTGCCGCTCGGGACCGGGATCGCATGGGTGGTGCGGCACGCGGTGGTGCTGCCGTCGGGCTGGCTGTACCGCGAGGTGCTCACGCCGGCCGGGCACGGTCTGCGGTGGCTGGTGGGCTGGTTCTGGCGGCTGTTGTTCGTGTGGCCGTGGGTGGGGTTGTGGCGGTACGTCCTCCTGCCGGCCGGGCACGGGCTGGCCTGGATCGGGCGGTACGTGCTCCTGCCGCCGCTCACCCTCCTGTACCGGTACCTGCTCGCCCCCCTCGGAAGCCTCCTCGTCAGCGCCTGGCACCTCGCCGGCCGGATCACCCGGGCCCTCGGCCGCGGCCTGCGCCGGCTGTGGCGCGGCTGCGTGGTCCGGCCCGCCGCGTGGGTGTACCGGCAGGTGGCCACACCCCTCGGCCACGCCCTGCGCGAGGTGTGGCGTACCTCCCGTGCCGCGGTGCGCGAGGCACGGGCCGAGGTCCGTCGCGTGCTGTTCGGGGGACCGCCCCGGGAACCGGCGAGGTCACGGGCGCGTACTCTGGGTAGTACGACAGCCGCCGACGCGGCACCCGCTCCCGAGATCTCCCCGCGCGAACGGCGGGGGTGAGCCGGACGGGTCGACAGACCTCAGGGCGGCGCGCGAGCCGTGCCGCCCCGCACAAGGAGAAGAACCACTGGGCAAGCGACAGCCCGAAGGCCCGCCTCCCGCACCGGTGGTGCAGCGCATCCGACTGCGCTACACCAAGCGTGGCCGCCTCCGGTTCACCAGCCACCGAGACTTCCAGCGCGCATTCGAGCGCGCCCTGCGCCGCGCCGAGGTGCCCATGGCGTACTCGGCCGGCTTCACCCCGCACCCCCGTGTCTCGTACGCGAACGCCGCCCCCACCGGGACCGGCAGCGAGGCCGAGTACCTCGAGATCGGCCTCGCCGAGGCCCGTGACCCCGAGAAGCTCCGCGAGCTGCTCGACGAGTCCATGCCGGCCGGCCTCGACATCGTCGACGCCGTCGAGGCCCGCACCTCCGGGCTCGCGGACCGCCTGACGGCCTCGGTCTGGGAGCTGCGCCTGGAGGGCGTGGAGCCCGCCGACGCCGCGCGGGCGGTGGAGGTCTTCCTCGCGGCCGAGACGGTCGAGGTGCAGCGCCGGACCAAGAACGGCATGCGGACCTTCGACACCCGCGGCGCCGTCGTCAGTCTGGAGGCTCTTCCCGCCCCGGCTGATAGGCCGCTGGACAATGCCTGTGCGATACTGCGGCTGGTTGTTCGGCATTTGACACCTGCCGTGCGACCCGACGACGTCCTGTCCGGTCTCCACGCTGTGGCCGACCTGGCGCCGCCGGTCCCCGCAGCGGTGACCAGGCTGGCGCAGGGGCTCTTCGACGAGGAGTCCGGCACGGTGACCGACCCGCTCGCGCCCGACCGCGAAGCCGTCACGGCCGCCCCACCCACGGCCGCCGTGAATGCCGACGCGAAGGCGCCGGAAGGTCCCGCCGCGTAAGGAACGTCGTCGTCGCGCCGCCCTGGCACTCGGGAGCCACCTGGGTCGGGCAGCGCACAGACCTGAAGACTTCCGCCAGGCCGTACGGACAAGACGTACGGAACCGGCGGCCATGGACTACAGCTCCCGTGTGGCGAACGCGCCCCGGAGGCCGGCTCCGCGCCCTTCGCGCGGAGCCGCGCCGGACCGGACGTCAGCCGCGGCGCCCGGGAGCGTGACGGGAGAACCCCGCATGCTCAACAACGAAAACGAGAACACCTCCGCCGCCGACAGTGGCAGCCCCAGCGACAACCTGCCCCCGCGCAGGCGTCGCCGCGCGGCTTCCCGGCCGGCCGGCCCGCCCGGCGGCGTCGCCGCCGAGGCGTCCGTAGAGGCCGCCGCCGAGACCGCCCCGGCCGCTCCGGCGCCGGCCGTCGAGGAGGCTCCGGCCGCTCCCGCGCCGCGTGCCCGTCGCCGTGCGACGCGTGCCGTCGCCGCGCCTGCCGCTGAGGCGGCCGAGGTCGTCGTGGAGCCGGCGCCGGCGCCGGTCACCGAGGAGCCCGTGGCCGCTCCGGCCCCGCGCACCCGCCGCCGCGCCACCCGGGCCACCACCGCTCCGGTCGCCGAGACCGCCCCGGAGGCCGCCGCCGAGACCGCCCCGGCCGCTCCCGCCCCGGTCGTAGAGGAGGCTCCGGCCGCCGCCGCGCCGCGTGCCCGTCGCCGTGCGACGCGTGCCGTCGCCGCGCCTGCCGCTGAGGCGGCCGAGGTCGTCGTGGAGCCGGCTCCCGCTCCGGCGGTGGAGGAGGAGGCTCCGGCCGCTCCGGCCCCGCGTGCCCGTCGCCGTGCCACCCGCGCCGTCGCCGCCCCCGCGGCCGCCGAGCCGGCCGAGGTCGTCGTGGAGTCCGCCCCGGCTCCGGCGGTGGAGGAGGAGGCTCCGGCCGCTCCCGCGCCGCGTGCCCGTCGCCGCGCCACCCGCGCCGTCGCCGCCCCGGCCGCCGCCGAGGCCGCCCCGGCCGTCGAGGAAGCGGAGGAGGAAGCGGAAGAGGCCCCGGCCGCGGGGGAAGCGCCCCGGGCCGCGACCCGCGCCGTCACCGTCGCCGACGCCGTGGACGCCCCCAAGCGGGGCCGCCGCCGCGCCACCCGTTCCGCCGCCCCGGCCGCCCCCGCCGCCGCGGCCCCCGCCGCGCAGCCCGAGGCCGCCGCCGCGCCCGAGGCCGCCCCGGCCGGCCGCCGCCGCGCCGCGCGTCCCGCCGTGGCCGTCTTCCAGGCGCCGGTCTTCGCCGAGCCGATGTTCCAGACGCCGGAGACCGCCGCCATGGCCGCCGCGGCCGCTGCCGCCGCCGCTTCGGTGGAGGAGGACGAGGAGGAAGAGGCCGAGGCCGTCGCCGAGGTCCAGGCCCCCGCCGCGCAGCCGGCCGGCCGTCGCCGCCGCCGTCGCGGTGCCGCCGAGCCCGTCGCCCCGGCCGAGCCGGAGCTCGCCGAGGAGGAGCCGGAGGCCGAGGCCGCCGAGTTCGACGAGGACGAGGCCGACGAGTCGGGCGAGCGCCCCTCGCGCCGCCGCCGTCGCGGTGGCCGTCGCCGCCGTCGCGGTGAGAACGCCGACCTGGACGAGTCCGCGTACGAGGAGGGCGAGGCCGAGGCCCCCGCGCAGGAAGCCGAGCCGCGGGAAGCCGAGCAGGAGGAAGAGGAAGAGGAGGCCGACGAGGCCCTCGGTTCCGCCTCCAGCCGTCGCCGGCGCCGGCGACGCCGCCGCAGCGGTGACGGTGCCGTCGAGGTCGAGGCGGGCGAGGAGGACGGTGTCCGTACCGTCCTCAAGGTCCGCGAGCCGCGTCCGGCGCGCGAGAAGGCCGAGCTGGGCACCGGCGCTGACGAGGTCCAGTCCATCAAGGGCTCGACGCGTCTGGAGGCGAAGAAGCAGCGCCGCCGCGAGGGCCGCGAGCAGGGCCGCCGCCGGGTGCCGATCATCACCGAGGCCGAGTTCCTGGCCCGCCGCGAGGCCGTCGAGCGCGTGATGGTCGTCCGCCAGGCGGGCGAGCGCACCCAGATCGGCGTCCTCGAGGACAACGTGCTCGTCGAGCACTACGTCAACAAGGAAGAAGCCACCTCGTACGTCGGCAACGTCTACCTGGGCAAGGTCCAGAACGTGCTGCCGTCGATGGAGGCCGCCTTCATCGACATCGGCAAGGGCCGCAACGCCGTCCTGTACGCCGGTGAGGTCAACTTCGAGGCGCTCGGCATGGCCAACGGGCCGCGCCGCATCGAGTCCGCCCTGAAGTCCGGCCAGTCGGTCCTGGTCCAGGTCACCAAGGACCCGATCGGCCACAAGGGCGCCCGCCTGACCAGCCAGGTCTCGCTGCCCGGCCGTTACCTGGTCTACGTGCCCGAGGGTTCGATGACCGGTATCAGCCGCAAGCTGCCCGACACCGAGCGCGCGCGTCTGAAGACCATCCTCAAGAAGATCGTCCCCGAGGACGCGGGCGTCATCGTGCGCACCGCCGCCGAGGGCGCGAGCGAGGACGAGCTGCGCCGTGACGTCGAGCGTCTGCAGGGGCAGTGGGAGGAGATCCAGAAGAAGTCGAAGCAGATCACGACCTCGTCGCCGAGCCTGCTCTACGGCGAGCCGGACATGACCGTCCGCGTCGTGCGCGACATCTTCAACGAGGACTTCTCCAAGGTCATCATCAGCGGTGACCAGGCGTGGCAGACCATCCACGGCTACGTGTCCCACGTGGCTCCGGACCTGGCCGACCGGCTGTCCCGCTGGACCTCCGAGGTCGACGTCTTCGCGACGTACCGGATCGACGAGCAGCTCGCCAAGGCGCTCGACCGCAAGGTGTGGCTGCCCTCGGGCGGCTCCCTCGTGATCGACAAGACCGAGGCGATGATCGTCATCGACGTCAACACCGGCAAGTTCACCGGTCAGGGCGGCAACCTCGAGGAGACCGTCACCAGGAACAACCTGGAGGCGGCCGAGGAGATCGTGCGCCAGCTGCGGCTGCGCGACCTGGGCGGCATCGTCGTCATCGACTTCATCGACATGGTCCTGGAGTCGAACCGCGACCTGGTGCTGCGGCGCATGCTGGAGTGCCTGGGCCGTGACCGCACGAAGCACCAGGTGGCCGAGGTCACCTCGCTGGGCCTGGTCCAGATGACCCGCAAGCGGGTGGGCCAGGGTCTGCTGGAGTCCTTCTCCGAGACCTGCGTCCACTGCAACGGCCGCGGCGTGATCGTCCACATGGAGACCCCGTCCGCGGTGGGCGGCGGCGGCAACGGCAAGCGCGCCAAGCGCCGCGGTGGCCGTGGTCACGAGCACGAGCACGAGGTGGAGACGGTCGAGACCGTCGACACCGAGCTGCTGGAGGAGGCCGAGACCGAGGCCGAGGTGGCCGCCGAGCTCGCCGCGCCCCGTGCCCTGCCGGAGCCGGCGTTCGTGCCGGACGAGGAGCTGTACAGCAGCGCCGCCGAGGCCGAGGCCGCGGCGGGCGTCAGCGGGCGCCGCAACCGTCGCCGCGCCACCCGTAAGGCGACCGCTCCGGCGGGCGCCCCGCGCGGTGCGGAGCGGTTCGCCGCCCAGGCCCCCGCCCCCGCGCCGGTGACCCCGGTGGTGGAGGCGGAGCCGGTCACCGAGCCCGCCGACACGGTGCTGGAGCCGGCCGCGGAGGTCGTCGCCGAGGCCGTCGAGGCCGCTGAGACGGTCGAGGCCGCCCCGGTGGCTCCGGCCGCCCCCGTGGAGGAGGCCGCGCCGAAGGGCCGTACCCGTCGCCGGGCGACCCGCAAGGCGACCGCGCCGGAGCCGGAGCCCGTCGTGGCCCCGGAGCCCGTGGCGGTGGCCGAGCCGGAGCCGGCCGTGGAGGCCGTCGCCGAGCCGGAGCCGGTTGCCGAGCCGGAGCCCGTGGTCGCCGAGACCCCGGCCGAGCCCGTCGTGGAGGCCGCCCCGGCCCGTCCGCGCCGCCGTGCCGTACGCAGGGCCACCGCGCCCGCCGGTGCGGTGGAGGCCGCCATCGTGGTCGTCGAGGCTCCGGCCGCCGAGCCCGCGCCGGCCGCCCCGGAGCAGGCTCCGGCCGAGGCCCCCGAGCCGGAGGCCGCCGAGGCCGAGGCCGAGGCGCCGGCTCCCGCCAAGAAGGCCGCCCGCAAGGCGCCGGCCAAGAAGGCGGCCACCACGGCGAAGAAGGCCCCGGCCAAGAAGGCCGCGGCCGCCAAGAAGACCGTCGCGAAGAAGGCGACGGCCAAGAAGACGACGGCGAAGCGGGCCACGAAGAAGACCGCGGCGGCGGAGCAGAGCGCTCCGTCCGTCTCGGCTCCGACCGAGGCCTGATCCGTTCCGTGACCGTGGACCCCGCCCCCGGGCGGGGTCCACGGTGCCACGGGGCCCGGTTTGACCCTCCGGAACCAGCCCCGTAACCTAGACCGTCGGCGTGTCTTGAACGATTACCCGTTCAGCGTGCGTCGCGCTCCTGAGCACCTTCCTCCCGCACGACCGCGCAAGCGGCCGGGTCACGGGAGAGGCCGCTCGTCCAATTCCGGATCATCGCGGGCCGCGGCCCGTGTGAGCGGCTGGCTTCAGGAGCATCCGTCCCGAGTGAGAGAGAGATCCGCGTGTACGCCATCGTGCGCAGCGGTGGTCGCCAGCACAAGGTTGCTGTCGGCGACATCGTTGAGGTTGACAAGATTTCCACTGCCAAGGCTGGCGACACGGTCGAGCTCTCGACCCTGCTCGTTGTCGACGGCGACGCCGTGACCAGTGACCCGTGGGTGCTGGCCGGGATCAAGGTCACGGCCGAGGTCGTGGACCACACCAAGGGCGCCAAGATCGACATCCTGCGCTACAAGAACAAGACCGGCTACCGCCGTCGCCAGGGTCACCGTCAGCAGTACACGGCGATCAAGGTCACCGGTATCCCCACGGCTGCGAAGTAAGAGGGACTGAGACATGGCACACAAGAAGGGCGCATCGTCCACTCGGAACGGTCGCGATTCCAATGCTCAGCGGCTCGGCGTGAAGCGCTTCGGCGGTCAGGTCGTTTCCGCTGGTGAGATCCTCGTCCGCCAGCGCGGCACCCACTTCCACCCGGGTGCCGGTGTCGGTCGCGGTGGCGACGACACGCTGTTCGCGCTGCAGGCGGGTGCCGTTCAGTTCGGCACGCACCGTGGTCGCAAGGTCGTCAACATCGTTCCGGCCGCCTGATCCAGCTTCCCGCTGAATCACACGCGTTCGTAACAGCCCGAGGGCGGATCTCGTCTCTTCCCGGCGCATGCCGGGAAGAGGGGTCCGCCCTCGGCGCGTTGTCACAGAGACACGTTTAATGGGCAGCAAGGCCTGCCCGGGACATTCCCGTATGTATCTGGAGGAACACCCATGACCACCTTCGTGGACCGCGTCGAGCTGCACGTCGCCGCGGGTAACGGGGGCCACGGCTGCGCCTCCGTACACCGGGAGAAGTTCAAGCCGCTCGGCGGCCCCGACGGGGGAAACGGCGGACGTGGCGGCGACGTCATCCTGGTGGTGGAGCAGGCGATCACCACCCTGCTGGACTACCACCACAGCCCCCACCGCAAGGCCACCAACGGCAAGCCCGGCGAGGGCGGCAACCGCTCCGGCAAGGACGGCCAGGACCTGATCCTGCCCGTGCCGGACGGCACCGTCGTCCTGGACAAGCAGGGCAACGTCCTCGCCGACCTCGTCGGCCAGGGCACCACCTACGTAGCCGCCGAGGGCGGCCGCGGCGGCCTCGGCAACGCCGCGCTCTCCTCCGCCCGCCGCAAGGCCCCCGGCTTCGCGCTCCTCGGCGTTCCCGGCACCACGGACGACATCGTCCTGGAGCTGAAGACCGTCGCCGACGTGGCGCTGGTCGGCTTCCCGAGCGCCGGCAAGTCCTCGCTGATCTCGGTGCTCTCCGCCGCCAAGCCGAAGATCGCGGACTACCCCTTCACCACCCTCGTCCCGAACCTCGGCGTGGTCACGGCCGGCTCGACCGTCTACACCATCGCCGACGTCCCGGGTCTGATCCCCGGCGCCAGCCAGGGCAAGGGCCTCGGCCTGGAGTTCCTGCGCCACGTCGAGCGCTGCTCGGTCCTCGTGCACGTGCTGGACACCGCTACCCTGGAGTCCGACCGCGACCCGGTGGGCGACCTCGACCTCATCGAGGAGGAGCTCAAGCTCTACGGCGGGGGCCTGGAGAAGCGTCCGCGCCTCGTCGTCCTGAACAAGGTCGACATCCCGGACGGCAAGGAGCTCGCCGAGATGGTCCGCCCGGACCTGGAGGCCCGCGGCTACAAGGTCTTCGAGGTGTCGGCCGTCGCCCGTACGGGTCTGAAGGAGCTCTCCTACTTCCTCGCCGAGGTCGTGGCCAAGGCGCGCGCCCGCAAGCCCAAGCAGGAGGCGACCCGCATCGTCATCCGCCCGAAGGCCGTGGACGACGCGGGCTTCACCGTCACCTACGACGAGGTGGAGGACGTGTACCGCGTGCGCGGCGAGAAGCCGGAGCGCTGGGTGCGCCAGACCGACTTCAACAACGACGAGGCCGTCGGCTACCTCGCCGACCGGCTCAACCGCCTCGGTGTGGAGGACGCGCTGCGCAAGGCCGGTGCCAAGGCGGGCGACGGAGTCGCGATCGGCTCCGAGGAGAACGCGGTCGTCTTCGACTGGGAGCCGACCATGATGGCCGGCGCCGAGATGCTGGGCCGCCGAGGCGAGGACCACCGTCTGGAGGCCCCGCGTCCGGCCACCACGCGCCGCAAGGAGAAGGAAGCCAAGCGGGGCGACGCCGCCCAGCAGGAGTACGACGAGTTCCGTCCCTTCTGACGCCGTCCCTCCCCGGCGTGCGCCTTCTTGAACGGGGCTTTACGCCGTTCGCCTAGGATCCAACGGGTGAGCAGCCATTCCAGCAGTGACACCGCCGCGGCCCCCTCGGTCTCGGTGGTGGTGATCGCGTACAACGACGCCGGGCTCGTGGGCGAGGCCGTTTCCTCGGCCCTCGCCCAGGGCCCGGTGGTCGCCGAGGTCATCGCGGTCGACGACGCCTCCTCGGACGGGACCGCGCGCGTGCTGGACGACCTGGCGGCGGCCCATCCGCGTTTGAGGGTGCTGCACCGCACGCGGAACAGCGGCGGCTGCGGCACCCCCCGCAACGACGGAATCGCCGCCGCCACCTCCCCCTACGTGCTCTTCCTGGACAGCGACGACGTCCTGCCGCCGGGCGCCGTCCGGGCGCTGCTGCGGGCGGCCGAGGAGCACCGCGCCCCCGTCACGGTCGGCTCGTGCGTGCGGCGGGAGCTGCCGGAGGGCCGTGAGGTGCCCTGGATGCCCGGCCTGTACACGCCGGGTGACGTCATCGAGCGGCCCGCCGACCGGCCCGAGCTGGTGCGGGACACGCTCTGCGTCAACAAGCTGTACGACCGCGCCTTCCTGGAGAAGCACGGGATCCGCTTCCCCGACGGCCGGTTCGTGTACGAGGACTTCGTCTTCACCTCCCGCGTCCTGGCCGCCGCGCCCCGGATCGCGGTCGTCGGCGACCTCGTCTACGTGTGGCACGTGCGCCGCAGCGCCGCCCGGGTGTCGATCTCCCTGGACCGCGCGGACGTCGGGAACTGGCGCTCCCGCGTCGAGGCGCACCGCACCGCCTCGCGCACCCTCGCCGCCGCCTCGCCGGAACTGGGCCGCGCCTGCCAGGTGAAGTTCCTGGACTACGACCTGCGGATGTACCTGCGGGAGCTGGGCACGGACCCCGAGTACCAGGCCGCCTGGTGGAGCCTCACCCGTGAGTACCTGGCGGGCTTCGACCCGGCCGACATCGATGCCGCCCCCGCCCGTGCCCGCTGGATCGCGCGGGTGCTCGCGGCCGCCGAGGCCCCGCCGCAGGACGTGGAGCGGCTGACCCGGTTCGCCGCCGAGCCGGCCCGGCTGCTGCCCCCGTACGCGCGTGACGCGGCCGGGCTGCCCGTGTGGAGCGAGCGGCTGCCGGTGCCGCTGGACGGTCTGGACGCCGTACCGGTGGAAGCGCTGCCCGTCACCGTCGACGCCGCGCCCGCCGGGGCGGGGGCCGTCCGGATCCGGGTGCGCGACCTGTACGGGCGGCTCGCCGGGGCCGGTCCGCGGACCGTTCGGCTGAGCTTCCCGCCCCGGGCAGGCGGCGAGCCGGTGCTGGTGCGGCCGGTCGAGCTGCGGGCCGCCGCGGACGGGGACGGGTGGACCGCCGAGGTGCCCTTCCGGCTCGCCGCGCTGGCCGCCGAGGGGCGCCGCCGGGGGCTGCGCGGGATGCAGGCCTGGGACGTCCGGGTGGGCGTGGACTGCGCCGACGGGAGCTCCCTGGTCACCTCCCTGCGCCCCTCGGGCGGTCTGCTCCGCCGCAGGGCCCTGCCCAGCAGCCGGTACGGTGTTCTGCTGGCGCAGCCCTACCGCACGGCCGCCGGAGCGCTGGCCGTGCGCCTCGCGCCCGGTGCCGGGGGCGCGCTGACCTTCGTACGCAACCGCCTCGACCGCGCCCGCACGCGGCGGTCACGCTAGAGCTCGGGAGACACGCATGACATTTCTGATCACCGGTGGTGCCGGCTACATCGGCGCGCACGTCGTCCGCGCGATGCTGCTCGCGGGTGAGAAGGTCGTGGTCTTCGACGACCTCTCCACCGGCAGGGAGGACCGCGTACCGGAGGGCGTCCCGCTGGTGACGGCCTCGGTGCTGGACCGCCTCGCCCTGGACGAGGCCATCGCCGAGCACAAGATCACCGGCGTGGTGCACCTGGCGGGCAAGAAGCAGGTCGGGGAGTCCGTCGAGAAGCCGCTGTACTACTACCGAGAGAACGTGCAGGGCCTCACGGTGCTGCTGGAGGCCGTGGCGGCCGCGGGCATCCGCAACTTCCTCTTCTCCTCCTCCGCCTCCGTGTACGGCATGCCCGACGTGGACTCCGTCACCGAGGAGACCCCCTGCAAGCCGCTGAGCCCGTACGGCGAGACGAAGCTCGCCGGCGAGTGGCTGGTGCGCGCGGCCGGCAAGGCGCACGGCATCTCCACCGCCTGCCTGCGCTACTTCAACGTGGCGGGCGCGGCCACCCCCGAGCTCGCGGACACCGGGGTCTTCAACCTGGTCCCGATGGTCTTCGAGCGGTATGACGCCGGCGAGGGCGCCCGCATCTTCGGTGACGACTACCCGACCCCGGACGGCACCTGCATCCGCGACTACATCCACGTCGAGGACCTGGCCGACGCCCATGTGGTGGCCGCCCGCCGGCTCGCCGAGTGGGGTGCGGCGGGGGACCACAAGGACCTCACTGTCAACATCGGGCGGGGCGAGGGCGTCTCCGTCAAGGAGATGGTCGAGCTGCTGAACGAGGGCACGGGCCACACCTACGCGCCGGTCGTCACCCCGCGCCGTCCCGGTGACCCGGCGAAGGTCGTGGCCTCGGCCGACCGGATCGCCGCCGAGCTGGGCTGGAAGGCGCGGCACGACGTCCGCGAGATGATCACCTCGGCGTGGGCGGGCTGGGAGGCCAACCGCAGGGCCGGCCACCGCGACCCGCACAAGGACGTCCACACCGTCTGACGTCCGGCTTCGCGCCATGTACGCGGCCGCCCGCCCCGGGACCCGGTCCCGGGGCGGGCGGCCGCGTACGTACGTACGGGCGGGTCAGCGTTCGAGGAGGGCGAACAGCTCTTCCCACCGGTCGGTGATCTCCGCCGCGGAGTAGCGCCGCACGTGGCGGAAGGCCGCGTCGCCGAGCGCCTCGCGCGTGTCGCGGTCCGACATCAGGGTGTCGAGGTGCCCGGCCAGCTCCATCGTGTTGCCGAGGCGGGCCAGCAGCCCGTCCTCACCGTGCCGCACGATCTCGCGCACGCCCGGCGCGCAGTCGAAGGCGGCCACGGGCAGGCCCGCGGCCATCGCCTCCAGCAGGGTGATCGGGAAGCCCTCGGCGCGGGAGGCCTGCGCGAAGACGGAGGCCTCGCGCAGCGCGCCCAGTACGTCGGCGGTGCTGCCCATCCACTTCACGGAGTCCTCCACGCCGAGCGAGGCGCAGTGCGCCCGCAGGGCCGCCTCCTCGATGCCCGCGCCGTAGATCCGCAGGGTCCAGTCCGGGTGGCGCGGGGCGGCGTCCGCCCACGCGTCGAGGAGCAGGTCCATGCCCTTCTCGAAGGCGAGGCGGCCGACGCTCGCGACGACCTTCGCGGTGCGCGGGGCGGGGGAGTCCGGCATGAACGGCAGCGGGTTCGGCATGCTGTCGACGTTCTCCATGCCGGCCCGGATCCACAGGTCCGCGTCCTCCGGGGTGAGCACCAGCAGCCGGTCGGCCTGCGCGTAGAAGCGGCGGACCCGCGCGCCCCGGGTGGACTTGTGGCTGGCCTCGAAGGACTCGTGGCTCATCCCGATGACCGACAGCCCCTTGGTGTCGGCGAGGGCCACCCACTCCATCGCCCAGACCTGGGTGACGATCACGACGGCGCCAGGCCGGGCGGCCCGGAACAGGCCGCTCAGCACCTCCGCCTTGGCCCGCATGCCCGCCTGGCGGGCCGCCTGCCGGCGCCGCTCCGGGGCGTTGAGCCGGCCCTTGAGGCCGCGCAGCCGGCGGGCCCTGGGCGGGTGGGCCTCGTACAGGGTGGTCGTCTCGTACGGGAGGCCGGACGGCAGCTGCTGGCGGATCTCCTCCGCCACGGGTGCGATGCCGATGACGTGCACCCGGTGGCCGCGGTCGGTGAAGAGCCGGGCCATCTGGTGCGACCAGGTGGTCACGCCGCCGAGCTCGTCCACGCTGTTGGAGACGAGGAAGATGTCGCGGCCGCCCGGCGCTGTGGACTCGTGGGGCTGCTGGCTCACTTGCCGCTCCTGGGGAAGAACTTCTCGACGATC
This sequence comes from Streptomyces sp. NPDC012794, assembly GCF_042901085.1. Classification (NCBI taxonomy): domain Bacteria; kingdom Bacillati; phylum Actinomycetota; class Actinomycetes; order Kitasatosporales; family Streptomycetaceae; genus Streptomyces; species Streptomyces sp. NPDC012794. Next base: position 197,769 of record NZ_JBIBCI010000008.1, read on the forward strand.
TGGCGGGCGGCGTCCCCGCGGTCGTACTCGCCGAATTCGCTGAGGAAGCGCTGGCGGGCCTCCGCGTACTTGGCGTCGGCCTCGTCGAAGGCGGAGACGGCCTGCATCAGCTCGTCGGCCGTGGCCACGACGGGCCCCGGTGCCTTCTCCTTCAGGTCGAAGTACGTGCCGCGGATGTCGGTGGCGTACTTCTCGTAGTCGTACGCGAAGAACAGCATCGGCCGGTCGAGCACCGCGTAGTCGAACATCACGGACGAGTAGTCGGTGATCAGCCCGTCGGCGAGCGCCAGCAGCGGGGTGATGTCGTGGTGCCGGGACACGTCGATCACCCGGCCCGCCACCGACGGCGGCAGCGAGACGCTGTTGAGGTAGTGCGTGCGCACCAGCAGCGTGAAGCGGTCACCGAGGCGGTCCGCGAACTCCTCGACGTCGAAGGGGAACGCGAAGCCCTCCACCGTTCCGTCCGCGCTCGCCCGGAAGGTGGGCGCGTACAGCAGCACCCGCTTGTCCGGGTCGATGCCCAGCTCGGCGGCGAGCGGACCGCGCACGCGCTCCCCGCTGTCCGCCTCGGCGCGGTGGGCCTCGACGAGGGCGTCGTTGCGCGGGTAGCCGGTGCGCAGCAGGACCTCGTCGCGCAGCCGGAAGCCCTTGGCGAGGGTGCGCACGTCGTGCTCGGAGCGGACCAAGAAGTGGTCGAAGCGGTTGACGGCCGCTTGGAAGCGGTCCTGCCCGGCCCGGCCCTGTGCCTTGGTGTGGGGCTCGTGGAAGCCCATCCGCTTGAGCGCGGAGCCGTGCCAGGTCTGGATGTACGTGGTCCCCGGGCGCTTGGCCAGCGCCAGCGGGAAGCCCTGGTTGTCGACCCAGTACTCGGCCTGGGCCAGCGCGCGCAGGTAGGGCCAGCTCCAGCGCTTGACCAGGGTGGCCTCCTCGGGGAAGCCGGTGGGCCGGGCGCCCGCGTAGGACCAGATCGCCTCGAAGGGCGCGCCCTGGCGGACGAGCTCCTCGTAGATCGCCTTCGGGCTGTCGCTGTACTGCTTGCCCATGTGGCTCTCGAAGACGACCGTGCCCTTCTTGACCGGCAGCTTCGAGAAGACCTCGTGGTAGACCTTCACCTTCTGCTCGCCCGAGCCGAGGTTGCGGCGGGCCTTCAGGGCCCGGCGCAGGCCGCGCTTGACCACGCCGGCCGCCTTGCCGTGCATGGCGCTGCTGAGCAGTGTCTGCGTGCGCACGGCCGCGGCGCCCTCGGCGGTGAGGACGTAGGAGAGGTTGCCCTTCTTCGTCACCTCGGGCTCGAAGCGGTCGGAGACGAGCCGGGTCAGGCGCGGGCGCACCCGCAGGCGGGCCGCGGACTCCAGGTCGACGCCGCCGACCGAGACCCGGGTGGTGAGCCGGTCGGCGCCGGCCGTCAGCTTGAGGCGGACGTCCCAGACGGCGTCGATGATGCCGAGGGGGCGCACGGTGCCGGCGATGTCGGCCGTGGCGGTCCACTCGATCGTGTGACCGGCGTGGCGCACGGTGGTCACCGGGAAGCTGAAGGAGCGCACCCCGATCTGCCGGCGGGCCCGGAATTCCAGGGAGGCCTTGAGCTCGGTGTCCTCCTGGATGCGGCCCAGCGGGTTCACGACGGCGCCGGACAGCGTGACCGTGCCGCGCCCGTCGTCCTCGTACGAGGTCAGGCGGTTGCCCAGGACCAGGGAGGACAGCGGTGCGGTGTGGAAGCCCTGGCCGGTGACGTCCAGTATCCGGCGGCCCTCGGCGTCGTCGAGGTGGTCGCCGCACCAGTAGACGCGCCCGTCGCGCTCGGCGAGGGGGGAGGACAGCCGGCCCTTGTTGGTCATGGAGTCGGCGGCCATGAGGAGGTTGTCCCAGTCCTCCTTGCCGAGGAGGTAGGCGCAGATGGCCTGGAGGTGGGTGACGTTGTCGTACGCGGCCGGGTCGATGCCGGCCAGGTAGCCGTTGGCCAGCCGGGCGAACTCCCGGCGGTAGTCGTCGCCCAGCAGCGGCAGGTCGCGCAGGTGCAGCACCAGGTCGTGCTTGAGGAACTTGGCGTCCTTCGCGGTCTTGATGGCGGTGTGGCCCTTGGCGGCCAGCAGCTCGTCGACGCGGCGGTGGATCTCCATCCGGTGGACGAAGTTCGCGATCTCGTGGCGCCGGTTGCTGATCGACTTCGACTGGGCCTTCTCGACCACGTTCCAGAAGTACACGTGGTTCGGGATCAGCGTGATGCGGCGGGCGGCGACGTACGCCTGGGCCGAGAACAGCAGGTCCTCGTAGTGGATGCCGACCGGGAACTCCAGGCCCTGCTCCAGCAGGAAGGCGCGCCGGTAGCACTTGTTCGTGGAGAGGGTGTCGTAGACCAGCAGGTCCGGATACTCGGTGATCGACTCCAGGGTCCGGGTACGGGAGTAGAGCCACGGGTACCACTCGGTGGTCTTGCCCCACCGGTTGTCGAGGTGCACGCGCACGCACATGCCCGAGACCAGGTCGGAGCCGGTCCGCTCGGCGGCCACCAGCATGTTCCGGCAGGCGTTGCGCTCCAGGACGTCGTCGCTGTCCAGGAACATGACGTAGGTGCCGGTGGCCTGCTGGATGCCGTGGTTGCGGGGGGCGCCGCAGCCGCCGCTGTTCTCGGGCAGCTGGAAGGCGCGCACCCTGCCCGGGTTCGCCGCTTCCAGCTCCCGGGCGACCGCGTAGGAGCGGTCCTCGCTGCAGTCGTCCACGATCACGACCTCGACCCCGTGCAGGGTCTGGTCCAAAACCGACTGGACTGCTGTCGGCAGACGCTCTGCGTCGTTGTAGACGATGACGACCACGGAGACGTCAGGCACGTGCACCTCGATCCTTTCGTTCCATTCCGCTTATTCCGTCAAAGCTACCGTGTGCCACACGCGACTCGGGCAGGCCGGCCGCCGGCGTGCATACTTCTAAGGAAGAGGTGAGTGGCGGGCCCGGTCGCCGACAATCACCCGTTAGGACGCTGCAGGAAGTGCTCATGACCAAGCTGTCGGTAGTTGTCCCCTGTTACAACGAAGAAGCCGTCATCGACCGGTTCGACGCGGAGATCCGCCGGGTGCTGGACACCCTGCCCGTCGAGTACGAGGTCTGTTACGTCGACGACGGCAGCCGGGACGGGACCCTCGGCAAGCTCCGCAAGATCGCCGCCGAGTACGGGGAGCAGACGCGCTACGTCTCCTTCAGCCGGAACTTCGGCAAGGAGGCCGGCATGCTCGCCGGGCTCCGCGAGGCCACCGGCGACGCCGTGGTGATCATGGACGCGGACCTCCAGCACCCGCCGGAGCTGATCGCCACCATGCTGGAGCACTACCGGCAGGGCCACGACCAGATCATCGCCCGGCGCACCCGCGAGGGCGACAAGAAGCTCCGCTCCGCCCTCAGCCGCCTCTACTACCGCGGGGTCAACCGCTGGGTCGACGTGGAGCTCACGGACGGCGTCGGAGACTTCCGCATGCTGTCGCGGCCGGCCGTCGACGCCCTGCTCGCCCTCCCCGAGTACAACCGCTTCTCCAAGGGCCTGTTCTCCTGGATCGGCTTCGACACCGTCCACTTCGACTACCAGAACGCCCAGCGCGAGGCGGGCGAGACCAAGTGGAAGTTCGGGTCCCTGCTGAACTACGGCATGGACGGGCTGATCTCCTTCAACAACAAGCCGCTGCGCCTCGGTATCTGGCTCGGCGTGTCGCTGGTCGCGCTGACCGGCCTGTACGCGCTGTGGATCACCGTCATGGCGATCACCAACGGCATCGATTCGCCCGGCTACGTCACCATCGTCGCGATGATCGCCGGCATCGGCGGCATGCAGATGATCATGCTGGGCCTGATCGGCGAGTACATCGGCCGCATCTACTACGAGAGCAAGCGCCGCCCGCACTTCCTGGTCAAGGAGGCCCACGGCGCCGAGCGGATGCCCGGGATCTCCGAGGCCGTGATCACGGAGCGCAGCCGCTGATGAGCCGGCCCAGCCGACGCGACCAGCTCGGCCAGATCTTCCGGTTCGCCCTGGTGGGCGGGGTCAACACCGGCACCTTCTTCGGCATCTACCTGCTGCTGCACCCGTGGATGCCCTACTTCGCCGCGTACACCCTCGCCTTCGTGCTGTCGATGATCGGGTCGTTCTTCATGAACACCTACTTCACCTACCGCACCCGGCCCACCTGGAAGAAATTCCTCCTCTTCCCGCTGACGAACGTCACGAACTACGTGATCCAGTCCGCCGGCCTCTACGCCCTGGTCAGCTGGGCCGGAATGGACACCCGCATCGCGCCGCTCGTCGCGGCCGTCGTCGCCATCCCCTTCACCTTCCTGCTCTCGCGCCGGATCCTGATCCCCGGCACCGGGGCGGGCCCGGCCGGCGGCCCCGGACCGGAGCGGGTGTCGGAGCCCTCCTCGTCCACGGTCTGAAACCGGCGGGCGGGCCCGCCGCCCCACCCCGTAGATTGGCCCGGTCGCAGGGATCGGTCGGTTCGATGAGGGGAAAGACGTGTCAACGGCTAGGCAAGGTGTCGTGGACGCCCGCAGGATCGTGGTCAAGGTCGGCTCCTCCTCCCTGACCACCGCCGCGGGCGGCCTCGACGCCGACCGGGTGGACGCGCTGGTCGACGTACTCGCCAAGGCCCGCAGCGGCGGCGAGAGGGAGATCGTCCTGGTCTCCTCCGGAGCCATCGCCGCCGGCCTCTCCCCGCTCGGCCTGGCCCGCCGCCCCAAGGACCTCGCCCGGCAGCAGGCCGCCGCCAGCGTCGGCCAGGGCCTCCTCGTCGCCCGCTACACGGCCTCCTTCGCCCGCTACGGCGTTCGCGTCGGCCAGGTCCTCCTGACCGCCGACGACACCAGCCGGCGCGCCCACTACCGCAACGCCTACCGGACCCTGGACCAGCTCCTGGACATGGGTGCCCTGCCGGTGGTCAACGAGAACGACACCGTCGCCACCGACGAGATCCGCTTCGGCGACAACGACCGGCTGGCGGCCCTGGTGGCCCACCTCGTCCGCGCCGACCTCCTCGTCCTCCTCTCCGACGTCGACGGGCTGTACGACGGAGACCCGTCCCTGCCCGGCACCACCCGCATCGCGGAGGTACGCGGTCCCGAGGACATCGCCCACGTCTCCATCGGCAGTGCGGGCAAGGCCGGCGTCGGCACCGGCGGCATGGTCACCAAGGTCGAGGCCGCGCGGATCGCCGCCGCCGCCGGGATCCCGGTGGTCCTGACCTCCGCCAGCCACGCCGCCGACGCCCTGGCCGGCCGCGAGACCGGTACGCACTTCCACGCCACCGGCCGCCGTTCCGCCGACCGGCTGCTCTGGCTCCAGCACGCGTCGACCCCGCAGGGCCACCTCGTCCTGGACGACGGCGCCGTACGCGCGGTCACCGAACGCGGCAGCTCACTGCTGGCCGCCGGCATCGCCGCCGTCGAAGGCGACTTCAGCGCCGGCGACCCGGTGGAGCTGCGCGCCGCCGACGGCCGGGCCGTGGCCCGGGGCCTGGTCAACTTCGACGCCAAGGAACTCCCGCAGCTCCTAGGCCGCTCCACCCGCGAGCTTGCGCGGGAGCTCGGACCCGCGTACGAGCGGGAGGTCGTCCACCGCGACGATCTGGTGCTGCTCCAGGGCTGAGGTTCGGCAAAACCGCCGCGCGGCGGGCCGGGGACTGGTCAACTGTGTGGGGTGGACACGCGTGGCGCAGACAGGAGGCGGGCTGGTGAGACGAGCGCTGACCAGCGTGGGCGGCGGCGGGGACGAGCAGGCCGAGACCTCCCGGCTGTGGCACATCACCCTGAGCGTCTCCGGTAAACCGGCGCCGCTCTCCGAGGTGCGGCGCGGGCTGGAGCAGCTCGCGCACGACCACCCCTTCCTGCTGACCAGCCGGTACGCCGACGACCACGCGGAGATCCGGTACTGGGAGGAGGCCCGCGACCTCCACGACGCGGCGGCCGTCGCGCTGCGGCTCTGGGGCGAGCACCGCTCCTCGGCGCAGCTGCCGCCGTGGGAGATCGTCGGGCTGGAGGTCATCGACCGCCCCACGTACCGCCAGCGGGTGGCCGAAGGCTACGGCCCGCCCCCGGCCCACCCCGTAGGGGTGCACCCCTACTAGGCCGCCGTGTGAGGCACGGGGCGTCCGGCAGCTCGGCGAACGGGGATCCGGGGAACGGGCCTGGTGCGGCCGTGAGGGGGAGCCTTCCCGGAGCGCGGGCCGGTCCCCCCGGGCCCTCCCGGCGACCGGCGGCCCGCACGCGCGGCCGGACCGGCCGGCCCGGCCGTCTCGGGGGATGGGAAGGGCGGCGGAGCCCGGGGCCGCGGGGATTACCCTGGGCCGCATGACCTCGCTCGACGACGCCACCGCCGCCTCCCCCGTCACCGCCACCGCGCAGGCGGCCCGCACCGCCGCCGCCGCCATCGCGCCACTCCCGCGGTCCGCCAAGGACACCGCCCTGCTGGCCATCGCGGACGCGCTGGAGGCCCGTACGGCCGAGATCGTCGCCGCCAACGCCGTCGACACCGACAAGGCGCGCGCCGCCGGCACCAGCGAGACCGTCATCGACCGCCTCACCCTCACCCCCGAGCGCGTCCGCGCCATCGCCTCGGACGTCCGCGACGTCGCGGCCCTCCCGGACCCCGTCGGCGAGGTCGTCCGCGGCTCCACCCTCCCCAACGGCATCGACCTCCGGCAGATCCGCGTCCCGCTCGGCGTCGTCGGCATCATCTACGAGGCCCGCCCCAACGTCACCGTCGACGCCGCCGCCCTCTGCTTGAAGTCCGGCAACGCCGTCCTGCTGCGCGGCAGCTCCTCCGCCTACGCCTCGAACACCGCCCTCGTCGCGATCCTGCGCGACGCCATCGAGGGCGCCGGCCTGCCCGCCGACGCGATCCAGCTCGTCCCCGGCGAGTCCCGCGACTCCGTCCGCGAGCTGATGCGCGCCCGCGGCCTCGTCGACGTCCTCATCCCGCGCGGCGGTGCCTCCCTCATCAAGACCGTCGTCGAAGAGTCCATCGTTCCCGTCATCGAGACCGGTACGGGCAACTGCCACGTCTACGTCGACGCCCAGGCCGATCTCGACATGGCCGTGGACATCCTCGTCAACTCCAAGGCCCAGCGGCCCTCCGTCTGCAACGCGGCCGAGACCCTCCTCGTGCACCGCGACATCGCCGACGCGTTCCTGCCGCGCGCCCTCGACGCGCTCGCCGACGCCGGCGTGACCGTCCACGGCGACGACCGGGTACTGGCCGCCGCCGAGGGCACCAAGGCCACCACGCTGCCCGCCACCGACGAGGACTGGGCCGCCGAGTACCTGTCGTACGACATCGCCGCCGCCGTCGTGGACTCCCTCGACGACGCCGTCACCCACATCCGCCGCTGGACCTCCGGTCACACCGAGGCGATCGTCACCACTTCGCAGGCCGCCGCCCGCCGCTTCACCCAGCTGGTCGACTCGACCACCGTTGCCGTGAACGCCTCCACCCGGTTCACGGACGGTGGCCAGTTCGGCTTCGGCGCGGAGATCGGGATCTCCACCCAGAAGCTGCACGCCCGGGGCCCGATGGGGCTTCCCGAGCTCACCTCCACCAAGTACATCGTCACCGGCGACGGTCACGTACGGTAGTCGCCCCGGGGACACGGTGTGGCCGGAATCAGGCTCACACCCTGCCCAAAGCGGCCCCCCAGGTCTACGCTGGTTCCGTGCCGGACGACGTGGGGGGCAAACCGTTCCCGGACGACGGGGAGCCCGACGACGACCGCGGAGGCGCGGATCACGAATTCGCCTCCGTGGTGTTCGACGAGGACTTCGTCCGGAACGCCGAGATCCATGAACCGAGCGCGGCCGAGCGCCAGCGCGCGGCCGACCGGGCGCGCGCCGAGGCCGAGGCCGCCCGCGTCGCCGGGGGCTGGGCGGGCGACGACGACTACGGCCACCCCGACGGGTACGGCCTCGACGACCCCGGATGGGAGTCCGGCCCGTACGGCCACGGATACGCCGAAGGCCCGTACGGGGCGTACGGCGGAGCCATGCGCCCTTACCGCGGCCGCTCACCCTGGCTGCGCCCGGTCGCCTGGGTGCTCGCCGTCGTGATGGGGCTCGGCATGGTCGCGCTGGCCTTCAGCGCCGTCTACCGCAGCGCCTCCGGCGACCAGGACCCCGCACCCGCCCCCGCGAGCACCCCGCTGAGGGAAGTCACCGGCGTCGGCGCGTTTACGTACCCCGTCGGCCGCCAACCCTGAAGGTACGACCCCACTCGTTCACGCCGGAGCTGGGGGCTTCTCTGAAGCGGGGACAGCGGGAGAAGCGATGGCCGTTCCAGGAGATCCGCCCAACGGCACCCCCGAAGGCACCGGCGGGGGTGATGACGAACTGCGCCCGGACGAGTACCGCTCGGTGGTGTTCGACGAGGACTTCGTCCGTGCTGCCCGGCTCCAGGAGTTCTCCGCCCAGGAACGCATGGGCGAGCACGCGCGGGCCGTCCGCAGCCGTTCCATCTGGTCCGGCGGCGGCACCGCCCGGCCGCGCACCGGCACCCCGGCGCGCGGTGCCCGTCAGGGCATGCTGCTCGTCCTGCTCATCGCCACGGCCTTCGCGATCGCCGTCTACATGGGCCTGCGCAACCCGTACGCCCCTGCGCCCGGCGGCGAGACCGAACCGCTGAACAGCACCGTCGTCCCCCTGGCGCCGGCCGCCACGGTGCCCGGCGGCCGCCCGGCCGACCTCTACGCGAACAGCCCGGCCGCCGCGTACCGGGTGGGCGCGGCCGGGATCACCCTGCCGGCCGTCCGCCGCACGCACCACTTCACCGAGGGCCAGGTCGTCGCCGCCCTGTCCATCGCCAAGGACTACCTGGTCCAGTCCTCGCTGGACCCGGACGTGCTCTCCGGCGCCGCCTCCCGGCCCGTGCGGGTGCTGCTGGACCCCGGGCAGCTCGCCCAGTTCGACGAGAGCATGGCCTCGCCCTCCGCGGACGGCCGGCACGCCGCCACCGGCTGGCTGGTCCGCTTCGACCCGGGTACCGCCGTCGTCGCCGACAGCCGCGTCCGGGTGAACGGCACCCTCACCTTCCAGGAACTGAACCCGAAGCTGCTGGAGGTGAGCACGGATCACACTTTCGTGTACGCCGTACGGCCGGCGGCCGGGCCGCCCGCCGCCGACGGGGCCTCGCTGTTCACCGTCCGCCGCGAGCTGCGCCTGCGCTTCGACCGGGAGGACCTCATGGCCCGCCGGGCGGAGGTGACCTCGGCGTACGTGATGGCCGGGCCGCAGGACTGCGCGAGCGAGCCCGCCGGGGGATTCCGCCCGCTGCCGGCCGGCGCCGGGCCGACCACCGTGGGCCCGCCCGCGAGCGACCCGTACGCCACCGGTCGCCCCAGGCGCACGGCCGGGCTGTGCGGCGTACTGGCCGAGCCCGACGCGCAGGGCAGCCCGCGGGCCCTGCCGCAGCCGCCCCCGCCGGCCTCGGTCAGTCCCGTTCCGTAGAGCCCTTCGGCCCGTCGGAGCCGCCGGAGTCCCTGGTGGCGGCGCCGCCCGTGCCGGTGAACCGGTCGCGCAGCTTCCCACCGAGGTCGCCCGCGCCGCCGGCGATGTCGCCGACCAGCTTCATCAGCGGGTCCTTGCTGGTGCGCACCGACTCCGCGTAGTGCGAGGCGGACTGGCGGAAGGAGTCGGTCACCGAGGTGTCCTTGTCCTCTTCCCGCCGGGGGTAGTGCCCGGCCACGATCCGCTGGTAGTCCCGGCTCTGGGACCACTTCTTCAGCTCGGCCGCCCGCACCGTGGTGAAGGGGTGGGTGCGCGGCAGCACATTGAGGATCTTCAGGACGGAGTCGCGCAGGTCGCCGCTCTCCTCGTACTCCTCGGCCTGGGCCAGGAAGGCGTCGACGTTCATCTCGTGGAGGTGGTTGCCGCCCGCGATCTTCATCAGGCCGCGCATCGAGGCGTTGACGTCCTGCCCGACCAGCAGCCCGGCCCGGTCCGCCGACAGCTCCGACTTGCGGAACCACTCCCGCAGCGCGGTGACGATCGCCATGACCGCCACATTGCCCAGCGGGATCCACGCCACCTTCAGCGCCAGGTTCGTCAAGAACAGCAGCACCGTGCGGTACACGGAGTGCCCGGACAGCGCGTGGCCCACCTCGTGGCCCACCACCGCCCGCATCTCCTCCTCGTCCAGCAGCTCCACCAGCGCGGTCGTGACCACGATGATCGGCTCGTCCAGCCCGATGCACATCGCGTTGGGCTTCGGGTCCTGCTGCACGTACATCTGGGGGACCTTCTCCAGGTCCAGGACGGAGCAGGCGTCGCGCAGCATCTCGTGCAGGTGCGGGAACTGGGTCTCGCCCACCCGCACCGAGTCCGACAGGAACAGCAGCCGCAGGCTGCGCTCCGGGAGCAGCCCGCTGAGCGCCTTGAACACGGTGTCGAAACCGGCGAGCCGGCGCAGCGCGACCAGCGCCGAGCGGTCCGCCGGGTGCTCGTACGCCCGCGAGGAAATCCCCGGGTACCTCCTGCGCTCGCGTGCCGGTGTCTTCACGGATCCGGTGTCCGTCATGGGCCCTCCCCCTGGGTCGGCTGTGGTGACGTGCCTCTATCCTCGTCCAACGCCTGAGTCGGCGTGAGCGTGCCCAGGGCCCCCGCATACGATGTGAGGGAAGTCTCCGCCCGCTCCCCGACTCGATAGGTACCTGCCTGATGAGCCTCTCCACCACCGCCCACAACCTGGTCGTCCTCGCCGCGGAGGAAGGGGGGAAGCACGGCGGCGGCCACGACAGCCTGAACCCGTACCTGACCGGTGGCGCCGCGTTCGTCATCCTGATGCTCATGCTCTGGGTGACCACCCGCCTGAACCGCGACCGCTGAGCCGGGTTCCCTTCTGTACCGGGCCTCCGCGCGCGTGCCACCGGGCCAGTAGGCTCTGCGCTCATGGGAGAGCAGGAAATGCCTACGGGCCCGGTCAAGCGCCGGCTCGGAGTGATGGGCGGGACGTTCGACCCGATCCACCACGGACACCTGGTGGCCGCCAGTGAGGTGGCCGCCCTTTTCCACCTCGACGAGGTGGTCTTCGTACCCACGGGCGAGCCGTGGCAGAAGTCGCAGCGGGCCGTGTCGCCCGCCGAGGACCGCTACCTGATGACGGTCATCGCGACCGCCTCCAACCCGCAGTTCTCCGTGAGCCGCATCGACATCGACCGCGGCGGCCCGACGTACACCATCGACACCCTGCGGGATCTGAGCGCGCTCAACGCCGACGCCGACCTGTTCTTCATCACCGGTGCCGATGCCCTCGCCCAGATCCTGACCTGGCGCAACGCGGACGAGCTGTTCTCCCTCGCCCATTTCATCGGAGTGACCCGGCCCGGCCACGTCCTCACCGACGACGGACTGCCCGAGGGCGGGGTCTCCCTGGTCGAGGTGCCCGCGCTCGCGATCTCCTCCACGGACTGCCGTACGCGGGTCGCCCACGGCGACCCGGTCTGGTATCTGGTTCCGGACGGTGTGGTGCGCTACATCGACAAGCGCGAGCTGTACCGGGGAGCCTGAGCTTCCGGAGAGAGGGGCACCGCGGTGAACGACCCACAGGATCCGTACGACCCGTACGCCGCCCAGCAGCAGCTCATCGGCTACGACCCGTACGGCAGGCCCGTGTACGGCCAGGCGGCCGCACGGCCCGAACCGCCCGCCCCGCCCCCGTACGGCCTGCCCCACGAGCAGTACCCGCAGTACGAGCAGTACCCGCAATACCCGCAGTACCCGCAGTACGAGCAGCCCTACCCGCCGCCGCAGCAGTACGACGCCCACCCGCAGCAGCAGGAGTACCCGCAGGCCCCCGCCTCCGGGTACGACACCCAGCAGGCCCAGCAGTGGATCCCGCAGCAGACGGCCCCACAGCAGCCGCCGGCCCCGGCACCCGCACCGGCACCACCCGCCCAGGTCCCCGAACCGCGCCGGGCCGCGCCCGCCGGACCCCCCTCCGAGAGCCCGGACGGCCCCGGCGCCGGCCGTGACTACCGCACGGAGCAGTTCGCCTTCCTCGACCGGCCCGACGAGGACTCCGAGGACGTCATCGACTGGCTCGCCTTCACCGAGAGCCGGACCGAGCGCCGCGAGGAGGCCCGCCGCCGCGGCCGCAACCGGGGCGTCGCCCTGGTCGTCGTCCTGGCCCTCTTCACCGTGGGCGGGCTCGGCTACCTCTGGTACGCGGGCAAGCTGCCCTTCCTCGACGGCCCCGGGCAGCAGCAGGGCGCGGCGGCCGCCACCGGGGCGCAGAAGCGCGACATGATCGTCGTGCACCTCCACAACACCAAGCGGGGCGGCAGCTCCACCGCCCTGCTCGTGGACAACGTCACCACCGCGCGCGGCGCCACCGTCCTGATCCCCAACACCCTGGGCGTGCCCAAGCAGGACGGCACCGGGACCTCCCTCGGCAAGTCCGTCGAGGAGGGCGGCCTCGGCACCCGGGAGTCCCTCGACACCGTGCTCGGCACCCGCATCGGCGGCACCTGGCGCCTGGACACCCCCTTCCTGGAACGGCTCGTCGAGCTGATCGGGGGCATCGAGGTGGACACCGACGCGGCCGTCCCGGCCGACGAGCAGGCCCGGACCCCGGCCGTGGCGCAGGGCCCCCGGCAGAGCCTGACCGGGGCGATGGCCGTCGCGTACGCCACGCACCGGGGCCAGGGCGAACCGGAGGCCAGGCAGCTGGAGCGCACCGGCAGGGTGCTCTACGCCGTCCTGCGCAAGGTCCCGGGCGACCCGAAGGCGGCGGCCACGACCGTGGAGAGCATGGGCCAGATCCTCGACCCGGGACTGGACGCCCAGAACCTCGGCGGCCTGCTGTCGCGGATCGGTGAGCACGCCAAGGCGGCGGCGTACCGCACCGAGGTGCTGGCCGTGAAGCCGGACGGAAGCCTGACCGACGAGGCCAACCGGAAGGTGGTCAAGGAGATCCTCGGCGGCTCCTTCACCGCGGCCCAGCCCGGCGCCGTCCCGCGCGTGGGCCTCAAGGACGCCACCGGCAGCGAGAAGGCGCAGGTCGCGGCGAAGGCCGCGCTGCTCAACGGGGGCTACGGCTTCGTGGACGGCGGCAAGGCCGACGGGACGGCGGCCACCACGCGGATCACGTACCAGGACGACGCGCAGCGGGACCGCGCGATCGACGTCGCCAAGACGCTGGGGCTGCCGGAGACGGCCGTGAAGAAGGCCGAGAACGCGGTGAACGCGGACGTGGTGGTGCTGCTGGGGAAGGACTACAACCCGTCCTGACCTGGTGATTCCGCCCGCGCGAACCGTTGCGCGCGGGCGGTGGCGGCGGTACGTGAGACCCTTGTAGGAATCTGCCCGCCAACCCGAAAGCATGGCCAGTGACCGCCACGGACCGCTCCATCGAGCTCATCACCACCGCCGCCCAGGCGGCGGCCGACCGGCTCGCGCACGACATCATCGCGTACGACGTCAGCGACGTGCTGTCGATCACCGATGCCTTCCTGCTCGCCTCGGCGCCCAACGACCGCCAGGTCAAGTCGATCGTCGACGAGATCGAGGAGCGCCTCCTGAAGGAGCTCGGCGCCAAGCCGGTGCGCCGCGAGGGCGACCGCGACGCCCGTTGGATCCTCCTCGACTACGTCGACATCGTCGTCCACGTCCAGCACAGCGAGGAGCGCGTCTTCTACGCGCTGGAGCGCCTGTGGAAGGACTGCCCCGAGATCGAGCTCCCCGAGGACGCCAAGCTCACCCTCGGCAAGGCCGAGGAGCACGCCAAGCTGCGCGAGGCGCAGGGGGACGACGAACTGGACGGTGATCTGTTCTGAGCGCGCCCACCACCGCTGCCGGCCGGCCCGGCAGGAAGATCGTCCTCTGGCGGCACGGCCAGACCGCCTGGAACCTGGAGCGCCGGTTCCAGGGTTCGACGGACATCGAGCTGACCGAGACGGGTGTGGCGCAGGCGCGCCGCGCCGCCCGGCTGCTCGCCTCGCTGAAGCCGGACGCCATCGTCGCCTCCGACCTGCGGCGGGCGGCGGACACGGCCGCCGAGCTGGCCGCCGTCACGGGCCTGCCGGTGGCACACGACGAGTCGCTGCGCGAGACGTACGCCGGTGACTGGCAGGGGCTCACCCACGAGGAGATCCTCGAGAAGTACGGCGAGCAGTACGCGGCCTGGAAGCGCGGCGAGCCCGTCCGCCGCGGTGGCGGCGAGCTGGAGACCGAGGTCGCCGACCGCGCCGCTCCGGTGGTGCTCAGCCACGCGGACCGGCTGCCCGAGGGCGGCACGCTCGTCGTCGTCAGCCACGGCGGCACCATCCGTACGACCATCGGGCGCCTGCTGGGCCTGGAGGCGTACTACTGGGAGGGCCTCGGCGGGCTCTCCAACTGCTGCTGGTCCGTCCTCGGTGAGGGCGCGCGCGGCTGGCGCCTGCTGGAGCACAACGCCGGCACGCTGCCGGAACCGGTGCTCGGCGACGACGACTGAGGCCTCCGCGGTGTCCCGCGGGGCGGCTCGGACCCGGATTTCACTTTCCGGCTGGTCACAGGCTAGAGTTCTTCTTGTTCGCAGCGAAGAACACCGGAAACGGGGGGAACGCCGCGGAGAGCGGGGCTATAGCTCAGTTGGTAGAGCGCCTGCATGGCATGCAGGAGGTCAGGAGTTCAATTCTCCTTAGCTCCACAATCAGGATCCCGTCCCCAACAGGGGGCGGGATCCTTGCGTTTGTCGCCCTTTGTGCGCTTGCTGCCCCGTTCGCTGCCGACGTGGCAGAATCGGACGGCCGGAGGGGGACACGACGGCCCGACGCGGGAGGGAGTCGCTGACGGATGGGTGCACACCGGCGGCGGTGCGACTGGTGCAACAACGGCACGCCGATCGTGCGGGACATGGAGCCGGTCAACCCCGACTACCAGTACTGGTGCGAGGAATGCGCGCGGGCGCTGATCATAAAAGGCGACCCGATCGAGACGTACCGGGAGCTGGAGGGCGAGCCGATCTACGGCCGCCTGCTCGACGAGCACTGCACGCTGAAGCGGTTCTACCAGTTCGCCCGGGCGTGACGGCTCGGGTCGCATCGGCTTGGGGCGGATCGGCTTCCGGGTCGGCTCGGGGACCGGATCGGATCGCGGCGAACCACTCAAAACGGGCAGGGCGGGCAGGCGTCCGAGCCCCGGAAGGACTCGTGGAAGGGCCCGGGGAAACCGATTTTTGGACTGGGGCCATGACCGTGTAATGTTCTCGATGTCGCCAGGGGGAACCGGCAAGGGAAACCGAGAAGGGGCCCGGCGGCAGAGAGAAACAAGGGGCTATAGCTCAGTTGGTAGAGCGCCTGCATGGCATGCAGGAGGTCAGGAGTTCAATTCTCCTTAGCTCCACAGTGAAGAAGCGGGCCACCCGGATCGGGTGGCCCGCTTCTCGTCGTGCCCGGCCCGTGGAACGTCCGAGCGCCCGTGGGGGCCGCTGCGGTACCCTGACGCCATGCGTGCCGTACGCCTTCTGCTTACCGAGCCGCGCTGATCAGTACCGACCCTTCGAGACGGTCGGCATCGGCGCGGCGTCCCCTCCTGTGCGAGGGGTTTTTTCGTTTGGGCAGGCAGAGACGGCAGAGACGATCGATGGAGCTTCAGGAATCATGAGCGAGACGAACACCCCGGCCCCCGAGGCGGCCGAGGGGCACCGTTACACGGCTGCCATGGCCGCCGACATCGAGGCACGCTGGCAGGACGTATGGGACGCGGAGGGCACCTACGAGGCGCCGAACCCGAGCGGTGACCTGGCCGGCGACCCGGCGGTCGTCGCCCGGCCCAAGAAGTTCATCATGGACATGTTCCCGTACCCCTCCGGTGCGGGCCTGCACGTCGGCCACCCGCTGGGCTACATCGCCACCGACGTGTACGCGCGCCACCAGCGCATGTCCGGCCACAACGTCCTGCACACCCTGGGCTTCGACGCCTTCGGCCTGCCCGCCGAGCAGTACGCCGTGCAGACCGGCACCCACCCGCGCGTGTCGACCGAGGCGAACATCGAGAACATGAAGGTCCAGCTGCGCCGGCTGGGCCTGGGCCACGACAAGCGCCGCTCCTTCGCCACGATCGACCCCGAGTACTACAAGTGGACCCAGTGGATCTTCCTGCAGATCTACAACTCCTACTACGACGCCGACGCGAAGAAGGCCCGGCCGATCTCCGAGCTGGTCGCCGCCTTCGAGAACGGCACCCGCGAGGTCCCCGGCGGCCGCGCCTGGGCCGGCCTGACCGCCGCCGAGCGCGCCGACGTCCTGAACGGCTTCCGCCTGGCCTATGCCTCGGACGCGCCCGTCAACTGGTGCCCCGGGCTGGGCACCGTACTGGCCAACGAGGAGGTCACCGCGGACGGCCGGTCCGAGCGCGGCAACTTCCCCGTCTTCAAGTCCCGGCTGAGCCAGTGGAACATGCGGATCACGGCCTACGCCGACCGCCTGCTGGACGACCTGGACGCGCTGGACTGGCCCGACGCCATCAAGCTGCAGCAGCGCAACTGGATCGGCCGCAGCGAGGGCGCGCGCGTCGACTTCGCGCTGGGCGACGAGGCCATCACCGTCTTCACGACCCGCCCCGACACGCTGTTCGGCGCCACCTACATGGTCCTGGCACCGGAGCACCCGCTGGTCGACAAGTTCGTCCCGGCCGCCTGGCCCGAGGGCACCCACGACGTGTGGACCGGCGGGTACGCCACCCCCGCCGAGGCCGTGGCCGCGTACCGCAAGCAGGCCGCCTCCAAGTCGGACGTCGAGCGGCAGGCCGAGGCCAAGGACAAGACCGGTGTCTTCACCGGCGAGTACGCGGTCAACCCGGTCAGCGGCGAGAAGGTCCCCGTCTTCATCGCCGACTACGTCCTGATGGGGTACGGCACCGGCGCGATCATGGCCGTCCCGGCGCACGACGCCCGCGACTTCGAGTTCGCCCGCGCCTTCGAGCTGCCGATCCGCTGCGTCGTCGAGCCGACGGACGGCCGCGGCACCGACCCGGCCGAGTGGGAGGACGCGTTCGTCTCCCACGACGCCAAGCTGGTCAACTCCGCCGGCGAGGGCATCTCGCTGGACGGCCTGGGCGTCGTCGAGGCCAAGGCCGCCATCACCGAGTGGCTGACCGGACGCGGCATCGGCGAGGGCACCGTCAACTTCCGCCTGCGCGACTGGCTCTTCAGCCGCCAGCGCTACTGGGGCGAGCCCTTCCCGATCGTCTACGACGAGGACGGCATCGCCCACTCCCTGCCCGAGTCGATGCTGCCGCTGGAGCTGCCGGAGGTCGAGGACTACTCGCCGCGCACCTTCGAGCCCGACGACGCCACGTCGAAGCCGGAGACCCCGCTGTCGCGCAACGAGGCGTGGGTCAACGTGGAACTGGACCTGGGCGACGGCGTCAAGCGGTACCGCCGCGAGACCAACACCATGCCGAACTGGGCCGGTTCCTGCTGGTACGAGCTGCGCTACCTGGACCCGAACAACGCCTCGGCCATGGTGGCCCCGGAGATCGAGCAGTACTGGATGGGCCCGCGCGAGGGAGCGCCGCACGGCGGCGTCGACCTGTACGTGGGCGGCGCCGAGCACGCCGTGCTGCACCTGCTGTACGCCCGCTTCTGGTCCAAGGTGCTGTTCGACCTGGGCCACGTGTCGTCGGCCGAGCCGTTCCACAAGCTCTTCAACCAGGGCATGATCCAGGCGTACGCCTACACCGACGCGCGCGGCGTGTACGTCCCGGCGGCCGAGGTCGAGGAGCGCGACGGCGGCTACTTCCACCAGGGCCAGCCCGTCAAGCGCGAGCACGGCAAGATGGGCAAGTCCCTGAAGAACGCCGTCACGCCCGACGAGATCTGCGCGGAGTACGGCGCGGACACCCTGCGCCTGTACGAGATGGCGATGGGTCCGCTGGACGTCTCGCGTCCGTGGGACACCCGCGCCGTCGTCGGCCAGTACCGCCTGCTCCAGCGCCTGTGGCGCAACATCGTGGACGAGGAGACCGGCGCGGTCACCGTCGTCGACGGCGAGCCCGACGAGGCCACCCTGCGGGCCCTGCACAAGGCCATCGACGGGGCCGGCTCGGACATGGAGGGCCTGCGCTTCAACACGGCCATCGCGAAGATCACCGAGCTGAACAACACCCTGACGAAGGCGGGCCGCCCGCTGGAGCGGTCCGTCGCCGAGCGGCTGGTGCTGCTGGTCGCCCCGCTGGCGCCGCACATCGCGGAGGAGCTGTGGCACCGCCTGGGCCACACCGACTCGGTGGTCCACCAGGACTTCCCGGTCGCCGACCCGCGGTACGTCGTGGACGAGACGGTCACCTGCGTGGTCCAGGTCAAGGGCAAGGTCAAGGCGCGTCTGGAGGTGCCGCCGAGCATCTCGGAGGCCGAGCTGGAGCAGCTGGCCACCACCGACGCGGGCGTCGTCGCGGCCCTGGGCGGCGCCGACATCCGCAAGGTGATCGTGCGCGCGCCGAAGCTGGTGAACATCGTCATCTGAGCCGGCCGGAACTCCCCGTGCGGCCGTTCCAGGGCCTTCATGGGGGAGATCCCGTACGGGCAGGTTGGGGGTTCGACGGGAACCCCTGGCCTGCCCTCGGCGTTTACGGTGGAGGGGTCGGGAACAGGCCGGGGAAGGGAACCTCATGGAGGTAGGCGCGTTGATCATCATCTTTGCTCTGGTGGTGCTGTTCGCCTTCCTGGGGCTGGGCGCCTGGGCCACGGTCAAGGCGGTCGGCGCGGCGAAGCGCGGCGTCGACCGGACGATCACGCAGGCCCGCCGGACGGTGGAGGACACCACCCTGAAGGCCAGGAGCATCGCCCAGCCCGGGGTGACGGGGTCTCTCGCCCAGCTGCGCCTGGACCTGCGGAACTCGATGCGCGCCACCCAGACCGCCCTCTACGAGGGCGTGCGGGCGGACAGCTCGCTGAGCGAGTCCATCGCCCTCTTCGAGAGGCTGAGCCGGCACGGGCACGAGCTGGACGACGAGCTGAAGCGCCTGGAGCAGGACCCCGACCGCAAGCGGATCGCGGAGCGCCTGCCCGAGCTGCGGGAGCGCACCCTCAAGATCAAGCAGTCGGCCGATTCGCTCCGCTGGGCCGCGCGCGACCGCGCCCAGCGGTTCGCGGACGACGAGCTGGCGCTCCTCTCGGAGCAGATCGAGGTCGAGTCGGGCGCCCTGCGCGACTGGTCCCGGGAGCCGGCCGACGACCTGGCAGCCGCCGCGGCCGCCTGGGACGCGGCTCAGACGGCCGAGGCGGCCCGCACGGCCGAGGCCGGGCCGGACGTGGCCGCGGGTGCCGCCACGGGTGCGCAGCGGGACGCGGAAGCGGGGCGTCCGGCGGAATCGGGCCGGGCTGCGGAAGGGGGGCGTCCGGAGCTGAACCCTTCCGCGCCGGCCGCGGCCTACCCCTGGCAGAAGGCTCCGAGGCCCGAGACCACCACCTGAGCGGAGGGCGGTCCGGGGCGCGGGGGATGCCCGGGCTGCCGGAACAGCCCCTCTGCCGGTAACCTCCGGCTCATGTCCCGCCATGTCGCGATCGTCACCGATTCCACGGCCTACCTGCCCCCGCAGGCGATGGCGCGGCACGGGATCACCTCCGTCCCCCTGACCGTCGTCCTGGGCGACGAGGCACTGGAGGAGGGGACCGAGATCTCCGCCCGCAGCCTCGCCGCGGCCCTGCAGAAGCGCCGCTCGGTCACCACCTCCCGCCCCGGTCCGGAGCAGTTCGTACGGGCCTACCGGGCCGCGGCGGACGCCGGCGCCACCGGCATCGTCAGCCTCCACTTGTCCGCCGAGTTCTCCGGCACCTACGACGCCGCCGTCGTCGCTGCCCGGACCGCCCCCGTGCCGGTCCGCGTCGTCGACACGGGCATGGTCGCCATGGCCCTCGGCTTCTGCGCCCTGGCCGCCGCGGAGACGGCCGATGCCGGAGGCTCCGCCGACGAGGCCGTGGCCGCCGCCGAGAAGCGGGCCGCCGACATGGCGGCCTATTTCTACGTGGACACCCTCGACTACCTCCGGCGCGGCGGCCGGATCGGGGCCGCCCAAGCCCTCCTCGGCTCGGCGCTGGCGGTCAAGCCGCTGCTGACGCTGGACGGCGGGCGGATCGAGATGCTGGAGAAGGTACGCACGGCCTCCAAGGCCATCGCCCGGCTGGAGGAGCTGGCCGTCGAACGGGCCGGGGCGCGCAGCGTCGACGTCGCCGTCCACCACCTCGCAGCCCCGGAGCGGGCCGAGAAGCTGGCCCAGCGGCTGCGCGAACGCATCCCCGGTCTGGTCGAGCTGCACGTCAGCGAGGTCGGCGCGGTGATCGGCGCGCACACCGGGCCGGGGCTGCTGGCCGCGGTCGTCTCGCCCCGCTGATCACCCGGAAGGGTGGCCGGGTTATCCACAACGGGCCGGTCATCCACCGGAATTGGGCGCTCCGAGCGGTGGGCCGGGATCGGTCCTAGCTTCGGTGGCATGACTCTTCGAACGCGTACCTCGCATCTCGTTTCGCATCTCGTTTCGCATTCCGTTCCGGGGCCTGGGGCGGGGGCCGGTTCGGGTCCTGTGCCGGGGCCCGGGTCCGGTGCCGGCTCGGGTCCCGTGCCCGGGCCTGTGCCGGGTCCCGTTTCACGTCTCGCGTCGGGTCCCGCCTCGCGTGTCGCCGGGGCTTCCCCGAGGGCGGCCGGCGGCGGTGGCGGTGGCAGTGGGCCCGGGCGGGGCCGCCGGTCCGACGGCAGGTTCCGGGACCGCGGCCGCACCCGGTCCCGGCCCGATCCCGCCGAGGTGCGGCGCAGGGCCGAAGCCCTCCTCGCGGGGGTCGCCCCCGCGCCCTCGGAGGCGGAGACCGGGGCCTCCCCGAGGGTGGCGGATCCGCCGGATGACGCGGAGCCGGTGGGTGTGCCGGGCGCCGGAGAGGTGCCGGACCGTGTGGCGGTGCCGGGGGCCGGGGAAGCGCCCGATTCCGTCGGGGTGTTGGGGGCGCGGGAGGCGCGGCGGCTGGCTCTGCGGGAGCGGCTGCCCGTGTGGGTGCAGGCCCGGTGCGGGGTGGAGCCGCGCACGGTGGCCGCCGTGGTGGTGGTGCTGGCGGCGGCGGTCGGCTTCGCCGCCCAGCAGTACTGGTCGGGCCGGCCGCAGCCGGTGACGGCCCCGGCCGTGATCGGCCCGGCGCCCGCCGCCTCGGCCGCGGCGGCGGGTGCGGCTCCGGCCGGTGCGGGTGCCCGCATCGTGGTGGATGTCAGCGGCAAGGTGCGCGACCCCGGTGTACGGCGGCTGCCCAGCGGCTCCCGGGTGGAGGACGCGCTGGCCGCCGCCGGGGGAGTGCGGCCGGGCACGGACACCACCGGGCTCAACCGGGCCCGGGTCCTCGTCGACGGCGAACAGGTGCTGGTGGGGGTCGCCCCGCAGCCGCCGCCGTCGGGTGGGCCGGGTGCCGGGGGCGCGGCCGGTGCCGGTCCGCTGAGCCTCGGCAGCGCCACCGTCGAGCAGCTGGACGGGCTGCCCGGAGTGGGGCCCGTGCTCGCCCGGAACATCGTCGACTTCCGCACCGCCCGGGGCGGGTTCCGGGCCGTGGAGGACCTCCGGCAGGTCAACGGCATCGGCGAGCGGAGGTTCGCGGAGCTGCGAAGGCTGGTGCGGCTGTGAGCACCGCCGGGGAGCGTACGGGGCCGGGGTGTGCCGGGGCTGGGTGTGCCGGCGCCGGGTGTGCCGGCCCGCCCGGGTGCGCCGGGGCCGGGTGCGTCGCGCTGGAGGCGGCCCGGCGGGAGCGGGCCGGGCCGGTGGACCTGCGGCTGGCGGTGCCGGCCGGGGCGGCCTGGGCCGCGGCGGCCCTGGCGCTCGGGGTGCCGGGCGGGTGGAGCGCCGCCGGGGCGGGGCTCGCGGTGGCCACGGCGGGCGTGCTGCTGCTGGTCGGCTCCAGGCGGCCGCAGCCGCGGTGGAGGGTCGGACCGGCCGTGGCCGCCGCGCTGCTGTGCGCCGCCGCGGGGGCGGGGGTGGCCGGGCTGGAGCGTGCCGGGGCGCGGGCGGGACCCGTGGCCCGGCTGGCCGGCGAACACGCCCGGGTGCGCGCGGAGCTCACCGTCGGCTCCGACCCCCGGGTGGCCCGCGGCGGGGCCGGGCCGCCGCTGGTGGTGCTGGACGCGGTGGTGACCGGGGTGAGCGGGCCCGACGGGACGCGGACCCGGGTGGAGACCCCGGTCCGGGTGCTGGCCGGGCATCCGGGATGGGCCGTTCTGGAGCCCTCGACCCGGGTCGTGGTGGTGGCCCGGCTGGCGCCGGCACGGGCCGGGGAGCGGGCCGTGGCGCTGCTCCGCCCTCCGGGGGACGCCCCGCCCGGGGTGACGGGCGGCCCCGACCGGGTGCAGCGGCTCGCGGGGGTGCTGCGCGCCGGGCTGCGGGAGGCCACCGACGGGCTCCCGGCGGACGCCAGGGCCCTGCTGCCGGGCCTGGTGGTCGGGGACACCTCGCGGGTCCCGCCCGAGCTGCACGAGGCGTTCAGGGCCACCGACCTGCTGCACCTGCTGGCCGTCTCCGGGTCCAACCTCACCGTGGTGCTGTACCTGCTGATCGGGCCCCCGGCCCGCGCGCAGCACGCCGAGCGGCGCGGGCTCGCTCCCCGGCTGGGGCTCTCGCTGCGGGCCACCGCGCTGGGCGGCGCGGCGCTGACGCTGGCCTTCGTGGTGGTGTGCCGGCCCGACCCGAGCGTGCTGCGGGCCGCCGCGTGCGGGGCGGTCACCCTGCTGGCCCTCGCCACAGGCCGGCGCAGGTCCCTCATCCCGGCGCTGGCCGGGGCCGTGCTGCTGCTGGTGCTCTACGACCCGTGGCTGGCCCGCAGTTACGGGTTCCTCCTCTCGGTGCTGGCCACCGGGGCACTGCTCACCCTCGGGCCCCGCTGGGCCGGGGCCCTGCGGCGGCGGGGGACCCCGCCGCGTCTCGCCGACGCCCTGGGGGCGGCCCTCGCGGCGCAGGCCGTGTGCGCGCCGGTGGTGGCGGTGCTCTCCGCCCGGGTGAGCCTGGTCGCGGTGCCGTGCAACCTGCTGGCGGAGCTGGCGGCGGGCCCCGCCACCGTGCTCGGCTTCGCGGTCCTCGCGGTGGCCCCGCTGTGCATGCCCGCGGCGGAGCTGCTGGCCCGGTGCGCCGCGGTGCCCGCCGGGTGGATCGCCGCCGTGGCGCGGGGCGGGGCGCGGCTGCCGGGGGCGGAGCTGCCCTGGCCGGGCGGGCTCGGGGGCGGGCTGTTGCTGGGGGTGGTCACGCCGGCCGTCGTGTGGTTCGGGGTCCGGATCGGGCGGCGGCGCGGGGTCTGCGCCGCCGTGGCCGTACTGCTGCTGATCGTGGTGCTGAGGCCGCCGCAGCTGATCCGTACGGTCACCGGATGGCCGCCGCCGGGCTGGAGTTACGTCCAGTGCGCCGTGGGCCAGGGTGATGCCGCCGTGCTCGCCGCCGGTCCGGGGACGGCCGTCGTGGTGGACGCCGGGCCGGAACCGGGGCCGGTGGACGACTGCCTGCGCCGCCTGGGCGTGAACCGGGTCCCGCTGCTCTTGCTGACGCACTTCCACGCCGACCACGTGGGAGGGGTTTCCGGGGTGCTGCGGGGCCGGTCCGTGGGTGTGATCGAAACCACCACCCTGGAGGAGCCGCCCGCGCAGGCGGCCGCGGTCCGGCGGGCGGCCGCGCGGGCCGGGGTGCCCGTCGTGCCGGCGGTGCCGGGGGAGCGGCGCCGGACCGGGCGGCTGGAGTGGCAGGTGCTGTGGCCGTCCGCGCGGGCTCCGGTGCCCCAGGGGCCGAACGACGCGAGCGTAGCCCTGCTGGTGCGCGCCTCGGGCCTGACGCTCCTGCTGCTGGGAGATCTCGAACCACCCTCCCAGGAGGCCCTTCTGAGGGAGCATCCGGAGTTGGGGCCGGTGGACGTGCTCAAGGTCGCCCATCACGGTTCGGCGCACCAGGACCCCGGCCTCCAGGGCCGGATCCGGCCACGGATCGCGATCGTCCCGGTCGGGGCGGACAACCGCTACGGACACCCCGCGCCGAGGACGATCGCGCAGCTCAGAGCCCATGGGGCGACCGTGCTGCGCACCGATGAGGACGGTTCCGTGGCGGTCGCCGGGAGCGGTGCGGGGATGCGTGCGTTTCCGGCCAGGCGGCGTCCGGACCGGCCTGGGCATACCGGGCGCGACCACTCTGTTTGCCCCCAACCCGACAGCATGATCGAATGCGTCTTCGCGAGCACGGTCCAAGTCCACACAGCACGGGGGTGCACCAGTCATGTTCGGTCGCAGGCGGGGGACGGATCCGGCCGCGGGTGCCGGGCCGCAGACATCCGCGACGCTCACCTTGCCGCCCACGGCCCGCCTGTTGAGCTGCCGGGTGCTCGATACGGTCCACCAGCCGATCCGGCAGGCCAAGTTCGAGGTCACGGACCCGATCGGCCGACGGGTCGTCAGCGGCGAGACCGATCCGTACGGCGGGTTCACGGCGGCCATGCCGGAGGGCGAGTACCGGCTCACGGTGACCGCCGAGGGCTACGCGTCCTTCCACGGGGCGACGCTGGTGGGGGACCCGGCGCAGCCCGGCACGGCGGAGATCGTCCTGGACGCGATGGAGCCGCCGCTGCTGCCGCAGCCCGGCCACTGGGAACTGGACCCGACGCATTCGTCGATCGCCTTCACGGCCCGGCACATGGGCTTCGCCCGGATCCGCGGCCGGTTCGCGACCTTCGCCGGCGCGGTGCGGATAGCCGAGCGCATGGAGGACTCCACCATGCACGTGATCATCGACACGGCGAGCATCGACACCGGGATGCGCAGGCGGGACGACCACCTGCGGTCCGCCGACTTCCTGGACGCGCCCCGCAACCCGCGGGTGGAGTTCTACAGCGAGCGGTTCATCCACCGCAGCGGCAGCCGCTGGGCGGTCGCCGGGGCCCTTACGCTCCGCGGGGTCAGCCGTTCCGTCACCCTCGACACCCAGTACCTGGGGAACGGCACGGGCCTGGAGGGCGAGCCGCGAGCCGCCTGCCGGGCCACGGCCGAGCTGAACCGCGCGGACTTCGCCCTGAACTGGCAGTCGGTGCTGGCCCAGGGGATCGCGGCGATCGGGCCGAGCGTGGAAGTGGAGCTGGACGTACAGATCGTCCACAAGGCGTAGGGGGCGGGCGCGCCGTCCTACGGGGCTTCCAGCCAGCCCTCGTACTCGGCGGCGAGCTCGTCCAGCGCGGGGGCGTCGAGGTGTCCGCGGGGGTCCTCGACGACCACCAGCCACTGGGCGTCCTCGGCGTCGTCCTCGCCGGCGAGGGCGTCGCGCACCAGCTGGGGTTCCTCCGGGAGGCCGAAGCGGTCGACGACCTCCTGGGCCACCTCCTCGGCGGCGTCGCGGTCGGGCAGGACCAGTACATGTCGCACGTTCACCCGACCATTCTCGGGTACCGGGCGCGGGGCGCTGTCAGTGCGGCGTGGGATGCTGGGGGCGATGGCCACCAGGAAGAACCCCACCGACGATCCGCTCGCCCCGATCACCCTCGCGGTGGGGCAGGAGGACCTGCTGCTCGACCGCGCCGTGCGGGAGGTGGTGACGGCCGCCCGCGCTGCCGACGCCGACACCGACGTACGGGACCTCTCCTCCGAGCAGCTCCAGCCCGGCACGCTGGCGGAGCTGACCAGCCCCTCGCTGTTCTCCGAACGGAAGGTCCTGATCGTGCGGGGCGCCCAGGACCTGGGCGCGGACGCGGCGAAGGAGCTCAAGGCGTACCTCGCCGATCCGTACGAGGAGATCACCGTCGTCCTCCTGCACGCGGGCGGGGTGAAGGGCAAGGGCCTGCTGGACGCGGCGCGCAAGGCGGGTGCCCGCGAGGTCGCCTGCCCGAAGATGACCAAGGCGGCGGACCGGCTGTCGTTCGTGCGCGGGGAGTTCCGGACGCTGGGGCGTTCCGCGACCCCCGAGGCCTGCCAGAACCTGGTCGACGCGATCGGCAGCGACCTGCGCGAGCTGGCGAGCGCGGCGGCGCAGCTGTGCGCGGACGTGGAGGGCACGATCGACGAGGCCGTGGTCGGCCGCTACTACACGGGCCGGGCCGAGGCCTCCAGCTTCACGGTCGCCGACCGGGCGGTCGAGGGCCGGGCCGCGGAGGCCCTCGAAGCCCTCCGCTGGTCCCTCGCGACGGGCGTCGCCCCCGTCCTGATCACCAGCGCCCTGGCGCAGGCCGTCCGGGCCATCGGCAAGCTCGCCTCCGCCCCGCGCGGGGCCCGTCCGGGCGACCTCGCCCGGGACCTCGGCATGCCGCCGTGGAAGATCGACCGGGTCCGGCAGCAGATGAGGGGCTGGTCGGCGGACGGCGTCGCGGACGCGCTGCGCGCCGTGGCCGCGGCCGACGCGGGCGTGAAGGGCGGCGGGGACGACCCGGAGTACGCCTTGGAGAAGGCGGTCGTGGCGGTCGCCCGCGCGGCCCGCCCCCAGCGCCGCTGACCCGCCACGCCCCGGCGCCACTTCCTGCGCTCCCGGGGCACCGGTGCGCCGGCCGGCCGTTGACCGCCGGACACACGAAGGCCCCGGACCCGCCCTGGGGAAGGGCGGAGGCCGGGGCCTTCGGTCACTGCTGTGTGCGCCGCACCCGCGTGGCGAACGCAGGCCGCGTGCGGCGCGGGGTGCCGGTCAGGAGCGGAAGAGAGGGCCCGCTGGGTCCGTCCCGGCGTTCACATCGAGTGCGGAACTCAGATGGCGGCAACCTTGGAGGCCAGCGCCGACTTCTTGTTGGCGGCGGCGTTCTTGTGGATGACACCCTTCGAGACGGCCTTGTCCAGCTTCTTGGAAGCCAGGCGGGCCGCAGCGGTGGCCTTCTCCGCGTCGCCGGCGAGGATCGCCTCGTTGGCCTTGCGGATGAAGGTGCGCAGCTCGGACTTGACCGACTTGTTGCGAAGGCGAGCCTTCTCGTTGGTCTTGTTCCGCTTGATCTGGGACTTGATGTTCGCCACGAAAGAGCCTTTTCAGGTTCAGAGTATTTTCCGGATTGTGTCCCGTCTGCTGAGAGGGCATGCGAGACACAGCCACCCAGGCTACCAGGCACGCTTCGACCGGCCCAAACCGAGCGCATCCCCGCGTCCATGGGACCATGGGAGTCTGCGTACCGATCCGACAGCAGATCCGACAGCGACCCGAGAATCAGGACACTGCGTGCCCGCCATCCCCAGCCACGTGCCCGAGCCGAGCCGTACCGACCCGGCGCTGATCCGTAACTTCTGCATCATCGCGCACATCGACCACGGCAAGTCGACCCTTGCCGACCGGATGCTCCAGCTCACCGGCGTCGTCGACCAGCGGCAGATGCGCGCCCAGTACCTCGACCGTATGGACATCGAGCGTGAGCGCGGCATCACGATCAAGTCCCAGGCGGTCCGTCTGCCCTGGGCCCCCACCGAGGGTGCGGGCACGGGCACCACGCACATCCTGAACATGATCGACACCCCCGGGCACGTCGACTTCACCTACGAGGTCTCGCGCTCCCTCGCCGCGTGCGAGGGCACGATCCTCCTGGTGGACGCCGCCCAGGGCATCGAGGCCCAGACCCTCGCCAACCTGTACCTGGCGATGGAGAACGACCTCGCGATCGTCCCGGTCCTCAACAAGATCGATCTTCCGGCCGCCCAGCCGGAGAAGTTCGCCGAGGAGCTGGCGAACCTGGTCGGCTGCGACCCGGACGACGTGCTGCGGGTCTCGGCGAAGACCGGTCTCGGTGTGGACGCCCTGCTCAACCGCGTCGTCGAGACCGTCCCGGCCCCGGTCGGCGTCAAGGACGCCCCCGCCCGCGCGATGATCTTCGACTCGGTCTACGACTCGTACCGCGGCGTCGTCACCTACGTCCGTGTCGTCGACGGCCAGCTCAACAAGCGCGAGCGCATCAGGATGATGTCGACCGGCGCCACCCACGAGCTGCTGGAGATCGGCGTCTCCTCCCCGGAGATGACCCCGGCCGACGGCATCGGCGTTGGCGAGGTGGGCTACATCATCACCGGCGTGAAGGACGTCCGTCAGTCCAAGGTCGGTGACACGATCACCAGCCTGCACAACGGGGCGACCGAGGCCCTCGGCGGCTACAAGGACCCGAAGCCGATGGTCTTCTCGGGCCTGTACCCGCTGGACGGCTCGGACTACCCGGACCTGCGCGAGGCCCTGGACAAGCTCCAGCTCAACGACGCCGCGCTGGTGTACGAGCCCGAGACCTCGGCGGCGCTGGGCTTCGGCTTCCGCGTCGGCTTCCTCGGCCTGCTGCACCTGGACGTGGTCCGCGAGCGCCTGGAGCGCGAGTTCGGCCTCGACCTGATCGCCACCGCGCCGAACGTGGTCTACCGGGTGGTGCTGGAGGACGGCAAGGAAGTCACCGTCACCAACCCGAGCGAGTTCCCCGAAGGCAAGATCAAGGACGTCTTCGAGCCGGTCGTACGGGCCACGATCCTCGCGCCCAGCGAGTTCATCGGCGCGATCATGGAGCTCTGCCAGCAGCGCCGCGGCACCCTGCTCGGCATGGACTACCTCTCCGAGGACCGCGTCGAGATCCGCTACACGCTCCCCCTCGCGGAGATCGTGTTCGACTTCTTCGACCAGCTGAAGTCCAAGACGCGCGGTTACGCCTCCCTCGACTACGAGCCCACCGGCGAGCAGGCCTCCAGCCTGGTCAAGGTCGACATCCTGCTGCATGGCGACAAGGTCGACGCCTTCTCCGCCGTCTGCCACAAGGACGCCGCCTACGCCTACGGCGTGCGCCTGGTGGCCAAGCTGCGCGAGCTCATCCCGCGGCAGGCCTTCGAGGTGCCGATCCAGGCCGCGGTCGGCTCCCGCGTCATCGCCCGCGAGACCATCCGCGCCATCCGCAAGGACGTCCTCGCCAAGTGCTACGGCGGTGACATCTCCCGCAAGCGGAAGCTGCTGGAGAAGCAGAAGGAAGGCAAGAAGCGGATGAAGATGGTCGGCTCCGTGGAGGTCCCGCAGGAGGCCTTCATCGCCGTCCTGTCCAGCGACGAGTCCGGCGCCAAGAAGAAGTAGCCGCCGTATGCGAAACAGGCCCCCGAGCGTAGGCTCGGGGGCCTGTTTCGTTATGAATCGGCCGCCGGATGGCTCTTACGCGCCAGGCGGAGGCCCCCTAGTCTGAGTAGCGGTTACTCGCCAGTTACATGCTCGTAGTCATGCCCGTAGTCATGCCGAACAGGCCCTGCCGCGTGGTCCGGAGGACGTCCGTGAGCGACACACAGACCTTGATCGAGAACCGCCCGCCCACCGTGGCGGCCCTCTTCCTTGACCGCGTCGCCGCCACGCCGAACGCGGAGGCCTACCGCTTCCCGGTGGCCGCGGCCGGCCGCGAAGGCGGTCCCGACGACTGGAAGTCGCTCAGCTGGGGGCAGGCCGCCGACCGGGTCTTCGCCATCGCCGCCGGCCTCATCGGCCTCGGCCTGCGCGCCGAGGACCGGGTCGCGCTCGCCTCCAACACCCGCGTCGAGTGGATCCTCTCGGACCTCGGTGTGATGTGTGCCGGCGGCGCCGTGACCACCATCTACCCCAGCACCAACGCCGACGAGTCCGCCTTCATCCTCTCGGACTCCGAGAGCCGGGTGCTGATCGCCGAGGACGCCGCCCAGCTGGCCAAGGCCCGCGAGCGCCGCGCCGACCTGCCCGACCTCGCCCACGTGGTGGTCCTGGAGGCCGCCGACGCCGTCCCCGCCGAGGGCGACCCGGAGGGCTGGGTGCTCTCCCTCGCCGAGCTGGAGGAGCGCGGCAGGGAACACCTCGCCCAGCACCCCGCGGCGGTCAAGGAGCGGATCGCGGCCATCACCCCCGACCAGCTCGCCACCCTCATCTACACCTCCGGCACCACCGGCCGCCCCAAGGGCGTCCGCCTCCCGCACGACAACTGGTCGTACATGGCCAAGGCCACCGTCGCCACCGGCATGATCCACTCGGACGACGTCCAGTACCTGTGGCTGCCGCTGGCCCACGTCTTCGGCAAGGTGCTCACCTCCGGCCAGATCGAGGTCGGGCACGTCACCGCCGTCGACGGCCGCATCGACAAGATCATCGAGAACCTGCCGGTCGTCCAGCCCACCTACATGGCCGCCGTCCCGCGCATCTTCGAGAAGGTCTACAACGGCGTGGCCGCCAAGGCCCGGGCGGGCGGCGGGGCCAAGTACAAGATCTTCCAGTGGTCGGTCGGCGTCGCCCGCGAGTACGCCAAGGTCACCCAGGACAACTACCGCCGCACCGGCCGGGCCACGGCCCCCTTCGCCCTCTCCGCCAAGCACAAGATCGCCGACACGCTCGTCTACTCCAAGCTCCGCGAGGCCTTCGGCGGCCGCCTGCGCGCCGCCATCTCCGGAGCCTCCGCCCTGGCCCCCGACATCGGCTACTTCTTCTCCGGCGCCGGCATCCACATCCTGGAGGGCTACGGCCTGACCGAGTCCAGCGCGGCCTCCTTCGTCAACCCGGGCGAGGCCTACCGCACCGGCACCGTCGGCAAGCCGCTCCCCGGCACCGAGGTCCGCATCGCCGACGACGGCGAGGTCATGCTGCGCGGCCCCGGCATCATGCAGGGCTACCACGGCCAGCCCGAGAAGACCGCCGAGGTCCTGGAAAGCGACGGCTGGCTGCACACCGGCGACATCGGCGAGCTCTCCCCGGACGGCTACCTGCGCATCACCGACCGCAAGAAGGACCTGATCAAGACCTCGGGTGGCAAGTACGTCGCCCCGGCGGAGATCGAGGGCCGGTTCAAGGCGATCTGCCCGTACGTGTCGGCCATCGTCGTCCACGGGGCCGACCGGAACTTCTGCTCGGCCCTGGTCGCCCTCGACGAGCCCGCGATCCTGGGCTGGGCCACCGAGAACGGCCTGGAGGGCAAGACGTACGCGGAGGTCCTCGCGGCGCCGGAGACCGGCCGCCTGATCGAGACGTACGTGCAGACCCTCAACGAGGGCCTCCAGCGCTGGCAGACGATCAAGAAGTTCCGCATCCTGCCGCGCGATCTCGACGTCGAACACGGCGACCTCACCCCCAGCCTCAAGTTGAAGCGCCCGGTCGTCGAGCGTGAGTTCAAGCACCTCATCGACGAAATGTACGAGGGCTCCCGGGAGGCCTAGTCCGGCCCCGGCCGGGGGCGTAAACGACCATGGGGCGGTGCGGGACAATGGCGTCATGCCTTCCGCACTGCCCGATGGTGAACCCATGCCCGAAGACGGCTCGCTTCCGTCGCACGCCCTGGAGGGCGCCGGGGGGCGGCCGCTGGGCTTCTACCTGCACGTCCCGTACTGCGCCACGCGTTGCGGGTACTGCGACTTCAACACCTACACCGCCACCGAGCTGCGCGGTACCGGCGGCGTGCTCGCCTCCCGGGAGAACTACGCCGACACCCTGATCGGCGAGGTCCGCCTCGCCCGCGAGGTGCTCGGCGACGACCCGCGCGCCGTGCGGACCGTCTTCGTCGGCGGCGGCACGCCCACGCTGCTGCCCGCGCGGGACCTCGTACGGATGCTCGCGGCGATCCGCGACGAGTTCGGGCTGGCCGAGGACGCCGAGGTCACCACCGAGGCCAACCCGGAGTCCGTGAACCCGGACTACCTGGCGGAGCTGCGGGCCGGCGGCTTCAACCGGATCTCCTTCGGCATGCAGAGCGCCCGGCAGCACGTCCTGAAGGTGCTGGACCGCACGCACACCCCCGGGCGCCCCGAGGCGTGCGTCGCGGAGGCGCGGGCCGCGGGCTTCGAGCACGTCAACCTCGACCTGATCTACGGCACCCCGGGGGAGTCCGACGACGACTGGCGGGCCTCGCTGGAGGCCGCGCTCGGCGCCGGGCCCGACCACGTCAGCGCGTACGCCCTGATCGTCGAGGAGGGCACGCAGCTGGCCCGCCGGATCCGCCGCGGCGAGGTCCCGATGACCGACGACGACGTGCACGCCGACCGGTACCTGATCGCCGACGAGGTCATGGAGCGGGCCGGGTACTCCTGGTACGAGGTGTCGAACTGGGCCACCTCCGAGGCCGGCCGCTGCCTGCACAACGAGCTGTACTGGCGCGGCGCCGACTGGTGGGGCGCGGGCCCGGGTGCCCACTCGCACGTCGGCGGGGTGCGCTGGTGGAACGTGAAGCACCCCGGCGCGTACGCGGCCGCACTGGCGGAGGGACGGTCGCCGGGCGCGGGGCGCGAGCTGCTGTCGGCGGAGGACCGGCGCGTGGAGCGGATCCTGCTGGAGCTGCGGCTGGTGGACGGCGTCCCGCTGTCCCTGCTGGCCCCCGCGGGCCTCGCGGCCTCCCGCCGTGCCCTGGCCGACGGCCTCCTGGAGGCCGGGCCGTACGACGCGGGGCGGGCGGTGCTGACGCTGCGCGGGCGGCTGCTGGCCGACGCCGTGGTGCGGGACCTGGTCGACTGACCAGGTCCCGGCGCAGGGGCGGGGTCAGCTCGGCCAGCTGTTGCGCCAGGGCTTGTAGTGCGGGTTGTCCTGGCACTCGTCCATGATCTCGGTCTTGGAGGTCTTGTCGACCGGGCACACCGCGACGATGAAGGAGCGGTCGATGCCGCCGGGGAAGGCGACCTCCACCTGGGAGGCGTACTTGTGGGTGTCGCCGATGGTCTGGTTGACGTCCACCCCGCCCGGGGCGTCGATGTAGTAGTTCCAGCCGCTCTTCCACCAGGTCTTGTACAGGTCGTGGTCGTAGGTGGTCGACACGTACGGGGAGGGCTGGTTGACCAGCACGTACTGCTCGATGTCGTACTGGCCGTCCAGGGGTGCCTTCGGCTTGAAGCCCTCCTCGAAGACCACCGACGGCGGACGGCCGTCGGAGCGGTAGAGCTGCTTGCAGTTGATCCGCCAGGACGGTGACGGGGTGATGCGCTCCACCACGACGGTCTTGTCCGCCGCGGCGAAGAGGTGGTCGGTCACCCGGGGACACGAGTTCGCCGGGGCGGCGTGCGCCGTGGCCGAGGCGGAGGCGGGCGGGAGCAGGGCGGCGGCGAGCACGGTCGCGGCGAGGACGGCGCGCTGCCGCAGAGCAAAGGTGATCATGGTGAGCACCCTTGCCCTTCGTGGCGCTCCGCACACGCACTGTCACCCGGAGGTGGGCGAGTCGTCCGACGGTGCGCGGTGCCTCGGCGTGCCGCGCCTCAGGGCGCCGTGACGAAGTCGATCAGCTCCTCGACGCGGCCCAGCAGCGTCGGTTCCAGGTCCCGGTACGAGGACACCCGCGACAGGATGTGCTGCCAGGCGGCCCCCGTGTTCGCGGGCCAGCCCAGCGCACGGCAGACGCCCGTCTTCCAGTCCTGGCCGCGCGGCACCTCCGGCCATGCCCGGATGCCCAGCACGGACGGCTTCACCGCCTGCCAGACGTCCACGTACGGGTGACCCACCACCAGCACGTCCGCTGAGGTCACCGAGGCCGCGATCCGGGACTCCTTGGACCCCGGCACCAGGTGGTCCACCAGCACGCCGAGACGGGCGTCCGGCCCCGGGGCGAACTCCTCCACCACGGCGGCCAGGTCGTCGACGCCCTCCAGGTACTCCACCACCACGCCCTCGATCCGCAGGTCGTCGCCCCACACCCGCTCGACCAGCTCGGCGTCGTGCCGCCCCTCCACGTAGATCCGCCCGGCGCGCGCCACCCGGGCCCGCGCCCCCGGGACGGCGATCGAGCCGGAGGCCGTACGGGCCGGCGCGGCGGGCCCCCGCGAGGGGCGGGTCAGGGTCACCACGGCACCGTCCAGCAGGAAGCCGCGCGGCTCCAGAGGGAAGACCCGGCGCTTGCCGAAACGGTCCTCCAGGGTCACGGTGCCCGCCTCGCACGCCACCACCGCGCCGCAGAAGTCCGTACCCGCCACCTCGACCACCAGGTCCGGGTCGGCCGGCACCTCCGGCACGGCCTTGGCGCGCTTCCACTGCGGGGTCAGGTCGGGGGAGTACTCACGCATCCGGCCGACACTAGGAGAGCCGGCGCCCTCACGCCTCCGACACGCCGAACCGGCCCGCCAGTGTGGCGCGTTGCGCACGCACGAAGCCCGCGTCCACCAGCGCTCCGTGACCCGGCACGTACACCGCGTCGTCCCCGCCCAGGGACAGCAGCCGGTCCAGGGCGGCCGGCCACTGGCCCGGCACCGCGTCCCGGCCGGCCTGGGGCTCGCCCGACTCCTCGACCAGGTCCCCGCAGAACACCGCCTCCCGCTCGCCCGGCACGAAGACGGCCAGGTCGTGCTGGGAGTGCGCGGGCCCCACGTTGGCCAGCAGCACCTGCACCCCGCCCAGCTCCAGGGTCCACTCGCCCGACACCAGGTGCCGCGGTGCCCGGAGCAGCCCGGCCGCCTCGGCGGCCTCCGCCTCCGCCAGGCCGTGCCGGACCGCGCTCGCCCGTACCTCCTCGCGGCCGGTGGGGGCCGACAGCATCCGGTCCAGGCCGACCGCCCCGAAGGTCTCGGCGCCCGCGAAGGCCGCCCCGCCCAGCACGTGGTCGAAATGTCCGTGCGTGAATGCGATATGGGTCACGCGGCGGCCCGTCAGCCGCTCCGCCTCGGCCCGCACCCCCGCCCCCTCGCGCACCGAGGACCCGGGGTCGACCAACAGTACCGACTCGTCCCCCACCACCAGCCCCACCGTGCAGTCCCACACCGGCAGCCGCCGCCGGCCGACCCGTCCGGTGACCCGTTCCCAGCCCGCCTCTTCCCAACGCACGTCCATGCCGCGACGCTACCCTGGCGGGCCGCCCTTGCCCGCGGCGTACTACCCGGCCGTACACTGACCGGGGGATGTCTGGCACTCAGACGCGCAGAGTGCCAACAAGCCAGCGACCGGCCCCCGACGGCCAGACCGACGACCGACCCGCATCCGGAGGTGTGCGCGATGCTCAGTGAACGCAGGCTCGAGGTATTGCGCGCCATCGTCCAGGACTACGTGGGGACGGAGGAGCCCGTCGGCTCCAAGGCCCTCACCGAGCGGCACCGGCTGGGCGTCTCGCCCGCCACCGTCCGCAACGACATGGCCGTGCTGGAGGAGGAGGGCTACATCGCCCAGCCCCACACCAGCGCCGGCCGGATCCCCACGGACAAGGGCTACCGGCTCTTCGTCGACAAGCTCGCGGGCGTCAAGCCGCTGTCGAGCCCCGAGCGCCGGGCCATCCAGAACTTCCTCGACGGCGCCGTCGACCTCGACGACGTGGTCGGGCGCACGGTGCGGCTGCTCGCGCAGCTCACCCGCCAGGTCGCCGTCGTCCAGTACCCGTCGCTGACCCGCTCCACCGTGCGGCACGTCGAGCTGCTGTCGCTGGCCCCGGCCCGGCTGATGCTCGTACTGATCACCGACACGGGACGCGTCGAGCAGCGCATGGTCGACACCCAGACGCCCTTCGGCGAGAACTCCCTCGCCGACCTGCGGGCGCGGCTCAACAGCAGGGTCGTGGGCCGTCGGTTCACCGACGTCCCGCAGCTGGTGCAGGACCTTCCGGAGTCGTTCGAGATCGAGGACCGGGCGACCGTCACGGCCGTCCTCGCGACCCTTCTCGAAACGCTGGCCGAGGAGGCGGAGGAGCGGCTGATGATCGGCGGCACCGCCAACCTCACTCGCTTCGGACATGACTTCCCCTTGACGATCAGGCCGGTGCTGGAAGCGCTCGAAGAGCACGTGGTGCTCCTCAAGCTGCTCGGCGAGGCCGGAGAGTCGGGAATGGCCGTACGGATCGGGCACGAGAACGCCTACGAGGGGCTCAACTCCACGTCGGTCGTGTCCGTCGGCTACGGTTCGGGCGGCGAAGCAGTCGCCAAACTCGGCGTGGTCGGACCGACCCGCATGGACTACCCCGGAACGATGGGAGCGGTACGCGCAGTGGCACGTTACGTCGGACAGATCCTGGCGGAGTCGTAAGTGGCCACGGACTACTACGCCGTACTCGGCGTGCGCCGCGACGCATCGCAGGACGAGATCAAGAAGGCCTTCCGCCGCCTCGCCCGTGAACTCCACCCGGACGTGAACCCGGACCCGAAGACGCAGGAGCGCTTCAAGGAGATCAACGCGGCTTACGAGGTCCTCTCGGACCCGCAGAAGAAGCAGGTCTACGACCTCGGCGGCGACCCGCTGTCCTCCTCGGGCGGCGGTGGCGGCGCGGGCGGCTTCGGAGCGGGCGGCTTCGGCAACTTCTCCGACATCATGGACGCCTTCTTCGGCCAGACCTCGCAGCGCGGCCCGCGCTCGCGGACGCGCCGCGGCCAGGACGCCATGATCCGCCTGGACCTGGAACTGGACGAGGCCGCCTTCGGCACGACCAAGGACATCCAGGTCGACACGGCCGTCGTCTGCGGCACCTGCACCGGCGAGGGCGCCGCCCCCGGCACCTCCGCGCAGACCTGTGACATGTGCCGCGGCCGCGGCGAGGTCTCCCAGGTCACCCGGTCCTTCCTCGGCCAGGTCATGACCTCGCGCCCCTGCCCGCAGTGCCAGGGCTTCGGCACCGTGGTCCCGACCCCGTGCCCCGAGTGCGCGGGCGACGGCCGGGTCCGCTCCCGCCGCAGCCTCACCGTCAAGATCCCCGCCGGTGTCGAGAACGGCACCCGGATCCAGCTCGCGGGCGAGGGCGAGGTCGGCCCCGGCGGCGGCCCCGCCGGCGACCTCTACGTGGAGATCCACGAGCTGCCGCACCCGACCTTCCAGCGGCGCCAGGACGACCTGCACTGCACGGTCACCATCCCCATGACGGCCGCGGCCCTGGGCACCAAGTGCCCGCTGGAGACGCTGGACGGCATGGAGGAGATCGACATCCGGCCCGGCACCCAGTCCGGGCAGGCCATCCCGCTGCACGGGCGCGGCGTCACCCACCTGCGCGGCGGCGGCCGGGGCGACCTGATCGTCCACGTCGAGGTCACCACTCCCGGCAAGCTCGACGCCCAGCAGGAGGAGCTGCTGCGCCAGCTCGCCAAGCTGCGCGGTGAGGAGCGGCCGATGGGGCAGTTCGCCCCCGGCCAGCAGGGCCTCTTCAGCCGCCTGAAGGACGCGTTCAACGGCCGCTGAGGCGCCCGGGAACCCGTACGGAGCCCGGTCCGGGGACGCCCCGGGCCGGGCTCCGTGCTTCCCGGATCACGGCACGCGTCGATTCCCGGACACCGCCCGGGGACGGACTATGCCAGGCGAAAGCGACGGTTCGGCGCGGTGCCCGGGACGTGGCACGATGCAGTCCATGTCCTCCGCGCCGAACGGTCTCCACCAGTACCCGATCGTGCAGGCTCCCATGGCGGGCGGCGCCTCCTGCCCGCCGCTCGTCGCCGCCGTGTGCGAGGCTGGCGGGCTCGGCTGCCTCGCCGGCGGGTACAAGACCGCCGACGGCATGTACCAGGAGATCAAGCGGACCCGCGGCCTGACCCGGCGGCCCTTCGGCGTCAACCTCTTCGTGCCGCAGACCGGCTACGTGGACCCGGCCGCCGTCGAGACCTACCGCGGGCAGCTGGCCGGCGAGGCCGGATGGTACGCGGTCTCGCTCGCCGCGGAGGACATCATCGGCACCGGCGACGACGGCTACGAGGCCAAACTCGCCATCCTGCTGGAGGACCCCGTCCCGGTGGTCTCCTTCACCTTCGGCACGCCCGCGCCCGACGTCCTGGAGCGGCTGCGCCGGGCCGGCACGCACACCGTCGTCACCGTCACCTCGGTCGACGAGGCCCGTACCGCGCAGGCGGCCGGCGCCGCCTCCGTCTGCGTCCAGGGGATCGAGGCGGGCGGCCACCAGGGCACCCACCGCGACGACCCGCAGACCGACGGCACGGCCGGCGTCGGCCTGCTCGCGCTGGTCGCGCAGGTACGCGAGGCCGTGGCCCTGCCCATCACCGCCGCGGGCGGTCTGATGCGGGGCGCGCAGATCGCGGCGGTGCTCGCGGCCGGCGCGGAGTCGGCGCAGCTCGGCACGGCCTTCCTGGCCTGCCCGGAGTCGGGCGCGCACCCGCTGCACAAGCGGGCGCTGACCGACCCGATGTTCGCCCACACGGAACTGACCCGGGCCTTCTCGGGCCGGCCCGCGCGGGGGCTGGTCAACCGCTTCATGCGGGAGCACGGGCCGTACGCCCCGGCCGCCTACCCCCAGGTCCACGACATGACCTCGGGCCTGCGCAAGGCCGCGGCGGCGGCGGGGGACCCGCAGGGCATGTCCCTGTGGGCCGGGCAGGGGCACCGGCTGGCCCGGGCGCTCCCGGCCGGGGCGCTGGTGGAAGTGCTGGTGGCGGAACTGGCCGAGGCGCAGAACGCGTTGAAGGCATTGCAGATGAGGAGAGCGTCATGACGGCCCCCGTGTTCGTGGTCGAAGAGGTTCCGGCGGGGCCGGAGTTCGTGCTGGAGGGCCCCGAGGGGCGGCACGCGGTGTCCGTGAAGCGGCTGAACCCGGGCGAGGACGTGGTCCTCACCGACGGGCGCGGCCGGTGGACGGAAGGCGTGGTCAAGGCGGCGGAGGGCAAGGACCGTCTGGTGGTCACGGATCTGGAGTCCGTGAGGGAGGAACCGGAGCCCGACGTACGGATCACCGTGGTGCAGGCCCTGCCGAAGGGCGACCGGGGCGAGGTGGCGGTCGAGACGATGACGGAGACCGGCGTCGACGCCATCGTGCCGTGGCAGGCGTCCCGTTGCATCACCCAGTGGCGCGGCGACCGGGGCGAGAAGTCCCTGGCCAAGTGGCGTTCGACGGCCCGGGAGTCGGGCAAGCAGTCGCGCCGGGTCCGCTTCCCGGAGGTGGCCGGGGCGATGTCCACGAAGCAGGTGGCCGCGCTGCTGGCGCAGGCCGACCTGGCGGTGGTGCTGCACGAGGACCGTGACGCTCCCTCGGCGGCGCTGGCCACGGCCCCGCTGCCGGAGAAGGGGTCCGTGGTGCTGGTGGTCGGTCCCGAGGGCGGGGTCTCGCCGGAGGAGCTGGCCGCCTTCGCCGCGGCCGGGGCGCTGCCGTACCGGCTGGGCCCCTCGGTGCTGCGTACGTCGACCGCCGGCACGGCGGCGACGGCGGTGCTGCTGGCGCGCACGGGGCGCTGGTCGTAGTCCGCCACCCGGGGGCGGTCCGGTGGCGGACGCCGTACGCGGCCCCGCACCGGCCCCCGGTCGCGGGGCGGCCCGGTAGCATGCCCCGACCGATCAACGTCAACGGGAGGCGCGGCAATGGCCGGGGAACCGCAGGCGGACTGCCTGTTCTGCAAGATCGTCGAGGGGACCGTCCCGGCGACGCTCGTCCGCGAGAGCGAAACGACCGTCGCCTTCCGGGACATCAACCCGCAGGCGCCCACCCACGTGCTCGTGATCCCCAAGGCGCACTACCCCGACGCGGCCTCCCTCGCCGCCGCCGAGCCGGGCGTGATCGCCGACATACTGCGTGAGGCCGGGGAGATCGCCGCCGAGGAGAAGATCGCCGACAGCGGCTACCGGGTGGTGTTCAATACCGGCGCCGGCGCGGGCCAGACCGTCTTCCACGCGCACCTGCACGTCCTCGGGGGCCGCGGCCTCCAGTGGCCGCCCGGATAAGCCGTGTCCGTACGCGAGTTCGTGGTGCTGGGCACCGCCAGTCAGGTCCCCACCCGGCACCGCAACCACAACGGCTACCTGCTGCGCTGGGACGGCGAGGGCATCCTCTTCGACCCGGGCGAGGGCACGCAGCGGCAGATGCTGCGGGCCGGGGTCGCGGCGCACGACATCAACCGGATCTGCGTCACGCACTTCCACGGCGACCACAGCCTGGGCCTGGCCGGGGTGATCCAGCGGATCAACCTCGACCAGGTCCCGCACCCCGTGACGGCGCACTACCCGGCCTCGGGGCAGAAGTTCTTCGACCGGCTGCGGTACGCCACCGCCTACCGGGAGACCGTGCGGCTCCTGGAGGAGCCGGTCGCCGCGGACGGGGTGCTCGCGCGCGGGCCCTCGTACGTCCTGGAGGCGCGGCGGCTCTCGCACCCGGTGGAGTCCTTCGGCTACCGGGTGACCGAGCCGGACGGGCGCCGGATGGTTCCCGCGCTGCTCGCGCGGTACGGGATCAAGGGGCCCGACGTCGGCCGGATCCAGCGCGAGGGGCGGCTGGAGGGGCCGGAGGGCGAGGTCACGCTGGAGGCCGTCAGCGAGCACCGGGCGGGGCAGCGGTTCGCCTTCGTCATGGACACCCGGCTCTGCGAAGGCGTGGACGCGCTGGCGGAGGGCTGCGACATGCTGGTCATCGAGTCGACCTTCCTCGACGCGGACGTCCGGCTGGCCACCGACCACGGCCACCTCACCGCCGGACAGGCGGCGCGGGTGGCACGGGACGCGGGCGTACGGCACCTGGTGCTGACGCACTTCTCGCAGCGGTACGCGGATCCGTCGGAGTTCGAACGCGAGGCCCGCGCGGCGGGATTCGAGGGGGAGCTGACGATCGCGGCGGACCTGGGGCGGGTGGCCCTGCCCAAGCGGTAGGAGGAGCGCCGGGGGTGGTGTTCCTCGGTGTTCCTCCAGTGGCGCTGGGGGCGGAGGTGAGCGGCGCTCCGGTGATGTGCGTCACACTGGGTTTTGGTCCTGCCCGGCCCGGGCAGGGCTGGCAGTTTTCCAGCCCACTCGCAGAAACGACACTTCACCGGGGAGCACACCGTGACCAGTCGGGACAGCCACATCACCCTCGACCCGCTCGGACCGGTGCGCGATCCCCAAGAGCCGGGCTGTGACGTCTTCCTGACCGGCACGGTCTTCCTCGACATCATCTTCACCGGCCTCGACTCGGCCCCCGTGCGCGGTACCGAGTCCTGGGCGCGCGGCATGGGCTCCAGCCCCGGCGGCGTCGCCAACATGGCCACCGCCCTGGCCCGGCTGGGCCTGCGCACCTCGCTGGCCGCCGCCTTCGGCGACGACCACTACGGCGAGTACTGCTGGGACGCCCTCGAACAGGGCGAGGGCATCGACCTGTCCATGTCGCGCACCGTCCCCGGCTGGCACAGCCCCGTCACGGTCTCCATGGCGTACGAGGGTGAGCGCACCATGGTCTCCCACGGCCACGAGGCACCGCCCCCGGCGGGCCCCGGCCCCTTCCCCTGGTGCCCGCCGAAGGCGCGCGCGGCGGTGGCATCCCTCGGCGCCGGGCAGACCGAGGACTGGATCTCGGAGGCGGCCCGCCGGGGCTCCAGGATCTTCGCGGACGTCGGCTGGGACGAGACCGGGCGGTGGGACCTGGGCGCCCTGGCCGACCTCCAGCACTGCGAGGCGTTCCTGCCCAACGCGGGAGAGGCGATGCGCTACACCCGGACCGAGTGTCCGCGCAGAGCGGCCCGGGCCCTCGCGGAGAAGGTCCCGGTCGCGGTGGTGACCATGGGCTCGGAGGGCTCGTACGCGGTCGACAGCCGCACCGGGGAGACGGCGGAGGCCCCCGCGATCCCGGTGGACGCCCTGGACCCGACCGGTGCGGGCGACGTGTACGTGGCCGGCTTCGTCACGGGCAGCCTGGCGGGGTGGCCGCTCGCCGACCGGCTGGCCTTCGCCGGGCTGACCGCCGCCCTCTCGGTGCAGGAGTTCGGCGGCTCCCTCTCCGCCCCGGGCTGGCCCGAGGTGGCCCACTGGTGGCGCACCGCCCCCGACGCCCTGCGGGACCGCTACGCCTTCCTGGACGCCCTCGTCCCGCCGGGCGCCGCGCCCTGCTCGCGCCGCCGGGCGGTCCCGACCATCGGCTTCCGGCACTCGGTGTAGGACCCGTCCGGGACCGCCCGGAAAACCCCTCGGGCTCGGGCGGGGGTGGACGTACCCTTGGTATTCCGGAGGTCGACGATCGGC
Source organism: Streptomyces sp. NPDC012794 (assembly GCF_042901085.1). Taxonomy (NCBI): domain Bacteria; kingdom Bacillati; phylum Actinomycetota; class Actinomycetes; order Kitasatosporales; family Streptomycetaceae; genus Streptomyces; species Streptomyces sp. NPDC012794. The sequence goes on from NZ_JBIBCI010000008.1 coordinate 239,472, forward strand.
GCGGCCCCTCAGCGGGAGGTATGCGCAGGCCACAGTGCCGGCCCATGACTCAGACACCGACAGCCCACACCCCGGCGCAGGGCCAGGCGCGCGCCCACTTCACGGTCCCGGCGACGCACCCCATGGTGACCGTGCTCGGCTCGGGCGACGCGCTGTTGCGCGTGATCGAAAAGGCTTTCCCGAAGGCCGACATCCATGTTCGGGGCAATCAGGTCAGCGCGGTCGGGGCGGCGGCGGAAGTCGCCCTGATCCAGCGCCTGTTCGACGAGATGATGCTGGTGCTCCGCACCGGGCAACCGATGACGGAGGACGCAGTGGAACGCTCGATCGCCATGCTCAAGGCGAACGGCAGCGAGGGCGGTGACCCGGAGACCCCCGCCGAGGTGCTCACGCAGAACATCCTCTCCAACCGCGGCCGCACCATCCGCCCCAAGACCCTCAACCAGAAGCGGTACGTCGACGCGATCGACAAGCACACGATCGTCTTCGGCATCGGCCCCGCCGGTACCGGCAAGACCTACCTCGCGATGGCGAAGGCGGTCCAGGCGCTGCTGTCCAAGCAGGTCAGCCGGATCATCCTGACCCGCCCCGCCGTCGAGGCGGGCGAGCGGCTCGGCTTCCTCCCGGGCACGCTGTTCGACAAGATCGACCCGTACCTGCGCCCGCTCTACGACGCCCTGCACGACATGATCGACCCGGATTCGATCCCAAGGCTGATGGCCGCCGGAACCATCGAGGTCGCGCCCCTGGCCTACATGCGGGGCAGAACCCTCAATGATGCCTTCGTCGTCCTCGACGAGGCGCAGAACACCACCGTCGAGCAGATGAAGATGTTCCTGACGCGCCTCGGCTTCGATTCGAAGATCGTCGTCACCGGTGACATCACCCAGATCGACCTTCCGGGCGGTGCCAGGAGCGGTCTGCGGCAGGTCCAGGAGATCCTCGAAGGGGTGCCGGACATCCACTTCTCGCGGCTCACGTCCGAGGATGTCGTCCGGCACAAGCTGGTCGGCCGTATCGTCGACGCGTACGAGAAGTACGACGACAGCCAGGCGGCCCGGGAGACCGGTCCGGCCCGGAACGGCAACCAGCGGAAGTAGAACCCAGCGCACCATGTCGATCGACGTCAACAACGAGTCCGGAACCGAGGTCGACGAGCAGGCGATCCTCGACATCGCCCGCTACGCGCTCACCCGGATGAGGATCCACCCGCTGTCCGAGCTCTCCGTCATCGTCATCGACGAGGACGCCATGGAGCAGCTCCACATCCAGTGGATGGACCTCCCCGGACCGACCGACGTCATGTCCTTCCCGATGGACGAGCTCCGTCCGCCGACGAAGGACGACGAGGAGCCCCCGCAGGGTCTCCTCGGTGACATCGTGCTCTGCCCCGAGGTGGCCAAGAAGCAGGGCGACGAGGCGCCGACGCGGCACTCCATGGACGAGGAGCTCCAGCTCCTGACCGTCCACGGGGTGCTGCACCTGCTCGGGTACGACCACGAGGAGCCGGACGAGAAGGCCGAGATGTTCGGCCTCCAGGCGGCCATCGTCGACGGCTGGCGCGCCGAGCGCGGCCTGACCGGTCCGTCGCCGGCCCCCACCGTCTCGTGACCGGCGCCGCCCAGCTGATCACCGGGGCGGTGCTGCTGACCGTGGTGGCCTGGTTCGCGGCGTGCGCCGAGTCCGGGATCGCCCGCGTCTCCAGCTTCCGCGCCGAGCAGGCGGTACGGGAGGGCCGGCGCGGGAGCGCGAAGCTCGCCCAGGTCGCCGGCGACCCCACCCGGTACGTCAACGTGGCCCTGCTGGTGCGGGTGACCTGCGAGATGGCGGCGGGCGTGCTCGTCACGTACGTCTGCCTCGACGAGTTCGGCGAGAACTGGACGGCGCTGCTCGTCGCCATCGCCGTGATGGTCCTGGTGTCCTTCGTGGCGGTGGGCGTGTCTCCCCGTACGATCGGCCGCCAGCACCCGCTGAACACCGCGACGGCGGCCGCGTACGTCCTCGTACCGCTGGCGCGGGTCATGGGTCCGGTCCCGCAGCTCCTGATCCTGCTCGGCAACGCGCTCACCCCCGGCAAGGGCTTCCGCAAGGGGCCCTTCGCCTCCGAGGCGGAGCTGCGCGCGATGGTGGACCTCGCGGAGAAGGAATCGCTGATCGAGGACGACGAGCGCCGGATGGTGCACCAGGTCTTCGAGCTGGGCGACACCCTCGTGCGCGAGGTGATGGTGCCCCGCACCGACCTGGTGTGCATCGAGCGCTACAAGACGATCCGGCAGGCGACGACGCTCGCGCTGCGGTCCGGCTTCTCGCGGATCCCCGTCACCGGGGAGAACGAGGACGACATCGTCGGCATCGTCTACCTGAAGGACCTCGTCCGCAGGACCCACATCAACCGGGACGCCGAGTCCGACCTGGTCTCCACGGTGATGCGGCCCGCGGTCTTCGTGCCCGACACGAAGAACGCGGGCGACCTGCTGCGCGAGATGCAGTCGGTGCGCAACCACGTGGCCGTCGTCATCGACGAGTACGGCGGCACCGCCGGCATCGTCACCATCGAGGACATCCTGGAAGAGATCGTCGGCGAGATCACCGACGAGTACGACCGGGAGATCCCGCCCGTGGAGGAGCTGGGCGAGGACCGCTACCGGGTCACGGCGCGGCTCGACATCACCGACCTCGGAGAGCTGTTCGGGGCCCTGGCCTTCGACGACGAGGACGTGGAGACGGTCGGCGGGCTGCTGGCGAAGGCGCTGGGCCGGGTCCCGATCGCGGGTGCCTCGGCGGTGGTGGACCTGCCGGACGGGCGTCCGCTGAAGCTCACGGCGGAATCCCCGGCGGGGCGCCGGAACAAGATCGTGACGGTGCTGGTGGAGCCGGTGGTCGTGACGGAGGCCGAAGAGGCGGAGGCGGAGTGACCCCCGCGGAGCTGCGCGCGTTCTGCCTGGGCTTCAACGCGGCCGTGGAGGAGTTCCCCTTCACCCCGGAGACCTCGGTGTTCAAGGTGCTGGGGAAGGTGTTCGCCCTGACCGCGCTGGACGCCGAGCCGCTGAAGGTCAACCTCAAGTGCGAGCCGGAAGCGGCCGTGCGGCTACGGGCCGAGCACGCGGCGATCGTCCCGGGCTGGCACATGAACAAGCGGCACTGGAACACCGTGACGGTCGGCGGTCTGCCGGACGCACTGGTGCGGGAGCTGGTCGAGGACTCGTACGACCTGGTCGTGGCCGGGATGCCGAGGGCGGAGCGGCTGCGGCTCGACCGGCCGTGACGCGGAACCCGCACGAAGGGACCGTCCCGGCGGGGCCGTCGCCGGGCTCCGCCGGGGCGCTCCCTATGCTGTCGCCCATGAGCGAGAGCACCGTGGGCAACGGCATCGACCCCGAGGACAGCAAGATCATCACCCTGGCGCGCAGCGCCCGGGCCCGCAACGGAGTACCGGAAGGGGCGGCGGTACGGGACGAGACCGGCCGTACGTACGTCGCCGGCACCGTGGAGCTCGACTCCCTCAAGCTGAGCGCCCTCCAGACGGCCGTCGCCATGGCGGTCGCCAGCGGCGCGCGCTCCCTGGAGGCCGCGGCCGTGGTCAGCGCGGCCGACGCCCCCGCCGACGCCGACCGCGCCGCGGTCCGCGACCTGGGCGGCCCCGCCACCCCGGTCCTGCTCGCCGCCCCGGACGGCACCCTGAAGTCCACCACGCCCGCCGGAGCCTGAACCCCGGGACCCCGGCGGCGCCGGGCGTCGGCCCGACGGCCGGCCGGCGCGTTTTTCCGGGAGGCGGGCGCCGCCGGGGCCCGGGGCGGTGACGCCCCCTCGTGATGGGCGAAGCCGGCGGGCGCGGGGGGCCGCGGCGGGCGCCACCGGCCCGCTGGAGCGGGCCCGGACCGCGGCGGGGACGGCCCGCCGGTTCGGCTCCGGAGGCCGTACGGACGCCGCCCCGGGCGGCCCGGCGACGGGCGCCGCGAGCCTCCCGCCGCCCCCGCGGCAGCGGCCTGGTCGGCGCGGGGGGCCGCATCGGGGAGAATGGCCCGTATGAGCGATCGTTCCCCCGAGCCCAACGCCCCGCACCGCGCGGGCTTCGCCTGCTTCGTCGGCCGCCCCAACGCGGGCAAGTCGACCCTGACCAACGCGCTCGTGGGCACCAAGGTCGCGATCACCTCCAACCGGCCGCAGACCACCCGCCACACCGTCCGCGGCATCGTGCACCGCCCTGACGCGCAGCTGGTGCTCGTCGACACGCCGGGCCTGCACAAGCCGCGCACGCTGCTCGGCGAGCGCCTGAACGACGTGGTGCGCACCACGTGGGCCGAGGTCGACGTGATCGGCTTCTGCCTGCCCGCCGACCAGAAGCTCGGCCCCGGCGACAAGTTCATCGCCAAGGAGCTCGCGGGGATCAAGAAGACCCCCAAGATCGCCATCGTCACCAAGACGGACCTGGTCGAGTCCAAGCAGCTGGCCGAGCAGCTCCTCGCCATCCACCAGCTGGGCGCCGAGCTCGGTATCGAGTGGGCCGAGATCGTGCCCGTCTCGGCCGTCGGCGACAAGCAGGTGCAGCTGCTGGCCGACCTCATCGCGCCGCTGCTGCCCGAGAGCCCCCCGCTGTACCCGGAGGGCGACCTCACCGACGAGCCCGAGATGGTGATGGTCGCGGAACTGATCCGCGAGGCCGCGCTGGAGGGCGTGCGCGACGAGCTCCCGCACTCCATCGCCGTCGTGGTCGAGGAGATGATCCCGCGCGAGAACCGGCCCGCGGACCGGCCGCTGCTGGACATCCACGCCAACGTCTACATCGAGCGTCCCAGCCAGAAGGGCATCATCATCGGCCCGAAGGGCTCGCGCCTGAAGGAGGTCGGCATGAAGTCGCGCAAGCACATCGAGGCGCTGCTCGGCACGCCGGTCTTCCTCGACCTGCACGTGAAGGTCGCCAAGGACTGGCAGCGCGACCCCAAGCAGCTCCGCAAGCTCGGCTTCTAAGGCCCTGTCGCCGAAGGAGCGCCCGGCGGGACAACGCCGAGGACGCTCCACGGCAGGGCCTAGCGGAGCCTGCGCACCTTCAGCGCGTTGTCCCTGCGGCTCCCGGGCCGGCCGTCGGGGGCCGTCATGGCCTGCTCGTGCTCGGCCGCGACGAGCACCTCCCAGCCGCCCTCCGGCAGCTCCAGCTGGGCGAGGACCTCGTCCGGGGTCGGGAAGTGGATGTCCGCGTGCGCGTCCGGGTCCCAGGACGGCCCGCCCGCGTGGCCCGCGATCAGCAGGATCCCGCCCGGGGCCACGGCCGTCGCGGCGGTGCGCAGGATCCGCTCGCGGGGGAAGTCCCCGTACGAGTGCAGGAAGCACGCGGAGACCAGGTCGAACTCCCCGTCGGGGAAGGACCGCGCCAGGTCGTGCCGCTGCCAGTCGACGCGGTCGGCGAGCCCCGCCTCGGCGGCGTGCCCGGCCGCCCGCTCCAGCGCCACCCCCGAGATGTCGGTCCCGGTGACCCGCCAGCCCCGCCGGGCGAGCCACACCGCGTCGGCGCCCTCGCCGCAGCCGAGGTCGAGGGCGCGCCCGGGCGTGAGGCCGGACGCCTCGCGGACCAGGACCGCGTTGGCCCTGCCGCTCCAGATGCGGTCGCTCTCGCGGTAGCGGGCGTCCCACCATTCCGCGCCCGCGGGGTGGTCCTGGTGGTGCTGCTGCTCGGACATGGGGCCTCTTCCTGTACGGGTCTGCCGGTACGGCCGATGCTGCGCCGGGGCCGGGCCCCGGGCAACTTCCGTTGCCGAACCGGCAAACCCGCCGGGCCTCAGGCCGCCGCCGGCTCCGCGATGAGGGCCGTTCCCACCCGGCGGAACCCGGCGCGGGCGTAGATCCGGGCCACGTCCTCGTCCCCGGCCGACAGGAAGACCGTACGGGCGCCGCGGGCGCGGGCCGCGACGACCAGCGCCGCCGTCACCCCGAGGGCCAGCCCCTGCCGCCGGGCGGCGGGCAGGGTGCCGACACCGACGATCTCGGCGACGTCGCCGACCGGGTTGTACTGGCCCGAGCACAGCACCAGGCCGTCGCGGACACCCTGGCCCGGTGCTCCTCCGAGGCCGGGTCCTCCAGCGCCGCGGCGAGGTGGGCCGGTCCTGCCGTGCCCCGGGCTGTGCCCGGCTCGCGGAAGGCCAGCGCGGGGACGGTCACGGCGGCCCGCAGCAGCGGGTCCCCCGCGCCGAGCAGCCGTACCTCGGGATGCGGCGGGAGCGGCTCGGCGTCCTCGTCCAGGACCATCAGCGGGTGGGCGTGCACGTGCAGCCCCGCCTCCTCCACCGCGGCCCGCAGCGAGGGGGTGTTTTCGGCCACCCACTCGAAGGACTCCGGCACTTTCAGCTCCCGCTGCCTCTTCAGCACCGCGCGTACGTCCTCGGCGGTCGCGTTCGCGCCGCCGGCGGCGGGCCGCGCGTAGTACTGCCAGCCCGGCCCCTCCTGCACGAACAGGGTCAGCGGCCCGAAGTCCTCGCCGCGCGCACCGCCCCGGCGGGGGACGGTGTCGTAGTACTGCTCCAGGGCGGCCAAGATCGTTTCACTCATCCCGCCATCCAAGCAAAACCGCCGCCGCCGGGCACCCGCTTATGCCCGGCCCGGAGACCGGCCCCGGCTAGGCGCCTTCCTTGAGCACCCGCGCGACCAGGCTGCGCTGGGCGTCCGACAGGTGCGGGTCCTGGCAGGACACCGTCCGGCCGTCCACCGTGATCCGGTACGAGAACCCGTCCCGCACGCCGCCCGGTCCCGGCTCGGTGCGGGGGTCCGGCCGCAGGGCCAGCAGGGCCAGTGCCCGCCACTCCTCCTCGTCGGGCCGGCCCGAGGTGTCCACCTCGGCCCGGCGTTCGATCCCCGCGAAACCGCCCGTCCGCACCACTTCGATCCGCATGGTGCCCCTTCTACCCGATGCGGGCCGCCGCGCCCAGCCCGCTCAGGCCAGGCCGACGGACGACCAGGCCTTCTGGAGGGCCTGGTGCTCCGCGCCGCCCTCGCCGTACCGGGCGACCGCCGAGGCCACCGAGAGCCGGGCGAAGTCCTTGAAGGAGGCCTTCTCGCCCAGCTGCCCGCCGGTCAGCGTGTCGTACCAGATCCGCCCGGCCCGCTCCCAGGCCTTGCCGCCCAGTTCGGTGGCCGCGATGTAGAAGGCGTGGTTGGGGATCCCGGAATTGATGTGGACGCCGCCGTTGTCGCGCGAGGTGTTGACGTAGTCGTCCATGGTCGCGGGCTGCGGGTCCTTGCCGAGTTCGTCGTCGTCGTACGCGGTCCCGGGCGCCTTCATCGAGCGCAGCGCGACCCCGGTGACGTTCGGCCCCAGCAGCCCGGCACCGATCAGCCAGTCCGCCTGGTCGGCGGTCTGGCCGAGGGAGTACTGCTTGATCAGCGAGCCGAAGACGTCCGACATGGACTCGTTGAGCGCCCCGGACTGGCCGTGGTAGTCGAGGTTGGCCGTGTACTGGGTGACGCCGTGGGCCAGCTCGTGCCCGATGACGTCCACCGAGACCGTGAAGTCGAGGAACAGGTCCCCGTCCCCGTCGCCGAAGACCATCTGCCGGCCGTCCCAGAAGGCGTTGTTGTAGTCCTCGCCGTAGTGGACGGTCGCGTCCAGCGGCAGCCCGGAGTCGTCGTTGGAGTGCCGCCCGAAGGCCTTCAGAAACAGTTCGTACGTCGCCCCGAGCCCCGCGTAGGCACGGTTGACGGTGGAGTCGCCGACCGGCTCGCTCCCCTCCCCGCGGACCTTCTTCCCGGGCAGCCGGGTGCGGTGCTGGGCGTCGTAGACCGTCCGCGAGGGCCCTTCGGCCGGGGTGTCGACGAGGGAGGGGGCGATCCCGCGGAGGGCGTTGATCTGCCGCCGCTCGCGCAGGCCGCTGTCGTGCTCGAGGGTCCGCAGGGCGGCCTCGGCCCGCGCGCCGTCCGGGGACTGGGCGGCCTTGCGGAGCAGGTGCGGCGGCACCACGGTGCAGAAGACGGGGTGGTGGGGGGTGTGGCCAGGGGAAAGGAAGGCATCCATGCACGGCAATGTGGCAGTGGGTCATGCCGCTGTCACTAGCAGCGACCATGATTCATTCGGTTGTCTCAAACGGAGTGCGCCGCGTTGACGGATCGCCCTGACCTGGGCGCCCGGAAAGAGTCGTAACTCACAAAGGGTGCAAATCGGGCGCCGGGGTCTTGCATACTGAAACAGGTCCTCGCGATACGGCGCGGCTCGGCTAGGCTCGGCCCATCATGCGTTTCGGGCTGCTTCTCCTTAGCTGCCGCGGCGAGGGTCTGTAGTCGTAGGCCGGCCCCCTCCCCGCGGAGTTTGGTGTTGCGGTTTTCACTACCGCCGTCGGCCGTCCCAGCGAACTACACGCGGACACGCGAGGAGCCCAACGCCATGAGCCAGCAGCCTTTTGTCGGTCGCCCCACGCCCATCACGAACGCGACCCACACCCAGAAGCCCTCCGGTATGCCGATCCACAAGTACGGCGCGTACGAGCAGGTGGACATCCCGGACCGCACCTGGCCCGACGCCCGCGTCACCAAGGCCCCCCGCTGGCTGTCCACCGACCTGCGGGACGGCAACCAGTCGCTGATCGACCCGATGACCCCGGCCCGCAAGCGCGAGATGTTCGACCTGCTGGTGCGCATGGGCTACAAGGAGATCGAGGTCGGCTTCCCGTCCTCCGGCGAGACGGACTTCGCCTTCGTGCGCTCCATCATCGAAGAGGGCGCGATCCCGGACGACGTCACCATCTCCGTACTGACCCAGGCCCGCGAGGACCTGATCGAGCGGACCGTCGAGTCGCTGGTCGGCGCCAAGCGCGCCACCGTGCACCTGTACAACGCGACCGCCCCGACCTTCCGCCGGGTCGTCTTCCGCGGCTCCAAGGAGCAGATCAAGCAGATCGCCGTCGACGGCACCCGCCTGGTCATGGAGTACGCCGAGAAGCTGCTGGGCCCCGAGACCGTCTTCGGCTACCAGTACAGCCCGGAGATCTTCACCGACACCGAGCTGGACTTCGCCCTGGAGGTCTGCGAGGCCGTCTGCGACGTCTGGCAGCCCGCCGAGGGCCGCGAGATCATCCTGAACCTGCCCGCCACCGTGGAGCGTTCGACCCCCTCCACCCACGCGGACCGCTTCGAGTGGATGGCCCGCAACCTGACCCGCCGCGAGCACATCTGCATCTCCGTCCACCCGCACAACGACCGCGGCACCGCCGTCGCGGCCGCCGAGCTGGCCCTGATGGCCGGCGCCGACCGCATCGAGGGCTGCCTGTTCGGGCAGGGCGAGCGCACCGGCAACGTGGACCTGATCACCCTGGGCATGAACCTGTTCTCGCAGGGCATCGACCCGCAGATCGACTTCTCGCAGATCGACGAGATCCGCCGCACCAGCGAGTACTGCAACCAGATGGAGGTCCACCCGCGCCACCCCTACGCGGGCGACCTGGTCTACACCGCCTTCTCCGGCTCCCACCAGGACGCCATCAAGAAGGGCTTCGACGCCATGGAGGCCGACGCGGCCGCCCAGGGCAAGACCGTCGACGACATCGAGTGGGCCGTCCCGTACCTGCCCATCGACCCGAAGGACGTCGGCCGCTCCTACGAGGCGGTCATCCGGGTCAACTCGCAGTCCGGCAAGGGCGGCATCGCGTACGTCCTGAAGAACGACCACAAGCTGGACCTGCCGCGCCGCATGCAGATCGAGTTCTCGCGGATCATCCAGGCCAAGACCGACGCCGAGGGCGGCGAGGTCACGCCGAAGGCCATCTGGGACGTCTTCTCGGACGAGTACCTGCCCAACCCCGAGAACCCGTGGGGCCGCATCCAGCTGCGCTCCGGTTCGACCGCCACCGACAAGGACGGCACCGACACGCTGACCGTCGAGGCGGTCGTGGACGGCGTGGAGACGGTCCTGAACGGCACCGGCAACGGTCCGATCTCGGCCTTCTTCGACGCGCTGGCCGGCATCGGCGTCGACGCCCGCCTGCTGGACTACACCGAGCACACCATGAGCGAGGGCGCCTCCGCCGTGGCCGCCTCGTACATCGAGTGCGCGATCGACGGCCGGGTCCTGTGGGGCATCGGCATCGACGCCAACACCACCCGCGCCTCCCTGAAGGCGGTCATCTCCGCCGTCAACCGCGCGGGCCGCTAGGTCCTGTCGTCAACGTAGCGCCGCCAGGCGGGACTTTGACGGCAGGGCCTAACCGCCCCGCCGGAGCCCCCGTCCCCCGCCGCGGGGGACGGGGGCTCCGGCGTTCCCGGGCTCGTTTCGCGGACCGTTCCCGGGGCGCGCGGTCTCCGTCCGGGGGTCGGCGCCCGCTCCGTGCGGATGGTTCCGGGAAGCACCGCGTTGACGCGGATCCCCTGCGCCGCCCGGCCCCTCGCTGGGGGCGCACTTCGGCCAACTCCCGTTCCCGCGCGATGTTGTCCTGTCGCACGACTGACGCGGCCTCACCGATGTGGCTAACATCACGCCAACCCGGCGGTGCTGCCGGAGGGGTCCCGCCCGCGTCCTGAGCGCCGCGGGGGAGATACGGAGGTGCGACGTGCTGCCAGTTCGGGGTGGGGACGGCCGGAAGCTGACCGTCTGGGGCATCCGCACCACCTGGAGCACCGTGGGAGACGGGGAGTTCTTCTGCCCCGGCTGCGGCGGTGACCGCAATTTCCGCAGGCGCACCGGGCGCAGGCGCTTCACCGTGCTCGGCGTGCCGCTGCTGCCGCGCGGGGAGGCCGGGCCCGTCATCGAGTGCCAGGGCTGCCGGCAGCGCTTCGACACCGACGTGCTGGATCACCTGACCACCACTCGCTTCTCGGCGCTGCTGCGCGACGCCGTGCACACCGTGGCGCTGGCCGTGCTCGCGGCGGGCGGGACCACCTCGCGCAGCGCCCTGGACGCCGCCGTGGCGTCCGTACGGGCCGCCGGGTTCCAGGATTGCACCGCGGAGCAGCTGGAGTCCCTCGTGGACGCCCTGGCCACCGAGGAGGGCCGGCTGGGGCTGTACGACGGGCCCGAGTGCTGCGGGGCCGCCCTGTCGATCGAGCTCCACGAGGCGCTGGAGCCCCTGGCCCCGCACCTGGCCGCGCCGGGGCGGGAGTCGATCCTGCTCCAGGGCGCGCGGATCGCCCTCGCGGACGGCCCCTACATCCCCGCCGAGCGCGAGGTGCTGGCCACCGTCGGGGCGGCGCTGCGGATGGGCACAGACGAGGTGTCCGGCCTCCTCTCGGCGGTCCGCGCCCCGTAGGAACGCGTACGAAATCGCGGACCCGGCGGGTTCTCCGCCGGGTCCGGCTTCTTTTCGGCCACGATCCGGACGGCCGAACCGCCACAAATGGCCGCGAGTGAGGTAACGATCCGGCCTCACGGGGGTGAACCGGGGCGCCGCCGAGTCCGTGCAAGGGACTGGACCCGGCCCTTCCGTACAAAAATTCCGCATTTCGGACGGCCGGAATTGCGCCCTCGGATTTGCGTGGCCGAATGCCTGCGAACCGGGTACGGCTCGCGTCGAAGCGCGGAACTTCGCAGGTGCGCAGCCTGCGGAAAGTGTGCTGCGGTCCTCGCCCCATACGCCTGTGCGGCGTGGGTGCGCCATTGGAGGAACCGCCAGATCCGGCGTCCTGAAACGCCTTCGGTTCGTCGAAGTCTCCGATATCTGTGAGCGCTTCCACAGGCGTTCAATTCCGGTCACACGAGGAGACGCCGCCGGAAACATCCGGGCGCTTCGATCCACGTGTTCGAGCTGACAACCCTGGCGAACCAACGGGTTAACGACCCACTTCGCCCAGGGACAACCAGATTCCTCTCGTTACCTACCTCATTGAAGGGCAAGGCAGAGATGGCACGTGTCGCCGCCCGGCTTTCCGCCAACGGAGAGCAGAGCACGCACCCGGTCGACGAGGTGCTCCCCCTCCCCAAGCTCGCGCTGTACGGCTTCCAGCACGTACTCGCGTTCTACGCCGGCGCGGTGATCGTCCCGATCATCGTGGGCAGCGCACTCAAGCTGAGCCCTGAACAGCTCGTCTACCTGATCAACGCAGACCTCCTCACCTGCGGTATCGCCTCGATCATCCAGGCCTGGGGCATCGGCAGGATCGGCGCGCGACTGCCGCTGATCCAGGGCGTCACCTTCACGGCGGTCTCCCCGATGATCGCCATAGGCCTCGGCGCCGGCGGCGGCACCGCCGCGCTGCTGGTCATCTACGGCGCGGTCATCACCGCCGGCATCGCCACCTTCGCCTTCGCCTGGCTGCCCGCCAACGCGTTCCGGGCGGTCATGCGGCTCTTCCCGCCGGTGGTCACCGGCACCGTCATCACGGTGCTCGGCATCGTCCTGATCCCCGTCGGCCTCAACGACGCGGCCGGCGGCCTCGGCAGCCCGGACTTCGGCGACCCGAAGAACTTCGCCTACGCCGGCGGCACGATGCTCTTCATCCTCGTCCTGATGAAGCTCGGCAAGCCGTTCCTCTCCAGCATCGCCATCCTGCTCGGCCTGGTCGTCGGCACCGCCGTCGCGTTCCTCCTCGGAGACGCCAAGTTCGGCGACGTCGGCGACGCGGGCTGGATCGGGGTCAGCACCCCCTTCCACTTCGGCATGCCGAAGTTCGAATGGTTCCCGATCGTCCTGATGCTGATCGTCATGCTGATCACCATGGTCGAGACGACCGGCGACACGTACGCGGTGGGCGACATCGTCGGCAAGGAGGTCGACAGCGAGACCGTGGCCCGCGCCCTGCGTGCCGACGGTGCCGCGACCGCCCTCGGCGGCGTCCTGAACTCCTTCCCGTACGTCGCCTTCGCCGAGAACGTCGGCCTGGTGCGCATGACGAAGGTCAAGAGCCGCTTCGTGGTCGTCGCCGCGGGCGTCTTCATGATCATCCTTGGTCTGCTGCCCAAGGCCGCCGCGATCGTCGCCGCCGTCCCGCACGGGGTGCTGGGCGGCGCCGCGACCGTCATGTTCGCCATGGTCGCCCTGGCCGGCATCCAGACGCTGGCCAAGGTGGACCTCAAGGAGGAGAAGAACGCGCTGGTCGTCGGCGTCTCCCTCGCCTTCGCCCTGCTCCCGGCCACCGTCCCGGTGCTCTTCTCCAAGCACATGGACCCCGACCTGTCCTCGCTCCTCAACAGCGGTGTGACCCTCGGTGCCACGGCCGCCATCGTGCTCAACCTGATCTTCAACGGCCCGGCCAAGGACGACGCGCGGACCGCGGCCCTCGTACCGGCCTCCGCCCTCGTCGGGACCGCGGCCCACGTCGAACTGCCCGCCCAGCCGGTGGGAGCTCCGGCGGACGCGGAGAAGGGCGGTGCCGCGGAGAAGGCCGCCTCGGAGAAGGCCGGGGACGCGGAGGACGCCCCGGAGAAGGCCGCCGAGAAGGCCGCCCCCGAGAAGGACGCCGCCGGGGCCGCCGGGGCCGAGAAGGTCGCCGTCGGCCGGGCCGGCGCCGCGGCAGCCGGCTCCGAGAAGGCCGTCGAGAAGGCCGACGACGCGGGTACGCCCGCCTCCTGACCCTCCCAAGGGGCGCCGACCCCCGTCCGGACCCGCCCAGTCACCGCTGGGCGGTGCTCCCCGGACGGGGGTCGGCGCTGTCCGCGCACAGGGGACAATGGGGCCATGAGCCTGTTCCGCGACGACGGCATCGTGCTGCGCACCCAGAAGCTGGGTGAGGCGGACCGCATCATCACGCTCCTCACCCGCGGCCACGGCCGCGTCCGGGCGGTCGCCCGCGGGGTGCGGCGTACCAAATCCAAGTTCGGCGCCCGGCTGGAACCTTTCTCCCACGCCGACGTGCAGTTCTTCGCACGCGGCAGCGAGCTCATTGGCCGCAGCCTGCCCCTGTGCACCCAGACCGAGATCATCGCCCCCTACGGCAACGGCATCGCGAGCGACTACGCCCGCTACACCGCCGGCACCGCCATGCTGGAAACCGCCGAGCGCTTCACCGAGAACGAGGGCGAGCCCGCCGTACAGCAGTACCTCCTGCTGGTCGGCGCCCTGCGCACCCTCTCGCGCGGCGAGCACGAACCGCACCTCATCCTCGACGCCTTCCTGCTGCGCTCCCTCGCCGTCAACGGCTACGCCCCCAGCTTCGAGGACTGCGCGAAGTGCGGGATCCACGGCCCCAACCGGCACTTCTCCGTCGCCGCGGGCGGGGTCATATGCGGGGACTGCCGGGTGCCGGGCTCCGTCGTACCCTCGTCGGAGGCCATCGCCCTGCTCAGCGCGCTGCTGACGGGCGACTGGAAGCACGCGGACGCCTGCGAGGCCCGTCACGCGCGGGAGGGCAGCGGGCTGGTCTCGGCCTATTTGCACTGGCATCTGGAGCGCGGGCTACGCTCCCTCCGATACGTCGAGAAATAGGAGCTGGGCACATGGCACGACGCGGGATTCTGGGACGTTCTCGCCGCGAGTACAAGGTTCCCGAGCCGCACCCGTCGGGTGCGCGCCCGCCGAAGATCCCCGGTGAGCTGGTCCCGAACCACGTCGCCGTCGTCATGGACGGCAACGGCCGCTGGGCCAAGGAGCGCGGCCTGCCGCGCACCGAGGGGCACAAGGTCGGCGAGGGCGTCGTCCTGGACGTGCTCAAGGGCTGCCTGGAGATGGGCGTCAAGAACCTGTCCCTCTACGCCTTCTCGACGGAGAACTGGAAGCGCTCGCCCGACGAGGTCCGCTTCCTGATGAACTTCAACCGCGACGTCATCCGCCGCCGCCGCGACGAGATGAACGAGCTCGGCATCCGGATCCGCTGGGTCGGCCGCATGCCGAAGATGTGGAAGTCCGTCGTCCAGGAGCTCCAGATCGCGCAGGAGCAGACCGTCGACAACGACGCCATGACCCTGTACTTCTGCGTCAACTACGGCGGCCGCGCGGAGATCGCGGACGCGGCGCAGGCGATCGCGCGGGACGTGGCGGCCGGCAGGCTGGACCCGTCGAAGGTGAACGAGAAGACCTTCGCCAAGTACATCTACTACCCGGACATGCCGGACGTGGACCTGTTCCTGCGGCCCAGCGGCGAGCAGCGCACCTCGAACTACCTGCTGTGGCAGAGCGCGTACGCCGAGATGGTCTTCCAGGACGTGCTGTGGCCGGACTTCGACCGCCGCAACCTCTGGGCGGCCTGCCTGGAGTACGCCCAGCGCGACCGCCGCTTCGGCGGCGCCGTCCCGAACCAGCCCGAGGGCTCCGGGAGCTGAGGCCTCCGCTAGGCTCCGCCGTCATGGACACGACCGACAGGGCGGTGGAGCTGCACTACGGCGCGGCCCGCCGCGACGCGTGGGAGGTGCTGCGCTGGCGCGCCCTGAGTACCCCCGGGGGCCGCAAGGAGCTGCTGCTGTGGCTGGTGGCGCTCCCCGGGGTGCCCATCGGGCTGGTCGTGCTCCAGCGCGGCCGGGCGGCGGACCTGGCCGGCCTGGCCTTCGCGGGCGGGGTGGGGATGGCCCTGGGTGCCGTCTTGCACTGCCTGGACCTGCGGCGGCGGGCGCGCCGGATGTACCGCTGGGCCGCGGAGCACCCCGAGTACAAGCTGGTCGTCACCGGGCTCGGTACGCAGAACCACCGCCCCGACGGGACGGCGGTGGCCTACAGGTGGGACAAGTACCGGGGCTGGGCGGAGACCCGGGGCCTGTTCGTCCTCGTGTTCCTCAACGGGGACCTGGGCTGGGTGCCGAAGCGCGCGGCCCGGACCCCCGAGGACCTCGACCGGATCCGATCGTTCTTCGACCGGAACCTGACCAGGGCCGGTTAG
Source organism: Streptomyces sp. NPDC012794 (assembly GCF_042901085.1). Classification (NCBI taxonomy): domain Bacteria; kingdom Bacillati; phylum Actinomycetota; class Actinomycetes; order Kitasatosporales; family Streptomycetaceae; genus Streptomyces; species Streptomyces sp. NPDC012794. The sequence continues at coordinate 255,186 of NZ_JBIBCI010000008.1, forward strand.
CCGGCGGCCGCGCAGTCCGCGCAGGTGCCGAAGATCTCGACGGTGTGGGCCACGTTCACGTAGCCGTGCTCGGCCGCGATCGACTCGGCCCACTTCTCCACCGCCGGGCCCTCCACCTCGACCGCCTTGCCGCACTTGCGGCAGACCAGGTGGTGGTGGTGGTCCCCGGTGGAGCAGCGCCGGTACACGGACTCGCCGTCGCTGGTGCGCAGCACGTCGACCTCGCCGGCGTCCGCGAGGGACTGGAGCGTGCGGTACACGGTGGTCAGGCCCACGGAGTCACCGCGGTGCTTGAGCATGTCGTGCAGCTCCTGGGCGCTGCGGAACTCGTCCACCTCGTCCAGCGCCGCCGCCACGGCGGCCCGCTGCCGGGTGGATCGCCCTCGTACTGGCGCGGTACTCGTCTCGCCAGGCGCAGTCGCCACCGGTTCCTCCTCGTCTCGGCCTGCCGCCATTGTGCCAGGCGGCCGCCGCTGCTAGACCTTCACGTCGTCCTGGACGCAGACCTCCCCGGCGGCCCGGGAAGCCTTCGCGCGGCGCCTGGCCAGCGGTGCGGACAGGGCCGTCATCACCAGGAAGACACCGATGGCGAGCAGCACGATCGTGGCGCCCGACGGCGCGTCGATGTAGTACGTGGCGGCCGTGCCGGTCAGGGAGACGGTGAGGCTGATCGCGACCGCCAGGCCCAGCGTCGCCGCGAACCCCCGGGTGACCCGCTGGGCGGCCGCCACCGGGATCACCATCATGGCGCTGACCAGCAGCAGGCCGACGATGCGCATCGCGACGGTGACCGTGACGGCGGCGGTGACGGCGAGCAGCAGGTTCAGCGCGCGCACCGGCAGGCCGGTGACCCGGGCGAACTCCTCGTCCTGGCACACGGCGAAGAGCTGGCGGCGCAGGCCGACCGTGACGGCGAGGACGAAGGCGGCGAGGATCGCCATCGCGGTGACGTCCTCGGGCGCGACGGTGGTGATCGAGCCGAACATGGCGCTGAGCAGGCTGGTCGTGGAGCCGCCCCCGACATTGATGATCATCACGCCGCCGGCCAGGCCGCCGTAGAAGAGCATGGACAGGGCCACGTCCCCGCTGGTCCTGCCGCGGGAGCGGATCAGCTCCATGCCGACGGCGCCGAGGACCGCGACGAGGGTGGCCATCCACACGGGGCTGGTGTGGAGGACGAAGCCGAGGGCGACGCCGGTCATGGCGACGTGACCAAGGCCGTCGCCCATGACCGCCTGGCGGCGCTGTACGAGGTACGTGCCGATCGCGGGCGCGGTGATGCCGACCAGCGCGGCGGCGATCAGGGCCCGCTGCATGAAGGCGTGGTTCAGGAGGTCCATCAGCTCAGCAGTCCCGTCCGCAGGGGCTCGGCGTCGTGCGCCGCGTGGGGGTGTACGTGGTCGTGGCCGGGCAGGGCGTGCTGGCCCACGGCCTCGGGGGGCGGGCCGTCGTGCGTGACGCAGCCGTCGCGCAGGACCACGGCCCGGTCGATCAGGGGCTCCAGCGGGCCCAGCTCGTGCAGGACGAGCAGGACGGTGGTGCCGAGGGCCACCTGCTGCCGTACGGCGCCCGCGAGGACCTCCTGGTTGCCCAGGTCGACGCCCGCCATCGGCTCGTCCATGATCAGCAGCTCGGGTTCGACGGCGAGCGCCCGGGCGATGAGCACGCGCTGGTGCTGGCCGCCGGAGAGCGCGTTGACCGAGGTGTCGGCGTAGTCCTCCATGCCGACCAGGGCCAGGGCGGCCTCGACGGCGCTCCTGTCGGCCTTGCGCAGGACCCCGAAGCGGGTACGGGCCAGGCGGCCGGAGGAGACGACCTCCCGGACGGTGGCGGGGACGCCGCTGGCGGCGGTGGTGCGCTGGGGGACGTAGCCGATCCGCGACCACTCGCGGAAGCGCTTGAACTCGGTGCCGAAGAGGGAGAGGGTGCCGCCGGTGAGCGGGACCTGTCCGACGACGGCGCGGACGGCCGTGGACTTGCCGGAGCCGTTGGCGCCGAGCAGCGCGACGACCTCGCCGCGGCGGACGGTGAGGTCGATCCCGCGCAGAACGGGGCGCGCGCCGAGCGAGGCGGTGGCCCCGCGCAGGGATATGACGGGCTGGTCCTCGGCCTCTCGTGGCGTGGACTGCATGGCGCGCACCTCCGTTGCTGCTGTCATCACTTGGATCCGAGTGCCTTCTGGAGGTTCTTCAGGTTGGAACGCATGACCTCGAAGTAGTCAGCGCCCTGCGACTTGTCCGTGATTCCCTCAAGGGGGTCGAGGACGTCGGTGGTCAGGCCCGTGTCCCGGGCGAGGCTCTTGGCGGTCTTGTCGCTGGCCAGGGTCTCGAAGAAGACGGTGGTCACATTGTCCTTCTTCGCGACGGCCTGGAGCTCCTTCATCCGGGCCGGGCTCGGTTCGGCCTCGGGGTCGACGCCGGAGATGCCCTCCTGGTCGAGGCCGTAGCGCTCCGCGAGGTAGCCGAAGGCGGAGTGGGTGGTGATGAAGGTCCTGGAGGCCGTGTTCTTCAGGCCGTCCTTGAACTCGGTGTCCAGGGCGCCCAGCTTGGCGGTGAGCTCGGCGGTGTTCTTCCGGTAGTCCGCCGCGTGGTCGGGGTCGGCCTTCTCCAGGACGGCGCCGAAGCCCTTGGCGATCTCCGCGTACTTGGCCGGGTCGAGCCAGACGTGCGGGTCCTCGCCGGCCTCGCCATGGGCGTGGTCGTGGCCCTCGGCCTCGGCGGCGTGGCCGGCGCCTTCGCCCTCGGCGGCGTGGCCTTCGCCTTCGTGGCCTTCGTGCTTCTCGTGGCCACCGGCGGAGTGGGCCTCCAGCTTGGTGAGGGTGGCCGCGTCGACGACGTTCTTCACGCCGGACTGCTCAACGGCCTTGTCCACGGCGGGCTGGAGGGTCTTGAGGTAGAAGATCACGTCCGACTCGGCGAGCCGGCCGGTCTGCTTCGGCGTGATCTCCAGGTCGTGCGGCTCGACGCCCGGCTTGGTCAGGGTGTCGACCTTGACGTGGCCGCCGCCTATCTGCTCGGCGAGGTACTGCAGCGGGTAGAACGACGCCGTCACGTGCAGCTTGCCGTCCTCGGCGGCCGCCGGGCCGGCGGTGCCGGAGCAGGCGGTGAGGGCCGTCGCGCCGAGGGCTGCGGCGGCGGTGAGGGCGGCGGTGGGTATGAGGCGTCGTACGTTCATGACATCCATTTTCATCAAAGATGGAAACCGTTGTCAAAAACCCAGGTCGGAGGCGTGCCGGGGGCTGTGGAAGGGCATACCCGATTTGAAAGGGAGGGTGCGGGCGCCGGTAACCTGAGGCATTCGCGTTCGTCCTCGTAATGAAGAGAGCACCGTGGCCGCCGACAAGATCGAAACCATCGTCAGCCTGAGCAAGCGCCGTGGCTTCGTTTTCCCGTGCAGTGACATCTACGGCGGCTCCAGGGCTGCCTGGGACTACGGTCCGCTGGGTGTCGAGCTCAAGGAGAACATCAAGCGCCAGTGGTGGAAGGCGATGGTCACCGGGCGTGAGGACATCGTCGGTCTCGACTCCTCCGTGATCCTCGCCCCCGAGGTGTGGGTGGCGTCCGGTCACGTCGCGACGTTCTCCGACCCGCTCACCGAGTGCACCGCCTGCCACAAGCGCCACCGCGCCGACCACCTGGAAGAGGCGTACGAGGCCAAGCACGGCCGCCTGCCCGCGAACGGCCTCGCCGACATCAACTGCCCGCACTGCGGTGTGAAGGGCCAGTTCACCGAGCCGAAGCAGTTCTCCGGCATGCTGGAGACCCACCTCGGACCGACCCAGGACACCGGCTCGAAGGCGTACCTGCGCCCCGAGACCGCCCAGGGCATCTTCACCAACTTCGCCATGGTGCAGACGACTTCGCGCAAGAAGCCCCCGTTCGGCATCGCGCAGATGGGCAAGTCCTTCCGCAACGAGATCACGCCCGGCAACTTCATCTTCCGCACCCGCGAGTTCGAGCAGATGGAGATGGAGTTCTTCGTCAAGCCGGGCGAGGACGAGCAGTGGCAGGAGTACTGGATGCAGGAGCGGTGGAACTGGTACCGCGGCCTGGGTCTGCGCGAGGAGAACATGCGCTGGTACGAGCACCCGGCGGAGAAGCTCTCCCACTACTCGAAGCGCACCGCCGACATCGAGTACCGCTTCAACTTCGGCGGCAGCGAGTTCTCCGAGCTCGAGGGCGTGGCCAACCGCACCGACTACGACCTGAAGGCGCACTCGGCGGCCTCCGGCCAGGACCTGGTCTACTTCGACCAGGAGGCCAAGGAGCGCTACACCCCGTACGTCATCGAGCCGGCGGCGGGTGTCAACCGCGCCATGCTCGCCTTCATGCTGGACGCGTACGTCGAGGACGAGGCTCCCAACGCCAAGGGCGCCATGGAGAAGCGCACGGTCATGCGCTTCGACCCGCGCCTGGCGCCCATCAAGGTCGCCGTCCTGCCGCTGTCCCGCAACGCGGACCTGTCGCCGAAGGCCAAGGGCCTGGCCGCCGACCTGCGCAAGAACTGGAACATCGAGTTCGACGACGCGGGCGCCATCGGCCGCCGCTACCGCCGCCAGGACGAGATCGGTACGCCGTTCTGCGTCACCGTCGACTTCGACACGCTCGACGACAACGCGGTGACCGTGCGCGAGCGCGACACCATGAAGCAGGAGCGCGTGTCCCTGGACCAGATCCAGAGCTACCTCGGCAGCCGTCTGCTCGGCTGCTAGGTTCCCGCCCGGAAGACCGGTGGCCCGGTGCGCGATCCGCGCACCGGGCCACCGGTCTTCGTGCGTGTGGCACCGGACGCCGGACGCCGGGCTGTCGCCGAGCGCTCCGCCCCGGTGCGCTGGGATGACCGGGCCGTCCGCAGGGCGGGGCCGATCGCGGCGGCCGCGCCGGATCAGGGGCGCAGGCCCCGGATGAGCAGTGCCGTGACCGCCTCGAACTCCGTGAGGATCGTGGGCGAGAGCCAGTCCGCCACATACTGCGGATCATGGAAGCGCCCCGTGGCGTCGAAGACGGCGCGCGCGGCCGCCGGGACGTCGGGCGCGACCAGGGTGCCGGCCGAGACGCCCTCGGCGATGATCCGGGTCAGCTGGTCGATCAGCTCGCCCAGGTGCGCGTCGACCACCCCGCTGTTCTCGCCGAGCAGCACCGTGTACGTCGCGAAGAGCTCCGGATCGTCGCCCGCCTTGTGGCGCTTGGCCTCGAAGAGGGCCTCCAGCCAGGCCTCCAGCTTGGAGGGCGCCGGCTCGTCCGGGGCCGAGGCGATCTTCTCCAGCATGACCACGCTCTTGGCGAGCCAGCGGTCCGTGACCGCCTCGCGCAGCGCCGCCTTCGAGGGGAAGTGCCGGTACACGCTGCCGTGGCTCACCCCCAGGGCGCGTGCGACGTCCACGACGGTGGCCTTGGTGGGGCCGAAGCGGCGCAGCACCTCCTCGGTGGTCTCGAGGATGCGCTCGGGGGTCAGGGGTTCGGTCGCAGCGGAGGGCATGGGTACGACCGTACCGCCGCCTCAGTGCTCGCTGTCGAGGTGGGCCATCTGTGCCGCGGGGTAGCGCTCGCCGGCCGCCGCCCCCGCCGGGACGGCCTCCTCGATGGCGGCGAGGTCGGCCGGGCTGAGCTCCACCCGTATGGCACCCAGTGCCTCGGCCAGCCGGTCCCGGCGCCGTGCGCCGACCAGCGGCACGATGTCCTCTCCCCGGGAGAGCACCCAGGCGATCGCGGTCTGGGCGACCGTGACCCCCTTCTCCTCGGCGACCTTGCGCAGGGCGTCGACCAGGTCGAGGTTCCGGTGCAGGTTGTCGCCCTGGAAGCGGGGGCTCATGCCGCGGAAGTCGCCGGGGGCCAGTGCCCGGTCGCGGGTGAAGTGTCCGCTGATCAGGCCGCGGGACAGCACTCCGTACGCGGTGACGCCGATGCCGAGCTCGCGGGCCGCCGGCAGGATCTCCTCCTCGATGCCGCGCGAGATCAGGGAGTACTCGATCTGGAGGTCCGATATCGGGGCGACGGCCGCGGCCCGGCGCAGGGTGTCCGCGCCGACCTCCGAGAGGCCGATGTGCCGTACGTGCCCGGCCTGCACGGCCTCGGCGATGGCGCCGACCGTCTCCTCGATCGGGACGGCCGGGTCCACGCGGGCGATCCGGTAGATGTCGACGTGGTCCCGGCCGAGCCGCTGGAGCGAGTAGGCGAGGAAGTTCTTCACGGCCTCGGGCCGGCCGTCGTATCCGGTGAACCCGCCCTCGACGGTACGCAGCGCCCCGAACTTGACGCTGGTCAGCACCCGCTCGCGGGCCGCGGCCGGGGCCGTGCGCAAGGCCTCGTTGATCAGCAGTTCGTTATGGCCCATGCCGTAGAAGTCGCCGGTGTCGAGCAGTGCGCCCATGCCCTCCGGCACGGCTTCGAGATAGGCGTGGACGGTCGCGAGCGACTCGGCCCGGTCGGCCTCGCCGTAGAGCGCGGACATGCCCATGCAGCCCAGTCCCAGGGGGAAGACGGCAGGGCCGGTGGTGCCCAGCCGGCGGCTCGCGGGGGCGAGGACGGTGGCGGTGGTGGCGTTCTCGTTCGTCGTCATGCGACGAGAATGGCATGACGGATGACAGATTTCAATATCTGTCATCCGTCATGGTGAGGCCCGCAAGGGACAGGACCCGAGCCAGGGGCCGGGACATGCCTGTGCGGCCGGACCCCCACAGGGGCCCGGCCGCACCGGAACAGCTGGTAACAACGCGCTCAGGACGCGCCGTCACCGGAAGGTCAGCCCGCCGGCGCCGGTCCCGGAGCCGGCGGGAGTCCGCCGTCCATGCGGGGCCCGGGGCCCGGGGCCTGCCCCTGCGGAGGAGCGGCGGGGGCGGCGGAGGACGGCCCGAGGGACCGCGCCGTGCGGACCGCCGTGGCGTGGGCCCACGGGCCGGTGGTGACGGCCCCGACCACCAGCACCAGGAACGCGCAGCCGGTGATGATCCACCAGGCGGGCCGGGTCGCCGCGGCGAAGTCCGCGCCCCCGGCGGTGCCGGCTGCCAGCACCGCTCCGATCACGGCCACCCCCAGCGCCCCGCCCGTCTGTCGGCTGGTGGAGGCCACGGCGGCCGCCACCCCCGCCTGGGCGCGCGGCATCCCGGACACCGCCGTATTGGTGATCGGCGCGTTGACCAGGCCGAAGCCGATGCCGAAGAGCACGTACCCGGTGAACATCAGCGGCGTGGAGGCCTCCGCCGAGAACGCCGCGAACAGCAGCCCGCTCGCCCCCATGGCCACCCCGGAGATCAGCAGCGACGGACGCGGCCCGTGGCTGGCGACCAGCCGGCCGGACACCGGCGCGCACAGGAAGGCGAAGGCGGCCATCGGCAGCATGTGCAGCCCGGCGTCCAGGGCGCTCAGCCCCCGCACCTCCTGGAGGTAGAGGGTGGTGAGGAAGAGGAAGCCGGAGAGCGAGGCGAAGGTGCTCACCGCGATCACCGTGGCCCCGCTGAAGGGGGCGCTGCGGAAGAACCTCGGGTCGATCAGCGGGTCCGCCCGCCGGGACTCGTAGAGCACCAGTCCGGCCAGCGCGGCGGCGGCGCCCAGCGCGCACCCGAGGATGGGCGGCGATTTCCAGCCTTCCGCGGGAGCTTCGATGATCGCGTACGTCACCCCGCCCAGCACCGCCATCACCAGCAGCTGCCCCACCGGGTCCGGCCGCCGCGGCCGCTCGGACCGGGACTCCGGGACGTGGCGCAGGGTCAGTACGAGGGCGAGCACCCCGACGGGCACGTTGACCCAGAAGATGGACCGCCAGCCCACCGAGTCCACCAGCAGCCCCCCGACCAGCGGACCGGCCGCCATCGAGATGCCGACGACCGCGCCCCAGACGCCGATGGCGCGGGCGCGCTCCTTCGGGTCGGTGAAGGTGTTGGTGATGATGGACATGGCGACGGGGTTGAGCATCGCCCCGCCCACGGCCTGGAGCATCCGGAAGGCGATGAGCCATTCCAGGCCGGGCGCCAGCGAGCACAGCACCGACCCGGCGGTGAAGAGGACCAGCCCCCAGACGAAGACCTTGCGGCGTCCGATCCGGTCCGCGGTCGATCCGGCCAGTATCAGCAGCGAGGCGATCACCAGGGTGTAGGCGTCGATGGTCCACTGCATCCCCGAGACCGAGGCGTGGAACTCGCGGCGCATGGCGGGCAGGGCCACGTTCAGGACGGTGTTGTCCAGGCTGACGATCAGCAGGCTCATGCAGCAGATCGCCAGTACGAGCAGGCGACGCCGACGGCTCATGTGATCTGCGCCACTCATGTGATGCATACCGCCGATAGTACGGATAACTAACGAACGCCGCGTGCGCGAGAATGGGGGGATGACCACGCTCCCCCCGCCCCTAGTGATCGGCCCGCACACCGTGCAGCCCCCCGTGGTGCTCGCGCCCATGGCCGGCATCACCAATGCCCCGTTCCGTACGCTCTGCCGCGAGTTCTCGGGCGGCAAGGGGCTCTTCGTGAGCGAGATGATCACGACCCGCGCCCTGGTCGAGCGCAACGAGAAGACCATGCAGCTGATCCACTTCGACGCGACGGAAAAGCCGCGCTCGATTCAGCTGTACGGGGTGGACCCCGTCACCGTCGGCAAGGCCGTCCGCATGATCGTCGAAGAGGACCGCGCCGACCACATCGACCTCAACTTCGGCTGCCCCGTCCCCAAGGTCACCCGCAAGGGCGGCGGCTCCGCCCTCCCGTACAAGCGCCACCTGCTGCGCGCGATCCTGCGCGAGGCCGTCGCGGGCGCCGGGGACCTGCCGGTGACGATGAAGATGCGCAAGGGCATCGACGACGACCACCTGACCTACCTCGACGCCGGCCGGATCGCCGTCGAGGAGGGGGTCACCGCCATCGCCCTGCACGGCCGCACCACGGCCCAGCACTACGGCGGCACCGCCGACTGGGAGGCGATCGCCCGGCTCAAGGAGCACGTGCCGGAGATTCCGGTGCTCGGCAACGGCGACATCTGGTGCGCGGAGGACGCCCTGCGCATGGTCCGCGAGACCGGCTGCGACGGCGTGGTCGTGGGGCGCGGATGCCTGGGGCGGCCGTGGCTGTTCAACGACCTCGTCGCCGCCTTCGAGGGCCGGCCCGAGGACTTCCACAAGCCCGCGCTGCGGGAGGTCGCGCAGACGATGCTGCGGCACGCGCAGCTGCTGGGGGAGTGGATCGGCGACGAGGCGCGCGGTGTGATCGATTTCCGTAAGCACGTCGCCTGGTACCTCAAGGGTTTCGCCGTGGGTTCCGAGATGCGGGGCAAGCTCGCGGTGACCTCTTCCCTGGCCGAGCTGGACGCTCATCTGAGCGAGCTCGACCTGGATCAGCCGTGGCCCGACGGCGCGGACGGCCCGCGGGGCAGGACGTCCGGAAACAACCGGGTTGTCCTGCCGGATGGCTGGCTGAAGGATCCCTACGACTGCGCCGGTGTGAGCGAGGACGCCGAGCTGGACACGTCCGGAGGCTGAGAAATCGCCCTGCGTGCCGCGTGATATACGCCACGCATGGGAGGGGTTTCGCTCAGATGAGCGCGTAAGTCACGGGTAAGACTTTCAAAGGGTGGCACTGGGTGCCACCCTTTGTGTGTTCAAGAGTTGAACGCAAATGTATCGATGATCGCTCATCCGAGCGCGATCAGGCCTCAGGGACCCCTCCATGCTTCGGCTTCTGAAGGCTCTTCGTGCGTTTCCATTACTCAGCGGTTACTTTCGATCCACTGGCGCACGGGTGGTTACGCCCTCATGACGGCCAAGTGGACGTACCGGGAAGCCTTCGATCTGGGTATGTTCCTGGCCGTCAGGGCAGCCACCCGAGTCCTCGAGGAGTCGAGACCCGTGTCGGAAAACAAAGATCAGAAGTTCGTCTACGACTTCACCGAGGGCAACCGGGACCTCAAGGACCTTCTCGGCGGCAAGGGGGCCAACCTCGCCGAGATGACCAACCTGGGCCTTCCCGTGCCTCCCGGCTTCACCATCACCACCGAGGCCTGCAAGGTCTACCTCGAGAGCGGCACGGCCCCGGCCGAGCTCCGCGACGAGGTCAGCGCGCACCTCGCCGCCCTCGAGGCGAAGATGGGCAAGAAGCTCGGCCAGTCGGACGACCCGCTGCTGGTCTCCGTCCGTTCCGGCGCCAAGTTCTCCATGCCGGGCATGATGGACACCGTCCTCAACATCGGCCTCTCCGACGAGTCCGTCACCGGCCTCGCGACCCAGGCCGGCAACGAGCGCTTCGCGTGGGACTCGTACCGCCGCCTCATCCAGATGTTCGGCAAGACCGTCCTCGGCGTCGAGGGCGAGCTCTTCGAGGACGCCCTGGAGGAGGCCAAGACCGCCAAGAAGGTCACCGTCGACACCGACCTCGACGCCGCCGACCTCAAGAAGCTGGTCAAGGTCTTCAAGAAGATCGTCGCGAAGGAGGCCGGCCGGGAGTTCCCGCAGGACGCCCGAGAGCAGCTCGACCTCGCGGTCGAGGCGGTCTTCAACTCCTGGAACACCGACCGCGCCAAGCTCTACCGCCGCCAGGAGCGCATCCCCGGCGACCTGGGCACCGCCGTCAACATCTGTTCCATGGTCTTCGGCAACCTCGGCCCCGACTCGGGCACCGGCGTCGCCTTCACCCGCGACCCCGCCAGCGGCCACCAGGGCGTCTACGGCGACTACCTCCAGAACGCCCAGGGCGAGGACGTGGTGGCGGGCATCCGCAACACCGTCCCGCTGGCGGACCTGGAGACCATCGACAAGACCTCCTACGACCAGCTCATGACGATCATGGAGACGCTGGAGACCCACTACAAGGACCTCTGCGACATCGAGTTCACGATCGAGCGCGGCCAGCTGTGGATGCTCCAGACCCGCGTCGGCAAGCGCACCGCGGGCGCGGCCTTCCGCATCGCCACCCAGCTCGTGGACCAGGGCCTGATCGACGAGGCCGAGGCCCTCCAGCGCGTCACCGGCGCCCAGCTCGCCCAGCTGATGTTCCCGCGCTTCGACGAGAACGCGAAGACCGCGCTCCTCGGCCGCGGCATCGCCGCCTCCCCGGGCGCGGCGGTCGGCAAGGCCGTCTTCGACTCGTACACGGCCGTCAAGTGGTCCCGTTCCGGCGAGAAGGTCATCCTGATCCGCCGCGAGACCAACCCGGACGACCTCGACGGCATGATCGCCTCCGAGGGCATCCTGACCTCGCGCGGCGGCAAGACCTCGCACGCCGCCGTCGTCGCCCGCGGCATGGGCAAGACCTGCGTCTGCGGCGCCGAGGACCTCGACGTCGACACCAAGCGCCGCCGGATGACGGTCGGCGAGACGGTCATCGAAGAGGGCGACGTCGTCTCCATCGACGGCTCCACCGGCAAGGTGTACCTCGGCGAGGTACCCGTCGTACCGTCCCCGGTCGTCGAGTACTTCGAGGGCCGCATGCACGCCGGCGCCGACGACGCCGACGAGCTCGTCGCCGCCGTGCACCGGATCATGGCGTACGCGGACCGCGTCCGGCGCCTGCGGGTGCGCGCCAACGCCGACAACGCCGAGGACGCGCTGCGCGCCCGACGCTTCGGCGCCCAGGGCATCGGCCTGTGCCGCACCGAGCACATGTTCCTCGGCGAGCGCCGCGAGATGGTCGAGCGCCTGATCCTCGCGGACACCGACGGCGAGCGCGAGGCGGCACTCAATGCCCTCCTGCCGCTCCAGAAGAAGGACTTCGTCGAGCTCTTCGAGGCCATGGACGGCCTGCCCGTCACCGTCCGCCTCCTCGACCCGCCGCTCCACGAGTTCCTGCCCGACATCACCGAGCTGTCGGTGCGCGTCGCCCTCGCCGAGTCCCGCAAGGACGCCAACGAGAACGACCTGCGCCTGCTCCAGGCGGTGCACAAGCTGCACGAGCAGAACCCGATGCTGGGTCTGCGCGGCGTCCGCCTCGGTCTGGTCATCCCCGGCCTGTTCGCCATGCAGGTCCGGGCGATCGCCGAGGCCGCCGCCGAGCGCAAGAACGCCAAGGGCGACCCGCGCGCCGAGATCATGGTCCCGCTCGTGGGCACCGTCCAGGAGCTGGAGATCGTCCGCGAGGAGGCCGACGCGATCATCGCCGAGGTCGAGGCCGCCACGGGGACCAGCCTCAAGCTGTCGATCGGCACCATGATCGAGCTGCCGCGCGCCGCTCTGACCGCCGCCCAGATCGCCGAGGCCGCGCAGTTCTTCTCCTTCGGCACGAACGACCTGACCCAGACGGTGTGGGGCTTCTCCCGCGACGACGTCGAGGCCAGCTTCTTCACGGCCTACCTGGAGAAGGGCATCTTCGGGGTCTCGCCCTTCGAGACCATCGACAAGGACGGCGTCGGTGCCCTCGTGCGCCACGCGGTCGAGCAGGGCCGGGCCACCCGCCCCGACCTCAAGCTCGGCGTCTGCGGCGAGCACGGCGGCGACCCGGAGTCCGTGCACTTCTTCCACGAGGTCGGCCTCGACTACGTCTCCTGCTCGCCGTTCCGGATCCCGGTGGCGCGCCTGGAGGCCGGCCGCGCGGCCGCCGAGTCGAAGGGCTCCGACAGCCGCTGAGCCACTGCGGGCCCCTCAGGGGGCCCGTGAAGGCCCCCTGAGGGGCCCCGGGGCGCTCATGGCCCCTCCTGACTGCGCCCTCCCCCGGTTCCCTGACTGCCGGGGGAGGGCGCGACCCATTTCGCGGGGCGGTTCGCGAGACGGTCCGTGTCGCAAAATTTTCAACAATGTCATTACGGCGCCAGGCGGTGGACGGATCCCCACCCGTCCACCGCCTGCCGCCTATCCGCCAGGCACGTCGGCGCTTCCCAGTGCGACCGACCGCCAGGCCCCGCAAAGCCCCCCACGGCCTTCACGGAGCGTTTCGGTCGCACCGGAGTGTGCCTGGCGGAGTACAGGATTTCGCTTGTCACGCCTCCGCCGAAAGGGGTTTCAACTGTGGCTGAAAGGGCGTGGTGACCACGTGTGACGGGGTGCATACTCGTGGGGCGGGGGGATTGCGGTTGCACAGGTGGGGGTTCGGTGCTTCGTATCCATTTCACTGGAGTGGACCTGGCACGCGTACGGATGGCAGGGCGTCCCGATGCGTTGTGGGAAACGATTCTTAGTTTTCATCGCTTAAGAGACCGGCGTGACGCCCGGTTCTTCGGCGAATGGCGTACGGAAACCCGTAGCCGGTTGAATGGTGAAACAAGGCTGCTGGGTGCGCTCATACCGGCTCGCGGCTATTTCCCCGATTTCCTGACCCCGGCCGAGGGCCAGTACGGGTGGGACCTCGGGCTCGACACCCTGCGCGGGCTGCGCCCCGAGCGGCTGCGCCGGGAGCTGTCCCTCGTGGGCTCCGGCGCCGGGACGGGCTTCGGGGCGGCCTTCGGGACCCCGCCGCCGGCCCGGCTGCGGGAGTTCATGGACGGCGGCACCAAGTACCTGCCCCGGCTGCTGGGCGAGCTGCGCGCGTACCACCGGGCGGCCGTGGAGCCGTACTGGAGCCACATCCAGGCGCAGATCGAGGCCGAGCGGGCGGCACGCGGCCGCGCCCTCCTGGACGGGGGCGCGGACGAGCTGCTCTCCTCGCTGCCGCCGATGCTGCGCTGGCGGGCCCCGGTGCTGGAGTGCGAGTACCCGGTGGACCGGGACGTACGGCTGCGGGGACGCGGGCTGCTGCTCCAGCCGTCCTTCTTCTGCCGCCGGACGGCGGTGACCCTGCACGACCCGGAGCTGCCGCCGGTGCTGGTCTACCCGGCCGCCGCCCAGCTGGCCTCCGCGGCGACGGGCGGGGAGGCCGCCCGGCCGGCCGAGGAGCAGCGTCAGCGCACCCTGGGCAAGCTGGTGGGCCACACGCGCTCGGTGGTGCTGCGGGCCATCGGCGACGGGGCCACCACCAGCGAACTGGCCCGCCGGGCCGGGGTCTCCCTGGCCTCCGCGAGCCAGCACGCCTGCGTGATGCGCGAGGCGGGTCTGGTGACGACCCTGCGCCACGGGAACGCGGTCCTGCACACGGTGACCCCGCTGGGCGCGGCCCTGCTCAGGGGCGGCGCGGTGGTCTCCTGAAGGATCGGTTCGCCGGACGCACGCGCCACGGCCCGGCGGGAGGGGCGGTGGCCTCCTCCGCCGGGCCGGGAGCCGCCCGGGCCGGGCGTCAGACGCGGAACGGCCCGGTCACCTCGTAGGTGATGCCGCCGCTCGAGGAGCCGCTCGTACCGCGCTGGCTGCTGAAGTACAGCCGGCTGCCGTTCGGGGAGAAGGCGGGGCCGGTGATCTCCGAGGAGGACTGGCCGGTGATCCGCAGGAAGGGCGCCACCACGTCGTCCGGGGTGATCACGCAGATCTCCATGTTGCCGCCGTCCTCGGCGACGTACAGGTCGCCGTAGGACGACCCGGTGACGTTGTCGACGCCGGTCAGCGGCGCGGCTCCGCCCGGGACCAGCGAGTCGTCGTAGGCCAGCTCGTAGGTGCCGCTCGCGAGGTTGAGCTGCCAGACCCGGTTGTCGCCCTTGGTGGTGAACCAGACGGTGTCGTTCGCGTAGTGGCAGCCCTCGCCGCCGGTGAAGCGCTTGGCGCCGGAGACCTGGGTGCGGGTCGTGGTCGGGGAGCCGTCGGGGTCCGGCACGTTCTGCCAGCTGAAGGATCCGGAGGTGCCGCTTCCGGCAACCATGACCTGGAGCGTGCCGGACGAGAGGTTGCCCCACGTGGTGGGCACGAACCGGTAGAAGCAGCCGTCCGACTCGTCCTCGGTCATGTAGACCACCTTGCGCACCGGGTCGGCCGCCGCCGCCTCGTGCTTGAAGCGGCCCATCGCGGGCCGCTGTACGGCCGCGTTCACCCCGTACGGGTCGCTCTCGTAGACGTAGCCGAGGCTGACCTCCTCGCACGACAGCCAGGTGTTCCACGGGGTCTTGCCGCCCGCGCAGTTCTGCCGGGTGTTGGAGAGGATCCGGTACGCCCCGGTGACCGTGCCCGAGGAGTCGAACCTCACCGCGCTCGCGCCGCCGCCCGGGTTGATCTCCGAGTTCGACACGTAGATCCAGCCGGTCCCGTCCGCGAAACACGCCCCGCCGTCGGGGGCGTTGTGCCAGGTGTACGAGGTTCCGCTCACCCGCTGGGAGGAGCGGGCGATGACCCGGCTGGTGAAACCGGGCGGCAGCATGAGCCCGTTGGCGTCCGCCGCGCCGAGGGCGCCGTAGGGCCCGGCGCCCGGCTGGGCGGGGGCGGCGTACGCGGCCCCGTGGCTGAGGGTGCCGGCGAAGGCGGCGGCGGAGGTGCCGATCACGGCACCGCGCAGGAAGGTACGACGTTCCACGGTCACTCCTGGGGGAGGAGGGCCCGCGCCCGGTCGGGCGCGGGGTCGCATGCGTCGAGGAACCTAAGGGCGCCGCATGGACGCGGCGCCAACTCCTCATGACGCGCGAGCGACCGGCTCGGGGTCAATGCCCGTGCGGCGTCCGCTGCCCGCCGGGCCGCCCGGAAACCACCCCTCGGGGCCCTGACCTGCGGAAACGAAATTCCGAAAAAAACGTCTCCGGACGGCGATGAGTTCCGGCGGCGCCCCCCGTCTACCCCTTCGACAGCACGCCGGGCAGGGCACACCGCGCCGCACGCCCCACCAGAGAAGAGGAACCGAGATGGCTCAGATGATCTTCGTCAACCTGCCGGTGAAGGACCTGGACGCCGCGAGGGCCTTCTGGGAGAAGCTCGGCTACTCCTTCAACCCGCAGTTCAGCGACGAGACCGCGGCCTCCCTGGTGATCAGCGACACCATCTTCGCGATGCTGCTGACCGAGGCGAAGTTCAAGGAGTTCGCCACCAAGCCCGTGGCCGACGCCTCCAAGACCACCGAGGTCATGGTCGCGCTCAGCGCCGACAGCCGCGAGAAGGTCGACGAGGTCGTCGACGCCGCCCTCGCGGCCGGCGCCGTCGAACCCCGCCCCGCCATGGACCTCGGCTTCATGTACGGCCGCGCCTTCGAGGACCTGGACCACCATGTGTGGGAGTACGTCTGGATGGACCCGGCCGCCGTCGAGGGCTGACCACCCCCTACGGGGCGGAGGCGGTCCGCACCGGGTACGTCCGGACCGCCACCTCCTCGTCGTCCAGGCAGCGCCCCGACTCCAGGTCGAAGCGCTGCTTCAGCAGCGGCGACGCCACGAAGGGCCGGCCCGCCGCGGCCCCCAGCAGCCCGCGCGACAGGACCTGCGCCCCGGTGAACGGGTCCTGGTTCCCGATGGCGTACGGGCGGCCCGAGCGGTCGAGGAAGACCGCTGCCTGGCTCCCGTCGGGCAGCAGGGCCGCGACCCCCCGCCCGGGGGTGAGCACCGACAGCGGGCACACCGTCAGCCAGCCTTCGGCCACCTTCAGTTCGACGGTCATCGGGCCGGTCCTCCAATGGTCAGGACGGCCAGGTCGGGCTTGACCTGGTCGCGCTCGGGAACGAACTTCACCGTCGGGTCGGGGGCGCCGGGCGCGTTGACGAAGGACACGAACCGGCGCAGCCGGTCCGGGTCCGACAGGGTCTCGGCCCACTCGTCGCGGTAGTGCGCCACGTGGTCGGCCATCAGGGCCTCCAGCTCCGCGCACAGCCCCAGGGAGTCGTGCACCACCACGTCCCGCAGGTGGTCCAGGCCGCCCTCCAGGCGGTCCAGCCAGGTGGACGTCCGCTCCAGCCGGTCGGCGGTGCGGATGTAGAACATCAGGAACCGGTCGATGAGCCGGACCAGCTCCGCGTCCGAGAGGTCCTGGGCGAGCAGGTCCGCGTGCCGCGGGGTGGCCCCGCCGTTCCCGCCGACGTACAGGTTCCAGCCGCTCGCCGTCGCGATGACGCCGAAGTCCTTGCTCTGTGCCTCCGCGCATTCGCGGGCGCAGCCGGACACCGCCGACTTCAGCTTGTGCGGGGCGCGCAGCCCCCGGTAGCGCAGCTCCAGGTCGATGGCCATCCGTACGCTGTCCTGCACCCCGTAGCGGCACCAGGTCTGCCCCACGCAGGACTTCACCGTCCGCAGGGCCTTGCCGTACGCGTGCCCGGACTCGAAACCGGCCTCGACCAGACGGGCCCAGATCTTCGGGAGCTGGTCCACGCTCGCGCCGAACAGGTCGATGCGCTGACCACCGGTGATCTTCGTGTAGAGGCCGAAGTCGCGGGCCACCTCCCCGATCACGATCAGCTTGTCGGGGGTGATCTCGCCGCCCGGGATGCGTGGCACCACCGAGTACGAGCCGTTGCGCTGGAGGTTGGCGAGGAAGTGGTCGTTGGTGTCCTGGAGGGCGGCCTGTTCCCCGTCCAGTACGTAGCCGCTGGCGCCCAGGGTCGGGGCCAGGGAGGCGATGATCGAGCCGACGGCGGGCTTGCAGACCTCGCAGCCCTCGCCGCCGCGCGCCTCGGCCCGGCCGTGACCGTCCAGGATCTCCCGGTAGGAGACCAGCCGCCGGGTGCGGACGATCTCGTACAGCTCGGCCCGGGTGTACGGGAAGCAGCCGCACAGCCCCTTGTCGGCGGCGGCCGGCAGCAGCTGCCCGATCACCTTCAGGCAGCTGCCGCAGCCGGTGCCGGCCTTGGTGCACTTCTTCACCTCGGGCAGGGTGGCGCAGGCGGTGATGGCCTTCTTGGTGACGTTGTGGCAGGAGCAGATCACCGCCGTGTCCGGCAGCGCGGACGGGCCGAGCGCGACGGGTGCGCCGACCCCCGCGGGCAGCACCAGCTGCTCGGGGGCGACCGGCGGGACGCTGCCGGTGAGCGGGCGCAGCAGCCCGTACGAGTCGGCGTCGCCGACCAGCACACCGCCGAGCAGTATCCCGTCGGCGGAGACGACCAGCTTCTTGTAGACGCCTGAACGGGAGTCGGACCACACCACGTCCAGGCTGCCCTCGGCGGCGCCGTGCGCGTCGCCGAAGGAGGCCACGTCCACGCCGAGCAGCTTGAGCTTGGTGGAGAGGTCGGCGCCGGTGAACTCCTTCTCCCGGCCCAGGAGGTCCTCGGCGGCGGTCTCGGCCATCTCGTAGCCGGGCGCGACCAGCCCGTAGACGCGGCCGTCGACGGCCTGCGCGCACTCGCCGATGGCGTACACGTGCGGGTCGGAGGTGCGGCAGCGGGCGTCGACGGTGATGCCGCCGCGCTCGCCGACGGCCAGCCCCGCGGCGCGCGCCAGCTGGTCGCGGGGGCGGACCCCGGCCGAGAAGACCACCAGTTCGGTGTCGACCGTGGAGCCGTCCGAGAGGCTCATCCCGCGGACGGAGCCGTCCTCACCGGTCAGCACCTCCTGCGTGCCGACCCCGGTGTGCACCGTCAGGCCCATGGACTCGATGGTGCGCAGCAGGGCCGCGCCGCCGCCCTCGTCGACCTGGACGGGCATCAGGCGCGGCGCGAACTCCACGATGCGGGTGGCGAGCCCGAGGCCCTGGAGGGCGCCCGCCGCCTCCAGGCCGAGGAGCCCGCCGCCGACGACGGCTCCGCTGGAGCGGGTCTTGGCGTACTCCTCGATCGCGAGGAGGTCTTCGATGGTGCGGTACACGAAGCAGCCGGGTGCGTCCTTGCCCGGGACGGGCGGCACGAAGGGGTAGCTGCCGGTCGCGAGGACGAGGACGTCGTACGGGAAGACCTGCCCGGAGCGGGAGGTGACCGTACGGGCGCCGGTGTCGACGTGCTCGGCGGGGTCGTCGAGGCGCAGCTCGATCCCGTGCTCCTCGATGAAGCCGGCCGGGGTGAGGGAGAGGTCCTCGGGGGTACTCCCGGAGAAGTACGAGGTGAGGTGGACCCGGTCGTAGGCGGGCCGGGGCTCCTCGCAGAGCACGGTGATCCGGTGCGTCCGGGTGGCCCCGCGCTCGGCGAGGGCCTCCAGGTAGCGCTGGCCGACCATGCCGTGTCCGATGAGCACGATCGCGGGCAGGGGCTCGGGCACGGTCATCAGTGGCCTCCGTCGTCGGTGAGCAGGTGGAACGGGTCGTGCGGGGCGGTCAGGAACTCGTCGCCCTCCCAGGTCCGGGCGAGGGCGCCCACCGTGGAGAGCTCCCCGAGGAGCACCCCGCCGACGAGCCGGTCGCCGCGCAGGACGACCTTGCGGTAGGTGCGGCGGGTGGCGTCGGCGAGGCGGAGCACGTCGTCGCCGGGGAGCGGGGTGGGGTCGCCGAACGCGGCGAGGTCGAAGGGGCCGGGGCCGTCGGCGGTGGGGAGGGTGAGGCGGGTGAGGGCGCGGGTGCCGCCGTACTCGGCGTCGCCCCCCAGCAGGACCGCCGCGAGCGCGTCGGCCTGCTCCAGGGCGGGTCCCGCCAGGCCGTACACCCGGCCGTCGTGCTCGGCGCAGTCGCCGATGGCGTGGACGCGCGGGTCGCCGGTGCGCAGCCGGCCGTCGACCACGACGCCCTTGCGGACCTCCAGCCCGGCCGCCTGGGCCAGCCCGACGCGCGGACGGACCCCGCAGGCCAGGACGACGACGTCGGCGTCGAGCCGGTAGCCGTCGGCGAGCTCCACCCCGGTGACCCTGCGGGGGCCCGGGCCGGGCGTCCGGCCGGGCACCCGGTGGGCCGGCGGACGGGCGGGGCCGTCACTTCCGGAGAGCGGGGAGGAGTCGCGCCGCGGCCCCGCCGGTCCGCCCGGCGCGGGCGTCGTGATCAGGCCGCGGACCCGGCATTCCGTGTGTATCTCCACGCCGAGCGCCGTCAGGTGGTCCCGCAGCAGCGCGGAGGCGTCGGCGTCCAGCTGGCGCTCCATCAGGCGCTCCGCCTGCTGGGCGAGGACCACCTGCGCGCCCCGCGCGGCCAGCGCACGCGTCGCCGAGACGCCCAGCAGCCCGCCGCCGATCACCACCGCCCGCACGCCCGGGCCTACGGCCGCCGCGAGGGCCAGGCAGTCGTCCATGGTGCGGAACGCGTGCACCCCCTCGGGGAGTTCCCGCCCGTCCGGGGCGAACAGCCCGCGCAGCGGCGGAAGCACCGGGTTGGAGCCGGTGGCCAGCACCAGCGTGTCGTACCGCTCCCCGGAGCCGTCGTCGCAGTGCACGGTGCGGTCCGCGCGGTCGATCCGCACCGCCCGCACACCCCGGCGCAGGGCCGGGCCGGGTTCCGGGAGCGCGGTGACCTCGGGTGCGTACCGGCCGGCCAGCACCTCCGCCAGCAGGACCCGGTTGTAGGGGGCGTGGGTCTCCTCCCCGAGCACGGTCACCGCCGCACCGGAGCCCAGCCGCGCAGCGAGCCGCAGGCCCGCCAGGCCGCCGCCGATCACCACCACACGCTGTTCCGAGGTCATGGCACGAGCGTGCGGGCAGGCTGTTTCCCCGCCGCATCGCCCCTGTTACCCGGACGGAACACCGACCTCAGCGCCCCGGTCAGGGGCCCGTGAGGCGCTCCCGCCCCGGTCAGGGCGCGTGAGGGCCTCCGGGCGCACGGAGTTGCCGCCCCGGAGGCCGCCCGCCGGGGCCGGCGCCCGGGCGAAGCTCAACCTTTGCGCAAGTTTCCGGCGATCGATGGTCCTTGCATCGACCGGGTCCCTAGGGTCGGGGCCGTGCCTGACATATCGACAACCATGATCATCGTGCTGTGCGCGGCCGCCGCGGCGGCCGGCTGGATCGACGCGGTCGTCGGCGGCGGCGGCCTGCTGCTCCTGCCGGCCCTGCTGCTCGGCCTGCCGAACGCCCAGCCCGCCGCCGTCCTCGGGACCAACAAGGCGGTGGCCATCGTCGGCACCGCCGGAGCGGCCGTCACCTACGCCCGCCGGACCCCGATCGACGTGAAGCTCGCCGTCCGGATCGGGCTGGCCGCGCTCGCCGGATCCATGGGCGGGGCCGCGCTCGCGGGCGGGATCAGCAAGGACACCATGCGGCCGCTGATCATGGGGGTGCTGGTGGTCGTCGCCGCCGTGGTCATCTTCAAGCCCGGCTTCGGCGCCGCCCCCTCCGCCTCGCCCGTCTCCCGGGGCCGGGTGCTCCTCGCCATCGCCCTCGCCGGCCTGGGCATCGGCTTCTACGACGGCCTCATCGGACCGGGCACCGGCACCTTCCTGGTGCTGGCCCTGACCGCCCTGCTCCACCTCGACCTGGTCACCGCCTCCGCCACCGCCAAGATCGTCAACTGCTGCACCAACGCGGGAGCGCTCGCGATGTTCGCGTACCAGGGCATGGTGTTCTGGCAGCTGGCCGCGCTGATGGCGGTCTTCAACCTGGCCGGCGGCATGGCCGGGGCCCGGATGGCACTGAAGAAGGGCAGCGGCTTCGTCCGCGGCGTCCTGCTGACCGTGGTGGGCGCCCTCGTGGTCAAGCTCGGGCTCGAACAGTGGGGATAGCGGCTCGGCTCAGGCCGTGCCCGTCAGGTGGGCGAAGACGACCACGTTGCCCTGGTAGCCGGTGCGCGGCGAGAAGCCGCCGCCGCAGGTGATCACCCGCAGCTCGGCGCGCGGCGAGGGCCCGTACACCCGCCGGTCCGGGAAGGCCCCGGAGTCGTACACCTCGACGGCGTGGACGGTGAACAGGGCCGTACGCCCGTCCGCGCGGGCGACCTCGATCACCGCCCCCCGGCGCAGCGCGCCCAGGTGGTAGAAGACGGCCGGGCCGCTGGCGTGGTCGACGTGCCCCGCGATCACGGCGGTCCCCGTCGCCCCGGGAGTGGTCCCGTCCCGGTACCACCCCGCGAGGTCGCGGCGGGCCGGCGGGGGCACCTCGAGGCGGCCCTCGCGGTCCAGGCCCAGCCCGGTGAGCGGGGCGTCCACCCGGATCGCCGGAATCCTGATCCGCACCGGTGGCGAGCCCGGGAGCGGGGCGATGCTCCCGGGGTAGAGCAGTTGCGCGCTCAGCGCCTCGGCGGGGGAGGGCAGCGGGGGCCGCACGGTCACGGCGGAGCCGCTGCCGATGAGCCAGACGCCGACGCACAGGGCGACCGCCACCAGCCCGGCCCGCACCGGGAGCGCCCTGGCGCCCGGCGGCCCGCCCCGCCGGGTGCCGAGGACGCCGCCGGACGGGCCGCCGCGTACGCCGGTGCCGCGTACGCCGGTGCCGCCGTGGAGTACGCCGTCCCGCCGGGCGGCGCCGTCCGGTACGCGGTCCCGCCCGCCGGGGAAGCCGCCACACATGCGCCGTACCCCCTCGTCTCGCCGTTCCTGGGAGTGGCCGTCGCCCGTCCCCGCGAACGGGGGGACCTCGCGGGGCGGGCGACGGGGGGCGGTACCGGTCGGACCGCGGCCGCAGCCGCGGTGGGCGCCCGTCAGCTCCGCGTGCCGCTCGCCCGGCGACGCAGGAGCCAGGTACCGCCGACGGCGGCCGCGGCCAGCACGGCCGCTCCCGCCGCGATCTTGGCGGGGTCGGTGGCGGTGGTCGTGCCACCACCCACCCCGGTCCGGACGTGGCCCTGCGGGCCGCGCTCGGTGACGACCAGGTCGCCGGTGGCGAACTTGCCGTTCGTGCAGGTCGCGCCGATGCCGTAGGTGCCCGGCCGCAGCCCCGCGCCGACCCGGAACTGGCCCGTCACCACGTCCGCGCGGTGGCCCGGCGCCAGGTCGAAACGGCCGCCGTCCACCGTGCTGGCGTCGCCCTCGGCCCGGCCGCCCCGGCCGCAGGCCTTGGTGTGCACGGTGACGGTGGCCCCTGGGGCGGCCGACTTCGGCCAGACCTCCAGCACGGCGAAGTCCCCGGGCGCGAAAGCCGTCATGCCGAGGTCCGCGGCCGCCACCGCTCCAGCGACCGGCCCGGCGAAGGCGACGGCGGTCAGCGCGGTGGCGGTGAGCACGTGAGCGGTGCTGCGGCGCATGGGCACTCCAGGAGGACACGGGGTCGTGCTTCGAGATAAACCGGCCCGTCCGGTGCGCGCCTGCCGAACCGGCGCCGGATGGCGCCCGCGGTGCCCCGCCGGCCCGACATCCGTGCAGGTCAGGGCCGTGAGGGGGCATCCGTGTCCGGCCACGCCGTCCGGGTGATGCCAGGACGGCGGCGCGGCGGCGCCGGCCCCGGGACCGGGCGGAACCGGTCGCCATGGGACGCCCGCCCGGGCAGGCCGGGGACCGCCCGAGAGCGGTGCGTACGGTGGGGGTGCGCGGCGGAGCGGGGCCCTCGGACCCGGGCCGCCGCACCGTCCAGCCATCGTCGGGGGAGGGCCCTGTGGCATCGGTCGACCGGCCGGGATCCGCGCCCGGCGTGCTGCCGTTCTTCGTGTACGGGACGCTGCGGCCGGGGGAGGCCAACCACGACCTGTTCCTGCGGGGCCGGACGGCGGCCGAGGAGCCCGCCCGGCTGCCGGACGCGGCGCTGTACGAAGGGCCCGGCTACCCGTACGCCGTCGACCGCCCCGGCTTCGCCGTGGCCGGCGAGCTGATCACGGCCGCGCCGGGGGCGTACGCGGAACTGCTGGCCGCGCTGGACCTGCTGGAGGAGTACGCCGGTCCGGGACACCCCGGGAACCTCTACGACCGGGTCGCCCGCGAGGCCGTCCGCCCCGACGGCAGCCGGGTGCGGGCCTGGGTCTACCTGGCGGCACCCCCGCTGGCCCGCCGCCTCGCGGAGTCGGGCACCGAGATCCCCGGCGGGGACTGGCTCCTGCGCTAGGCGTATCCGCGGGGCGCGTCCGCGCGGCGTCCGCGGGATTTCGGCCGGGGTGTGGCCGCTACAGCCCTTCGGCGCCGCGGTTGCGCAGGCGCTGGCCGTACTGCTGGAGCACCCACAGCTCCTGCTGGATCGCCGCGTGCTGCTCCGGCGGGGCCTGCGGACTCAGCCGGGTCAGGGCGCCCTGGATCTCCAGGACCCGCCGGTCCACGGCGCGCAGGCGGACCTGGACCAGCTGGACGCCGGCGTAGACCTCGTCCACCGTCTTGGCGTGGATGGCCTCCACCGCCAGCTCCGTGACCATCGCGCGGACGGTGTCGTTCGGAGCCGCGTCACGGACCCGGGCCAGATAGTCGTCGGTGGCCTGCGCGGCCCCGCCGGCGTCCTGGATGGCCTGGCGGACGGCCGCGTACGGCGGGGCGGTGAACTCGTCGATCCCGTACGCGTCGAAGGCGGGCGAGACCAGGGCCGGCCGCTGGAGCGCCAGCTTGAGGAGCTCCCGCTCGGTGCGGTGGGCGGGGCTGCGCAGGTTCAGCGCCGGTCCGCCGGCGCCGGCCGGCGGCGGCGCGGGAGCCGGTTCCTGGGGACGGCCCCGGCCCTGCTGCTGCGGCTGGCCGCCGCGTTCGCGGGCCCAGCGCGCCAGCTGCGCCACCCGCTTGACGACGAACTGCTCGTCGAGGATGCCCAGCATCCCGGCCAGCTGGACCGCCGACTCGTGCTGGATCGAGAGGTCCTTGATGCTCGCGACGACCGGTGCGGCCTCGGCCAGTGCGGCCGCCCGCCCCGCCGGGTTCTCCAGGTTGTGGCGGCCCACGATGTGCCGCAGGGCGAACTCGAACAGCGGGGTGCGCGAGTCCACGAGCCCGGCCACCGCCGCGTCGCCGTGCGCGAGACGCAGGTCGCAGGGGTCCATGCCGTCGGGGGCGATGGTGATGGAGGTCTCCGCGGCGAACTTCTGGTCGTCCTCGAAGGCCCGCAGCGCCGCCTTCTGCCCGGCCGCGTCACCGTCGAAGGTGAAGATCACCTCGGCGGTCGCGTTGTCCATCAGCAGCCGGCGCAGGATCTTGATGTGGTCCCCGCCGAAGGCCGTGCCACAGGTGGCGATGGCGGTGGTGACCCCGGCCATGTGACAGGCCATGACGTCGGTGTAGCCCTCGACGACCACGGCCCGCGAGGTCTTCGCGATCTCCTTCTTCGCCAGGTCGATGCCGTACAGCACCTGGGACTTCTTGTAGATCGCCGTCTCGGGGGTGTTCAGGTACTTGGGCCCGTTGTCGTCCTCGCGCAGCTTGCGCGCGCCGAAGCCGACCACCTCGCCGCTGATGTCCCGGATCGGCCACATCAGCCGGCCCCGGAAGCGGTCGATGGGCTTGCCGCTGCGGCTGTCCTGGGCCAGCCCGGAGAGGATCAGTTCCTTGTCTGTGAAGCCCTTGCCGCGCAGGTACCGGGTCAGGTGGTCCCAGCCGGCCGGGCTGTAGCCCACGCCGAAGTGTTCGGCCGCCGCCTGGTCGAAGCCCCGTTCGGCCAGGAACCGGCGGGCGATCTCCGCCTCGGCGCCGCCGAGCTGCTCCGCGTAGAAGACGGCGGCGGCCTTGTGCGCCTCGACCAGGCGGATCCGCTCGCCGCGGCCGCTGGTGCCGGCGGTGTAGCCGCCCTCCTCGTACCGCAGGGTGATGCCGGCCTGGCCGGCCAGGCGCTCGACCGCCTCCGAGAAGGAGAGGTGGTCGATCTTCATGATGAAGTCGAGGGTGTCCCCGCCCGCCTGGCAGCCGAAGCAGTGGTAGAAGCCCTTGCTGGGGCTGACCTGGAAGGACGGGGACTTCTCGTCGTGGAAGGGGCACAGCCCCTTGAGGTTGCCGCCGCCGGCGTTGCGCAGCTGGAGGTACTCGGAGACCACGGCGTCGATCGGGACCGCGTCCCGTACCGCCTTCACGTCGTCGTCGTTGATCCGTCCTGCCACCCGTGAATTCTACGGCCGGGCGCCGGCAAACCCGTCAGGCCCCCTCCGCCGGCACCAGGGACTCAAGCGGAACGGAAGGGTCCGCCAGTTTTTCGCGGTCCACCGGCGCCTTCGACCTGATCAGGGCCTGGATGGGCTCGACGACGTCCCACACGTTCACGTTCATCCCGGCCAGCACCCGGCCGTCCGAGAGCCAGAACGCGACGAACTCCCGCTTGCCCGCGTCCCCGCGCACCAGCACCTCGTCGTAACCGCCCACCGGGGCGTACCCGGAGTACTCCAGACCGACGTCGTACTGGTCGGAGAAGAAGTACGGCACCCGCTCGTACGAGACCTCCTGCCCCAGCATCGCCCGAGCGGCGGCCGGGCCGCCGTTGAGGGCGTTCGCCCAGTGCTCGACCCGCAGCCGGGTGCCCAGCGCCGGATGGTGGGCGGCGGCCACGTCCCCGACGGCGAACACGTCCGGGTCGGAGGTCCGCAGCGAGGCGTCCACGGCGATGCCGCCGCCGTGCTCCCGGTCCACCAGGGCCAGCCCCGAGGTCTCGGCGAGCGCGGTGCGCGGCGCCGCCCCGATCGCGGCGAGCACCGCGTGCGCCGGGTGCTCCTCGCCGTCGTCCGTGCGGGCGGCCATCACCATGCCGTCCTGGCCGACGATCTCCGTCAGCCGCGCGCCGAAGTGGAAGCGCACCCCGTGCTCGGCGTGCAGGTCGGTGAAGAGCCGGCCGATCTCCGGGCCGAGCACCGCGTGCAGCGGGGTGGGCAGCGGCTCGATCACGGTCACCTCCGCCCCGTAGCCGCGGGCGGCCGCCGCCACCTCCAGGCCGATCCAGCCCGCCCCGGCGATCAGCAGGTGGCCGTTGTCCCGGCCCAGGGAGGCCAGCGCCTTGCGCAGCAGATCGGCGTGGGCCAGCCGGCGCAGGTGGTGCACCCCGGCCAGACCGGTCCCGGGGATGTCCAGGCGGCGCGGCTCGGCCCCGGTGGCCAGCAGCAGCTTGTCGTAGTGCAGCAGGGTGCCGTCGCCCAGGCGCACCGTCTTGGCGTCCCGGTCCAGGTGCACCGCGGGCTGGCCCAGGTGCAGCTCGACGTCCGCGCCCGCGTACCAGGACGGCTTGTGCACGAAGACGCTGTCGCGCTCCTCCTTGCCCAGCAGGTAGCCCTTGGACAGCGGGGGCCGTTCGTACGGATGGTCGCGCTCGTCGCCGATCAGGATCACCCGGCCCGTGAACCCCTCCGCCCTCAGCGTTTCGGCGGCCTTGGCCCCGGCCAGCCCTGCGCCAACGATGATGAACGTCTGGTGTGCGTCGACCACCTGATGCCTCCTCATAACCCATCGGCCACGTGCGGCCACCTTGCGAGCGTCCCGCACCCAGCCTGCCGCGTGAAGGGGGAGTGGCCCGATCGGCTCACCCTTCGGCGCGCCGCCCGCGTCGGGTGAGGCGCGCGTGCAGGGAGCGGGCGGAGGCGTCGGTCAGGCAGGCGATCTGGTCGATGACCGCCCGTTTGCGGGCCCTGTCGTCCGGCGCCGCGTCGAAGATCGCCCGGAACTGGGGATCCAGGCCCTCCGGCGCGCGGGCGCTGAGCGCCTCGGCGAGTTCGGCCAGGACGATGCGCTGGTCGGCCCGCAGCCGCTCCTGCTCGTCGCGCTGCATCACGTACAGGTCGGCGACCGCCTTGAGGACCGCGCACTCGTTGCGCGCCTCGCGCGGCACGACCAGCTCGGCCGCGTACCGGGTGAGCCGCCCGGCGCCGTACGCCTCGCGCGTGGCGCCCTCGGCGGCCAGGCAGAAACGGCCGATCAGCTGGCTGGTGGCGTCCTTCAGACGGGCCTGAGCCACCGCCGAACCGTCATAGCCGTGCGGCCACCACTCCTCCTCCATCAGCCGGTCCAGTGCCTCGCGCAGCTCCTCCGGGGAGGTGTCGGCGGGCACGTACCGGCCGATCGCGACCCGCCAGATGGCGGTCCGCTCCGGCTCGGCGAAGAGGAGGTTGGGATCGAGGTGGCCGGCGTGCAGCCCGTCCTCGAAGTCGTGCACGGAGTACGCGACGTCGTCCGCCCAGTCCATCACCTGGGCCTCGAAGCACTTGCGGTCGGCGGGCGCGCCGCGCCGCAGCCACTCGAAGACCGGCAGGTCGTCCTCGTACGCCCCGAACTTCACCGAGGCGGGGTCGGTGGGGTGGTCCCCGCGCGCCCAGGGGTACTTGGTGGCGGCGTCCAGGCAGGCGCGGGTCAGGTTCAGGCCGACGCTGGCCAGCTCGCCGTCCGGGCCGGTGACGAACCGTTTGGGCTCCAGCCGGGTCAGCAGGCGCAGGGACTGGGCGTTGCCCTCGAAGCCGCCGCAGTCCTTGGCGAACTCGTTGAGCGCCTCCTCGCCGTTGTGCCCGAACGGCGGATGGCCCATGTCGTGGGAGAGGCAGGCCGCTTCGACCAGGTCCGGGTCGCAGCCGAGGGCCGCGCCGAGTTCCCGGCCGACCTGCGCGCACTCCAGGGAGTGCGTCAGCCGGGTGCGGGGACTGGCGTCCCAGTCGAACGAACGGGTGCCCGGGGTGACGACCTGGGTCTTCCCGGCGAGGCGGCGCAGCGCGGCCGAGTGCAGCACCCGGGCGCGGTCGCGCTGGAAGGCGGTGCGGCCGGGCCGTTTGTCGGGCTCGGGGGCCCAGCGCTCGGTGGCGGCCCGATCGTAGGACTCGTAGGCGGGAGCGTGCGGCGTGCCTTCCATGCTCAGACGTTAACCGGAGCCACCGACAATCGGAGTGATCCGGAGCGATCCGGAGCGATCCGAGCGATGCCGTCGTCAGGCGGTGGCCAGTTCCCGTTGCCCGGCGCTGCGGGCCAGCGCCTCGTCGTAGCGGTGCAGCACCAGCCGGGCCAGGGCCGGGTGCGCGCCGAGCGGGACGGCCGCCGGGCCGGTGGCGGCGGCGGCGCTCGCCGAGGCGAACCGGCCGGGGGCGGCGAAGTACGAGGCCACCGCGGTCCGGTGGTGCCCCCGGGCGGCCAGCGCCCGGACGGCGTCCGCCACGCTCGGGGCGGCCGCGGAGGCGTACGCCGGGACCACGGGCACCCCGCCGAGCCGTTCGGAGAGCAGGTCGGCGCCGCGCCGGGTGTCGGCGGCGGAGTCCGGGTCGAGGGACCCGGCCGAGGCCAGTACGACGGCCGTGCCCGGAGTCCAGCCGGCCTCCAGGAGCCGTTCGAACAGGGCCTCGACGAGGAGGGGGTGGGGGCCGAGGGGTGCGGCGGTCCGGATCCGCAGGTGCCCGGCCCGGGCCGCGGCGGCGGGGAGGTCCCGCTTGACGTGGGTCCCGCGCCCGAGCAGCAGCGGTACGAGGACGGCCGATCCGGTGGTGTCCCGGAGGGTGTCGGCCAGCAGCGGCCGGTTCAGCTCGATGTGCCCGAGGCGGACGTCGAGGGCGGGGCGGAGCTCGCGGACCCGCTCGAGCAGGGCGAGGACGGTGAGCGGGGCGCGCGGATCGCGGCTGCCGTGGGCCACGGCGACGAGGGTGGGGTGCATGGGAGGACTCCGTGGTGCCGGGCGCGGGGCGGGCGCAGGTCGCTGAGCTGGGTGCCGAGCTGATCGGTGATCCGGGTCAGCAGCTCGGCCGCGCTGCCGAAGGGGAGGGAGGGCGGGAGGGCGGAGGAGGGGAGGGGCTGGGTGGCGGGAGGGTGCACCGGCTCCGTCATGAACCGATCCTGCGGGGTCCAGATTGCGTGGGCGTTGCGCGGGGGTGACGGGTGTTTTCCTGCGGCTCACTCGGTCATTCGTACGAGTGAAAGGCGGGGCGGGTGGAACTGGGGGCGGGGCCGGTTCGTCAATCCGTGCGAAAGGCGTGCGGGATGAGGGGGGACGGTCATGGACGAGCGGGAGCGGGGCGGCCGCCAGTGGCGCGGGTGGTGGCGGGCCGGGCGGTGGCGGGCCCGGCGGTCGCGTGCAGGCGGGCTGTGGACGGTGCGGGTGCGCCGGAGGGCCGTGCAGACGGTCATGGCGCTGTGCGTGCTGGCGCTGCTGCCCTCGACGTGGACGCACGCCGCGGCCGCCGACCGGCTGCGGACCACCGCCGACGCGCCCGCCGCCGGGGTGGCGGTGGTCTTCGGGGCGGGCCTGTGGAAGGGCCGGCCGACTCCGTACCTGGCGTACCGGCTCGACGCGGCGGCGGAGCTCTACCGCGCGGGCAAGGTGAAGGTGGTCCTGGTGACCGGGGACAACAGCCGCACCGAGTACGACGAGCCGGGCGCCATGCGCGCCTACCTCAGGGGCCACGGGATACCGGACGACCGGATCGTCAGCGACTACGCCGGATTCGACACCTGGGACTCCTGCGTGCGGGTCCGGGAGATATTCGGGGTGCGCCGCGCGGTGCTGGTCAGCCAGCACTTCCACATCCACCGCGCGGTGGCGCTGTGCCAGGCGGCGGGGGTGGACTCCTACGGCGTCGGTGTCGACGACGAGCACGACTCCACCTGGTACTACGGCGGTGCCCGCGAGGTCTTCGCGGCCGGCAAGGCGGCCCTCGACGCGGCCTTCCAGCCGCAGCCGAGGTTCCTCGGCCCGAAGGAGGAGGGGGTGTCGCGGGTCCTGGCAGCTCTGGCAGACTGACGCCGCGTCGGCGTATGCCGATTAGTCATATGCGGTATCCGCTGTGGGGGTGGAGCGTGGGGGCTGTGGTCGATCTGAGCGGCAAGGCCGTCGTCATCACGGGTGGGGCCCGGGGCCTGGGCGCGGCGGCCGCGCAGGCGGTCGTCGACGGGGGCGGCCGGGTGCTGATCACCGACCTGCTGGAGGACGAGGGCGCCGAGACCGCCGCCGGGCTCGGCGACGCGGCCCGCTTCCTGCGGCACGACGTGACGAGCGAGACCGACTGGCGGGCGGCGCTGGAGTACGGGGCCGCCGAGTTCGGCCGGATCGACGGACTGGTGAACAACGCCGGCATCCCCACCGGCCAGTTCCTGGAACACGAGAGCGTCGAGCACTTCCGCCGGGTCGTCGAGGTCAACCAGGTCGGTGTGTTCATCGGGATCAAGACCGCGATACCCCTGATGCGGGCGAACGGCGGCGGCTCCATCGTCAACATCTCCTCCGCGGCCGGCCTCACGGGACTTGCCCTCACCGCCGGGTACGGGGCCTCCAAGTGGGGCGTGCGCGGGCTGTCGAAGATCGGTGCCGTCGAGCTCGCCGAGGCGAGGATCCGCGTCAACTCCGTCCACCCCGGCATGACGCTGACCCCGATGACCGCCCCCATCGGCATCCGGGCCGGCGAGGGCAACTACCCCGGGGCCCCGCTGGGCCGCGTCGGCGTCCCGGAGGAGATCGCGGCCGCCGTCGCCTTCCTCCTCTCCGACGCCGCCGGCTACATGACGGGCGCCGAGCTCGCCGTGGACGGCGGCTGGACGGCCGGCCTGACGGTGAGGTACCTGACCGGACAGTAGGCCGGTCTCACCGCGCGAGGCGTGCCAGATCGATGTCGATGCCGAAGGGCACGCTCGTCTTGAGGTGCTCCCGGTGGGGACGTAGGTGCGGGTCGTGTCGTCAAGCTCGTAGGCGTGCACCACCGGGAGGCCGTGTTCCTCCTCGATGCGCCAGAAGCGCCGGCTCCCGGCCCGGGCGTACTTGAAGGGCTTCGTCTCCCGGTCCCGCTCCTGCGACGCGTCGGAGACCACGTCGACGACCAGCGCGACGTCCTCCGGCAGGAAGCAGGTCCGGTCCGGGTCGTCGGCGACGGTCGCCGCGATGACATCGGGCTCGGGGCGGCTCTTCACGCTCAGGGCGCACGGTCATCTGCGCCGCGACCGTGCCCTCCTCTGATGCCTGGTCCTCCAATGCGGCGGTCAGACGGCGGACGACACGGTCGTGCCAGGCCCGCCGGGGCGACATCATGAAGATCAGTGCTCCGTCGATCAGTTCGGTGTGGCGGGGCAGGTTCGGGATGCGGTCGAGGTCGCCGGCCTCCCAGCCGCTGGGGCGCGGCGGGTAGAGCCACTCGGGAAGCGTGGTGGTCATGGTGCCCTCCAGCCCTGGCCCCGCCGGCCTAGCCACGCCCGGCCGCCGACGGGCCTCATCGGGTGCGGCTCACCGTGCGGGGCCGGGCACCGGGAGGCCGGCGTACCCCACGTGTAACGCGAGGTGAGGCACCCGCGTAACACCCCGCCCGCACCCTGGACCGTATGCACAGCTCCCCCGAAGCCACCGCCACCCACTGCCCCTACTGCGCCCTGCAGTGCGGCATGAACCTGCGCCCCGCCCCCGGCGGCGACACGGTGACGGTCGAGGAGCGCACCAACTTCCCCGTCAACCGGGGCGCGCTGTGCGGCAAGGGCCGCACCGCCCCCGCCGTGCTCTCCTCCCGGGTGCGCCTGACCGAGCCGCTCATCCGCACCCACGCCGGCGGCCCGCTCGTCCCGGCCACCTGGGAGGAGGCGCTCGACGCCGTCGCCGGGGGCCTCGCCCGCACGCGCCGCGCCCACGGCCCGGACGCCGTCGGCGTCTTCGGCGGCGGCGGCCTGACCAACGAGAAGGCCTACGCCCTCGGCAAGTTCGCCCGCGTCGCCCTCGGCACCTCCCAGATCGACTACAACGGCCGCTTCTGCATGTCCTCGGCCGCTGCCGCGCACCAGCGGGCCTTCGGCCTCGACCGCGGACTGCCCTTCCCGCTGGAGGACGTCCCGCGCACCGGCTGCGTCATCCTCGTCGGCTCCAACCTGGCCGAGACCATGCCGCCCGCCCTGCGCTACCTCACCGAGCTCAAGGCCAACGGCGGCACCCTGATCGTCGTCGACCCCCGCCGCACCCGCACCGCCGAGCAGGCCGACCTGCACCTCGCGCCCCGCCCCGGCACCGACCTCGCCCTCGCCCTCGGGCTGCTGCACCTCGTGGTAGCCGAGGGCCGCACCGACGAGGAGTTCATCGCCGGCCGCACCACCGGATGGGAGGACGCCCGGGCCGCCGCCATGGCCCACTGGCCCGAACTGGTCGAGCGCATCACCGGCATCCCCGTGCCGGAACTGCGCCGCGCCGTCGAGCTGTTCTGCGCGCCCTCCTCCGCCATGGTCCTCACCGCCCGCGGACCGGAGCAGCAGTCCAAGGGCACCGACACCGTCGGCGCCTGGATCAACCTCTGCCTCGCCACCGGCCGCGCCGGCCGCCCGTACTCCGGCTACGGCTGCCTCACCGGCCAGGGCAACGGCCAGGGCGGCCGCGAGCACGGCCAGAAGGCCGACCAGCTCCCCGGCTACCGCAAGCTCACCGACCCGGCGGCCCGCGCACACGTGGCCCGCGTCTGGGGCGTCGACCCGCAGAGCCTGCCCGGCCCCGGCCGCAGCGCGTACGAACTCCTCGACGCCCTCGGCGGCGACGTCAAGGCTCTCCTGCTCATGGGGTCCAACCCGGTGGTCTCCGCCCCCCGGGCCGCCCACGTCGAGGAACGCATCCGCTCCCTGGACTTCCTCGCCGTGGCCGACGTCGTCCTCTCCGAGACGGCCGCGCTCGCGGACGTGGTCCTGCCCGTCACCCAGTGGGCGGAGGAGACCGGTACGACCACCAACCTGGAAGGCCGCGTCCTGCTGCGCCGCCGCGCCCTGACCCCGCCGCCCGGGGTCCGCAGCGACCTGGAGGTCCTGCACGGGCTCGCCGCGCGCCTCGGCGTGGAGAAGGGCTTCCCCACCGACCCCGAGGAGGTCTTCGGCGAACTGCGCCGCGCCTCCGAAGGCGGCCCCGCCGACTACTCGGGCATCTCCTACGCCCGCATCGAAGCCGAGCAGGGCGTCTTCTGGCCCTGCCCCGAAGGCTCCCCGGGACAGCCCCGGCTCTTCCTGGACCGCTTCGCCACCGACGACGGCCGGGCCCGCTTCACGGCCGTCTCGCACCGCGACGCCGCCGAGGTCCCCGACGCCGAGTACCCGCTGCTGCTCACCACCGGCCGGGTCGTCGCCCAGTACCAGTCCGGGGCCCAGACCCGCCGCGTGCCCGAACTCAACGCCGCCGCACCCGGCCCCTTCGTGGAGCTCCACCCGCGCCTCGCGGCCCGCCTCGGCGTGACCGACGGCGCCCCGCTCGCGGTGACCTCCCGCCGCGGCCGTGCCGTCGCCCCGGCCCGCGTCACGGACGCCGTCCGCGCGGACACCGTGTTCATGCCGTTCCACTGGCCCGGCGAGGGCCGTGCCAACACCCTCACCAACCCGGCCCTGGACCCCGTCTCGCGCATGCCGGAGTTCAAGGTCTGCGCGGTCCGGGTGGAGCCCGCGTAGCCCCGCCCCGGACGCCGTATGGCCGCCGATGACGGCCGTCGTCTCCCGGACGGCCCGACGACGGCCCGACGGCGGCCCGACGCGGCCGCCGGCTCGGACATGTGTCCGGTCCGCATCGGGGTTCCCGCCAGGGGGTAACCATCCGTCACGCGGCGGGCTCAGAAAGTGCCCGCACGCCCCTCGTGGCAGCGATGTGTCGTACCCCACACTGAGGTGCGGTGCCACCGTCCTCGGAGCCCTGGAGGTCGCCCCCGTGCAGACCCAGACCCTGACCGTGAACGCGAGCCGCCCCGCGGACGACGCCTCCGATCCGGATCCGGAGGCCGAGACCGTGGAAGACGCCGGGGAAGAGGAGCCCGAGGTCCTCGAACTCCTCGCACCCGTGCCCCCGCAGCGCTCGCGCGGCCGGGACGGCGGCACCGGGGCCGGGCCCTCCGCGGACCTCTTCCGCCAGTACCTGCGCGAGATAGGCAGGATCCCGCTGCTCACCGCCGCCGAAGAGGTCGAACTCGCACGGCGGGTGGAAGCGGGCCTCTTCGCCGAGGAGAAACTCGCCGGCGCCGCCGACCTCGACTCCCAGCTCGCCGTCGACCTCGACAAACTCGTCGTCATGGGCCGCATGGCCAAACGCCGCCTCATCGAGTCGAACCTGCGGCTCGTCGTCTCCGTGGCCAAGCGCTACGTCGGACGCGGACTGACCATGCTCGACCTGGTCCAGGAGGGCAACCTCGGACTCATCAGGGCCGTCGAGAAGTTCGACTACGCCCGCGGCTACAAGTTCTCCACGTACGCCACCTGGTGGATCCGGCAGGCGATGTCACGGGCCCTCGCCGACCAGGCCCGCACCATCCGCGTCCCCGTCCACGTCGTCGAGCTCATCAACCGCGTCGTCCGCGTCCAGCGCCGCATGCTCCAGGAACGCGGCTACGAACCCACCGCCGAAGAGGTCGCCGTCCACCTGGAACTGACGCCCGAGCGGGTCCTGGAGGTCCTCCGCCTCGCCCAGGAGCCCGTCTCCCTGCACGCCCCGGTCGGCGAGGAGGACGACGTTGCCCTCGGCGACCTGATCGAGGACGGCGACGCCACCTCCCCGATGGAATCCGCCGCGTTCTTCCTGCTGCGCGAGCACCTCGAAGCCGTGCTCTCCACCCTCGGCGAACGCGAGCGCAAGGTGGTCCAGCTCCGGTACGGGCTTGCCGACGGCCGGCCCCGCACCCTGGAGGAGATCGGCCGCATCTTCGGCGTGACCCGCGAACGCATCCGCCAGATCGAGTCCAAGACCCTCAACAAGCTGCGCGACCACGCCTTCGCCGACCAGCTGCGCGGCTACCTCGACTGAAACGCGAAGGGGGCGCCCCGAAGGACGCCCCCCACCCGCACGGCCGGAGCCGCGGTCCACGCTCCCGGTCAGTCGACCTCGGCCACCGCCTGCGCGAACTGCGCCGCGTACAGCCGCGCGTACGCGCCGTCCGCCGCCAGCAGCTCCTCGTGCGTGCCCTGCTCCACGATCGAGCCGCTCTCCATCACCAGGATCACGTCGGCGTCGCGGATCGTGGACAGCCGGTGCGCGATCACGAAGGACGTACGGCCGTGTGCCAGCCGCGCCATCGCCTTCTGGATCAGCACCTCCGTACGGGTGTCCACTGAGCTCGTCGCCTCGTCGAGCACGAGGATCACCGGGTCCGACAGGAACGCCCGCGCGATGGTGATCAGCTGCTTCTCACCCGCGCTGACCCCCGCGCCCTCGTCGTCCAGCACCGTGTCGTAACCGTCCGGCAGGGTGCGGACGAAGCGGTCCGCGTGCGCCGCCCGCGCGGCCTCCTCGATCTCGGCGCGCGTCACCTCGCGCGAGGCACCGTAGGCGATGTTCTCCGCGATCGTGCCGCCGAACAGCCAGGTGTCCTGGAGCACCATGCCGATCCCGGCGCGCAGCTCCTCGCGGGTCATCTTCGCGATGTCCACCCCGTCCAGGGCGATCTCCCCGCCTGTGACCTCGTAGAACCGCATCAGCAGGTTGACCAGCGTCGTCTTGCCGGCGCCCGTCGGGCCCACGATGGCGACCGTCTGGCCCGGCTCCACCGACAGCGAGAGGTTCTCGATGAGCGGCTTGTCCGGCTCGTAGCGGAAGGCCACCTTGTCGAGGGTGACCTGGCCGCGCAGCTTCTCCGGACGCTCCGGAACCTCGACGTCCGGCTCCTGCTCCGGCGCGTCCAGCAGCTCGTAGACCCGCTCCGCCGAGGCGACGCCCGACTGCACGAGGTTCGCCATCGACGCCACCTGCGACAGCGGCATCGAGAACTGGCGCGAGTACTGGATGAAGGCCTGCACGTCACCGATCGACAGGCTGCCCGAGGCCACCCGCAGACCGCCGACGACCGCGACCAGCACGTAGTTGATGTTCGAGATGAAGAACATCACCGGCTGCATGATGCCGCTGACCAGCTGTGCCTTGAAGGAGGCCCGGTACAGCTCCTCGTTCTGCTCGGCGAAGACCGCCGCCGACTCCTTCTGCCGCCCGAAGACCTTCACCAGCGCGTGGCCGGAGTACATCTCCTCGATGTGGGCGTTCAGCGCGCCCGTGCTCTTCCACTGCGCCACGAACTGCGGCTGCGACTTCTTGCCGATCTTCGCCGCGACCACCACCGACAGCGGTACGGTCACCAGCGCGACCAGCGCCAGCAGCGGCGAGATCCAGAACATCATCACCAGCACGCCGACGATCGTGAGCAGCGAGTTCATCAGCTGGCCCATCGTCTGCTGGAGGGTCTGGCCGATGTTGTCGATGTCGTTCGTCGCCCGGCTCAGCACCTCGCCGCGCTTCTGCTGGTCGAAGTACGACAGCGGCAGCCGCGACAGCTTCGCCTGGAGCTCCTCGCGCATCCGGTACACGGTGCCGTTCATCACGTGGTTCGACAGCCGCGTGGCGACCAGCATCAGCAGGCCCGCGAGGGTGAACACGACCAGCGCCCAGAGCGCCATGACTCCGACGGCACCGAAGTCGATGCCCCGCCCGGGGGTGAAGTCGGTGCCGGACAGCATGTCCGCCATCCCGCCCTGGCCCTTGTCGCGCAGCCCGTCCAGCGCCTGCTGCTTGGTCAGGCCGTCCGGCATCTGCCGGCCGACGATCCCCGAGAACACCAGGTCGGTGGCCTCCCCGAGGATCTTCGGCCCGACCACCGCGCAGCCGACGCTGCCGACCACGGCCGCGACCATGCCCCCCAGCTTGGCCCGGTCCTGCGCGAGCTGGCCCAGCAGTCGCTTGCCGGACCCCTTGAAGTCCATGGACCGCTGGCCCGGCCCCGTCATCATCCGTCCTCCGGGCCCGCTCATGCGGCCTCCGCCTCCGTCAGCTGGGAGAGCACGATCTCCCGGTAGGTCTCGTTGCCGGCCATCAGCTCGTGGTGGCGCCCCTCGCCCACCACCTGGCCCTCGTCGAGGACGATGATCCGGTCGGCGTCGCGGATCGTGGAGACCCGCTGGGCGACGATGACCACCGTCGCGTTCTCGGTCTCCAGGGCGAGCGCCGCGCGCAGCGCCGCGTCCGTGGCGTAGTCCAGGGCGGAGAAGGAGTCGTCGAAGAGGTAGATCTCGGGGCGCTGCACGAGCGTCCGGGCGATCGCCAGACGCTGGCGCTGGCCGCCGGAGACGTTCGTCCCGCCCTGGGTGACGGGTGCCTCCAGCCCCCCTTCCAGCTCGGACACGAAGTCCTTGGCCTGCGCCACCTCCAGGGCCCGCCACAGCTCCTCGTCGGTCGCGTCCGGGCGCCCGTAGCGCAGGTTGGAGGCGATGGTCCCGGAGAAGAGGTACGGCTTCTGGGGGACCATGCCGACCGTCCGGGCCAGCAGCTCCGGCTCGATCCGGCGTACGTCCTCCCCGTCGACCAGCACCTCGCCGCCGGTCGCGTCGAACAGCCGGGGCACCAGCCCCAGCAGCGTGGACTTGCCGCTGCCGGTGGAGCCGATCACCGCGGTGGTCTCGCCGGGGCGGGCCACCAGGTCCACCCCCCGCAGCACCGGGGCCTCGGCGCCCGGGTAGCGGAAGTCGGCGCCGCGCAGCTCCAGCCGCCCGCGCCGGGCGAGCGTACGCACCGGGTCGGCGGGCGGGACCACGCTGGACTCGGTGTCCAGGACCTCCTGGATGCGCTCGGCGCACACCTCGGCGCGCGGCACCATCATGAACATGAAGGTCGCCATCATGACGGCCATCACGATCTGCATCAGGTAGGCGAGGAAGGCCGTCAGCTGGCCGATCTCCATGCCGCCGCTGTCCACGCGCATCGCGCCGAACCAGATGACGGCGACGCTGGAGATGTTCACGACCAGGATGACCACGGGGAACATCAGGGCGAGCAGCCTGCCGGAGGCCAGCGAGACGTCGGTCAGCCCGGTGTTCGCCTTGCGGAAGCGCTCCTCCTCGTAGCC
Organism: Streptomyces sp. NPDC012794; assembly: GCF_042901085.1. NCBI lineage: Bacteria > Bacillati > Actinomycetota > Actinomycetes > Kitasatosporales > Streptomycetaceae > Streptomyces > Streptomyces sp. NPDC012794. Next base: position 293,289 of record NZ_JBIBCI010000008.1, read on the forward strand.
GTCGCGGACGAAGGCGCGGATGACGCGGTTGCCGGTGATCTGCTCCCGCAGCACGCGGTTGACGACGTCGAGGCGGTCCTGCATCTGGCGGAACAGGGGCCGCGTCTTCCAGACGATCGCCCCCACCGAGACGCCCAGCACGGGCACCACCGCGAGCAGGACGGCCGACAGCTTCACGTCGAGGGAGAGCGCCATGGCGATGCCGCCGACGCACATGATCGGCGCCGAGACCATCAGGGTGAACGTCATCAGGACCAGCATCTGGACCTGCTGGACGTCGTTCGTCGTACGGGTGATCAGCGACGGGGCGCCGAACTGGCCCATCTCCCGCGCCGAGAAGCTCTGCACCCGGTCGAAGACGGAGGCCCGGACGTCGCGGCCGAGAGCGGCCGCGGTGCGGGCCCCGTAGTAGACGGCCCCGGCGTTGCAGACGAGCTGGACGAGGGAGACCGCGAGCATCAGCGCGCCGAAGCGCAGGATGTAGCCGGTGTCCCCGTTGACGACACCGTCGTCGATGATGTCCGCGTTGAGCGTGGGCAGGTAGAGGCTCGCACTGGTCTGCAGGAGTTGCAGCAGGACCAGTGCGGCGATGGGTTTCTTGTACGGACCCAGATGGGTCCGCAGCAGTCGTATGAGCACGCGCAGGCTCCGGTAGGCAAGATCGAGGGGGGGTTCACTCCATCTTGTGCCAACCGGTGGCCCGATCCCTACCGCTTTTCGCAAAGCCGGGACAAAAGGAGTAGGCCACCGTGCGGCCCGCGCCCTAGAACCCGAACGCCCCCGGGTGGAGCTGCTCCCGCGTCGTCACGTACTGCTGACGCACGGCCTGCCAGGCCGGGTAGTCCTCGCCCGGCTCGAACACCTGGGCCGGCGGGGCCGGCCACAGCGGCGGGACGTGCGGGGCCAGCGTGCCCTGCCGCACCCCCAGCGCCCACGCCGCCTGACGGGCCGCGCCCAGCGCCGCGTAGTCCGCCGGAGCGGGTACGACCACCTGCGTCCCGAACAGCCCCGGCGCGGCGGCCTGTACGGCGGGCAGCTCGGCGGCGGCGCCGAGCAGGAACACCCGGCGGATCTGGGCGCCCCGGTGCCGCAGCACGTCGAGGGCGTCGACCAGCCCGCACAGCATGCCCTCGAAGGCGGCCCGCGCGAGGTGCTCGGGCTTCATCGAGTCCCGGCGCAGCCCGGACAGGGTCCCGGCGGCGTGCGGCAGGTTCGGGGTCCGCTCGCCCTCCAGGTAGGGCAGGAGCACGAGCCCGTGTGCACCCGGGGTCGACTTCAGCGCGAGCGCGCTCAGCCCCTCCAGGTCGGTGCCCAGCATGTCGGCGGTGCCGCGCAGGGCCCGTACGGCGTTGGACGTGTTCACCACCGGCAGGTGCATGCCGGCCGCGTCGGCGAGGGAGGTGATCAGACCGCCCGGGTCGGACAGCGCCTCGTGGTGCACGGCCATCACGGAACCGGAGGCCCCCAGCGAGACCACCGCGTCCCCCGGCCCGATGCCCAGTCCGAGCGCGGCGGCCGTGGTCTCCCCGGTACCGGCGGAGATCAGCAGCCCCTCGGGGGTCATCCCGGCGGCGTCGGCGGGGCCGAGCACCTCGGGCAGCAGCGCCTGGTGCCCGAGCGCCAGCTCGACCAGGTCGGGGCGGTAGGAGCCGGTGGCCGCCGACCAGTAGCCGGTGCCCGAGGCACCGGCCCGGTCGGTGGTGCGGCGCGCGGGCCGGCCGAGCAACTGCCAGACGAGCCAGTCGTGCGGGGACAGCACCACCGCGATCCGGCGCGCGGCCTCCGGCTCGTTACGGGCCAGCCAGGCGAGCTTCGTGATCGGCTGCGCGGCGTGCGGGACGGAGCCCACGGCCGCGACCCAGGCGGCTTTGCCGCCGAGCGCCTCGACCAGGTCGACCGCGGCGACCTGACCGCGCTTGTCGTTGCCGACCAGGGCGGGGCGGACCAGCGCGCCCTGCGCGTCCAGCGGCAGCACGCCGTGCTGCTGCGCGGAGACGCCGATGGCCTGGACGCCCTCCAGCAGCCCGCCCCCGGCGGCTTCGCCGAGGGAGAGCAGCCAGGCCTGTGGGTCGGTCTCGTGGGGGACGGTCTCGCCGGTGGGCTGTGGATGGGGCGCGTAGCCCTGGCGCAGCACGGCCCCCGTATCCGTGTCACAGACGACGATGCGAGTGAAGGTGGAAGAGCTGTCCAGCCCGGCGACTATCCCCATGCGGAGAATTCTGCCGCACGCCGGGCCGGACCCGGCCGCCTCAGGTGTTGCTCGTGCCCCACTCGTCCTCGGTGCCCTGTCCGCGGTCCCGCAGCGACCGCACCCGCTTCGCCACGGACTCCGGCACGGCGTCCCCCACCTTGTCGCCGACCACGGCGAACGCCTTGCCCGCGAACTGCCGTCCGGTCTGCCCGGCGGTCTCGGCGGCGTTGCGGACCGCCGGGTTCTGCGCGATCCGCCGGGCGGACTTCTTGATCTCCTCGTACCGTTCCCGGCCCGCGGCCGTGCCCAGCACGTACCCGAGGGCCACTCCGGAGAGGAACGTGACCTTGTAGCGCATGCCTGTCACCCTTCGTTTGTCTCGGTGCCCGGCCTGCTGCGATACCGATTGGCGGAGCACCCCCCTGCTTGCGCTAATCTATGACTCGCAACGGGCGCTCGCCCCCCGGCAAGGCCGGAGGTGGGCTGTTCGGTGCACCGCAGCAATCCCCTGTAGCTCAATTGGCAGAGCAGCCGGCTGTTAACCGGCAGGTTACTGGTTCGAGTCCAGTCGGGGGAGCGCGGTCCCCTGTAGCTCAATTGGCAGAGCAGCCGGCTGTTAACCGGCAGGTTACTGGTTCGAGTCCAGTCGGGGGAGCAGGAAGAGGAGAGGACCCGGGAGGGTCCTCTTTCTTTTTGCCCTCCTCGGGGAACCGGGCAGCCTTCGGCGCGGTCTCTCTGAACGAGCGCAGCCGATCATGCGGGGCATCCGAGGCAGGAGATCGTATGAGCGGCTATGCTGCGGCAGACGGCGCGCACACATGTACGCGCCACGCCGTGAAGGGGCGGTAGCTCAGCCGGTTAGAGCAGCGGACTCATAATCCGTCGGCCGTGGGTTCGAGTCCCACCCGCCCCACCGCAGGCCGCAGGTGCAGAAACGATTGCACCTGCGGCTTCGGCGTTTTCTGGGGGTGGTCGAGAGGGCAGGGCAAGGGACCGCGGGTCAGTCCCAGCCGATGGTGCGCTCGTCGGTGGAGGCGGAGTCCCAGCCGATCGTCCCGGGGCCGGCTGCCCGGACCGAGTCCCAGCCGATGGTGCCCGGAGCCGTGGCCGCCCGGACCGAGTCCCAGCCGATGGTGCCCGGGCCGGCGGTGACCGCGACGGCGGCGGTGCAGGACAGCAGAGCGGTGAGGCCGGCGGCAGCGATCAGGCGAGCGGTGCGAGACATGGAATCCCCCTGCGGAACACGAGCGGTTTCAGTGCGGTGTGGATGGGCGCGCTGCACCGGTCCGGCCTTTCGGCCCTGGCCTGGGGTGGGGCTCCGTGCCCCGCCGTCCCGGTGAGCACCATCCTGCTGGGCGCCGTATAGAGGGAGAAGAGGATTCCGATGGCACCAAGGTGACAGGCACCAAGGTGACAGGGGCCGGCCAAGGTAAGGTCCCGATCGCCCCTACGGGATCCGGCCAGATCCGCTCCGCCCCCGCGGGCGCCGCCGAGGCGCCAGCGGCCATCGGCAACCGGTCGTTTCCGCCGGCCCGCCACGCCCGGCCGCCGGATGGGGAGCGGGCCCGGCGAACAAGATCGAAAGAGACTGCCTATGGCCCGACCTGCGCACCTTTAGGATCAACCCGCGGCGGAACTTCATCCGCCGGGACCAACAGGCCGGGGGGCACAAGCATGCTGGAAGCTTTGGGACTGGACACCCTCGTAGAGGCCGTCTACCGGGAGATGCTCGCCGATCCGACCGGCGGGGTGGCCGAATTGGGCGCACGGCTGGGCATCACGGAGGCGCAGGTGCGCGAGGGGCTCGACCGGCTCGTCGACCTCGATCTGCTCACCCCCTCGCGCGACCACGCGGGCGGGCTGCGGGCCGTCAGCCCGGAGGCGGGACTGGAGCAGATCCTGCGCCGCCAGGAGGAGGAACTGGTCCGCCGTCAGCAGGAGCTGGCGGCGAGCAAGGCGGCCGCCGCCCGCGCGGTCGCGGAGTTCGCGGGACTGCGGCCGAACACGGAGTCCGACGGCGCCGAACGGCTCGTGGGCCTCGACGCCATCCAGGCCCGGCTGGAGGTCCTCACCCGCAGCCTCACCGTCGAATGCCTCTCGATCATGCCGGGCGGCGCCCAGTCCCAGGCAAGCCTGGACGCCTCGCGGCCGCTGGACGAGGACGCCCTGCGGCGAAAGGTCCAGCTGCGGTCGGTCTACCAGGACAGCGTGCGCAACGACCCCGCCACCCTGGCCTACGTGCAGTGGGAGACCGACCTCGGGGCCCAGGTGCGCACCAGCCCGGTGCTGCCGCCCCGCCTGGTGATCTTCGACCGGAAGACCGCAGTGGTCCCCATCGACCCCGCGAACTCCAGGCTCGGCGCCCTCTGCACCACCGCCCCCGGCATCGTGGCCTCCCTCGTCAGCCTCTTCGAGCAGACCTGGGAACAGGCCGTCCCGCTCGGTGCCGCCCGCGAGCACCCCGGCGACGACGGCATCACCGCCGGCGAACGCGAACTGCTCAAGCTGCTGGCCTCCGGCCTGACCGACGAGGCCGCCGGCAAGCGGCTCGGGGTGTCCCTGCGCACCGTCCGCCGCCAGATGGCCGCGCTGATGGAACGCCTCAACGCCACCAGCCGCTTCGAGGCCGGACTGCGCGCCGCCCAGCGCGGCTGGCTCTGAGGGGCACCGCGGCCGCGGACGCCCCGAGCGGGCATCCGCGGCCGCGGCCGCGGGGGGAACCGGCTAGAAGTTCTCCGTCTCCTCCACCAGGTGGCGCAGCACGTCCGTGAGGTCCCCACGGCGGGCGAAGACCGTGCGCTGCCGGGCGGCCCCCGACCCGTCGCGCAGCAGCCCGCCCAGGGTCTTCGCCGCGTGGTCCAGATCACCCACGGCGGCCAGGTCCCCGGCCACCAGGTCGAGCAGCGCCTCCGCCAGAGCGGCCGCCGGGATCTCGGCGCCCGTGTACGGGTCCAGGCCGAAGCCCTCCAGACCGTCGTGCGCCGCCCGCCAGCGCGCGAGACGCAGTACGTCGTCCCGTACGGGCGGATCCGGCCGGCCCTCGGCGATCGCGCGCAGCGCCGAGGCCACCAGGGCGCGCCCCAGCTCCGCCTGGAGCACGGCCGTGTCGATGTCCGACGACATGTCGGGCGCCCGGATCTCGAGCGTCGGCCAGTTCCCGGACGGACGCAGGTCCCAATAGACCATCTTGGTGTCCAGCGCCGCCCCGGAGCCGAGCAGGGTCTGCACGGAGTGCCGGAAGTGGGCCGTGGACGTGAAGTGCGGGGGCAGCCCCGCCGATGGCCAGCCCGACCAGGCCATGGCCCGCCAGCTGGAGTGACCGGTGTCCCGGCCGCCCCAGAAGGGGGAATTGGCCGCCAGCGCGATCAGTGTGGGCAGCCATGGTCTGACCCGGTTGGACACGGCCACCGCCGTGTCCACGTCGAGGGTGCCGATGTGGATGTGGCGGCCGCAGCTCACCAGGGTGTCCGTCAGCGCGCCGAACCGCCGGTGCTGCTCCCGCTGGCGCGGCTCGTCGTCGGTCAGGTGCAGGGGCCCCTCCACCGCCATCACGGGCGAGGGGGCGGCCAGCAGCCGGCAGCCGTGTTCACGGGCCGCCGCGGAGAGGGAACGCCGCAGGACGGCGAGCTCCTCGCGGAGGGTCACCGCCGAATCCGCGACCGGAGTGGAGATCTCCACCTGGTACCGGGTCCCCTCGGCGTGCAGCTGCTGCGGGAGCCCGGCGGCGGTGGCGAGGACGAGCGGAGCGGCGGGGACCACCCGCAAGGTGGTGGCGTCGACGAGCAGGAACTCCTCCTCGACCCCGACCGTGAGGGGGACGGGAACCCCGCTCACGATGGCGCTCGTTGTGCTGTTGCCAGGTTCGATCACTACGCCTCCCTGGACATACGAGTCTTTTCATCATGAGCCGAACAGGAGGCGTGGAGGGTACGCCGATCCGGTCAAATCTCGGGTGATAGTGGCGAGTTAGCGGTAAGACCGGGCGCGCCCTGGGGCCCCGGGTCCGCGTGGTGAGGGCGTTGCCGGTGGGTGCCCGCCCGCCGCCGGGCTCCAGCGCGGCGCTAGACCGGCCTGGTTACCATCCCGTGTGACCGGTACCGCCTCCCCTCTCCGACCCGCGCGACGCGTATTCGCCGACCTGACCCCGCTGCGCACCTCCGCCCACTACCGGCGGCTATGGGTGGGCGGCACCATCTCCTGGATGGGTCAGGCGATGACCGCCCTCGCGATCTCGCTCCAGGTCTACGAGATCACCGGCTCCAGCTTCTCCGTCGGCCTGGTCGGGCTCTTCTCGCTCGTCCCGCTCGTCGCTTTCGGCCTGTACGGCGGCGCCATCGCCGACACCGTGGACCGGCGCAAGCTCGGCCTCTACAGCCAGAGCGGGCTCACCGTCCTGTCCTTCGGCCTGGCCGCGGCGGCGCTGCTCGACTACCACCGGGTCTGGCTGCTCTACACCGTCGTCGCCCTCCAGTCCGTCTGCGGGGCGCTGAACGGACCCGCCCGCTCGGCCATGATCCCCAAGCTGCTGCCGCCCGAGCAGCTGCCCGCCGCCAACGCCCTGAACTCCGTCACCATGACCTCCGGGACGATGCTGGGGCCGGTGCTGGGCGGCGTGATCGTCGGCTGGTGGGGCTACCAGGCGGCCTACCTCGTCGACGCGGTGACCTTCGCGGCCGCCCTGTACGCCATGTGGCGGCTGCCCTCGATGCTGCCGGAGGGCCGCACCAAGGGCGGGCGGGCCTCCGTCCTCGACGGCCTGCGCTTCCTCGGGACCCGCCCCAACATCCGGATGACCTTCTTCGCCGACCTGGCCGCCATGGTGCTGGCGCATCCGAGGGCACTGTTCCCGGCCGTCGCCGTGCTCTGGTACGGCGGCGACGCCAAGACGGTCGGCCTGCTGGTGGCCGCCCCCGCGGTGGGCGCGCTGCTGGGCGGGCTGTTCTCCGGCTGGCAGGGCCGGATCCGGCGCCACGGGCTGGCGATCCTGCTGTCCGTCGGGGCATGGGGGCTGGCCATCTCCGTCTTCGGCCTGACGCGGAACCTCTGGCTGGGACTGGTCTTCCTGGCGGCGGCCGGCTGCGCCGACACCGTCTCGATGGTGTTCCGCAGCACGATGATGCAGGCCGCCACCCCGGACGAGATGCGGGGGCGCCTCCAGGGCGTGTTCATCGTGGTCGTCGCGGGCGGACCCCGGCTGGGGGACTTCCTCGCCGGAACCGTCGCCGACCTGACCTCGCCGACGGTGGCCGTCACGGGGGGAGGAGTCGCGTGCGTGCTCGTGCTGTGCGGGCTCGCCGCGCGGTGGCGCTCGTTCGCCCGCTACGACGCGCGCTCGCCCCAGGCGTAGCGGGCGCGCGCCTCCGCGCCGGAACCCCGTTGGCGCGGGGCGCCGTTCGGGACGGGCTCAGCTCGCGGGACGGGCTCAGCTCGCGGGGGCGACGATCCCTCGGGCCACCCCCAGGGCGACCAGGTCCTGCGGCCGGATGCGCAGCTGGTCCGCCGTGGCGGGGGCCTCTTCCGCGGGGCGCTTCAGAATGGCCGCCGCCAGTTCGGGGGCGATCACCGAGAAGTAGCTGTCCGGGGTGACCCAGGTGTTCCCGGGCGCGGCCAGGGCGAGCGCCCCGCCCGAACCGCCCTCCCCGATCAGCAGGGTGGTCACCGGTACGGAGGCCTCCGCGAGCGCCGCGAAGGCGTCGGCGATGGCCGGGCCGGCGCCGGCGTGTTCGGCGGCGGCGTCGTTGGCCGCGCCGGGGGTGTCCACCAGGGTGAGCACCGGGATCCCCAGCCGGTCCGCGAGGCGGATCACCCGGGCCGCCGTACGGTAGCCCGCCGGGCGGGTGGCGGTGCCGCACTGGGCCGCGTACGCGACGGCCCGCCCCCCGCGCAGCCCGAACCCGCACAGCATCCCGGGATCGGCGGCCCCGGCCCGGTCGCCGCGCAGCGGCAGGCGCAGCTCGAAGTAGGCCCGCAAGTACGCCTCCGCCCGCGGGCGGTCCGGGTGCCGCGCCTGCCGGACGGCGTCCCAGCCCGTCTCCGGGGGCGTCGCGCGGGCCAGCGCCGCCGGGGGCTCGACCGCCCCGTCCGGGCGCGGCGCGGTCAGCACCCGCAGCCAGTCCGCGACGGCCGCCGGGAGCTCCGCGGCGGGCACGACGGCGTCGACGTGCCCGGCGGCGTACTGCCCCTCGGCGGTGTAGGCCGCCGGATCGGCGTCCGCCGGCCGCACCCGGGACCCCGCGAAGCCGACCTGTGCCCCGGGCAGCGCCAGCACCACGTCGGCCCCCGCCCCGAGGGTGGCCCACCCGCCGCCGGTGGTCGGGTCGCGCAGCACCGCGATCTGCGGCAGCCCGGCGGCCCGGGTGAGCACGCACTGCCGCGCCACCCGCTGGAGCTGGGTCAGCGCCAGCATCCCCTCCTGCATCCGGGACCCGCCGGTGGCGATCAGGGACACCAGCGGCAGGCGCCGCTCCCGGGCGTGCCGGTACGCGGCCTCGAGCCGGTCTCCGGTGTGCTGCCCGAGGGAGCCGCCGAGGAACCCGAACTCGAAGGAGATGACCGCCGCCGGACGACCGCCGATGAGGGCGGTGCCGATGACGACGGACTCCTGCTCGCCGGTCCGCGCGGTGGCACGGGCCCGGGAGGCGTCGTAGCCGGTCCAGCCGATGGGGCCGTCGTCGGGGGACTCCGCGCGGGGGACGGGGAGTTCGGCGAACGTACCGGGATCGGTGAGGGCGGCGATGGCGGCACGGGCCGAGAGGCGGATCGTCACGCAGCCACCCTAGGCGTAGCCCGCTCGCGAGGCCATGGACTGGGGGCGGTGGGCGGTGTCCCGGCGGGGCGGTCCCAGGGCTGGTTTGGGGGGTTCCCGTCAGTCCCATCGTCCTTCCGCGTCGTGCCGGCCCGCCAAGGGCGCTCACTTCGTTCGCGTCGCTACGCGATGGCCTTCGGCCACCCTTGACCGACCAGCCCGCCCCGGAAAGCCGAAAGACTGCCGGGAACCCCCCAAAAGAACGGTCACGGGGTAGGAATGGGAGGGGCGGGCTCCTCAGCGATGAGACGGGCGGCCGGGCCACGGCCTGCCGGGCATCCGGGCCCCCTGATCCCCCGTCCGGGACAGGGGCCCGGCTACCCGCACCACATGTTGATCAGAGCCCCCTGCCGAGCCCCCAAGCGCGACAGATCGCTACCCACTCCTCCCGGCATGGCGTCCGACGCCCTTCCAGGGCCGATACCCGCACCACATGCCGAACCGGGCAGCGGAGGAGCGGGTGGGCGCGGCAGATCGCTACACGCTGCTCAGAGGAGGCGTCCGCAGCTCGTTCGTGCCGGTGCGGCGGTCCAAGGCGAGCAGCATGACTTCGTGCGAGGGTGCTCCGGGCCACGGGTGGGCGTCACCCACTTTGCGGTAGCCCCATGCCCGATAGGCGGCTACGGCGGCTTTGCTCTCCGGGTGAACATTGAGCAGCACGCGTTCGGCGTCGGTGGTGGCGATCAGAGTGTCGTGCAAGCGGTGGGCAATTCCCTGTCTGCGCCAGTGGGCGCGCACGGCGAGTTCCATCAGGCCGAAGGTTCTGTGGCCGTCCTCGCGGCGCATGTCCGCCGGTACGGGCTGAGTGAGCTGGTCCCACCAGCCGGTCTGGGGACCGAGGGGATAGCCGTAGGCCATGCCGACCGGTTCGCCGTCTCGGGTGGTGGCCAGCGCTCCGATGAAGGCGCTCTTGCGGGTCTGGGAACGGAAGCGGCGGAAGGCGGACGACACATCCGCCTCGGTCTCCGAGTAAGGCGGTTGAGCGAAGGCTTCGGCGTAGACCACTCGGAAGGCCTCCTCGGCCTCCGCCGCCGCAGGCCCGTCGAGGCGCTCGATGCGGACATGTCCTGACTGGCTCATCCCAGGCCTCTCAGATGGCTTCGTGGATCCGTGCGACGCAGTCGCGGGCGGTCCGACTATCGATCGCGGACACCGAGCGCAGGAACTCACACACCTTGCCCAGCAGACGTGGGGAGGCGATCCCACCCCAGGCGTCCATGACGCCGTCCACCTCGGCGCACGCCTCCTCGACCTCGCCGGCGGCGAGCAGAGCATTGGCGAGCCTGACGCGGTAAGAGGCGCTGTTCCGGGCCAATCCGCTTCCGATGCCGCCGACGGCGGCCCGGAGGAACGGAACCGCCCTCTGGGGCTCGTTGGCGCGCATGTACATGTCGGCGGTGGCGTAGTCGACCTCGAACGGGCCGACGAACCGGGCCCAGGCCGGTACTTCCTCGTCACGGTCCGTGCGTCCCTGGAACTGGACGGCTCGGCTCAAGGCCCGGCGTGCGTTCGGCAGGTCTCCGGAGTGGATGGCCACGTTGGCGCTCCGAAGTGCGATCACCAGATGAACCGTCGCCCCGGCCCGTGCACGGGTCGCCAGACGGTAGGCGGTTTCGACGGCGCTCGCGGCTTCCCACGCTCGATCTGCCTTGATCGCCAGCAGGACGAGCGTCTCCAGCACCGAGATCTGAAGGAGGGGATCGTCGACGAGCTGAGCTGCTGTGAGGGCTTCCATGCAGGCGGACCTGCCCTCGGAGATGCGGCCGCCGTCGTAGCCGTACCACGCCCGGTGGCCGTGCAGTTCGGCGAGCATCGTCTGAAGTTCACGACCCACGGCGGAGGTGTACGACGCTTTGCGCAGGGCGTTGCTGATCTCGGACTCGATGTGATCGGCCTGTGCGCTCGCCGGCACGCTTCCCTTGGTGTGGTCCGTCCGGTAGAGCCCTTCGAGTCGCTCCCGCAGACGCCCGAGCTCGGCCGTACCCACGCGCAGCCCTGGCGCGGCGGGAATGAGGGCCGCAGCTACGAGGGCGCCGGCGTCCGCGACGAAGGTCCTCCTCTTCACCTTCCCAGAGTCGCTGATCGGCTCTGCCACAGTCACGCGATGACGAGGGACCTTGAAGCCCATCTCCGCGAGCGGGACACCGAACACCGCTTCCAAAACGGCTTGCTGCCCCGGATGAGGCAGCGGTGGCGGCGCCTCGTTCTCCCAGCGCCGCAACTGGCGCACGCTCACCGCAGCGGCAACGCCAAGGCGCACCGCCTCGGCCGCGAATGCCTCCACGAACGACGCCTGCGTGTATCCCGCCCTCTGGCGTAATGAGGCCAGCTTCTTCCCCACCACTTGCTCACCATCCGTACATCGTCCGTGACGCATCCAGGATAGGGAGCGAAAACGTCCGCCTGAACGTCCGCCCTCCCAGAGCCCGGTTCACCGCGCTGAGCGATGGACTTGGTTCACGCCATTCCGCGTGAGGACAGGAGGACCCAATGCGCGTGCATCGCGAAGAAGCGGCCCAAGACGCCCCGTGGCCCCGGCCGGAGCCCGCAACCGTACCGAGTCAGGAGCTGCTCGACCGTGCTTGTGCCGGCTGGGAGCGCTTCCTGGCCACCTTCGAGGGAGCATCCGATGAATGAGTGCTATGAGTACGTGCCCCACCGGCTCCTGCGCCGTCGCGTCCGCGACATCGCCTCGGGCGTCGAGGGTGTGCTGATGGCGGTGATCAACGAGAACGTCTCGGACACCGGCATCGAACGCTGGATGGAGCTCGCCTACATCCGCAACGCCTCCGGCCGCGAGTTCACCACCGCCGTCGCCAACCTCGTACCCGCCCCGGACCAGCCCCAGGCGGCCGTCAGTCGCCGAGACCAGAGGAGCGTGTAGCGATCTGACGCGCCCACCCGCTTCCTCCGCTGCCCGGTTCGGCATGTGGTGCGGGTATCGGCCCTGGAAGGGCGTCGGACGCCATGCCGGGAGGAGCGGGTAGCGATCTGTCGCGCTTGGGGGCTCCGCAGGGGGCTCTGATCAGCATGTGGTGCGGGTAGCCGGGCCCCTGTCCTGGACGGGGGATGAGGGGGCCCGGATGCCCGGCAGGCCGTGGCCCGGCCGCCCGTCTCATCGGTGAGGGGCCCGCCCCTCCCATTCCTGCCCCGTGACCGTTCTTTTGGGGGGTTCCCGGCAGTCTTTCGGCTTTCCGGGGCGGGCTGGTCGGTCAAGGGTGGCCGAAGGCCATCGCGTAGCGACGCGAACGAAGTGAGCGCCCTTGGCGGGCCGGCACGACGCGGAAGGACGATGGGACTGACGGGAAACCCCCAAACCGGCTGTAAGACCGCCCGAGGGGATCTCCCTACAGCCCCGCCTCCCACACCACCGTCGTGCCCCCGGTGCCCGCTTCCGTGCGGCCGTCGTCGGAGACCGTCAGGCGGACTCGGGACGGGGTCGCGTCGATCTCGACCTCGATCGACGTGACCTCGCTGCGCCGGTGTGCCGCCGCCAGGGCGCCGCGCAGGGTCGACAGGAGCGCGGAGGTCACCGGGTCCGGGAGGAGGGCGTCCACCGGTCCCGCGAAGTGCACCGACGGCTGGAACCCCAGCAGCACGGCGGCTCCGCCCGTTTCGCGCAGCACTCGCCCCCGGAACGTCGTCGGGGCGTCGGTCGGGGGTTGCTGGAGGGCGAAGATGGCCGTGCGGACCTCCTGGATGGTGGAGTCCAGCTCGTCCACGGCGCGGCCCAGCTCCTCGCCGACTTCGTCGCCGCCCCCTCCGTCGCCGCCCTCTTCGCCCGTCGCCGCGTTGGCCGACCGCCGCCGCGTGCTCTCCAACATCATCTCCGTGGCGAACAGCCGCTGCACTACCAGGTCGTGCAGGTCGCGCGCGATCCGGTCGCGGTCCTCGTACACGGCCAGCTGCTCCCGGTCGTGCTGCGCGTCCGCCAGGACCAGGGCCAGTGCGGCCTGCGAGGCGAACTGCGAGGCCAGCAGCCGGTCCACCGCGTCGTACGGCTGCCCGCCCCGGGCCCTGGGCAGGGCGAGGGTTCCGATCAGCTGCCCGCCGCTCTGCAGCGGCAGCATCATGCTCGGCCCGAAGCGCTCGCGTACGTGGGTGGTCATCCGGGGATCGGTCGCGGAGTCCTCTATGAAGACGGGCTCACCGCCGAGGAGTTGCTCCAGTACGGGCGAACCGGGGGCGATGGCGGTGCCGACCAGGTCGCCGGGGTCCCCGTGCGTCGAGGCGGCCACGATTTCCATGCCGCCCTCCGGCGTCGGCTGGAGCACCACACCGGCCGCCGCGTCCGCCAGTAGCCGGGCGCGTTCGGCCACGCACATCAGGGCGTCCGCCGCCGGGCGTCCCGCCAGCAGGGTGGTGGTGACGGCGGCCGCGCCCTCGATCCAGCGTTCGCGCCGGCGCGCGGTCTCGTACAGCCGGGCGTTGCCGATCGCTATGCCGGCCTGCGAGGCCAGGACGCGCATCAGCGCGAGGTCCTCGTCCGTGAAGGGGCCGCCGCCGCGCTTCTCGGTGAGGTAGAGGTTGCCGAAGACCTCGGTGTGCACCCGGATCGGCACGCCCAGGAAGCTGCGCATGGGCGGGTGGCCGGGCGGGAAGCCCGCCGCGCGGGGGTCCCTCGTCAGGTCGTCCAGCAGCAGGGGCCGGGGCTCGGTGATCAGCGCGCCGAGGACGCCGGTGCGGCCGTCCGGCAGCCGGGGGATCGTGGCGCGTTCGGCGTCGGTCATGCCGGAGGTGAACAGCTGGGTCAGCCGGACGCGCTCGGGGTCGACGACGCCGAGCGCTCCGTACCGCGCCCCGCACAGGTCGGTGGCGGAGTCCACGACGTGCTGGAGGGTGGTGTGCAGCTCCAGTTCGGAGCCGACGCTGAGGACCGCCTCCAGCAGCGCCGGGAGGCTCGACGGCACACCGGCCCCGCCGGTCCCGGCGGCGCCGGCGGGTCCGTCCAGGGTCATCCGGCCAGCGGGTTGAGGACCATGGGGGCGATTTTTCCTTCCAGCATCGCGCCGAGTCCCAGCACGGCGCACACGTCGGGCCGTTCGGCGATGGCCACGGGCATTCCGGTGGAGTCCCGCAGCATCTGGTCCAGGCCCGGCAGCAGGGCGCTGCCGCCCACCATCATGATCCCCCGGTCCGTCAGGTCCGCGACCAGGTCGGGCGGGCAGTCCCGCAGCACCTTGCCAATGCCGTCGAGGACGGCCGTCAGCGGGGTGTGGATGGCGTCCCGCACGGCGGCGGTGTCCACGTGGACGGAGCGGGCGAGTCCGGTGGCCACGTCCCGGCCGTGGATCAGGGTGGAGGCCGGGCCGTCGGGGGTGATGCCGTTGCCGTGCAGGGCCAGCTGGAGGGGGCGTACGGCCTGGCTCGGCAGCATCAGTTCGTGGGCGTGGCGCAGGTGCTGGACCACCGCGTGGTCGATGGCCTCGCCGCCGACGGGGATCCGCTGGGCGGTGACGATCGAGCCGAGGGAGAGCACCGCGATCTGGGTGGCCGCCGCACCGCACACCATGATCATGGTCGCGGTCGGCTGTTCCACGGGCAGGCCGCAGCCGACGGCGGCCGCGATCAGGGTGTCGACGAGTTCGACGCGCCGGGCGCCGAGTCCGACCATGGTCTCCACGGCCGCCCGCTGGGCGAGCGGGTCGGCGTCGTGCGGGGTGCAGCAGGCGGCGCGCAGTCGGGGCTTGCGGCGCAGGGCGCGGCGCAGTTTCTCGCCGAGGAGGTGACGCAGCATCCGCTGGGCCATCTCGATGTCGACGACGGTGCCTCCGGAGACGGGGCGCACGACGCGGATGTAGTCGGGTGTGCGGCCGGTCATCCGCTCGGCGAAGGTGCCGACGGCGATGAGGGCGCCGGTGCGGGTGTTGACGGCGGCGACGCTGGGCTCGTCGACGACCAGCCCCGGTCCCTTGACGTAGACGCGGGTCCTCGCGGCTCCCAGGTCGACGGCGACGTGGCAGCGGCGCAACTGCTCAAGACTGACGGTCACGGCAGATCCTCCCGAGAGCGCGGACGAAGGATGAGAGACCGGCTACCGCCGATCGCATTTCACATCTTCTCGGATAAAAGGGTCATAGCGCCCGCTGGGCTGGTCCGGGTGGGGTCGTGGCGTACGGGTGAGGGGTGCTGCACGGGGGTGGATTTCTGTACCGACAGGCAGCAGCATGCGCGCACCATCCGCGCTACCCGTGCGTAACAAGGTAAAGGAGACCCGATGCTGACGCCCCGCCAGAGACTCCTGGCGCTCCTGATCCTCTGCCTGGCCCTCCTGGCACCCCTTCCGGCCCAGGCCGCCGCCCCCCGGGCGGCCGAGGACGCCGCCGCCCGCAATCCGGTGGTCTTCGTGCACGGCTACAACGCCGACCCGGGGGTCTGGGGGTCCCTGCGCGAGGACCTCAGGGCCGACGGGTACGCCGATTCGGAGCTCTTCTCCTTCGGCTACGACACCCACCAGTCCGTCAACGAAGTGCTCTCCGGACGCCTCGCCGCCTACGTCGACCAGGTCCGCCGGCAGACCGGCGCCGCCCGCGTGGACCTCGTGGGGCACTCCTTCGGCTCGCTCGTCAGCCGCTGGTACGTCAAGTACGGCGGCGGCGACGCGGCCGTGGACCACTGGGTCTCCCTGGCGGGCCCCAACCACGGCACGTCCACCGCCTGGGCCTGCGCCCTGTGGGACCAGGCCTGCCGCGACATGACCCCGGGCTCGTACGTGGTGAAGAACCTCGCCACCGGTGACGAGACCCCGGGCGCGGTCAGGTACGCCACCTTCTGGTCGGAGTGCGACGAGGTGGTCAACCCCGACGGCAGCGTCTCGCTCGCCGGGGCCCTCAACACGCCGGTCGGTTGCCTGGAACACAACGACCTGCTCGGCGACGACACCACCTCGGCCGGAGTCCGCGCCTTCCTGCGGGGCTGACCTGAGGCGGCCCTACCCCTCCTGCACCCGCTGGAGCAGCCCGTACGTGAACTCCGCCACCAGCGGCCGGCCCGACGCGGTGAACGCGAGCCGCCAGCGCGTCGGCGCCGTGCCCTCCATCGGCCGCGCCGGCGCGAAGGCCCGCGCGACCTCGTCCACCGTCGCCGACCAGGGCCGCAGGTCACCGGTCGTCTCCAGTACGGGCCCCCGCGCGCCCGGGGCCCGGACCAGCCACTCGTTCCACACCGCCCCGTCCGGCGCGGCCAGCACCTCGAACCGCAGCTCCGGCCACAGCGGCACCGGCCACAGCAGGGCCTCGCACTCCAGGTCCCCGATGGTGCGCCGCTCCACGGACTCCGGCGGGCCGAGCACCGACCGGTAACGCGCCAGGGCCCCGCGGGACCTGGGGGAGCGGACCATCGCCTGCCAGCGCCGGTTGGCCTCCCGCTGCTCCGCGAGGGTGGCGCCGAGGCGCAGCCGGGCCTCCTCGGCCAGGCCGGGCTGGAAGTCCGCCATCCTGCGCAGCAGCACCAGCTGGAAGGCGGCCGGCCCGAAGGCTCCCGGACGCCCCGGAGTCGGGTTCGCTGTCATGGAAGTAACGATTCCACACAGGATCCTTACGTTCCCGGAATGCTTATGTTGCCGGGGACCGCATAGCCTGCGGTCGCCATGAACTACTTCTGCCCCGCCTGTCAGAGGCACCTCAACGGCGCGCTCGCCTGCGCCGGGTGCGGAACCCCGGCCGAGCACCTGGTGGTCGCCGCGCCGAGTGTGCCGTCCCCGGGCCCCGAGCCGCAGCCCGCGCTGGCCGAGGTGTTCGCCGATTCGCTCGTCGTGCTGTCGGGCCCCCACGAGGGCCGCGCCGGCACCCGCAAGCGCGCCGCCACCCGCCGCAGACGGGGCCGGGGCGTGCTCGCGCTCGGGCTGGGTCTGGTGCTGGCGACCGGGGGCTCGATCGCCGTGGCCCGGATCGTGGCCGACGGCGAGGGCACCGACCGGGCGGACAAGGTGGTGCTGACCGACGACGGGCCGAAGCAGCCGGACCCGCTGCCCAGCGGGGAGGGGCCGGCCGTGCCCTCGGTCCTGCCGAAGGGCTCCGGCGGGGCGGCGAAGGCGGCCCGGCCCAGCGGAAGCCCGAGCGCCTCGGCGCAGCCGTCGGGGAGCGCGAGCGCCTCCGCCTCGGCGGCGACGCCCTCGCAGAAAGGTTCCAGCAGCGGGGCATCCGTAAAGCCGACACAGCCGGGACAGCCCGAGCCGGGCCCCACCGGCACGGCGCAGCCCACCCGGCCGAGCCCGACGGGCACGACGGGCAAGCCGAAGCCGAAGCCGACCGAGACCTGCGTGTTCTGGATCTTCTGCTGACCGGGCCTCACGGCCGGTACGGCACTTCCGGTGCGCAGGGCGGCTCCGATCCGTGCCGAACCCCCGGCCGGTGCGGCATCCCCGCGCCGCTCAGCCCAGCATCCGCCTGAGCAGGTCCCGCAGCGCCGTACGCTCCTCCGCCGAGAGCCCGGCCAGCGGTTCGCGCGCGAAGTCCAGCGACTCGCGCAGCCGCTCGGCGGTCGCGGTGCCCTCTTCGGTGGGCGCAGCCAGCTTCACCCGGCGGTCGGCCGGGTCCGGGCGGCGTTCGACCAGGCCACGGGTCTCCAGGCGGTCGATGATGCCGGTCACGTTCGAGGGCTCGCAGCGCAGCTTCTGCGCGATGTGCCGCATGGGCAGCGGCTCCATCGCGAGCAGGTTCAGCACCTTGGCCTGGGCGCCGGTGAGCTGGTGGCGGGCGGCCGCCTCCTCGTACTCCATGTGGTAGCGGGCCACGACATCGCCGATGAGCTCGACGACCTCGATGGTCACTGGGTCTGCGCGACGACTGGGCATGGCTCCAGCGTACCCGTTTACTTGACAACGTGAAATATCCAGGCGCATGGTTGTTTCACGTTCTGAAGTAAAACTTCGTTCCCCTGGAGTCCCTCATGTCTCAGATCCCCGCCGTCAGCCGCGAGTGGCACCTCGTCCGCCGCCCGCAGGGCTGGCCCGTGGCCGAGGACTTCGCCCTGCGCGAGGTGCCCGTCTCCGCCGAGCCCGCCCCCGGCCGGATCCTGGTCCGCAACCTGCACATGTCCGTGGACCCCTACATGCGCGGCCGGATGAACGACGCGAAGTCCTACATCGCGCCCTTCCGGCTCGACGAGCCGATGCAGGGCGGCGCCGTCGGCGAGGTCGTCGCCTCCAACGCCGAGGGCTTCCAGGCCGGCGACCACGTCCTGCACATGCTGGGCTGGCGCGAGTACGCCGAGGTGGACGCCGGGCAGGCCGTCAAGGTCGACGCCTCGCTCGCCCCGCTCTCGGCCTACCTCGGCGTCCTCGGCATGCCGGGCCTGACCGCCTACGCGGGCCTCTTCGAGGTCGCCTCCTTCAAGGAGGGCGACTCCGTCTTCGTCTCCGGCGCGGCGGGCGCGGTCGGCAGTCTCGTCGGCCAGTTCGCGCGGATCAAGGGCGCCTCCCGGGTGATCGGCTCCGCCGGCTCGGACGAGAAGGTGACGCTGCTCACGCAGAAGTACGGCTTCGACGCCGCCTTCAACTACAAGAACGCCCCCGTCGCCGAGCAGCTGCCCGCGGCCGCCCCCGACGGCATCGACGTCTACTTCGACAACGTCGGCGGCGACCACCTCGAGGCCGCCGTGACCAGCATGAACGTCCACGGCCGCGCCACCCTCTGCGGCGCCATCGCGGGCTACAACGACACCGAGGCCGCCCCCGGCCCGCGCAATCTCATGATGGTCATCGGCAAGCGGCTGCGCCTCCAGGGCATCCTCGTCGGCGACCACTACGGACTGCAGCAGCAGTTCGTCAAGGACGTGGCCGGCTGGCTGGCCTCCGGGGAGCTCCGCTACGACGAGACGGTCGTCGAGGGCGTCGAGAACGCCACCGACGCCTTCCTCGGAATGCTGCGCGGAGAGAACACCGGCAAGATGATCGTTTCTTTCACCGGTTAGGCTCACTCCACGACCGTCGCGATCGTGGGCGCGCATCGCGGCGATTCATCTGGAGGAAGTTCTTCATGTCCATCACGCAGACCGACGTCGCGTACACGGCCGTCGCCACCGCCGAGAACGGCCGTGACGGCCGCGTCGCCACCAACGACGGCCAGCTCGACATCGTCGTGAACCCGCCGAAGGAGCTCGGCGGCAGCGGCGCCGGCACCAACCCGGAGCAGCTGTTCGCCGCCGGCTACAGCGCCTGCTTCCAGGGTGCCCTCAGCGTCGCCGCGCGCAACGAGAACCTCGACGTCACCGGCTCCACCGTGACCGCCGAGGTCGGCATCGGCAAGAACGACGACGGCTTCGGCATCATCGTCAAGCTCACGGCCTCGATCCCGACCGTGGACGCCGCGACCGCCAAGGACCTGGTCGAGAAGGCCGACCAGATCTGCCCGTACTCCAAGGCCACCCGCGGCAACATCACGGTCGAGCTGAACGTCGCCTGACCGCGTCGCACGCCTGGTGAAGGCCGTACCCCCCGGGGTGCGGCCTTCGCCGTACCCGGCCCCATAAACTGGCCCCATGCGTGATCTTGCGGGGGGTTTCCGGTACTTGATGGCCGGACAGAGATGGGTGTTCCGGAACGGCCGCTGGCTGGGCTTCGGCCTGCTGCCGGGCCTCGTCGCGCTGGCGCTGTACGCGGCCGCGCTCGCCGGCCTCCTCTACGGCGCCGACGACTTCGTCGAGTGGGCCACGCCCTTCGCCTCGGACTGGTCCTCGCCCTGGCTGGGCCTGTTCCGCGGCTTCCTGACCGCCTTGACCCTCTCCCTCGGGCTCTTCCTCTCGGTGATCACCTTCACCGCCGTGACCCTGCTGGTCGGGCAGCCCTTCTACGAGTCCCTCTCCGAGCAGGTCGACCGGACCGAGGGCGGGGAGGTCCCCGAATCGGGGCGCTCGTTCTGGGAGGACCTGTGGATCTCCGCCCGGGACAGCGTGCGGCTGCTGGTACGGGTGGTGCTGTACGGGATCCTGCTCTTCGCCCTCGGGTTCATCCCCGTCATCGGGCAGACCGTGGTGCCGGTGATCGGGTTCTGCGTCTCCGGCTTCTTCCTCACCCAGGAGCTCACCTCCGTCGCCCTCCAGCGGCGCCGGGTGGACCTGGCCGAGCAGCTGGTCCTGCTGCGCGGGCGGCGGGCGCAGGCCCTGGGCTTCGGCGTGCCGCTGGTGCTGGCGTTCCTGATCCCGTTCGTCGCGGTCTTCCTGATGCCGGGCGCGGTGGCGGGGGCGACCCTGATGGCGCGGGAGCTGGTGGGCGCCGACTCCGCCGATTCTGCCGCTTCCGCCGAGGACGGGGAGGAGGGTGACGGCGGCCCGGGGCCCGGCACGGGCCCGGGGGCGCAGGGCCCGTACGGCCAGTCCCACGGTCAGGGTCCGTACGGCCCGGGGCCGTACGGCCAGGGTCCGGGCCAGTCCCCCGGCGGGGCTCCGAACCCCTACGGCCAGACCCCGAACCCCTACGCCCAGGGCTGACCTGGCCCGGACCCCGCGCGCCGCCGCCGGTCCGACGCGTGGCTACCGCCGCCGCAGCAGGGTGAGCGCCGCGACGGTGTCCTCGCCGCCGTGGGCCGCGGGGTCGGCGTCCAGGCGCTCGCGCATCAGGTCCAGGTACGGGCTGATCAGCTCGGCGCTGACCCCCTGGTCGGCGGCGGTGCGCAGCAGCGTCCCGCTGGCGGCGACCTGCATGGCCAGCCCGGACACCACCCCGCTGGTGAAGTCCCGCGAGGTCAGCCGCTCGGCGGCGTTGCCGACGAAGAAGCCCATCGCGCCCAGCCACTCGGACAGCAGCGGCGCCAGGTCCTTGGGGGCGATGTCTTCGCCCTCGATCAGGGCGTAGGCATGCGAGATCCCCGCGAACATGCCGTACATCGCGCTGAGCAGCGCCACGTCGTGCAGCGCCGCGTGGCCCGGGTCCTCGCCGACGAAGCGGGCGACGGCCGGGACCTCCAGGGCGGCCCGGTGGGTGTCGAAGAGGGCGCGGGAGCCGCTGTAGAGGACGTACCCACCGGAACCGGGGGCGCCGATCATGTCCGGCGTCGCCATGATCCCGGCGTCCACGAAGCGGGCGCCGCGCTCCTGGGCCCAGGCGGCCCGCGCCCGGCCCTCGGCGGGGGTGCCGGTGGTGAGGTTGACCAGGTCCTTGCCGGCCAGGTCGACGCCGTCCAGGGTGGATTCGATGCTGGCGTCGTCCAGCAGGCAGAGCACGATGAGGGTGTTCGCGGCGACGGCCGCGGCCGGGCTCCCGGCGACTGCCGCGCCCTCGGGGGCCAGGGCGGCGGCCTTGGCGGCGGTGCGGTTCCAGACGGTCAGCGGGTGCCCGGCGGCGAGCCAGGTGCGGGCGAGGGCGGTGCCCATGTCGCCGAGTCCGAGCAGGGTGAGCGGACGCTTCGTCACGTGTGTGTCGGTCATGCCGTTTAGCCTGGTGGCAGGCGGTGACGCGCTCAAGTACGCACTTCGGAGTGGGTGGTTACCCCGAGGTGAGCGAGCAGGTGGGAGGGGAGTACGTGATGGCGGTTACAGGACGGCCCGGGGCGGACCACTGCGGGATCGCCGCGGCGATGTCGGTGATCGAGGGCAAGTGGAAGGTCTCGCTCCTGTGGGAGCTGGAGCGTTGCCCGCGGCGCCGCTTCGGCGAGCTGAGGCGGCTCGTCCCGGGGGTGTCGGAGAAGGTGCTCGCGGCGCAGCTGCGCGAGCTGGAGACCGACGGCATCGTCCGCAGGGAGGTGTACGACGAGGTCCCGCCGCGCGTCGAGTACTCCCTGACCCCGCTCGGCGAGGAGCTGAACGGGGCCCTGGAGGCCCTGGGGGAGTGGGGCGCCAAGCACCTCCTCCCGGACTCCGCCTGAGCCCGGGGGCTGCGCGTGCGGGAGACCGCCGGGCCGGCCGTCAGGCGGGGACCTCGACCGTGACCACGTCCGGGCCGCGGTCGTCGGCCTCGGCCAGCAGGGCGCCGTCCGGGGCCCATACCGCCGCGCCGCCGCAGCCCGTCCAGGGACCCGCCGGGCCGACGTGGTTGGCGAGGACCACGTACAGGCCGTGCTCCTTCGCGATCCCGGGGTACACGCTCGCCCGCTCGGCGATCCCGTCGCCCGTGCCGTACAGGGAGCTCGCCAGGTGCACAGCGCAGCCGTCGGCCGCGGCCCGGCCGGTCAGCTCCGGGAAGTGGTTGTCGAAGCAGACGCCCAGGGAGAAGCGGATGCCGCCGAGTTCGAAGCGGCCGTCGGCGGCGCCCGCGGCGAAGGCGCCCCGTTCGTGCTGGTAGAGGTGCTGCTTGGCGTACGTCGTCACGTGCGCGCCGTCCGCGTCGTACACCAGCGTCGCGATGGCGGGCAGCGGCCCCCCGGTGCGCAGGGCGACGTTGACGGCCACCGCCGTGCCGGTGGAGCGCAGCCCGTCCAGGCGGGGATCCTCGGCGTCGGCCAGCCACAGGCCGGGGTCGTCGGCGAGGGCCTCCAGCTCGTACCCGGTGAGCGTGAACTCCGGGAAGACCACCAGCTCCGCGCCCTGTCCGCGCGCCCGGACGGCGAGGGCGGCGGCGGCCGCGGCGTTGGTGGTGACGTCGGCGGGGACGCAGGTCAGCTGGGTGGCGGCGATCTTCATGGGCTCAGGATGCCAGCCCCTCGGCCGCCTCCCGGCTCCGGCCGCCGGGGAGCCGGTCCCGGCGGCGCACCAGGCTCAGATCCACCAGGTTCAGGGCGGTGACCACGGCGGTCAGCAGGGCGAGCGCCCCGAGGGAGGGCAGCAGCACGGCCACCGGCAGCAGGGCCGGGACGGCCGCGGCGGCCGCCAGCCGGGTCACGGACCAGGAGCGGAACAGGTACCAGCGGGTGTGGCCGAAGGTGGCGAGGAAGAGGACGCAGCCCCCGTGGAGGAGGGCGGCGAACCGAGCGGGAGCCGCGTCCCGGGATGGGCGACGGTCGGCCATGCCGACGGCCACCGCGATGACCGAGGCGATCAGCGAGAGGTGCCCGTACGAGAGGACCTGCCGGGCCACGTCCGCCCGTACGGCCGCGGTCTCCAGCCCGTGCCGGACGGCTCCGGCGGCGAGGTGGAAGTACACCCACCACAGACCGCAGACGAGGACGAAGGCCGCGGTGACGGCCGCCAGGGAGCCGGTGCCGAGCTCGGGGGCGGCGGCGACCGGGGCGCGGCCAGGGCCACGGCGCCGGCCAGGGCCCACAGCGCGACGCGGAGTCCGCCGTCGAGGAAGGCGCCGGCCGGCAGCAGCGGTCCGCTGATCAGCACCGACAGGGTGACCGGGGTGGGCCTGAGGCGGCGGCTGCGGCCGTGCGCGAGCGCGGCGAGCACCTGGCGTGCGCAGAAGCAGGCGCCGGCGAGGAGGAGCCCGCGGTCCCCGAAGGCCTCCGGCGGGGCAGGGCCATCAGCAGGCCGCGCAGCCCGGCCGTGATGAGGGCGATCCGGTTCAGCGGCCGGTCGGCGTCATGGGTGTTGGCGTGGACGGTGTTGCCCACTCACACCCAGTAGACGGGCACGAAGACGATCAGGGCCCGGCCGGTACCGGCCCACCCGTGGTCGTGGTGCGGCAGGGCGGAGACCTGGGTGACGGCGAAGACCGGCACCAGGTCGAAGAACAGCTCCGACCAGGGGAGAGGATGCCCGGCAGGACGGGGCGGCTATGCGCCCGGACCCCTCAGCAGGGTGAGGAAGGAGCGGAACGCGGCGGGCATGTCCACCGATTCCGGGGCGAGCAGCCACTGGTACTGGAGGCCGTCCATCACCGCCGTGAGCAGCGGAGCGGCCTCCTCCGGGGTGAGGCCGGAGGGGAGGCGCGCACCGAACTCGGCGCGCAGCAGCGTGGCCATCTCCGCCCGCACCTGCGCGTACCGGTCGGTGAAGAAGTCGCGGGCCGGATGGCCGTCGGTGACGCTCTCGCCGAGCAGCGCCGAGAAGGTCTGCACGATGCCGGGACGCATGGCGTTGTACTCCACCAGCGACTCCAGCAGGTCCAGGCGCCAGGCGTCGGCGGCCGCGCGGGAGCCGCCGCCGGTGTCCCAGCGGTCGCGCTCCTCCAGGACCGCGACCAGCAGGGCCTCCTTGGTGGGGAAGTAGTGCAGCAGTCCCTGCTGGGTCAGGCCCACGCGTTCGGCGACGGACCCCAGGGACGCGCCCCGGTAGCCGCGCTCGGCGATCACCTCGACCGCCGCGCGGACGATCTCGCCGCGCCGCTCTTCGCTCTTCGCTCTGGCCATCGCCCGGCGCTCCTTCCGCTCACACCTGCCAGCAGGACCGTACGGCATGGTGACATCACGAAAGGGTTACGAGGCCTACTGGCCTACAGGCAACGGGTCCACGATGGGGCCCTCCGCACCGCACCCGCACGCACATCGACGAGGAGGCACGGCCGTGACCGACGCCGATCAGCTACGCGAGCACCACGAGGACCCTGAGCGCCACGAGGACCGCGACGACCGGGACCGCGAGGACGCCGTGGAGGCCGCGCTGGGCAAGCTCGACCTCGACACCAAGGCCCGCCTGCTGGCCGGACAGGATATGTGGTCCCTGCCCGCCCTCCCCGGGATCGGACTCGGATCCCTGGTCATGTCCGACGGCCCCATCGGGGTCAGGGGCGTGCGCTGGACCGCCGACGATCCCTCGGTCGCGCTGCCCTCCCCGACCGCCCTCGCCGCCGCCTGGGACCCCGCCCTCGCCCGCCGCGCCGGCCGGCTCCTCGCCCAGGAGGCCCGCCGCAAGGGCGTGCACGTCCTCCTCGCGCCCACCGTCAACCTGCACCGCTCCCCGCTGGGCGGCCGCCACTTCGAGTGCTACTCCGAGGACCCGTACCTCACCGGCGCCATCGGCAGCGGCTACGTCAGCGGCGTCCAGGACGGCGGGGTCGCCGCCACCGTCAAGCACTTCGTCGGCAACGACGCCGAGACCGAGCGCTTCACCGTCGACAACGTCATCGCAGCCCGCCCGCTGCGCGAGGCCTACCTCGCACCCTTCGAGGCCATCGTCGGGAACGCCCGCCCCTGGGCCGTCATGACCGCCTACAACCGCGTCAACGGCACCACCATGACCGAGCACCGGCAGCTGGTGAACGAGGTCCTGCGCGCCGAGTGGGGCTTCGACGGCTGCAACGTCTCCGACTGGATGGCCGCCCGTTCCACTGCCGGGTGCCTCCTCGGCGGCCTCGACGTCGCCATGCCCGGCCCGCGGACCGTCTACGGGCCCGCCCTCGCCGAGGCCGTCCGCTCCGGGGAGGTCCCCGAGGCCGCCGTCGACGGGGCCGTGCGCAACGTCCTGCGCCTCGCCGCCCGCGTGGGCCTCCTGGAGGGCGCCCCCGCCGCCGTCGCCGAACCGCCCGCCCCGCTCGACGGGCAGGCGCTGGCCCACGAGCTGGCCGCCCGAGGGGCCGTCCTCGTACGCAACGAAGCCGGCGCCCTGCCGCTGGACGCCGGCCCCGGCCGCACCGTCGCCCTGATCGGCGCCGCCGCCCGTGACGCCCGCGTCCTCGGCGGCGGATCCGCGACCGTCTTCCCCGAACGGGTGGTGTCCCCGCTCGACGGGCTCACCGCCGCGCTGCCCGAAGGCGCCCTCACCTACGCCGTCGGCGCCGACCCGAGCGACGAACTCGCCCCCGCCGGGCCGGGCTTCGCGCTGCGCGCCGTCTGCCGGGACGCCTCCGGGGCCGTCATCGGCGAGGGCACCCTGCCGAGCGGGCAGGTCCAGTGGATCGGCGACGACCTGCCCCAGGGGGCCTCCTACGAGACGATGGCCACCATCGAGGTCACCGGTACCTACCTGCCGCGCGAGAGCGGCGAGCACGCCTTCGGCACCCGCGGACTCGGCGCCTTCACCCTCGCCGTCGCCGGCCGCACCCTCTGGGAGGGCGTCCAGGAGACGGGCGACGAGACCGACCCCTTCGAGGCCTTCTTCGGAGCGCCCGCCGAGCGCGCCCGAGCCGTCCTCACCGAGGGCGAACCGGTCGAGGTGTCGCTGACCTTCCGGGTCCCCGACATGAGTGCGCTGCCGCTGCGGGCGGTGGTGTTCTCCCTGCTCCACCTCGGGCCGCGGCGCGACGGCGACGAGCTGATCGCCGAAGCGGTGGAGGCCGCGCGCGCCGCCGACACGGCCGTCGTGGTCGTCGCCACCACCGAGCGGGTGGAGTCCGAGGGCTTCGACCGCGCGGACCTCGCCCTGCCCGGCCGCCAGGACGACCTGGTGCGGGCCGTCGCCGCCGTCAACCCGAACACCGTGGTCGTGGTCAACGCGGGCTCCCCCGTCGAGCTGCCCTGGCGCGAGGACGTCGCCGCCGTGCTGTTGACCTGGTTCCCCGGGCAGGAGGGCGGGGCCGCGCTGGCCGACGTACTCCTCGGGCGGACCGAGCCCGGCGGGCGGCTGCCCACCACCTGGCCCGCCACCCTCACCGACGCGCCCGTCACCGAGGTCGTCCCCGCCGACGGGCGGCTGGAGTACCGCGAGGGGCTGCTCATCGGCTACCGGGCCTACGAGGCCCTGGGGGTGACGCCCGCCTACCCCTTCGGGCACGGCCTCGGCTACACGGACTGGGCGTACGAGTCCCTGGAGGCGACCGCGGACCGGGTCCGGGTCCGCCTCACCAACACCGGGACCCGGCGGGGCCGCGAGGTGGTCCAGGTGTACCTGGCGCCCCTCGCCGGCCGGGACGGGCACCCGCCGAGCCGGCTGGCCGGCTTCGCGGGGGTGGAGGCCGGCCCCGGCGAGAGCGTCGAGGCGGAGATCGAGCTGCCCGCCCGCGCCTTCGAGGTCTGGGATGAGGACGCGCACGGCTGGCGGCGGACCGGCGGCGCCCACGAGGTCCGCGCGGGCCGCTCGCACGCCGACACCCGGCTGACGGCGACCCTCCGCCCGTGACGGCGGGGCGGCGCGACACGCCGTAGCGCGGAATTGGCTGGAAAAGACCCGTGCACCGGGCCGGGGGCGGCCCCTGGGACCGCCTCGGGCCCGGGACGCGTCAACGTGGCGGCGCCGCCGCCGTCACCTGTCGGTGCGCTAGTTCCGCGAGCCGCGCCTGCCCGTCCCGGCCCGGGTGGAACCAGTCCCAGCGGCTCAGCTGGTCCGCTCCGAAGGGGTACTGGAAGACGGCGCCGCCGTCATAGCGGCACAGCGCGTCCGTCGCGCACACCTCGCGCAGCACCTCGTTGTACTCGACCACCCGCGCCCGCACTTTCTCCCGGCGGGCGGTCGCCACCGCCTCGCCCGACAGCGGGTCGGCCAGCATGGACTGACAGATCCCCAGCTTCCAGACCTGCCGCACGACCGGGATGTCCTTGCCCTGCTCCCACAGCCGCTGGAGGTCCGGCACGGAGGACACGTACACCTGCGAGTCGGGCGACGCGCTCCGCAGCTCCTTCAGGGCGCGCTCGAAACCGGCGCGGAACTCCGCCACGGGGGTCATCGACGAAACGGTGGGCCGGCAGGCGTCGTTCGACCCGACCATGACCGTGACCAGGCCGGGCTTGTGCCGGGCCGCCAGGGCCAGCTGTCCCGGAAGGTCCGCCATGCGCGAGCCGGTCACCGCGTAGTTCCAGCTGCGCGCGGGCACCTCGGCATCGCCCAGCAGCCGGGCCGCCAGGGAACGGACGGCGGGATCGCTGCCGGTGGCCCAGGAGACCTCGGGGCAGTCGGCCAGCACCGAACAG
This sequence comes from Streptomyces sp. NPDC012794, assembly GCF_042901085.1. Classification (NCBI taxonomy): domain Bacteria; kingdom Bacillati; phylum Actinomycetota; class Actinomycetes; order Kitasatosporales; family Streptomycetaceae; genus Streptomyces; species Streptomyces sp. NPDC012794. Next base: position 320,881 of record NZ_JBIBCI010000008.1, read on the forward strand.
GCGTCGAAACCGCGGGTGATGGAGTCCCCGACGGCGGCGACCGAGGCGGGCGCGGTGTTCCAGCGCGGCGCGGCCTGCGCCCCCCGCTCACCGCCGGCCGGCGGACCGCCGGAGTCACAGCCCGTGACCGTCGCGGCCAGGACGGCCGCCGCCACGCCCGCGGACCGGAGTGCGCGACGACGGGCGGCGGTGGAGCGCATGGGGTGGTCCTCCCTCGTCGCCCCCGGTCCTCCAAGGGGCGTCCTGCTGAGTGAATGCTCTGGGTTTACGGGTCTTGGAGCGACCGTACGTCACACCATGACCCTTGGCGCACGGTAGCTTTTTCCCGTGGCGTTTCGGCCGCAGGTGCCGTAGCGCAATGTCCAATAATTTCCGTTACATTACATCACGTCACATACTGTCCGTTTTCTGGAGTTTATTCCCGACCTCGTCCCATACTGGAGGTCCAGGTGACGACACGTGGAGTCCTGTACGTGCATTCCGCACCGCGTGCGCTCTGCCCGCACGTGGAATGGGCCGTAGCGGGTGTGCTCGGGGTGCGGGTGAACCTCGACTGGATCAGGCAGCCCGCATCCCCCGGTACCTGGAGAGCCGAGTTCTCCTGGCAGGCCGAGGCGGGCACCGCCTCGAAACTCGCCTCCGCCCTGCGCGGCTGGCACCTGCTCCGCTTCGAGGTGACCGCCGAACCCTGCCCGACCGCCGAGGGCGAGCGCTACAGCTCGACCCCGGAGCTCGGCATCTACCACGCCGTCACCGGTATGCACGGCGACATCCTGATCCCCGAGGACCGGCTGCGCGCCGCGCTCGCCCGGTCCGCGCGCGGCGAGACCGACCTGGAGGCGGAGATCGCCAAACTGCTCGGCAAGCCCTGGGACGACGAGCTGGAGCCCTTCCGCTACGCCGGCGAAGGCGCCCCGGTCCGCTGGCTCCACCAGGTGGTCTAGCCGCCCGGTACGACGAAGGCCCACCCGGACGCCGGGTGGGCCTTCGTCGTACCGGTTGCGGTGTTCGAGACGACGAACACCGCAACCATCAATTGAGCAGCCGGAACGGCGAGCAACCACGTCCGCGAGAGCGGCGCCGGTTCAGGCGCACTAAACAGTGCGGAACGCCAGCGAGACGTTGTGGCCGCCGAAGCCGAAGGAGTTGTTGATCGCGGAGATCGGGCCGTCGACCGGCAGCTTGCGGGGCTCGCCGCGCACGATGTCCGCGTCGATGTCCTCGTCCAGCTCGTCGACGTTGATCGTCGGCGGGGCGATCCGGTGGTACAGCGCCAGCACGGTCGCGACGGTCTCGATACCGCCCGCGCCGCCCAGCAGGTGACCGGTCATCGACTTCGTCGCCGAGATCGCGATGTGGTCGAGGTCGTCGCCCAGGACCTTGCGCAGCGCCTTCAGCTCCGCCGTGTCACCCTGCGGGGTGGAGGTGGCGTGCGCGTTGACGTGGACCAGCTCGGCCGGGTCCAGCTGCGTGTTGTCGAGCAGGTTCTGCACGGCGGCCGCGACACCGCGGCCCGTCGGCTCCGGCTGCGCGATGTGGTGGCTGTCCGCGGACAGACCCTGGCCCAGCACCTCGCAGTAGACGCGGGCGCCGCGCTGGGCGGCGTGCTCGGCGGACTCCAGGACCACGACACCGGCGCCCTCGCCGAGGACGAAGCCGTCGCGGGCCTTGTCGTACGGGCGGGAGGCCGTGGTCGGGCTCTCGTTGTTCTTGGACATCGCCATCATGTTGGCGAACGCCGCGATCGGCAGCGGGTGGATCGCCGCCTCGGTGCCGCCGGCGACGACCACGTCGGCACGGCCGGTACGGATCATCTCCACGGCGTAGCCGATGGCCTCGGCGCCGGACGCGCACGCGCTGACCGGGGTGTGCACACCGGCGCGGGCGTTGACCTCGAGGCCGACGTTGGCCGAGGGGCCGTTCGGCATGAGCATGGGAACGGTGTGCGGGGAGACCCGGCGCACACCCTTCTCCTTCAGTACGTCGTACTGGTCGAGCAGGGTGGTGACACCGCCGATGCCGGAGGCGATCACGGTGCCCAGACGCTCGGGGACCACGGTCCCGTCCTCGCCGGCCGGGGCGGTGTAACCCGCGTCGGCCCAGGCCTCACGGGCCGCGATGAGGGCGAACTGCGCCGAGCGGTCGAGCTTGCGGGCCAGCGGGCGGGGCAGTACCTCGCTCGGGTCCACGGCGGCCTGGGCGGCGATCCGGACCGGCAGTTCGGCGAAGCGCTCACCCTCCAGGGGCGAGACGCCGGACCGGCCGGCGAGCAGACCTTCCCAGGTCGAAGCGCTGTCGCCACCCAGCGGAGTGGTTGCGCCGATACCGGTGACGACCACGGTGCGATTGGTCGGGCTCACAGGAATTCTTTCTCCACGTCTAAGGGGGTGCTGAATTGTCACGGCGCCACCGCCAGGTGGCGACAAACGCTCGTCAGGCTCAGGCGGCCTGGTGCTTCAGGATGTACTCGGCGGCGTCGCCGACCGTCTTGAGGTTCTTGACGTCCTCGTCGGGGATCTTCACGTCGAAGCGCTCTTCAGCGGCGACGACGACCTCGACCATGGACAGCGAGTCGACGTCCAGGTCGTCGGTGAAGGACTTGCCGATCTCGACGTCCTCGACCGGGATGCCCGCGATCTCGTTGACGATCTCCGCGAGACCCTCGACGATTTCGTCCTGCGTGGCGGCCATGTGGCGCTCCTTCTGTAGCTAACTGGTGGATCAGGGCGGGAAGTGATCCCGGGCCCTAGGGGAGGGTAACGACCGTCGCGGCGTAGACGAGCCCCGCCCCGAAGCCGATGACGAGCGCGGTGTCGCCGCTCTTCGCCGCTCCGGTCGCCAGGAGCCGCTCCATGGCGAGCGGGATCGAGGCGGCCGACGTGTTGCCGGTGGTTTCCACGTCACGGGCGACCGTGACGTGCTCCGGCAGCTTGAGAGTCTTCACCATCGAGTCGATGATCCGCATGTTGGCCTGGTGCGGAATGAAGACGTCCAGGTCATCCGGGGTGATCCCGGCGGCGTCGAGCGCCTGCTGGGCCACCTTGGCCATCTCGAACACGGCCCAGCGGAAGACCGCCTGGCCCTCCTGCGTGATGGCCGGGAACTTCTCGCCGCCGTCCTTGCCGAGGTACTCGTCCCACGGCACGGTCTGCTTGATGGTCTCGGACTTGTCGCCCTCCGAACCCCACACCGTGGGGCCGATGGCCGGCTCGTCCGAGGGTCCGACGATCACGGCACCGGCGCCGTCGCCGAACAGGAAGGCCGTCGCGCGGTCCTCCAGGTCGGTCAGGTCCGAGAGCCGCTCCACGCCGATGACGAGCACGTACTCGGCGGAACCCTCCACCACCATGCCCTTGGCGAGCGTGAGGCCGTAGCCGAAACCGGCGCAGCCCGCCGAGATGTCGAACGCGGCGGGCTTGCCCGCGCCGATCCGGTGCGCGATCTCCGTCGCGATGGCCGGGGTCTGCTTGAAGTGCGAGACCGTCGAGACGATCACCGCACCGATCTGCTCGGGGGCGACACCGGCGTCGGCGAGCGCCTTGCCGGAAGCCTCCACCGACATCGCGGCGACGGTCTCCTGGGGCGAGGCCCAGTGCCGGGACGCGATGCCGGAGCGGGAGCGGATCCACTCGTCGGAGGAGTCGATCGTCTCGAGGATGACCTCGTTGGGCACCACACGGGTCGGGCGGTAGCCGCCGACACCGAGGATGCGGGCGTACGGGGAGCCCTTGGCCGGCTTGATCTTTGACATGCTGTGTGGGCTCCTTCTCTCAGGCCGTCTGCTCGGCGACGAGCGCCGCGGCCTTGTCGAGATCGTCCGGCGTCTTGAGCGCCACGCTGGGCACGCCCTTGAGCGCGCGCTTGGCCAGACCCGTCAGGGTGCCGCCGGGGGACAGCTCGATGATCCCGGTGACGCCCAGTTCCGCGAACGTCTCCATGCACAGGTCCCAGCGGACCGGGTTCGCGACCTGGCCCACGAGACGGGCGACGACGTCGGCGCCCGAGGAGACGACGAGGCCGTCCTTGTTCGAAACGTACTTCAGCGCCGGGTCGGCCGGAGCGAGCGCCTCGGCGGCCTTCTCCAGGGTGGCGACCGCGGGGGCCATGTGATGCGTGTGGAAGGCGCCCGCGACCTTGAGGGCGACGACCTTCATGGAGCCTTCGGGCTTGTCGGCCTCCAGAGCGGCGATCTGCTCCATGGTGCCGGCGGCCACGATCTGGCCCGCGCCGTTGATGTTGGCCGGGGTCAGGCCCAGCTTCTCCAGGTGCGCGACGACCACGTCACGGTCGCCGCCCAGCACCGCGGCCATGCCCGTCTCGGTGACGGCGGCGGCCTCGGCCATGCCCAGACCGCGGGTACGGACGAAGGACAGTGCGTCGCCCTCGCTCAGTACACCGGCGACGGCGGCGGCGGTGATCTCACCGACGCTGTGGCCCGCGACGGCACCGAAGGCCGTCGGCGCACCGAGCGCCGAAGCGGACAGCAGCCCGGCCGCGACCAGCAGCGGCTGGGCCACCGCCGTGTCGCGGATCTCGTCCGCGTCGGCGTTCGTGCCGTAGTGGGCGAGGTCGAGCCCGATGGCGTCGGACCACCCCGCGACGCGCTCGGCGGCGCCGGGGAGTTCGAGCCAGGGAGTCAGGAAGCCGGGCGTCTGAGCGCCTTGGCCTGGAGCGACGAGTACGAGCACCCTCACACTCTCTCTTGTGGATGGTCTCCGCCGCCCGTGGGGACAGGGACGAAGAACGGTCGGGGTAATTGTTGATGTCCGACAAAAGTCTAGGACTGTTGATCTCCGTCGGCCAGACGCCCCAGGATCAGGGCGATTCGCAGCGTAAACGCCGAACGGACGTCTGAGGGTGACCAGCCGGTGACGTCGGTCACACGTCGGAGCCGGTAGCGCACGGTGTTGGGGTGCACGAACAGCATCCGCGCGGCCCCCTCCAGGCTGCTGGCCTGCTCAAGATAGACACTCAGCGTTTCCAGCAGCGCCGAGCCCGCTTCCTCCAGCGGTCTGTAGATCTCCTCCACCAGCTGCTCCCTGGCCGAGGGATCCGAGGCGATCGCGCGCTCGGGCAGGAGATCGTCCGCAAGGACCGGGCGCGGCGCGTCCTGCCAGGCCGTGCACGCCTTCAGGCCGGCCGCCGCGGCCTGCGCGGACTTCGTCGCGTTCAGCAGGTCCGGGACCACCGGCCCCGCCACCACGGGACCGGCCGCGAACGGCCCGATCAGGGACTTCGCCACCTGCATCGGGTTGTCGCTGCCGCCCGCGATCACCACCAGACGGTCGCCGAGCACCCCGGTCAGCACCTGGAGCTTGTGGTGGCGGGCCGCGCGGCGGATCGCCTCCACCGTCAGCTCGCTGTCCCCCTCCGGGGCGGTGCCCAGGACCACGCAGACGTGCTCCGGGGAGTTCCAGCCGAGCGCGGCGGCCCGGGACAGCGCGCCCTCGTCGGCCTCGCCGGACAGCACGGCGTTCACGACCAGGGACTCCAGCCGGGCGTCCCACGCGCCACGCGCCTCCGCGGCCTGGGCGTAGACCTGGGCCGTCGCGAAGGCGATCTCCCGGGCGTACACGAGCAGCGCCTCGCGCAGGACCGACTCGTCGCCCGGGGCCGCCACCTCGTCGATCGCGGCCTCCATGACCTCGATCGTCGTACGGACCATCTCGACGGTCTGGCGCAGGGTGATCGCCCGGGTCAGCTCGCGCGGAGCGGTCCCGAAGACGTCGGTGGAGATGGCCTGCGGGGTCTCCGGGTGCCGGAACCACTCCGTGAAGGCCGCGATGCCGGCCTGTGCGACCAGACCGATCCACGACCGGTTCTCCGGAGGCATCGCCCGGTACCAGGGCAGGTTCTCGTCCATCCGCGCGATGGCGTTGGCTGCGAGCCGGCCGGACGACTTCTCCAGTCGGCGCAGCGTCGCGGTGTGCGGGTGGACCGGATGCGCGGGACGCGTCTCGGGGGGCTGCTCACGTTCGGGTTGGGGCACGGGACAAGACTGCCTTATCGGCGGCCCGGCTCGGAGTCGGGTCCGCACGCCGTCCCCCGGCGGCGGCTACGGTGGCCCGCATGATCGATGTACGCCGCGCCGCCGACCGGTACGCGGGCGGGGACCCGGACGCCGGGATCACCACCCGCCACGCCTTCTCCTTCGGGTCCTTCTACGACCCCGACAACATCCGCTTCGGTCCGGTGCTGGCCTGCAACGAGGAGAGCCTCGCGCCCGGCGCCGGCTTCGACGAGCACCCGCACAGCCACACCGAGATCGTCACCTGGGTGGTGGAGGGCGAGCTCACCCACCAGGACAGCACCGGCGGCCACACCGGCACGGTCCGGCCCGGGGACGTCCAGCTGCTCGGCGCCGGCTCCGGGGCGCGGCACGTGGAGCGCAACGACGGCCCGGTCCCGCTGCGGTTCGTGCAGATGTGGCTCGCGCCGCTCACGGCGGGCGGGGAGCCCGCGTACGAGGTGGTGCGGGGCCTCGCGGACGGCACCCCGTACGAGGTCCCCGCGGCGGGCGCGGTGCTGTACGTCCGACGGCCGGGCGCGGGCGAGCGGGTCCCCGTACCGGACGCGGAGCGGGTCTACCTGCACGTGGTGCGCGGCGACCTGCGGCTCGACGGGCAGGAGCTGGGCCCCGGGGACTCGGCGCGGATCACCGGCGAGAAGGGCCTGGAGATCACCGCCGGGTCCCCGGGCGAACTGCTGATCTGGGAGCTGCCCGCGTAGCCGTCGCCGACGGACTAGCGGCCGCGCAACTCCGCGAGCACCGCGTCGGTGAAGGGGGTCCAGGCCTCCACCGCCCAGGGGCCGAAGGCCCGGTCGGTCAGCGCCACGCAGGCGGCGCGCACGTCGGGGTCCACCCACAGGAAGGTGCCGGACTGGCCGAAGTGGCCGAAGGTGCGCGGGGAGGACGTCAGGCCCGTCCAGTGCGGGGACTTGCCGTCGCGGATCTCCAGGCCGAGGCCCCAGTCGTTGGGGGACTGGTGCCCGTAGCCCGGCAGGACGCCCTTGAGACCGGGGTGCACCACGGAGGTGGCCTCGGCGACGGTGCGGACGTCGAGCAGCCGGGGCGCCTGGAGTTCGGCGGCGAAGCGCACCAGGTCGGCGACGGTGGAAACGCCGTCCTTGGCGGGGGAGCCCTCCAGGCTGGAGGAGGTCATGCCCAGCGGCTCGAAGACGGCCTGGTGCAGGTACTCGGCGAAGGGGATGCCGGTGGCCTTGGCGAGGTGGTCGCCGAGCACCTCGAAGCCGGCGTTGGAGTACAGCCGGCGCTCGCCGGGCGGGGCCGTCACCCGGTGCTCGTCGAAGGCCAGGCCGCTGGTGTGCGCGAGGAGGTGACGGACCGTCGACCCCTCGGGCCCGGCCGGCTCGTCCAGTTCCAGGGCCCCCTCCTCGTACGCGACGAGGACGGCGTACGCGGCGAGCGGCTTGGTGACCGAGGCGAGCGGGAAACGGCGGGCCGTGTCCCCGTGGGAGCCGGCCAGGCTCCCGTCGGCGCGTACGACGGCCGCCGCGGCGGCGGGTACCGGCCAGGTCTCGATGGCCCGCAGGCTCTGCATGGTCTCCATGCCGCCGAGCCTACTTGCTTGGAGTGCGCTCCAGGGTTTTAGCGTAGGGGCCATGAGCCTGACGGAGACGCGGTACACGATCAGCGAGGTCGAGGCCCGGACCGGGCTGACCCAGCACACGCTGCGCTGGTACGAGCGGATCGGCCTGATGCCGCACGTGGACCGCTCCCACTCGGGGCAGCGGCGGTTCACCGACAAGGACCTCGGCTGGCTGGCCTTCGTGGGCAAGCTGCGGGCCACCGGGATGTCGGTGGCGGACATGGTCCGCTACGCCGAACTCGTCCGAGAGGGGGAGCACACCGTCGACGAGCGCCGCGAACTGCTGGAACGGACGCGCCGCGAGGTGCGGGCGCGGCTCGCGGAGCTGACGGACGCGCTCGGCGTACTCGACGTGAAGATCAACATGTACGGGACGAAATCGACGGGCACCCCGGCGGCAGGCGCCGAAGCGGTCGCCGGGAAGGCACGGTCATGACGGAGCACGGCACCCCCATCGCGAGGGCCGAACTGGGCCGGGGCGGACCGGTCGTCGGCGTCCAGGGCCTCGGCTGCATGGGCATGAGCGAGTTCTACGGGGAGACCGACGAGACGGCCGCCCGCGCGACCCTGGACGCGGCGCTGGCCGCCGGGGTCACCCTCTTCGACACGGCGGACGTCTACGGGCGCGGCGCCAACGAGGAGTTCCTGGCGCCCTTCGTGGCCGCCCACCGGGACGAGATCACCCTGGCGACCAAGTTCGCCATCGAGCGCAACGACGACCCGCTGTACCGGGGCGTCCGCAACGACCGCGCGTACGTCCGGCACGCTGTCGAGGACAGCCTGCGGCGGCTCGGCGTCGAGGTGATCGACCTGTACTACATGCACCGGCGCGACCCGGACGTGCCGTTCGCCGAGTCGGTGGGCGCCATGGCCGAGCTGGTGCGGGAGGGGAAGGTGCGCCACCTCGGCCTCAGCGAGGTCACCGGGCCCGAGCTGCGCGAGGCGTACGCGGTGCACCCGATCGCGGCGGTCCAGTCGGAGTGGTCGCTGTTCAGCCGGGACGTGGAGCGCAGCGCGGTGGGCGCGGCGGCGGAGCTGGGCGTGGCCTTCGTGCCGTACTCCCCGCTCGGGCGCGGCTTCCTGACCGGGGCCTTCGCGGACGCGGCGGCGGAGCTGCCGGCCGGCGACTTCCGGCAGCGCCAGCCCCGCTTCACCGGCGAGAACGCCAGGGCCAACGCGGCCCTGCTGGCTCCGGTCCGGGAGATCGCGGCGGCGCGCGGGGTCACGGCGGCGCAGGTCGCGCTGGCCTGGGTGCAGCAGCGGGCGGCGGTGCACGGCCTGACGGTGGTCCCGATCCCCGGTACCCGCAGGCCGGACCGGCTGCGGGAGAACACCGCCGCGACCCGGATCACCCTGACCGGGGCGGAGCTGGCCCTGCTGGAGCCGCTGGCCGGCCGGGTCGAGGGCGCGCGCTACCCGGACATGGCCTTCACCTCGGACTCCCGCGAGGCGTAGTGCGCTGGGCTCACGCCCCGGCGGCGAAACGGTCCCGCAGCATCGCGTACTCGGCGTCCGTGAGCAGGCCCGTGCTGTGCAGCTCGCTCAGGTGCGCCAGCCGGTCGTCGGACGTCCGGGCGCGCGGGACCGAGGCCACGGGGGCCCGTTCGCGCAGCGCTGCGAGCACGGCGGCCGCGAACGGCAGGGACTCGTGCACCGCCCCGTACCCGACCCCGAACACCGCGGCCGCGAGGTCGTGGTCCGGCGGGCCGGGGTCCCCGGCGGCGTCCCGGGGCCGCAGCCGCAGGTACCCGCCGCCGGGGCGGTCCGGGGAGGCCCACTCGACGCCGGCCAGGCCGGCCAGCGCGAAACGCTGGTCGCCGGCCCGCCACTTGGCGCTGCTGGCACCGGTGCGCGACCAGTGGAAGGTAACCGCCGAGCCGTCGAAGCCCACCCGGGCGTCGTACGCCTTCAGGTGGACCGGCGGCTGCGGCACCTCGACCAGGAAGCGGTCGGCGGGTTCGTCGGAGCCTGGCCCCAGCCGCTCGCGCAGCGCGTCGGCGAAGGCCACGGCCTGCGGCGCCCGGTCCCCGGGCAGCGCGAGGCGGTACGGGTCGCAGCCCTCCTTCAGCTGCCCGGCGGCAGCCTCCATCAGCGGATCGGCGCCCGCGCGCGGAACGGCGCGCAGCACCACCGTGTCCCGCCGGCCCATCGCCCCGGCGGCGGCGCTCACGTTCACCCCGGACAACGCTTCCAGGGGGATGCGGCGCTCGCCCAGTGCGTGCCAGAGCCGTGGAGTTCGCATCCCCCGTGCGAAGCGGATGAGCACCGAGTCCGAGTCGAACTCCCAGACGGCATGATTTCCGGCCAGTACGTCACCCATGCGGCACATCGTAAAGGGACGTGCCCCCGCGCGTCCCCCTCGTCTCCCGGCCCGATTTTCGACTTGCTACGGGTGCGGGGCCGGGGACGGCCCCGTCAGTCACCGTCCGTGCCGGAAATTCCGAGCCGGCAGTCGTCTGCGCCGTTCGCGCACGCGACGGAACCGAAGGCGCCGGTTCCGATCTTGGCGAAGTTGTCCAGGGAGGCCGTGCCTGGCTCGAAATAACCGGTGTGGCTCCCGGCCCCCTCCGAGGACAGCAGCCGTGAGCCGAATTCCGGGGCCACCGGGTCCGCGCCGTGGCCCACCCCGCCGACCTCGACGTGCGGTACGCCGGAGATCCAGTCGCCCTCGTCGCGCATCGCCCAGACCCGCGCGGAGGTGTGCAGCGCGGCGGCGTTCTCGGCGCGCATGCCGGGGCTGCCCGCCACCACCAGGTCGGTCACCCGGTCCGGCAGCCGGCGCGCGGCCACGCCGCACACCACCGACCCGTAGCTGTGGCAGAACAGGGCCACGCTCGCGTCCCCGGGCAGGGCCGCCGCCAGGGACTCCAGGCGTACGGCGCCCTGCACGGCGAGCCTGCCGGTGGCGGCGTCCACGCCGACCCCGGTGGGGGCGGTGTAGCCGGCCCAGGCGATGACGGCGGTACGGCCGGCCGGCGCGGTCGCCAGCTCGGCCTCGTAGAGGGAGCGCGCCATGCCGGAGGGGGCGGTGAGGCGGCGCTGGGAGCGCTCGAAGGTGAGCGCGTCGGTGTCGACGCCGGGGACGACCACCGAGACCCGCCGGGCCGCCGCGAGGTCGCCGAAGACCTCGGCCACCAGGCCGCTGCCGGTGGGGTCGAAGACGAGGATCTGCCGGCCGGGTTCGGCGAGGGACTCGAAGCGGTGGGCGCGCCGGACGGCGGTGCCGCGGTCGGCGGGGGTCAGCGCGACGTCCCGGCCGCGGGCCCGCTCCAGCCGCGCGGCCTGCGCCAGGGCGCGGCGGTTGGCCCGGTAGCGGATCTCGGCGGGCACCCCGTCGAGGTTGCCGACCACGAGCGGGTAGCCGTCGGCGAGGTGGGCCCGCTGGGCGCCGTCGAGGCCGGCGAAGAAGCGGGCGACCGTCCGTACGGGGGCGTCGGCGGGCGGTACGGCCTGCCCCGCCACCCGGACCGAGGCCCACGCGACGAGCTCGGCGGCCCGTGCCTGGATCCCGGTGTCGGGGCGGTGCACCGCGGTCCAGCCGGTGGTCGCCAGCATCAGGAACACGACCGCGAGCGCGAGCAGGGTGCGCAGGGCGGCGGGGCGCGCGGGGGCGTCCGGGGTGGTGGGGGCGGGGCGGCCGGGCAGGTTCACTGGAGCCAGACTAGGAGACCGCCGGAGGCGGTGGCGTCCCGCGTGACCGGGCTCACGGCCGGTCGTGGGACACATCTCCCCGCCGATCACGCTCCGTTGCCGCCGCGCGCTCCCGGCCGGGCCCCGGGCGGGTGCCGCGGTAGCGCCCGGTGCCACCCGTACGGCGTGTCGTCGAAGGGCGCGGGCCGGCCGGGACCGTGACGGCCTAGCTGTATTGACCACGAGCGTTGTTAACGGGGGCCGGTCTTGATCACGACGAAGACCTCCGGTGTGGTGGAGGTGTCTAAGCTGCACCGCACACGGAG
>NZ_JBIBCI010000009.1:0-165840 GCF_042901085.1 Streptomyces sp. NPDC012794
CCCCCCCCCCCCCCCCCCCCCCCCCCCCCCCCCCCCCCCCCCCCCCCCCCCCCCCCCCCCCCCCCCCCCCCCCCCCCCCGCCCCGAAGCCACCCCGCCCCGACCCCCGCCCCACAAGGCAACCACCCGACAGGGCAACGCCCCACCCGCACACCGCCCGGCCAGGGCAACCGCCCGGTCGGGCACCCCCCCACCCCCGAACCGCCCGGCCCGGGCAGAGGTCAGCGGCCCTGGAGCTTCGCCGAGGACGTCCGGGTCGGGGGGAGTTGCTTGTACAGGAGGCGGCCCGGGCATTCCGTCGCGAAGCCGTCCCGGTGGCCCGAGATGACGTGCAGCTTCACGTTCCTGCCCTTCGGGTAGCGGTTGCCGCCGCCCGACTTCAGGGTGGTCTTCGCCCGCGGGTCCGCCCCGAAGAGGCCCAGCTTCCAGGCCGTGAGACGCGCCACCGCGTTCACCGCCGCCGCCGGCGGCGCGGTCGAGGAGTAGGTGCCGATCACCGCGACGCCCATGCTGTCCGTGTTGAACCCCATGGTGTGCGCGCCGAGCACCGGCTTGGCGACTCCGCCCGCCCGGCCCTCGTAGACCGTCCCGCACCGGTCGACGGCGAAGTTGTAGCCGATGTCCCGCCAGCCGCTGCTCACCACGTGGTAGCGGTACAGGCTCCGCAGCACCGCCGGAGCGTCCTTGCAGGCGTACTTGTTGCCGGAGGCCGTGTGGTGGACGAAGGCCGCCTTGACGGTGCTGGTGTAGACGAAGCCCGTCTCGCGCAGGGACTCGTCCGCGCCCCAGCCGCGCCGCGTCACGATCTTCGGGCGGGGCCCGATGTACGGCCGGGCGGCGGCGGCCGCCTGGAACTCGCCCTCGCTCGCGAAGGCGGCGTCGGCCGTGGAGTCCGCCTTGTTCAGCTCCGAGATCTCCAGCGCGCCGAGCGAGGCGTGCGGAAGGTTGACGGAGGAGGACTCCGCCGTCTCCATGGTCATCCCGGGCAGCGCCACCGCGTCGCCCTTGTCGTCGCCCGAGGGGCGGCGCGCCGGGCGGGTCAGGCCTCCCGCGCCGCCGTTCTTGCCGTCCAGGACCGCCACCGGCTGTTCCGCCCCCGGGTCGACGAGCTCGATCCGCATGCCCGACGGCAGCCGGGACGCGGCCCGCGTGCCGGCGTTCTCCGCCTGGACGCGGACCTCCACCCCGTCGGAGGCCCCGACCCACAGCGGGGCGGTGCTGCCGCGGACGCGGCCGTTGCCGCGTTCGGGCGCGTCGGGGTCGGCGGCGTGTTCGCCGTTGTGGGTCTCGACGTCCTGCCAGTCCGACCACTGCCCCGTGCCGACCGCACGGGTGCGGACCTGGACCCGGCCGACGAGCGGTGTGCTCACGTCGTCCCAGACGACACCGACCAGCGAGAACGTCTTGACTTCACGCGCCGCCAGTCCCCGGGTCTCACCCGGGTCCGGTGCGGTGCTCATGCCGGGCACGCCGGGGATGCGGGCGCCCGAGGGGGCCAGGGGGACGAGCGGCAGCGACTGGGTGGAGCCGGCGGGGACCGCCGGGATCGACTCGGCCTGGGCAGGAGTGGTCAGCGTGAGCGGCAGTGCCAGTGCGGCAGCCGTCGCGACGCCGATGGAGGAAGTAAGGAATCCGCGCATGGAAGCGATGCTGAGCACAGCCACCACGAAGCGCCATCGGAGAACTGACGATCCGTCCGACAATCCGTACGACCGCCTCCGCCGTACGGGCGAGCCGCCGCCTTCGTCCGGGCGACGGGCCCGCGTACGCTGGGCCGGGTGAACGCCACTGACCGCACCCCTGCCGACCTGCTGCGATCCGCGCTCGCCGCCGATCCGGGCCGCCCCCTCGTCACCTTCTACGACGACGCCACGGGCGAGCGCGTCGAATTGTCCGTCGCCACCTTCGCCAATTGGGTGGCCAAGACCGCCAATCTGCTCCAGGGCGACCTGGGCGCCGGACCGGGCGACCGGCTCGCGCTGCTGCTCCCCGCGCACTGGCAGAGCGCCGTGTGGCTGCTCGCCTGCGCCTCCGTCGGGGTGGTGGCCGAGGTGGGCGGCGATCCCGCCGGTGCCGATCTGGTGGTGAGCGGCCCCGACACCCTGGACGAGGCCCGGGCCTGCTCCGGGGAGCGGGTGGCGCTCGCGCTGCGCCCGCTCGGCGGGCGGTTCCCGCAGCCGCCGGCCGGGTTCGCGGACTACGCCGTGGAGGTGCCCGGGCAGGGGGACCGGTTCGTGCCCTTCGTCCCCGTCGGCGCCGACGGCCCCGGCCTGCTGGTCGGCGGCGAGGAGCTCTCGTACGCGGACGTGATCGCGCGGGCGCGGGCGGACGCGGCCGCGAGGGGCGCCGGCGAGGGCGCCCGGGTGCTGTCGGGCCTGGGCTACGACACCTGGGAGGGGCTGTCGGCGGGGCTGTACGGGCCGCTGGCCACGGGCGGCTCCGTGGTGCTGTGCCGCAATCTCGACGCGCTGTCGCCGGCCGCGCTGGAGCAGCGCGTCGAGAGCGAGCGCGTCACCCTCAGGGTCTGACCGCCGCCCCCGGTTCGAGCGGCGGTTCCGCCGCGAATTGTCACCCGCATGGCCCTTGCCCCACCCCTGCCCCCGAGCCCGCGACGTCCGCCGGGGGCAGGATCGGCTGAAGGCCGTACTCACCCGTACGGCTGGTCGCCTGGGGTGAGGGGACGGAACGCGAGTGACGGACAGCGCGGGCATACGGGACGGGGCCGGAGCGGCCGGAGGCAGTGGGACGCCTCCGCGCGGCCGCCGGCGCCGGCTGCTGCGCTGGATCGGGCTGGGGCTGGTGCTGCTGGTCATGGCGGGGGCGGCGGCGGGCTGGTGGGTGTACGCCAAGCTCGACGGGAACATCACCGAGGACACCTCCGCCGAGGCCGAGCTGCGCCGCTACGAGCGCGAGCGCCCGGCGCACTTCGGGACGGGCGTCCAGAACATCCTGCTGATCGGCTCGGACTCGCGCTCGGGCAGGGCGAACTCGCGCTACGGGCAGGACGCGGGCACCCAGCGCTCGGACACCGCGATCCTGCTGCACCTGCCGGCGGACCGACGCAGCGCCACGGCCGTCTCGATACCGCGGGACCTGATGACGAGGATCCCGAGCTGCCTGAAGGAGGACGGCTCCCGCACCGGCGAGCGGTTCGCGCAGTTCAACTGGGCCTTCCAGTGGGGCGGGGCCGCCTGCACGATCCGTACGGTCGAACGGCTGACCGGGATCCGGATCGACCACCACATGGTGGTGGACTTCGGCGGGTTCAAGGAGATGGTCGACGCGGTCGGCGGGGTGGAGGTGTGCCTGGAGCGGCCGGTGGTGGACGAGGAGGCCCGCCTCAAGCTCCCGGCGGGCCGGCAGTTGCTCCGGGGCGAGCAGGCGCTCGGTTTCGTCCGGGCCCGGTACGGCCTGGGGGACGGCAGCGACACCGAACGGATGGAACGCCAGCAGCAGTTCCTCGGCTCGCTCGTGAAGAAGGTGCAGAGCAACGGGGTGCTGCTGAACCCGACGCGGCTGTATCCGGTGCTGGACGCGGCCACCTCCTCGGTGACCACCGACCCGGGGCTGGCGTCGCTGCGCGGACTGTACGAACTCGTACGGGGCGTACGGGACATACCGACCGACCAGGTCAAGTTCCTGACGGTACCGCGTCGCCCGTACGCGGCCGACCCCAACCGGGACGAGCTGATGGAGCCCGACGCGACCCGGCTCTTCCGGCAGCTGCGGATGGACCGGCCGCTGACGGTCACCTCTCCGCAGCCCCCTCCGCGGACGGATCCGGAGCCCGATCCAGAGCCCCGTACGCGGCCCTTGGATCCCTCCCCGAAGGACACCGGACCTGCCACGGCACCGGGCCGGACGGCCGCTTCGGAGGGGGCCGAGCCGACCGGAACCGGAAGCGCCGTCCCGCCCGTTCCGGTGCCGACGTTCACGGGAACCACGGCAGCGGAGGCCCGTTGCCGGTAAAGCAATCCAAAAGCCGGGGGTCCGACCGAGCCGGATGGGCGGTTTGGGCCGTTATAGGGGGAGTGGATTTTGTCACGCGCATGGTTTGCGGCTGACCAGGCCGGATAAGGTGAGCGATCCGGTGCACCGGCCGTCAAGAGGCCGTGCACCAGCAGCCGGATCGTTGACCGCGTGCCTGGGGGGAGGCGCGTCGCGAAGCACCGACGGAGGATTCGAGCAACCGTGGATGCGCAAAGCCGTGGGCGGGCGGACGAGATCGACCCCGCAGACCAGTGGGTCCTCAATCCCCGCACTGGCAACTACGAACTGCGACTGGGCCATTCCGCTGCGCAGCAGCACACCGTCGCCGCTCCCCGCAGATCCCGCCGGGCCACCGCCGCACCCTCCGCACCGGCCGTCCCCTCCCCCGCCGTACCCAAGCCCCGCCGCGGCGAGGGCCCGCCCGGCGGACGGCGCGGCGGACGCCCCCGCCGGGGCGGGGGCCCGCCGCGGCGCCGCAAGGTCCTGGTGGCGACGGGCGGGACGCTGGCGCTGCTGCTGATCGCCGGCGGGCTGGGCTCGTACCTCTACTACGAGCACCTGAACGGCAACCTGAACGTCATCGACACCGGCGGCGCGGGCGGCAGTTTCAAGAAGGACCAGCCGATCAACATCCTGGTCATCGGCACCGACAAGCGCAGCGGCAAGGGCAACGAGGGCTACGGGGACGCGGAGAGCGTCGGCCACGCCGACACCACGATCCTCTTCCACGTGTCCAAGGACCGCACCAATGCGACGGCGCTGTCCATCCCGCGCGACCTGATCACCGACATCCCGGCCTGCCCGACGAAGCAGCCGAACGGTTCGGTGAAGGAGATCGCCGGCAGCAAGGGCACCCGCTTCAACAACAGTCTGGGCCAGGAAGGGCGCGACCCGGGCTGCACGATGCGCACGGTCAAGCAGCTGACCGGCATCGAGGTCGACAACTTCATGATGGTCGACTTCAACGCCGTGAAGAACCTCAGCACGGCCGTGGGCGGGGTGCCGGTCTGCGTGGAGAAGGACGTCACCGACCGCGATTCCAAACTGGACCTGAAGGCGGGCCAGCACCGCCTCCAGGGCGAGCAGGCACTGGCCTTCGTGCGGACGCGGCACGCCTTCGGCAACGAGAGCGACCTGGACCGGATCAAGACCCAGCAGCAGTTCCTGGGTTCGATGATGCGGGAGATGAAGTCCAAGGAGACGCTGACCAGTCCGAAGAAGTTCTTCTCGCTGGCGGAGGCGGCCACCAAGTCGCTGACGGTGGACCAGGGACTGGGGTCCATCGGCAAGCTCACCGCTCTCGCCGGCGAGCTGAAGGACATGGACCTCAAGAACATCACCTTCACCACGCTCCCGGTCCTCGACAATCCGAACGAGCCGCCGAACCGCAAGGCGACCGTCGTCCTCAACTCGGCGCAGGCCGAACCGCTGCTCCAGATGATCCGCGGGGACGTCTCGCTCACCGAGGTCGAGAAGAAGGAGACGGCGGCGAAGGAAGCGGCCGACGCCGACGCCAAGAACCGGCAGGACGCGCTGCTCCAGGGCAACCGCGCGGCCGCCGGGGACGTCCGCGTGGACGTGTACAACGGCGGCGGCCCGCCGGGATCGGCCTCCACTACCCTGACCTGGCTGCAGAACAGCAAGGGTGTCCACAAGGCCAGCAACCACGGCAACGCCTCCACCCGGCTGGGCGCCACCCAGCTCGAGTTCGCCCCCAACCAGGCCGATCAGGCCCGGGCGCTGGCGGACATGTTGGGGCTGTCCGGTGCCGCCCTGAAGGTGGGTTCCGTGGACGCGGGTCCGCGGACGCCGATGAAGCTGACGCTGGGCTCCGACTTCAAGGAACCCGGGGCGCCGCTCGGCGCGCCGGCGACCCCGCAGCAGGCACCCGAGGGTGTCCAGCGGGTCGAGGCGGACAAGGCGGTCTGCGCGAAGTGAGCGGCCCGCTCCCCGGGGGCGGGCGGCTATTACGGCACGGCACCACCCAGCACCAGCACCAGCACCAGGCATCTCATTGACCGGCCGGCGTATGACGGGCGGTAGCCGGCAGGACCGGCACCTTACCGACCAGCAGTGATCTTGAGGGGGGTACGCGTGAAGCACAGCAGCGTGCGGGGGGAGGGGGCGCCCGACCAGGCCGCGGACGGTATATCCGACGGCGACGGGAGAGCGGCCGCTTCGGTTCCGCCGCCCCGGAAGGGCTCGGGTACGGCCCGGCCTCCGGAGGGTGGGCTTCCGGTCCGGCGGCGGCGCCGGCGGGTGCTGTTCTGGGTGGCGTCCGTCATGGCGTTCCTGATCCTGGGAACCTCGGCGGCCGGGTACCTCTACTACCGTCATCTCGACGGCAACATCCGCAGCGGGCAGCGCCTGAGCGGAGAGAGCGGCGTGGAGAAGACCCACGCCAACGCCAAGGGCCAGCGCCCGCTGAACATCCTGCTGATCGGCTCGGACAGCCGCAACAAGCCGGAGAACGTCGAACTCGGCGGCAGCCGCGACACCGTGGGGAACCCCCCGCTCGCGGACGTGCAGATGCTGCTGCACGTATCGGCCGACCGGGAGAACGCCTCGGTGGTGAGCATCCCGCGCGACACCCGGGTCGAGATACCCGAGTGCACGGACCCGAAGAGCGGCGAGAAGTTCAAGAAGACCAGGGCGATGATCAACGAGTCGCTCGGCCGCGGCGGCCCCGGCTGCACGCTGGCCACGTGGGAGAAGCTGACCAACGTCTACATCGACCACTGGATGATGATCGACTTCTCCGGTGTGGTGCAGATGGCCGACGCGGTCGGCGGCGTCCCGGTCTGCGTCAAGGACAACGTCTGGGACCGGCCGATAGCCACCTCCGGCGGCGGCTCCGGCCTCAAGCTCCAGAAGGGCACGACCCGGATCAAGGGCGAGCAGGCCCTCCAGTGGCTGCGCACCCGGCACGCGTTCAGCAGCGACCTGGGCCGGGCGCAGGCCCAGCACATGTACATGAACTCGATGATGCGCGAGCTCAAGGGCCAGAACGCCTTCACCGACGTCGGCCGGATCACGGCGCTGGCCGAGGCGGGCACCAAGGCCCTGGAGGTCTCCGAGGAGATCGGCTCGGTCAAGAAGCTCTACAACCTGGCCATGCAGCTCAAGGACGTGCCGACCAACCGCATCACGATGACGACGATGCCGACCTTCCCGGACCCGGCGGACCGGGACCGGCTCATCGTGAACGCGACGGACGCCGACAAGCTGTGGACGATGCTCCGCAAGGACGTGGCCTTCGACAAGAACGGCGCTCCGACCGCCCCGCAGAGCCCCTCCGCCGCGGCCCCGCCCTCCACGTCCGCGCCCGCACCGGGCGCCTCGCAGCCCGCGCAGCCGGGCCAGGAGCCGTCCACGGCTCCGGCGACCGCCCCCGACAGGATCCAGGTCAACGTCGTCAACGGCACCGCCGTCGAGAAGATGCCGCTGGCGCCCCGGCGGGCGAACGTGGTGGCGGAGGCCCTGGTCTCCAAGGGCTTCACCGGGGCCCGGGCGGACAGCGCGCTGACCCCGGAGAAGACCACCGTCGTGCGCTACCCGACCCCCGACCTGGCCGACGAGGCGCAGACCGTGGCGGCGGCCATGGGCGTCCCGGGCACCGCCGTGCAGCAGTCGGCCGACGTAGCCCGGATCACCCTCGTGGTGGGCGCCGACTGGCGCGACGGCACCGTCTACCCGCAGCAGGCGCCGCCCGAGGCCGGTTCCGTGCCGGACACGGCCGACGCCCTCAACGGTTCCGACACCGGGGCCTGCATGGAGGTCTACAAGCCGTACCGCTGGTGAGCGGTTCCGGCTGAACGCGAAGGGGTGACCCGGTCCCGTACGGACCGGGTCACCCCTTCGCGCCGTGTCCGGCCCCGTCAGCGGACAGGGGCCGGACGGAGTCACACGGATGGCACTCCTCGTCGGGCACCGGCATGGTCACCGGGACTGCGGGCTGCCGGCCGGGCATGTCGTCCTTCACGGTCGGGTACCCATGTCCCGTTACCGCGTACGGGGGAAACGGGTGCGCGGCGGACGAGCGGTACGGACAGCGGCTGATCGTATGGGCCTACTGTTCTGACGAATCTGCCCGATGTGCCGGCCGGTCCGCCCGTGAGTGAGCGAACCGCCGGCTCCGTCCCCGTGCTGTCCCCGCGGAGGTGTCCACCGTGCCCCAGCCGCACCGTCCCACCCCAACCGCCAGGCCCTCGCAGCCGCAGCGTGCGCGGAGCGGCGGCCGTCGGGGCCGGCACCGGGACGGCCGGCCCCGGTGGGGAGTGCGGATCGCGGCCGGGATGTCACTGCTGGTCCTGGGATCGGGGGCGGTGGGGCACGCCGTGATGACGGGCCTGGACACCGGGATCGAACGGGTCGACCCCTTCAAGGACATGAAGAACCGCCCGCAGGCCGGACACGGGCTGAACTTCCTGCTCGTCGGCACCGACGGCCGGGACAAGCTCGACCCGCAGGAGAAGCACGAGTACCGGCTCGGCGGCGCGCCCTGCCACTGCACGGACACGATCATGCTGGTGCACCTGTCCGCGGACCGGGAGCGGGCCAGCGTGGTGAGCCTGCCCCGCGACAGCTACGCCGAGCTGCCCGCGCACCGCGACCCGGTGACCGGCAGACCGCACCGGCCCCACCCCGTCAAACTCAACGCGGCCTACGCGGAGGGCGGGCCGAACCTGACCGTGCGCACCGTGGAGAACATGACCCGGGTCAAGATCGACCACTATCTGGAGGTCGACTTCACCAGCTTCATGAAGACCGTCGACGCGATGGGCGGAGTGGAGATCTGCACCGCCAGGGCCCTGCGCGACCAGAACACCGGCCTGGACCTGCGGCCCGGCAGTCACCGGCTCACCGGCGGCCAGGCCCTGCGGTACGTACGCTCCCGCCATGTCGACGGAGCCTCCGACCTGGGCCGCATGCAGCGCCAGCAGCGCTTCGTCGCCGCCCTGATCAAACAGGCCACCGGGGGCGGGGTGCTGCTGAACCCGGTGAAGTTCAAGGAGGTCAGCTCCACCCTGCTGGGCTCGGTCCGGGCCGACCGGGGCTTCGGCTCGGAGCAGATGCTGGCGCTGGGGCAGGCCATGCGGGACTTCACGCCCGCCTCGTCCGAGTTCGCCTCCGTACCGGTCGGGAACCCCTCGTACCGGGTCAAGGGCATCGGCTCGACGGTCAAGTGGGACGGGCCGAAGGCCGCCCGGCTCTTCGAGTCGCTGCGCCAGGACCGGCCGCTCGCCCCGGCCAGGCCCGGTCCCGGCGGCGGACGGCAGCGGCCCGCCGCCGTGCCGGTGGACGTGCCCCCGCAGCAGATCAGGGTCCAGGTGGAGAACGGCACGCGGATCGACGGGCTCGGCGGCCGGGTGGACGAAGCCCTGCGCGCCACCGGCTTCGACACCACCCGCGCCCCCGGCAACGCCGCCAGCCGTGACGTCCGGCGCACGGTGATCGCCTACGACCCGCGCTGGGACCGCTCCGCCCGCACCGTGGCTGCGGCACTGCCGGGCAGCGAGCTGCGTGCCGTCGCCGGGCAGGGCCGCACGGTGCTGGTGACGGCCGGCTCGGAGTACCGCAAGGTGGTGCCGGTGCGCGGCGAGGACCCCTACCAGGACGGGGAGGCGCAGGCGGTCACCGGCGACCAGGTGGTGTGCGGACCCTGAGGCCCCGCCGCCGTCAGCGGACGCGTTCCAGCAGGGAGACGCTCAGGCCGCGCACCGTCTGGCTCTCGGCCACCCGGTAGTGCCGCTCCAGCGCCTCGGCCTGGTCCTCGGGGAGCTTGTGGTACGGGTTCTTCGTGCCGCTCCAGGTCACCACCCATACCCGCTGGGTGGGGCCGAGGCAGCGCACGGGCTGGGCGCACTCCTGCGGGAACAGGTCGTCGCTCGCCAGCGCCGAGCGCTCCGCGAAGACGTCCCGCAGCTGGACGCGCTGCGGCAGGAAGTACTCCACCTGGAAGTCGATCATGTATACGCGGTCCGCGCCGCGCACCGGCACGAACCCGTCCCCCGGCCGGTAGCCCTTGGCGATGATCTGCGCCGCCGCCTCGCCGTCCAGGCCGACCCTGGCCCACTCGGTCCGCATCTGGCGCTGGTCGGGAAGGCCGAGCAGGATCAGCGCGGCCAGGGCGAGCGACCCGGCCCGCGACGGCCGCAGCGCGGCCAGCCCGGCGGCCGCGAGCACCACCCAGGCGGGCAGGGTGAAGAGCAGGTAGCGGTCCATGAAGTACGAGGTGCTGCCCTGCGAGACCACCCAGGCCGCCCCGATCGGGGCCGCCCCGGTCAGGAGGAGCTCCACCGCGGGCCGCCGGCCCCGGCTCCACGCGAGCGGGAGCAGCGCCAGCGCGGCGATGGCGAGGCCGATCATCGGGGAGCCGAAGAGGTTGTTCCACAGGTCGGCGACGCTCCGCAGGTGCGGGGTCTTGATCCAGCTGATCTGGCGGCCCACCTGGCGCTGCCCCAGCAGCACCAGCGGGACCACCGGGACCAGGGCGACGGCCGCCGTCACCGCGAACGCGACGAGGGTGCGCCCCCGCCGGTCCTGCCACCAGCGCAGCAGCACGATCAGGGCGTGCGGCAGCAGGAAGAGCAGCGACACCACGTGGAACAGCCCGGCCGCCGACACCGCGACGGCGTACGGCGCCCAGCGCCGCGGGACCGGCCGCTCCAGCGCCCGCAGCAGCAGCCAGGTCGCGGCGCTGACCGCCAGCACGACGAAGGCGTACGACCGCGCCTCCTGGCCGTACCGGGCGACGGCCGGCACGAACGCGAAGAGCAGACCGGCGAACACGGCCGTCCGGCGGTCGAAGAGCGTACGGGCCGTCAGCACGGCGAAGGCGGCGGCACCGGCCATGGCCAGCGCCGACGGCAGCCTGAGCATCTCGGCCGAATCCCCGAAGACGGATATCCAGCCGTGCAGCAGCAGGTAGTAGAGGCCCGAGACGGCGTCCACGTGGCCCAGCATGTCGACCAGCTCGCCGGTGCCGCGCGAGGCGGCGTTCCAGCTGGCCAGCTCGTCCCGCCAGGGCTGCGCACTCCCGCTCCCGAAGGCACCGACGGCAAGGGTCAGCAGGGCGGCCCACAGCCAGTCGTAGCGGGCCGTGCGGGCGGCGCGCGGGGCCTCCCGGCCGCTCGTGCCCCCGTCCGGCACGGGACGGCCGGAGCCTGCCTCGGCCTCGGTCGCCGTACTGCTGCTGGTCATGCTCGTACCTTCCGGATCCATCGGATCGGCTGAGGGGGGGGTGACGTCGGCGAAGGGGCTGTGCGGGCCTCGCTCGACGTCACAGGGTACGTGGCGGCCCGGGGCCCCACCCAATCCCCTGACGGCCGTTCAGCGCAGGCGCCCCACGGGCGTCAGTCGTCGAGCCCCTCGGCCGCCCGGCGTTCGCGCAGCTCGGTGATCGCCTGGCGGCGGGCGAGCCGGTGGGTGCGGCGGATCTGGGCCTCCTGGTAGCGGCGTTCGTCCTGCTCGGTCTCCGGGATCACGGGCGGGACCTGGCGGGGCTTGCCGTCCGAATCCACCGCCGTGAAGACGAGGTAGGCGCTGCCGACCTGGGTGGCGGGGGTGGACTCGTTCCACCGCTCCGCGAGGACCCGTACGCCGATCTCCATCGAGGAGCGGCCCGTCCAGTTGACCTGCGCCCGGACGTGCACCAGGTCGCCGACGCGGACAGGGGCCAGGAAGGCCATCTCGTCCATGGACGCGGTGACGGCGGGCCCGCCGGAGTGGCGTCCGGCTACGGCGCCCGCCGCGTCGTCGACCAGCTTCATGATCACGCCGCCGTGCACGGTGCCCAGGAGGTTGGTGTCGTTGGCGGTCATGATGTGGCTGAGGGTGGTCCGGGACGCCGAGATCGGCTTGCCCTCGGGTGCCTCCGGTATCTGTGTCATACAGCCACCTTAAGTGCGTCCCGGAGGCATCAGCTGTGCAACAGCCCCGGTACGAAGACCGGGCCGGGGTGTCGTGCGGCACTCCGGGCCAGGCATCCTTGTCCGCATGAGTGACTGGGACGGGTGGAACGGCGAGCGCGATGCGCGAGGCCGCCGCGATGACGGGTACGGGCGCGGCAGCGGACAGCCGCAGCCGGAGGGGGCGCAGCGGATGCGCCACGTCCAGCGGCAGCCCCAGCAGCGGCAGCCGCAGCGGCCGGCCCAGCCGCCGCAGCGCCCGGCGCGCCCGCCGGTCCCGCCGCAGGCCCCGCCGCCGGGCGGACGTCCGGGGCGCGGGGTGCCGCCGCAGACGCAGGGTCCCGACGCCGCGTACGACAGCGGGTACAACACGGGGCAGGTCTACGGCCGCCCCGCCGGCCCCGGCGGTCCGGGACAGCGCCCGCCGGGCGGGCCGGGCCGTCCGCAGGGACCCGCCCCGGACTGGCGCAAGCGGATCAAGATCGGTTCGATCGCGGTGGTGTCCGTCCTGCTCGTGACCGGGATCGGCACCTACTTCTGGGCGGACTCCCAGGTCCGCCGCGAGGTCGACCTGTCGAAGGTCATCGAGCGCCCCAAGGAGGGCGACTGCACCACATACCTGATCGTGGGCTCCGACAGCCGCGAGGGGATGTCGGACGAGGAGAAGAAGAAGCTCCACACGGGCTCCGCCGACGGCAAGCGGACCGACTCGATGATGATCCTGGCGAAGTGCTCCAGCGGGAACACGATGATCTCCCTGCCCCGTGACTCGGACGTGGAGATCCCCTCCTTCGTCGGCTCGCAGTCGGGCAAGAAGTTCCCCTCGCAGGGGCGCCGGGTCAAGCTGAACGCCGCGTACGCGGAGGACGGGCCCGAGCTGCTGGTGCGGACGGTGGAATTCAACACCGGCCTGCGCATCGACCACTACGCCGAGATCGGCTTCGCCGGTTTCGCGAACATCGTGGACGCGCTCGGCGGGGTCGAGCTGGACATCGAACAGGCCTTCAAGGACGACAAGTCGGGCGCCGACTTCAAGGCGGGCCGCCAGACCCTGAACGGCGAGCAGTCCCTGGCCTTCGTGCGCACCCGGTACGCCTTCGCCGAGTCGGACCTCCAGCGGACGAAGAACCAGCAGAAGTTCCTCTCCGCGCTCGCGAGCCAGGCCGCCACCCCGGGCACGGTCCTCAACCCCTTCTCCCTCTACCCCGTGCTGGGCGCCGGCCTGGACACGCTGATCGTGGACAAGGACATGGGGCTGTGGGACATGGGGCAGATGTTCTTCGCGATGAAGGGCATCAGCGGCGGTGACGGCGTGTCGATGAACATGCCGATCTCCGGCCAGCGGGGCGGCAACCTCGTCTGGGACAAGGCGAAGGTACAGCAGCTGGTCAAGGAGATCCAGAACGACCAGAAGGTGACCGTCAGGGGCCAGTGACCCGGCCGTGAGGTGCGGCCCCCGGGGGCCTGCGGACGAACGGAGAAGAAAAGGAGGGGCGCCCCGTCGGGGCGCCCCTCCTTCCTCGTGTGCCGCTACTTGCCGGCGCGGGCGCGGAGCTTCCACGGCATGGCGATGGACTCCAGCTGGACGGCCAGGTTCATCTTGGACTCGCCGACGGTGCGGTCCTCGAAGTGGATCGGGACCTCCATCACGCGGAAGCCGCGGCGCAGGGCCTTGTACTTCATCTCCACCTGGAAGCTGTAGCCGGCGCTGCCGATCGACGCCAGGTCGATCGCCTTCAGCGCGGGGGCGCTCCACAGGTTGAAGCCGCCGGTGATGTCGCGGACGCGGGTGCCGAGGATGGTGCTCGCGTACGCGTTGGCCCAGCGGGAGAGCAGCTTGCGGTGCGCGCCCCAGGCGTCGGAGAGGGTGCCGCCCGGCACGTAGCGGGAGCCGACGACGAGACCGGCGCCGGTGGAGCGGGCGACGCCCAGCATCTCGGCGATCTTGCCGGCGGGGTGGGAGCCGTCCGCGTCCATCTGGAGCACGTACTCGGCGCCGTCCTCGACGGCCTTGGCCATACCGGCCGCGTAGGCACGGCCGAGGCCGTCCTTGGCGGTGCGGTGCAGGACCGACATGCGGGGCTTGCCGTCCTCGGTGACGAAGCCCTCGGCGAGCTCGTCGGCGATCTTGCCGGTGCCGTCGGGCGAGGAGTCGTCGACGACCAGCAGCCGCAGGCCCGGCTGCTCGAGACCCATGAGCAGCTCCACCATGCCCGGCAGGTTGCCCGCCTCGTTGTAGGTGGGCATGACCACGGTGAGCGGCGTGTCCGCCCAGGCGTCGGGGAGCTTCGTGGTTGCGACGTCCGTCGCGCGGGGAGTCTGCTGCTCGCCTATCACAGGTTGTGCCTCACTGAAGTTGGTCACCGGTCGGAGGAGAAACGGACGGCGGCGTCGGGCAGTTCAGCCTCGCACCACACCCGCACCCCTGCGCGAAGTTCGTTGTCAGCCCCCACGACGGCACCGTCGCCGATGACCGCGCCCGTCACGACCGTGCGCGTACCCACCGAAGCGCCCGCGCCGATGAGGCTGGCGCTCACCACCGTGTCCGCGCCGAGGATCGCGCCGTCCAGCACGATGGAGCCCTGGACGACAGCACCCGATTCGATCCGGGCGCCGGCACCCACAACGGTACCGCCCGAGAGCTTCGCGCCTTCCGCCACCTCGGCACCGGGGAGCACGAGGGCCTCGCCGCGCGGCCCGGGGACGGCCGGGGAGGCCACGATGCCGCGCACGAGGTCGGCGGAGGCCTGGACGAAGGACTCGGGCTTGCCGAGGTCCAGCCAGTAGGTGTCCTCGGTGACGCCGTGGAGCTTGGCACCGGAGGCGAGCAGACCGGGGAAGGTCTCGCGCTCGACGGATACCGGCCGGCCGGCCGGGATGGAGTCGATCACGCTGCGGCGGAAGACGTAGCAGCCGGCGTTGATCTGGTCGGTGATGATCTCCTCGGGCGTCTCCGGCTTCTCGGTGAAGGCCAGCACCCGCCCGTCGGCGTCGGTGGGGACCAGGCCGAAGGCGCGCGGGTCCTCGACGCGTACGAGGTGCAGGGAGACGTCGGCGTCGGCCGCCCGGTGGGACTCGACCAGGCCGGCGATGTCGAGACCGGTGAGGATGTCGCCGTTGAACACGAGGACCGGGGAGTCCGGACCGCCCGTCAGGCGCTCGGCGGCGTTGCGGATGGCGCCGCCCGTACCCAGCGGCTCGTCCTCGACGACGTACTCGAGGGTGATGCCGAAGTCGGAACCGTCCCCGAAGTACGGCTCGAAGACCTCGGCGAGGTAGCAGGTGGCCATCACGATGTGCGTGACACCGGCGGCTGCGGCCCTGGCTATCTGGTGGGCGAGGAACGGGACGCCCGCTGCCGGAACCATCGGCTTGGGGGTGTTCACCGTCACGGGGCGCAGTCGCGTCCCCTGCCCGCCGACCAGCAGGATCGCTTCCGTCATTTTGTTCTCTCCCCAACCGGTTCGGGCGTACGAAGCTTCAAAGTTAGCCCATCCCGGGCGGTGCGAAGCCCGGAGGCGGGCCGTGCGGGCCGCCTCCGGCAACGTTCCGGTTACGGCGGGTTCCTCACTCTGCGCATGCGCGGTGTCCCGCCGTCCCCTCTGTACGAGCGGCGAGCGGAGCCGGGCGCGGCAGAGCCGCTGCTCACCACCGGAACCCCGCCCGGGACATCCGCGGGCCCGGCGCCCGCCCGGCCGGCGACCCCGGCGCGTGGCGCGGAAGGCGCCGCCGGGGGCGCGCGCACCGGCGGGGGCGGCCCGCTGGATCGGAATCGTTACAAAGGAGGGGACACGCGGAAAGGCCCCCGGCGGACACGGGGGCCTTTCACATGCCCTGCGGGCCGGGCGCCGTTACGGCAGGTTCCTGGCCATCACGATCCGCTGGACCTGGTTCGTGCCTTCGTAGATCTGCGTGATCTTCGCGTCGCGCATCATGCGCTCGACCGGGTAGTCGCGGGTGTAGCCGTAGCCGCCGAGGAGCTGCACGGCGTCCGTGGTGACCTCCATCGCGACGTCGGAGGCGAAGCACTTGGCCGCGGCGCCGAAGAAGGTCAGGTCGCCGTCGACGCGCTCCGACTTGGCGGCGGCCGCGTAGGTCAGCTGGCGGGCGGCCTCGATCTTCATGGCCATGTCCGCGAGCATGAACTGGACGCCCTGGAAGTCGCCGATCGGCTTGCCGAACTGCTTGCGCTCCTGGACGTAGCCCTTGGCGTAGTCCAGGGCGCCCTGGGCGATGCCGAGGGCCTGGGCGGCGATGGTGATGCGGGTGTGGTCGAGGGTCTTCATCGCGGTGGCGAAGCCGGTGCCCTCGGCGCCGATCATGCGGTCGGCCGGGATGCGGACGTTGTCGAGGTAGACCTCGCGCGTCGGGGAGCCCTTGATGCCGAGCTTCTTCTCCGGGGCGCCGAAGGAGACGCCCTCGTCGGACTTCTCGACCACGAAGGCCGAGATGCCCTTGGAGCGCTTCTCCGGGTCGGTGACGGCCATGACCGTGTAGTAGTCGGAGACACCGGCGTTGGTGATCCAGCGCTTGACGCCGTTGAGGACCCAGAAGTCGCCGTCGCGCACCGCGCGGGTCTTCATGCCGGCCGCGTCGGAGCCCGCGTCGGGCTCGGAGAGGCAGTACGAGAACATCGCGTCGCCCTTGGCGAGCGGGCCGAGGTACTTGGCCTTGAGCTCCTCGGAACCGGAGAGGATCACCGGGAGCGAGCCGAGCTTGTTCACGGCCGGGATGAGGGAGGAGGAGGCGCAGACGCGGGCCACTTCCTCGATCACGATGACGGTGGCCAGGGCGTCGGCGCCGGCGCCGCCGTAGGTCTCGGGGACGTGGACGGCGTGCAGGTCGTTGGCGACCAGGGCGTCGAGGGCCTCCTGCGGGAATCGGGCCTCCTCGTCGACCGCGGCCGCGAACGGGAGGATCTTCGCCTCGCAGAGCGCGCGGACCGACTCGCGGAGCATGTCGTGCTCCTCGGCCGGGCGGTACAGGTCGAAGTCGGCAGAACCCGCCAAGATCTCTCACTCCCCAGGGTGACGCGCCGTGGGACGCCGGCAGCGGTGTGTCGCTGTCGTGCCCTTGGCGCGGGATGCTAACTACCGTTAAGTAACCCAAATTCTAGTTCCCGGCGCCCACGCAGCGATACGCGGCGCGTACGTGAGCTGCGTGACAGCCGGGTCAGGGGGAACGTCCCCCCGGACCCGCCCGACTATGCTCGGTGGCCCGAACGGCCCCGCACCTCTGGAGCATTCATGGCCCCCCTCAAGATCACCGTGATCGGCACCGGCTACCTCGGCGCCACCCACGCCGCGGCCATGGCGGAGCTCGGCTTCGAGGTGCTGGGGCTGGACGTGGTCACGGAGAAGATCGAGATGCTGGCGGCCGGCCGCGTCCCCATGTACGAGCCGGGGCTGGAGGAACTGCTCGCGCGGCACGTGGCGGGGCTGCCGGGGTCCACCGGGCGGCTGCGGTTCACGCAGTCGTGGGAGGAGGTCGGGGAGTTCGGCGACGTCCACTTCGTCTGCGTGAACACCCCGCAGAAGCACGGTGAGTACGCCTGCGACATGTCGTACGTGGACTCCGCGCTGGAGTCGCTGGCTCCGCACCTGACCCGCTCCGCGCTGGTGGTCGGCAAGTCGACGGTGCCGGTGGGCTCCGCGGACCGGCTCGCCGCGAAGCTGCTGGCGCTGGCCCCGGCGGGTGCGGACGTGGAGCTGGCGTGGAACCCGGAGTTCCTGCGCGAGGGCTTCGCCGTGCAGGACACCCTGCACCCGGACCGGATCGTCATCGGCGTCCAGGGCGAGCGCGGCGAGAAGCTGCTGCGCGAGGTGTACGAGACCCCGATGTCCGAGGGCACCCCGCTGGTGGTCACCGACTTCCCGACCGCGGAGCTGGTGAAGACCGCCGCCAACTCGTTCCTGGCGACCAAGATCTCTTTCATCAACGCCATGGCGGAGGTCTGCGAGGCCTCCGGCGGTGACGTGGTGAAGCTGGCGGAGGCCATCGGCTACGACGACCGGATCGGCCCGAAGTTCCTGCGCGCCGGGATCGGCTTCGGCGGCGGCTGCCTGCCCAAGGACATCCGCGCCTTCATGGCCCGCGCCGGCGAGCTGGGCGCCGACCAGGCGCTGACCTTCCTCCGGGAGGTCGACTCCATCAACATGCGCCGCCGCGGCCACATGGTCGAGCTGGCGCGGGAGGCGGTCGGCGGCTCCTTCCTCGGCAAGCGGGTCGCCGTCCTCGGCGCCACCTTCAAGCCCGACTCCGACGACGTCCGCGACTCCCCCGCGCTCAACGTCGCCGGGCAGATCCACCTCCAGGGGGGCCAGGTCACCGTCTACGACCCCAAGGGCATGGGCAACGCCCGCCGCATCTTCCCCACCCTGGGCTACGCGGACTCCGCGCTCGAGGCGGCCCGCGGCGCCGAGGTCGTCCTGCACCTCACCGAGTGGCGGGAGTTCCGCGAGCTGGACCCCGCCGAGCTCGGCACGGTGGTCACCGACCGCCTCGTCCTCGACGGGCGCAACGCGCTCGACCCCGTGCGCTGGCGCGCGGCCGGCTGGACGTACCGGGCGATGGGACGCCCGCAGGCCTGAGGCAGGGAGGCCGTACAGGGGGGCTGGGTAGACTTCGGGCCGATGTCCACGACCAGCAGTCCCCCGGCCGGCCTCACCGCATCCGCGACGGCGGCGCCCGCCGCGCCCCACCGGCGGGGATCCTTCGAAGCGGCCCTGCGCGGACGCGCCGCTCTGCTCGGCATCGCCGGTTTCTGGCTGGCCAGCCGGGCGGCGATGCTCTGGATGCTCGTCAACGACTTCTTCAGCTCGAACGTCGTACGGGTGGAGGTCACCGCGACCTACCACAACTGGTACGACGTCCTCGTCACGTGGACGCTGCCGCAGAACGACATCATGTGGCAGTACCCGCCGGCGGCCGCGGCGATCTTCCTCTCGCCCGACCTGCTGCCGTTCCTCACCTACTTCCAGGCCTTCGTCGCCCTGACGGTGCTGTGCGACGGCGTGGTCCTGCTCGGCCTCGTCCGGGCGGCGCGCAGGAGCGACGGCAGCATGGCCGGGGCCCTGGTGTGGCTGGTGACCCTGCCGATGATGATGGCGACCCCGTTCGCCCGCTACGACATCCAGGTCACCCTGCTCGCGGTCTTCGCGCTGCTCGCCCTGGGCCGCCGCCCCGTGCTCGGCGGGGTCATCGCCGGCATCGGCGCGATGGTCAAGGTGTGGCCGCTGCTGACCCTGCTCGGCACCCCGCGCGGCAGGTCGACGCGGGAGGCGCTCGTCGCGGCGGCGCTGTCCTGCGCGGCGCTGCTCGCCGTCTTCGCGGCGCTGTTCCGCGACACGCTCGGCTTCCTCGGCAACCAGGGCGACCGCGGGGTGCAGATCGAGTCCCTCGGCGGATCGGTGCTGATGGCGGCCCGCCTGCTGGGCCTGTGGCCCGGGGAGATCGACTTCCAGTACGGCGCCTTCGAGTACGTCGGCCCGTACGTGCCGGGCATCGCGCGGGCCTCGCTCGCCCTGACGGTGGCCGGGTTCCTGCTGCTCCTGCTGTGGCGGGTGCGGGCCAACCACTGGTCGAGCGCGACGCCCTTCGACGCCGCGCTCTTCGCGATCTTGGTCTTCACCGTCACCAGCCGTGTCATCAGCCCGCAGTACATGATCTGGCTGCTCGGTCTGGCCGCCGTCTGCCTGACCTCCCGGCACACCACCCAGCGTCCGGTCGCCTGGCTGCTCGTCGCCGCCAACCCGCTGACCACGCTGGTCTTCCCGGTCCTGTACGGCTCGGACATCCTCGCCACCACCACGCTCGGCACGGTCCTGCTGTGCGCGCGCAACGGCCTGCTGCTCTGCGCCACGGTGTGGTCCGGTGTCCGGCTGTGGAAGGCGACCGTCCTGCCGGAGCAGACCCTGGCGGCCCGCTCCGTCTAGGGAGTCGTCCTGCGGTGCTGTGCGGCGCGTGCCGTGAACTCGGCGTCGCGCAGGACGCGCTGGGCGTTGCCCCAGGTGAGCAGGGCGATGTCGGATTCGGGCCAGCCCCGCTCCAGCAGTTCCGCGATCAGGTGCGGGTAGCCCGAGGGGTCGGTGAGGCCCGTGGGGCGGGGGCCGCCCCGTTCGGCGCCGAAGGACGCGCCGAGTCCGACGCCCTCGGCGCCCGCGATCGCCCGTACGTGCTCCAGGTGGTCGGCGACGGCGTGCAGGGAGTCCCCGGTCCGGGCGGTGTCGAAGGTGACCATCGCCAGGCCGTTCGCCGCCCGCAGGGCGAGCAGTACCTCGTCGGTGACGTTCCCCGGGTGCGGGTTGAGGGCGGCCGCCCCCGTGTTCGAGATGATGACCGGCGCCTTGGAGGCCGCGGCGAGCTGGCAGGCGGCGGCCGGCGGGCAGCCCGTCAGGTCGAGCAGCATCGCCAGCCGGTTCACCTCCTTGACCACCTCGTGGCCGAAGGCCGTCAGGCCCTCCTCGGCCCAGGGGGCGCCCGCGGGCGCGAGGATGCGCACGCCCAGCGCGTGGAAGGCCCGCAGCGCACCGAGGGAGTCGGTGAGGGTGCTGCCGGGGACGGGGCCCAGGAACGAGGCGATCAGGCCCCGGTTGCGGGCGTCGGCCATGTCGTCGGCGCTGAGCGCGAGGCACAGGCTGTCGCCGTAGCGGCGCATCACGGACCGTGCCACGTCGATCTGTTCGAGGGTGTCGGAGACGACCTGGTCGGCGGCGGCATCCTCGCGCGGCGGGCCCGGAGGCACGAGCAGCGTCCAGAACTGGGCGCCGACCCCTCCGGCGCGCAGCCGGGGGATGTCGGTGTCGACTCCGGTGTCCGGGGTGTCGATGTCGTGGTACGGGCTCTGGCGCAGGGTCCAGACGAGGGTGTTGCACCCGTCGGCGACGGGGTGGTCCGCGAGCAGCGCCGCCGCCCGGTCCAGGGCGCTGCCGGCGGGGGCGGGGACGTCTTCGGCTCCGACGCCCACGGAGTGGGGTTCATCCTGCAGGTCGGCCATGGCGTTGGCTCCGGTCTCGGCGGCAGCAGGGAGAGAAGATGGTGCCACCGTGACACGTGGGGCGCCGGGGCCGCCCGGCGGGTGTGGCGTTCGGGTGGTGACCCGGTCGGGAGGCGGGCTCCGACGGGGTCCCGGCCGGGGCCGGGTCAGGCCGGATCCGGGATCCGGGACCGGGGGCCGGGATCCGGGACCGGGGGCCGGGACCGGGGTTCCGCCCCGGGCCCGGCCCCGGCCGTCAGGGCGTCGGGGCGTCAGAGGCAGGCGTTGGACGGGCCCCGGGTCGCCGAGAGCTCCCGGGCGGCCGATTCCGCGTCGCGCAGGACCCGTACCGCGTTGGACCAGGTCAGCTTCGCCAGGTCGGTCCGGGACCAGCCGCGCCCGAGCAGTTCGGCGATCAGGTTCGGGTAGCCCGACACGTCGTCCAGCCCGGCCGGGGTGAAGGCGGTGCCGTCGTAGTCCCCGCCGATGCCGATGTGGTCGACGCCCGCCACCTCGCGCATGTGGTCGAGGTGGTCGGCGACGGTGGCTGCGGTGGCCACCGGGCGCGGGCGCCCCGCTTCGAACGCGCGGTGCAGGGCCATCGCCTCGGGGGTGGTGTCGAGGTGGTGGAAGCCGTGCGCGCGCAGGTTCTCGTCCGCGGCCCGCGTCCACGCGACGGCCTCGGGGAGGATGAACTTCGGCACGAAGGTGGCCATCGCCACCCCTCCGTTGGCGGACAGCCGCTCCAGCACGTCGTCGGGGACGTTGCGCGGGTGGTCGCAGACGGCGCGCGCCGAGGAGTGCGAGAAGATCACCGGCGCCCGGGCGGTGTCGAGGGCGTCGCGCATCGTCGTGGCGGCGACGTGCGAGAGGTCCACGAGCATGCCGATGCGGTTCATCTCGCGCACGACCTCGCGGCCGAAGTCGGTGAGGCCGCCGTGGCGGGGTTCGTCGGTCGCCGAGTCCGCCCAGTCGATGGTGTCGTTGTGGGTGAGCGTCATGTACCGCACGCCCAGCCGGTGCAGGGCGCGCAGGGTGGCGAGCGAGTTGTTGATGGAGTGGCCGCCCTCGGCGCCCATCAGCGAGGCGATCCGGCCGTCGGCGCGGGCCGCCTCCATGTCGTCGGCCGTCAGCGCGCGCACCAGCGAGCCGGGGTAACGGGCGATCAGCTGGTCGACGGCGTCGATCTGCTCCAGGGTGGCGCTGACCGCCTCGTCGCCGCTGTAGTCGGAGCGGACGTAGACGGACCAGAACTGCGCGCCGACGCCGCCGGCGCGCAGCCGGGGGAGGTCGGTGTGCAGGTGGCCGGACTGGTCGCCGGCGATGTCCCGCTGGTCGAGGTCGTAGCGGACCTGCTGGCGCAGTGCCCAGGGCAGGTCGTTGTGCCCGTCGACGACGGGGTACTCGGCGAGCAGGTCCCGGGCCCGCGCGAGCAGGTCCGCCGCGCTCACTTGCCGAACCCGAAGGAGTCCGCGCCCGCGACCTTGGTGCGCAGCCGCTTGCCCTTCTCGGTGGCCTGGTCGTTCAGCTCCTGCTGGAAGTCCCGCATGCGGCCCAGCAGCTCCGGGTCGTGCGCGGCCAGCATCCGTACGGCCAGCAGGCCCGCGTTGCGCGCGCCGGCGACGGAGACGGTGGCGACGGGAACCCCGGCGGGCATCTGGACGATCGACAGGAGGGAGTCCATGCCGTCGAGGTACTTCAGCGGGACCGGCACGCCGATGACGGGCAGCGGGGTGACGGAGGCGAGCATCCCGGGCAGGTGGGCGGCTCCGCCGGCGCCCGCGATGATCGCCTTCAGGCCGCGGTCGGCGGCCTGCTCGCCGTACGCGACCATCTCGCGCGGCATGCGGTGGGCGGAGACGACGTCGACCTCGTAGGGGATCTCGAACTCGGCCAGCGCCTGGGCGGCGGCCTCCATGACGGGCCAGTCGGAGTCCGAGCCCATGACGATGCCCACGACGGGGGAGGTGCTCATTCGGTGATCGTTCCTCTGAGGTAGCCGGCTGCGTGACGTGCGCGCTCCAGCACATCGTCCAGGTCGTCGCCGTAGGTGTTGACGTGGCCGACCTTGCGGCCGTGTTTCACGTCCTTGCCGTACATGTGGATCTTCACCTGCGGGTCGTGTGCCATGCAGTGCAGGTACGCCGCGTACATGTCGGGGTAGTCACCGCCGAGCACGTTCGCCATGACCGTCCAGCGGGCGCGGGGGCGCGGGTCGCCCAGGGGGAGGTCCAGGACCGCGCGGACGTGGTTGGCGAACTGGGAGGTGACCGCGCCGTCCTGGGTCCAGTGGCCGCTGTTGTGCGGGCGCATGGCCAGTTCGTTGACGAGGATGCGGCCGTCGGTGGTCTCGAACAGCTCCACGGCCAGGTGGCCGGTCACGTCGAGTTCCCGCGCGATGCGCAGGGCCAGGGCCTGGGCCTCGCCGGCGAGGGCCTCCGAGAGGTTCGGTGCGGGGGCGATCACCGTGTCGCAGACCCCGTTCACCTGGATGGACTCGACGAC
Organism: Streptomyces sp. NPDC012794; assembly: GCF_042901085.1. Lineage (NCBI taxonomy): Bacteria > Bacillati > Actinomycetota > Actinomycetes > Kitasatosporales > Streptomycetaceae > Streptomyces > Streptomyces sp. NPDC012794. The sequence goes on from NZ_JBIBCI010000009.1 coordinate 23,379, forward strand.
GGGGTAGGCCACCGCCTGGCCGTGCGGGGAGCGGACGATGTTGGCCGCGAGCTCGCGGACGTAGTCCACCTTCTCCTCGGCGAGGACCGGGACGCCCGCCTTGAAGGGGGCCTCCGCGTCCTCGGGGGTGCGGACGAACCACACTCCCTTGCCGTCGTACCCGCCGCGCACCGTCTTGAGGATGACGGGGAACCCGCCGACCTCCTGCGCGAAGGCCGCCGCGTCCGCCGGATCGCTCACGATCCGGTGGCGGGGGCTGGGGGCGCCGATCTCGTCGAGCCTGGCGCGCATCACCCCCTTGTCCTGGGCGTGCACCAACGCGTCGGGCCCCGGCCGGACGGGGATGCCGTCCGACTCCAGGGCCCGGAGGTGCTCGGTGGGTACGTGCTCGTGATCGAAGGTGACCACGTCGCAGCCGCGCGCGAAGGCGCGCAGTGTCTCCAGATCGCGATAGTCGCCGATGACGACATCGCTCACGACCTGGGCCGCCGAGTCCTGTGGGGTGTCACTGAGGATCTTGAACTTGATGCCGAGGGGGATACCCGCCTCGTGGGTCATGCGGGCGAGCTGACCGCCGCCGACCATGCCGACTACCGGAAACGTCACGCCTCCAGGGTATCCGGCGGTATTCCGCCAATCGGACGTGACCCTGGCGCGGACCCGCCACCAGGCCGCGGAGCCCGTGTGCCGTGCGTCGCACGGGGTGCCGGGGCGCGGACTCCCGCTGCGGGGGACACTTAGCATGGTGGGGTTGACGAGATCGGGTGACGCGCGGCCGCGGGCGGCGATGACGACAGGACTGGACCATCCATGAGCAGCACGCCGAAGGCCATACCGCTGTCCGAGCGCTTCCGCGGTCTGGCCCGGGAGGTCGTCAAGTTCGGAGCGGTCGGCGGAGCGGGCGTCCTGGTCAACTTCGGGGTCTTCAACCTGCTGCGGAGCACGACCGACCTGCAGACGGTGCGCGCGAACGTCATAGCCATCGTGGTCGCCATCGTCACGAACTACATCGGCTTCCGTTACTTCACCTACCGTGACCGGGACCTGGGCAGCCGGCGCCGCGAGATGACCCTCTTCGTCCTGTTCAGCATGATCGGCATGGTCATCGAGAGCGGTGTGCTCTACGTGGCCACGTACGGCTTCGGTTTCGACGGCTCGCTGGCGAACAACGTCTTCAAGTTCCTCGGCATGGGTGTGGCCACCGTCTTCCGCTTCTGGTCCTACCGGACCTGGGTCTTCAAGGCCCTGCCCACGCCGGCCGCGCACTCCCTGGTCGTCGAGCAGCGCGACGGGCACGAGGCGCCGCTCGCCCCCCGCACCCCCGAGCCCGCGGGCAACCAGGGCTGACGGCTACCTGACCGTCCGCTCCGGATCGGCGCGTTCCGGGGCGGTGCGGCTGAGGAAGAGCGCGAACACCGGCGGCCGGCCCTGGAGGAGCTCCAGGCGGCCGCCGTCCGCTTCGGCGAGGTCCCGGGCGACGGCCAGGCCGATGCCGGTGGAGTTGCGGCCGCTGATGGCCCGCTCGAAGATCCGGTTGCCGAGGTCCGGCGGGACTCCGGGGCCCTCGTCCGTGACCTCGATGACGGCCTGGTTGCCGGTCACGCGGGTGCGCAGGGCGACCGTGCCGCCGCCGTGCATCAGCGCGTTCTCCACGAGGGTCGCCAGCACCTGGGAGACCGCCCCCGGGGTGCCGACGGCCCTCATGCCGGTCTTGCCGGAGCGGACGACGGCCCGTCCGGCGCTGCGGTAGGCCGGCCGCCACTCCTCCAGCTGCTGCTTGACGACCTCGTCCAGGTCGAAGGGGACCGCCGAGCCGGTCCGGGGGTCCCGGGAGTTCGTCAGGAGCCGCTGGACCACGTCCGTGAGCCGCTCCACCTGGGTGAGGGCGATGGTCGCCTCCTCCCGTACGGTCTCCAGGTCGTCGGTGACCGTGATCTCCTCCAGCCGCATCGACAGGGCGGTGAGGGGGGTGCGCAGCTGGTGCGAGGCGTCGGCGGCCAGGCGCCGCTCGGCGGTCAGCATGCGGGCGATCCGCTCCGCGCTGGAGTCCAGTACGTCGGCGACCCGGTCCAGCTCGGGGACCCCGTAGCGCTTGTGCCGGGGCCTCGGGTCGCCGGAGCCCAGCCGTTCGGCGGTCTCGGCGAGGTCGGTGAGCGGGGAGGCCAGCCGGTTGGCCTGGCGTACGGCGAGCAGTACGGCCGCCACGACGGCCAGCAGCGCCACCGCGCCGACCACGGCCAGGGTGCGCCCGACCTCCCTGGTGACCGTGTCGCGGGTCTCCTCGACCACCACGAGCACCCCCTGCTCCCCGCGCGCGGTGCCCCGGATGACGCTGTCGTCGATCCGCTGGCCGACCTCGATGGCGGGCCGGCCGGGGATGGTGATGCGGGCGTACGTGCCGAGGTCGAGCTGCTCGGCGAGCGCGCCGGCGTCGACCGGCTTGCGCTCCAGGACGTCCGCCTCGACGATGCCGAGCAGCCGCAGCGCCTCGGAGCCGATGCGGTCCTGGGCGCTGCTGGTGATGGTCCGGGTCTCCACGATGACGAGGGAGACCCCGAACACGGCGATCACGACGAGCACCACGGCGAGCGTGGAGTTGATGAGGCGGCGGCGCATGCCCTAGAGCATGCCCGATGCCCCCGGGGCGGGGGGTCAGCTCCTCTCGAAGCGGAAGCCGACGCCCCGGACCGTGGCGATGTAGCGGGGGTTGGCGGCGTCGTCGCCCAGCTTCTTGCGGAGCCAGGAGATGTGCATGTCGAGGGTCTTGGTGGAGGACCACCAGGTGGTGTCCCAGACCTCGCGCATCAGCTGGTCGCGGGTGACGACGCGGCCGGCGTCTCGGACCAGGACGCGCAGCAGGTCGAACTCCTTGGCGGTGAGCTGGAGCTCTTCCTCCCCTATCCACGCGCGGTGCGATTCGACGTCGATGCGCACGCCGTGGGTGGCGGGGGCCTGGCTGGCCTCGGTGGCGCCGCGCCGCAGCAGGGCCCGGACGCGGGCCAGCAGCTCGGCGAGGCGGAAGGGCTTGGTGACGTAGTCGTCGGCGCCCGCGTCGAGGCCGACGACCGTGTCGACCTCGTCGGCCCGGGCGGTGAGCACCAGGATCGGGAAGCCGTGGCCTTCGGCGCGCAGTCGCCGGGCCACTTCCAGGCCGTCCATCCCGGGCAGGCCCAGGTCCAGGACGACGAGGTCGACGCCGCCCTGCAGTCCGGCGTCCAGGGCGGTGGGGCCGTCCTCCCGGACCTCGACCTCGTACCCCTCCCGGCGCAGGGCGCGGGCGAGGGGTTCCGAGATGGATGCGTCGTCCTCGGCGAGCAGTACACGCGTCATGTGGGTGATGGTAGTCCGCGGCGGCTGGAAGCAGGCCCCTCCCTGCACACCCCTCTCGAACAGCGGCTATTGACTACTACCTGCCTTCGAACATGATGGAACGGTTCCCTGAAAGCCTGTGATCCATCTCTCAAGTCCTTCCATATGCGGCGGTGTCCTGTCGTATGGTGGCGAGACGCCTGATGCACTACCCAGGGGATCTTTGTGCCGAAATCCGTGCCGAAGACCTCAAATTCTGCTCTGGTCGGTTGATCCGGCCCAGATGACAGTGAATGACCTATGGGCCGGGCCCGGCGCGCGAGGAGGCGCGCAGGGCGTGGATCCCGGTTACGGCTGCCCCTTCGCCCCCGCCACCACGGGGGACGAGACCCCTGGGCGTGGGGTGGGACGTCCGCCGCCGGTGCCGGCCGCCCCCCACCGGGCGCTGAACAGCTCACGAAGCCGAGCGTCCCGAGCAAGCAAGGATCGACCATGGCTTCCAGCCTGACGAAGGACTCGCCGAGCGCAGCTCACGAGAAAACCGTCCTCGGCCACCCCGTTGGCCTGGCCACGCTGTTCATGACCGAGATGTGGGAGCGCTTCTCCTACTACGGCATGCGTGCGCTTCTCGTCCTGTACTTGGTCTCCGGCGGTGTCGACGCCGCGACCGACAGCCAGGGTGGCGGCCTCGGCTTCACCGCGGCGACGGCCACGGCGATCTACTCCGTGTACGTGGCGATGGTCTACCTCATGGCCATGCCCGGCGGCTGGTTCGGCGACCGCGTCTGGGGCGCCCGCAAGACGGTCGCCATCGCCGGTGGCGTGATCATGGCCGGCCACTTGTCGCTCGCGCTGCCCGGTCAGATCGCGTTCTTCGTCGGTCTGCTGCTGGTCGCGGTCGGCTCCGGTCTGCTGAAGGCCAACATCTCCACGATGGTCGGCCACCTCTACAAGAGCGTGGACGACCCGCGCCGTGACAGCGGCTTCACGATCTTCTACATCGGCATCAACGTCGGTGCCCTGCTCGCCCCGGTCGGCATCGGCATGGTCGGCGAGCTCGTGAACTGGCACCTCGGCTTCGCGCTCGCCGCCGTCGGCATGGGCATCGGCCTCGTGATCTACCTGCTCGCCGGCCGCACCCTGAGCCCGCAGAGCAGCCTGGTCCCGAACCCGCTGTCCTCGGCCGAGCGCAAGGCCGTGATCGTCAAGGCCCTCGTCGCCCTGGCCGTCGTCGTCGTCTTCTACGGCGCCGTGGTCGCGGCGGACATGTTCACCATCAAGTGGGCGCTGTACCCGATCACGATCGCCGGTCTGATCATTCCGGTCGCCGTCCTCGTCCGCATCAAGCGGGACAAGGACCTGTCCGCCGTCGAGCAGACCCGGATGAGCGCCTACATCTGGTTCTTCGTGGCCGCCGCCGTCTTCTGGATGATCTACGACCAGGGCGGTTCGACCCTCTCGCTCTTCGGTGACAAGAACTCCGAGCGCAGCCTGCTCGGCTGGGAAGTCCCGACCACCATCTTCCAGTCGCTGAACCCGCTCTTCGTGGTGGCCCTGGCCCCGGTCTTCGCCGCCGCGTGGGTGGCCCTGGCCCGCCGCAACCGCGAGCCCAGCACCATCGTGAAGTTCTCGGCGGCCCTGATCATCGTCGGCGCCTCGTTCTTCGTCTTCGCCCTGCCGCTGAGCCAGACCGCCGGCAACGACACCAAGGTCACCATGTGGTGGCTGGTGCTCATCTTCCTGATGCACACGCTCGCCGAGCTGTGCCTGTCCCCGGTCGGCCTGTCGGTCACCACGAAGATGGCTCCGCAGAAGTACGGCTCCCAGATGATGGGCGTCTGGTTCCTCGCCGTCACCGCCGGTGACTGCGTCACCGGTCTGCTCGGTCTGGCCGAGGTGCAGCTGAACGGCGTGGGGATCATCCTCTTCCAGGCCGCCGCCGCCGTGCTCGCCGGTGTCGCGATCTACATGTACCGCCAGAAGGTCAACGCGCTGATGGGCGACATGAACTGACGCCCCCCGCGCCCCGCGCGAGCGGTGAACGGCCCGGCACACCTTCCGGTGTGCCGGGCCGTTCCGTTGTCCGGGGTACGGGTCAACGGGGCCCGCGCAGGCGGCGCCACGGGGTGAAGGTGAAGACCGCGCCGCCGAGGAGGATCACGGTGCCGGCGACCAGGGCCAGCGCCTTGACGCCGCCCTCGTCACCGGCGCCGGTCTCGGCGAGGCCGCCCGAGGCGGCCGAGGAGCCGCCGGTGGTGGAGCCGCCGGTGGTGGAGCCGCCGGTGGTGGAGCCGCCGGTGGTGGAGCCGGAGCCGCCCGGCTGGGCGGTGGTGTCCAGCTCCAGGGAGACCCCGCTGCTGGCCGCCTTGCAGGGCACGTTGATCGGGGTCGAGCCCGGGGCCATCGTGACGTCGATCGTCAGCTGGTCGGGGCTCAGCGTCACCTTGCCCGTCTTGCCGGGCTTGTAGGTGCCGGTCATGTCGCTGAGGCTGACCGGGGCCTTGTCGGGGATCGGCTCGGCGTTCGCCGGGCCGGTGACCTTGACCGTGCCGCTGTCGGCGCCGCCCAGCTTGATGTCCATCGAGGGCTTGAGGGCCCCGGCGGGCAGGGCCATGGGCGCGGCCATGGCTCCCTTGGCGGTCTTGACCGTGAGGTCGTAGGCGCCGCCCGCGTTCTTCATGGCGTTGACGGTGACCGGGGTCTTGATGCCGCCGGGGACGACCGCGCCGCAGTCGTAGGCCACCTCCACGGGCTTGCCGGGGAAGTCGGTCTGGCCGCCGCCCCCTCCGGTGGTGCCGCCCGTGGTGGTGGACCCGCCGGAGGTGGACCCGCCGGAGGTGGTCGAGCCGCCGGAGGTGGTCGAGCCGCCGGTCGTGCCGCCCGTCGTCGTGCCACCGCTCGTCGTGCCGCCGCTGCCGCCGCCGCCCGACACGTCGATCGTCGCCCCGCCCTTCACCTCGCCCACCGGGGAGCACTTGGTGACGAAGGTGCCGAAGGAGAAGGTGACCGCGACCTCGTACTTGCCCGGGGTGACGGTGATCTTCCCGGCCTTGGTCAGCTTCAGCTTGCCCTTCATGGTGGACATCACCATGGGGGCCTTCTTCGGGATCTCCGGGTTCTTCTTCTCCCCGACGACCTTGACCTCCCCTCCCCCGCCGCCGACGGTGAGCCAGCCGGTGGGCTGCACCGAGTCCTTCGGGATCACCATCAGGTCGGTGTTGTTCGAGGCGGGCTTCACCGTCTCCCACGACACGTCGACCTCGTCGCCGACCTTGGCCGTGGCCGGGGCGGTGATCCTGGCGGTGGTCTCGCCCTCCACCGGATCGCCGCCACCGGCCGGCGGTACGCACTTGACCTTGAACGTGGCCTCGGCGGCCTGGGCGGGGGAAGCCGCCACGGCGATACCCGCGCCGCCGAGCAGCAGCGCGGCCACGGCCGCGCTCGCCCTCCGTTGGGTCTTCACGATGGTCCCTTCGTCGTCGGACTGTGATCGGACGGTGCGGACGTGTGTGGGGGCCGTGCGTCCCGCGGCTCCGGGGTGAACCACGGCAGGACCGCCGTCGGGGCGTCGGGCGCCCGTACGGCGGGGACCTCCGGCGGGCGCGCGGTCGCCTCCGGGCCCGGGGAGGCCGCGTCGGGGGCCTTCCGGGCGCCCCGGTGGCGGCCGGGGGCCCCGGGGCGGGGGCGGACCCGGTCGACGACGGCCATGCCGAGGCGGAAGAGCGCCGTCGGGATCACCACCAGGAGCAGGCCCCAGAACAGCAGCACCCCATACGGGCGGTCCACGCCCCAGGGCTGGGTGGCCAGGACCGTGTCCCCGTACTTGAGGGAGACGGTGTAGTCGCCGTGGGCGCCCGCCGGCAGGGCCACGTCCAGCGCGACCTCCGCCTTGCCGCCCGGCGGGATCGTCCCCTTCCAGCGGGCTTCCTCCCACACCGGGGCGAAGACCCCGTGCGCGGTGCCGAGCTGGAAGACGGGGTCCCTGACCGGGGCCGCGCCGAGGTTGCCGACGGTGGCGGTGAACGTGCGGCCGGGCGGGGCGCCGAACCAGGTCAGCACCCCGTCGCCGCCCTTGAGCCGGACCCCCGTCAGCAGCGCCAGCCGGGCGGTGCCGGACTCGGCGGGCAGGTCCGCCACCGGATGGCCGGTGATCCTGATCGGCACCGCCACCGTGGACCGGTCCCCGTTGACGGAGGTCACGTGGACCACGCAGGGGCAGGGCTTGGGCGGTTCCGCGACGGGCAGCCGGGCGGTGAAGCGACCGTCGTCGGTGACGGAGACGGCCGCTCCTTCGGCGTTGGCGCAGCTGTTGGTGCCGCCGATCATGTTCTGGCCGCAGACCAGCAGCATGACGAGGGTCTTCGCCCGCCAGCCGGTGCCGGTGACCGTGATCTCGGTCCCCTTGGCCGCCTCCTGGAGGGAGAGCGCCGCGGTCGGCTTCGCCTCGTCGGCGGCGACGGGGGCGGCGGCCGGGAGCAGCGGGAGCAGGGCCAGGGCGAGGGCCGCCAGGGCCGCGCCGAGGGGGGTCGCGGGCTTCGCGCCGGCCGTGCGGCTCACCTGGGGGCTCCCGTCAGCTCGTGCTCGTGCGCGTGCGCGTGCGCGTGTTCCGGGTCGCGGGCCTGCGGGCTCCCGGGCGGCCCGTACGGTTCCGCGCGCCGCGAGCGCCGGGCGCGCCGGGCGCGTACGAGGAGCAGCGCGGCCAGTACGGTCCCGCCGGCGGTGAGCAGGGCTCCGGCGGCCAGGGTGGCCCTGCCGCTGGGCGCCAGCCACGCCGGGGCGGTGGCGGTGGCCGGTGCCGCTCCCGGGGCGGTGACGGTGAGGGTGAGGGCGACCCGGTCGAGGGCGGGCGCGGCGGGCCAGGGTTCGCTCAGCCGGGCCCGCCGGCCGGGCGGCAGCTCGACGGGCAGGGTGCGGGCGGGCCGGGCGGGGATCTCGCGGAGGGTGCCCTCGGCGCTCAGGGCGAGCTCGGGGGCGAGGGCGACGTTGCCCCGGTTGACCAGGGTGTAGTCGATGACGGTGGCCGCGCCGTGACCGCGTACGGAGACGTCCTCGACGGTGAGCGCGGCCACCGCCGGGCCGCCGACCCGCAGGTGGACCCGTACCCCGGTCTCGCGGCGGCCGGCCTCCGAGGCGACGACGGCGGCGGGGTGGTCGCCGGGCGGGGCGGCGGGCGGCACGGTGACGGTGAAGGGGACCACCGCGCGGGTGCGGGGCGGGAGTTTCACCGTGGTGGCGCCGCCGAAGCTGATCCAGGAGCCCGCTGCGGACCCGCTACCCGCCGGGCGGGCTCCGGCCCCGGGCGCGGCGGGGCGCACGGCGAGGGCTCCGTCGGGCGTGTGGTGGGCGTCGGCCCCGCGCAGGGTGACGGTGTGCTCGCGGTCGCCGGGGTTGTCGAGGGCGAGGCGGTCTTCCAGGACGGTCCCCGCGGGGCCCGTGAGGTAGAAGGCCGGGCGCGCGGGGCCGGGGCGGGCGGTGGCCGGTCCGGCGCTCCAGCCGGGCTCATCGGCGGCCGCGGCCGGGGCCCCGTACAGGGTGGCGGTCCCGTACAGGGTGGTGGCGGCGAGGAGTGCGGCGCCGGGCCGCTTGAGAGCGTGGAGCACGGGCGGGCGCTCCGTTCAGGACCCGGTCCGCTGGGGCTGGCGGCCGCGCCGGGTCAGCCAGAGCACCCCGGCGGCGCCGGAGAGCAGCACGGTGGCACCGAGGGTGCCGAGGGCGAGCGCGGAGTCGGCGGGGCCGGTCTGCGGCAGGGTGGGTTCGCCGCCCGGGCCGCCGGTCTGGGGGGCGCCGCCGCCGGCCGCCGTGACGTCCAGCTCCAGGGACGGCCGGGGGCTGTTGCCCGGGGTGCAGGTGGTGGTGGTGCCCATGGCCTTGATGGTGAGGACGCCCGCGGTGAAGGTGACCTTGCCGCTCTTCTTCGGGGTGTAGGTTCCCGAGAGGTCGGTGATCTTAATGGGGGTGTTGGCGGGGGCGGCCTCGGGGTTGGGCGGTCCCGAGACCGGTACGGAGGCCTTCTCCGCGCCGTCGGCCATGATCACGGCGCTGGGGTTCATCGCGCCCTTGCCGAGCTCGATGGGGCTGGAGGAGACGCCCTTCTGGAAGGACATCGTCAGCTTGTAGCCGTCGCCCTCCTTGACGGCCTTGATGTCGATGGGCGAGACCGCCGACTTGTCGCCGATCGGGGTCTGGCAGTCGTACTGGACGTCGACCACGTCGGCGTGGGCCGCGGGGGCGGCGAGCAGGACCGCGGATCCGGCGAGCGCGGACGCCAGCGCGAGTGCGGTGGAACGTTTCCGGTCGGACACCTTCGTCTTCCCCTCGGCCACAACTTACTGACGGCACATCAGATCGGTGGCACAAGGTACGCCCGGGACCTCGCGGAGGGAAGACAAAGGGCGGTCGGCGCTTCGGGCGGTGCGCGGGCGGGCGGGCGCCGCCGCCGGTCAGGCGGCGCGCACCCCCCGCTGCCAGACGGCGGAGACGAGCGGGACGCCCGGCCGGTAGGCGAGGTGGACGTGGCTCGGGGCGTCGAGCAGGGCCAGGTCCGCGCGGGCGCCGGGCGCCAGACGGCCGATGTCGCCCCGGCGCAGGGCGCGGGCCCCGCCGGCGGTGGCGGCCCACAGCGCCTCGTCGGGGGTCATTCCCATGTCCCGGACGGCGAGGGCGATGCAGAACGGCATGGAACTCGTGTACGAGGACCCGGGGTTGCAGTCCGTCGACAGGGCCACGGTGGCGCCCGCGTCGAGCAGCCGGCGGGCGTCGGGCCACTGGGCGCGGGTGGAGAACTCGGCGCCGGGCAGCAGGGTCGCCACGGTGACGCCGGCCGCCTGGGCGAGGGCGTCCACGTCGGCGTCGGTGAGGTGGGTGCAGTGGTCGGCGGAGGCGGCTTCGAGCTCGACGGCGAGCCGCACGCCGGGGCCGTGGGAGAGCTGGTTGGCGTGGACGCGCGGGATCAGCCCGGCGGCGGCGCCTGCGGTGAGGACGGCGCGGGCCTGCTCGCCGTCGAAGGCGCCCTTCTCGCAGAAGACGTCCACCCAGCGGGCGTGCGGGGCGCAGGCCTGCAGCATCTCGCCGGTGACGAGGTCGACGTAGCCCGCCGGGTCGTCGGCGTAGTCGGGGGAGACGATGTGCGCGCCGAGGTAGGTGACCTCCTCGGTGTGCGCGGAGGCGATGCGCAGGGCGCGGGCCTCGTCGGCGACGGTGAGGCCGTAGCCGGACTTGGTCTCGAAGGTGGTGGTGCCCTGGCGGCGGGCTTCGTGGAGGTGGCGCAGCAGGTTGGCCTCCAGCTCCGCGTCGGTGGCGGCGCGGGTGGCGGCGACGGTGGTGCGGATGCCGCCGGCGGAGTAGGCGCGGCCGGACATCCGGGCGTTGAACTCGGCGGTGCGGTCCCCCGCGAAGACGAGGTGGCTGTGGGAGTCGACGAAGCCGGGGATGACGGCGCGGCCCTTCGCGTCGAAGGACGCGTCGGCGGCGGGGGCGTCGGTGGCGGGGCCGGTCCAGGCGATGGTGTCGCCGTCCATGACGAGGGCGGCGTTCTCGATCAGGCCGAGGGGGCCGCCGTCGCCCTGGGCGGGGTCGTTGGTGACGAGGCTGCCGATGTTGGTGATGACGGTGGTGCTCATGGGTTCCTCTCGGGAGGTTCCGGTCCCGGCGGCGTCAGCCGCGGACGGCCGCGATCGATGCGGCGAGGGCGGCGGCGACGTCCCCGACCAGCGTGTGGGCACCGTCGCGGACCACGTGCCGGCCCCCGACCACCGTGTGGCGGACATCGGCGGCCGAGGCGGCGAAGACGGCCGTCTCCGCGCCGAGGCGCGGCAGCGGGCCGGCGGTGCGTACGGAGTCCAGCGCGACGGTGGTGAAGTCCGCCAGGGCGCCCGCCTCCAGGCGGCCGGCGTCCGGCAGGCCCAGCGCGGCGTGCCCGTCGGCGGTGGCGGCCGTCAGCAGGGCGTTCGCGGTCCAGTGCCCCCGCGTCCGGCTGCGCAGCCGCTCGTTCAGCTCCATCGCCCGCGCCTCCTCCAGCAGGTCGATCACGGCGTGGCTGTCGCTGCCGAGCGACAGCGGACTGCCCGCCCGCTGGAGCCGGCCGGCCGGGCCGATGCCGTCGGCGAGGTCGCGTTCGGTGGTGGGGCACATGCAGGTGCCGGTGGAGGTCCCGCCGAGCAGGGCGATGTCCCCGTCCGTCAGGTGCGTGTTGTGGACGCCGGTGGTGCGCGGGCCGAGCACCCCGTGGTCGGCGAGCAGCTGCGTGGGCGTACGGCCGTGGGCGGCCTGGCAGGCGTCGTTCTCGGCGGTCTGCTCGGACAGGTGGACGTGCAGGGGTGCCCGCCGCTCCCGCGCCCATTCGGCGACCGTGGCGAGCCGGCCGGCGGGTACGGCGCGCACGGAGTGGATCGCCGCGCCGATCAGCGCGTGCTCCCGGGGCTTGAGCGCGGACACGCGCTCCGCCCAGGCGTCGGCGGTGCCGTCGGAGAACCGCAGCTGGTGCGCGTTCGGCGCCTCCCCGAAGCCCGAGGACAGGTACGCGGTGTCGAGGAGGGTGATGCGGATGCCCGCCGCGGCCGCGGCCTCGATCAGGGCCTCGCCCATGGCGTTCAGGTCGGCGTAGGGGGTGCCGCCGGGCGCGTGGTGGACGTAGTGGAACTCGCCGACGTTGGTGATGCCGGCCAGGGCCATCTCGGCGTACACGGCGCGGGCGAGGTCGAAGTAACTGTCCGGGGTGAGGTTCTGGGCGACCTTGTACATGACGTCGCGCCAGGTCCAGAAGGTGCCCGAGCCGACCTGCACGACCGAGCGCAGGGCCCGGTGGAAGGCGTGGCTGTGGGCGTTGGCCAGGCCGGGCAGGGTCAGTCCGCGCAGCGCCTCCGCGCCGGGGGGCGGGGTGGCGGTCCCGGTGCGCAGGGCGGCGATCCGCCCGTCCGCCGACACGTCGAGGGCCACGCCCGGCTCGACGGCGTCGCCGAGCCAGGCGTGTTCCAGCCAGTACGTCTTCAGCGGCATGCCAGGCCTTCCAGTACGTCGGCGAGGGCGAGGACACCGGCCACGCAGTCGTCCTCGGCCGCGAACTCCCTCGGGGAGTGGGAGACGCCGGTGGGGTTGCGTACGAACAGCATCGCGGTCGGGGCCGATCCGGAGAGGATTCCGGCGTCGTGTCCCGCGCCCGTGCCGAGGACGGGGACGGACCCGCCCAGGATCCGGTTGAGCTCGTCGCGCAGGGCGTGCTCGAACTCGACGACCGGGGTGAAGGACTCCCGTACGACGTTCAGGTCGATGCCGTCGCGGTCGGCGTGCTCGCGGGCCGCCTTCTCGACGGCCGTGACGACCGTGTCGAGGGTGGCCTGGTCGGCGGCGCGGGAGTCCAGCCAGCCCCGGACGAGGGAGGGGATGGCGTTGACGCCGTTCGGCTCGACGGAGATCTTGCCGAAGGTGGCGACGGCGCCGGCGAGGGCCGCTTCCTGACGGGCGGCGAGCACGGTCTGCGCGTACGCGAGCATCGGGTCGCGGCGGTCCACGAGGCGGGTGGTGCCCGCGTGGTTGGCCTCGCCGTGGAAGTCGAACCGCCAGCGGCCGTGCGGCCAGATCGCGGAGGCGATGCCGACGCGGTCGCCGGACAGGTCGAGGGCGCGGCCCTGTTCGACGTGCAGCTCGACGAAGGCACCGATGCGGGCGAGGCGTTCGGGGTCCGGGCCGATGGTCTGCGGGTCGTACCCGGCGGCCTCCATGGCCCGCGGGAGGCTGACGCCGTCGGCGTCGCGCAGTTCGTACGCCTTCTCCCTGGTCAGCTGTCCGGCGGCGAGCCGGGAGCCGACGCAGGCCAGCCCGAAGCGGGCGCCCTCCTCGTCACCGAAGTTGGTGATGGCCAGCGGCCGGGTGGGGGCGGCGCCGCGGGCGCGGAGCTCGTCGAGGGCGGCGAAGGAGGACACCACTCCGAGGGGGCCGTCGAAGGCCCCGCCGTCGGGGACGGAGTCGAGGTGGGAGCCGGTGACCACGGCGTCCCCGGCGAGGGGGTCGCCGAGCCAGGCCCACTGGTTGCCGTTGCGGTCCACCTCGTACGTCAGCCCGCGGGCCTCCGCCTGCGCCCGGAACCAGGCCCGGCAGTCGGCGTCGGCGCCGGTCCAGGCGTAGCGGCGGTAGCCGCCGCTGCCGCTGTCGCGGCCGATCGGGGCGAGGTCGGCCCACATGGTGTGGAAGGAGGACGCCGCCCCCGGCCGGGCGGCCGGGGACGGGTCGTGGGGCGAGGTCACGCGGGGTCACCCTCGCGCATCGGGACGCGGACGCCGCGCTCGTCGGCGACCGTCTCGGCGATGTCGTAGCCGGCGTCGACGTGGCGGATGACGCCCATGCCGGGGTCGTTGGTGAGGACGCGGCGGATCTTCTCGCCGGCCAGCGGGGTGCCGTCGGCGACGGTGACCTGGCCGGCGTGGATGGAGCGGCCCATGCCGACGCCGCCGCCGTGGTGGATGGACACCCAGGAGGCGCCGGAGGCCACGTTGACCATGGCGTTGAGCAGCGGCCAGTCGGCGATCGCGTCGGAGCCGTCGAGCATGGCCTCGGTCTCGCGGTAGGGGGAGGCCACGGAGCCGCAGTCGAGGTGGTCGCGGCCGATGGCCAGCGGGGCGGCCAGCTCGCCGCTCGCGACCATGTCGTTGAAGCGCTCGCCGGCCCGGTCGCGCTCGCCGTAGCCGAGCCAGCAGATGCGGGCCGGCAGGCCCTGGAAGTGCACGCGCTCGCCGGCCATCTTGATCCAGCGGTGCAGGGACTCGTTCTCGGGGAAGAGCTCCAGCATCGCCTTGTCGGTCTTGGCGATGTCCGAGGCCTCGCCGGACAGGGCGGCCCAGCGGAAGGGGCCCTTGCCCTCGCAGAACAGCGGGCGGATGTAGGCGGGGACGAAGCCGGGGAAGGCGAAGGCGCGGTCGTAGCCGGCCAGCTGGGCCTCGCCGCGGATCGAGTTGCCGTAGTCGAAGACCTCGGCGCCGGCGTCCATGAAGCCGACCATGGCCTCGACGTGCCTGGCCATGGACTCGCGGGCGCGGGTGGTGAAGCCCGCCGGGTCCTTGGCCGCGTAGTCGGCCATGTCGTCGAAGTCGACGCCGACGGGCAGGTAGGAGAGCGGGTCGTGGGCGCTCGTCTGGTCGGTGACGATGTCGATCGGCGCGCCCTCGGCCAGCATCTGCGGGAGCAGTTCGGCGGCGTTGCCGAGGAGGCCGATGGAGAGCGGCCTGCGGGCGTCGCGGGCCTCGGTGGCGAGCTGGAGGGCGTGGGCGAGGCCGTCGGCCTTCACGTCGAGGTAGCGGTGCTCGATGCGGCGCTCGATGGCGCGCGGGTCGACGTCGACGCAGATGGCGACGCCGTCGTTCATCGTCACGGCCAGCGGCTGGGCGCCGCCCATGCCGCCGAGGCCGGCGGTGAGGGTGATGGTGCCGGCGAGGGTGCCGCCGAACTTCTTCGCGGCGACGGCCGCGAAGGTCTCGTACGTGCCCTGGAGGATGCCCTGGGTGCCGATGTAGATCCAGGAGCCGGCCGTCATCTGGCCGTACATGGTCAGGCCCAGGTGCTCCAGCCGGCGGAACTCCTCCCAGTTGGCCCAGTCGCCGACCAGGTTGGAGTTGGCGAGCAGGACGCGCGGCGCCCACTCGTGGGTCTGCATCACGCCGACCGGGCGGCCGGACTGGACCAGCATGGTCTCGTCCTGCTTGAGGGTGCGCAGGGTGCGGACCATCGCGTCGAAGGAGCGCCAGTCGCGGGCGGCCTTGCCGGTGCCGCCGTAGACGACGAGCTTGTCGGGGTGCTCCGCGACCTCGGGGTCGAGGTTGTTCTGCAGCATCCGGAGGGCGGCCTCCTGCTGCCATCCCAGGGTGCTGAGCTCGGTGCCTCGCGCGGCCCGTACGGGGCGGGGTCCTGACATGGCTGGGTGCCTCCTCCGGTGTTGGTCAATCCATTCACATCCTCGCGGCATGAATAGTTCCAGTCAACAGCTGCGGGCGGGTCGGCCTGATGATGGGATGGCGGACATGGCCGCCGAGACGCACACGCAGGGCACCGCCGAGCGCCGCGACCGGGCCGTACGGGCCGCCGTGCAGCAGGGACTGCTGGAGCGCGAGCCCGTGGTCTGCCTGCTGGACGTGGCCGGTATCCGCGCCTCCGCCGCCGCCCTGGCCGGCGCGTTCGGGGCCGCCCTGCCACCGGGCACGCCCGTCCTGCACACCTTCGCGGTGAAGGCCGCCCCGCTGGTCCCCGTCCTGCGGCTGCTCGCGGAGGCCGGGATCGGCTGCGAGGCGGCCAGCCCCGGCGAGCTCGCCCTGGCCCGGGCCGCCGGGGTCCCGGCGGAGCGGACGGTGCTCGACTCCCCCGCGAAGACGGTGGAGGAGCTGCGCGCGGCGCTGGCCCTGGGGGTCGCCGTCAACGCCGACAACCGGCAGGAGCTGGAGCGCCTCGACGCCCTCGTGGCGGCGGCCCCCACCCGCTCCCCCGTCGGGCTGCGGATCAACCCCCAGACCGGCGCCGGGGCCATCGACGCCCTGTCCACGGCCACCGCCACCTCCAAGTTCGGCTTCCCGCTGCGCGATCCGGGGGCGCGCGAGGCGCTCGTACGGGCCTTCGCGGAACGGCCGTGGCTGACCCGGCTGCACACCCACTCGGGCTCGCAGGGCGTGCCGCTGCCGCTGATCGCGCAGGGGGTGCGGGAGCTGCACGCGCTGGCCGAGGAGATCAACGCGGCGGCCGGGGAGCGGCGGGTCGACACCCTCGACATCGGCGGCGGGCTGCCGGTGAACTTCGCCTCGGACGAGCACGCCCCGGGCTGGGAGGCGTACGCGGAGGCCCTGCGCGAGGGCGTGCCGGGGCTCTTCGACGGCTCGTACGGGCTGGTCACCGAGTTCGGGCGGTCGCTGCTGGCCAAGCACGGGCTGGTGCTGGCCCGGGTCGAGTACACGAAGGAGGCGGGCGGCCGCCGCATCGCCCTGACCCACGCGGGCGTCCAGCTGGCCACCCGCACCGTGTACGCGCCGGCGGCCTGGCCGCTGCGGATCCTGGCGTACGACGCCGGGGGCGCCCCCAGGAACGGCACTCCGGTGGCCCAGGACATCGCGGGCCCGGCCTGCTTCGCGGGGGACCTGCTGGCCACCGCCCGGGAGCTGCCGGAACTCTCCCCGGGCGACGTGATCGCCGTCCCGGACACCGGCGCGTACTTCTTCACCGCCCACTACGGCTACAACAGCCTCCCCCGCCCGGCGGTCCACGGCTTCACGGCCGGCCCCGCCCCGCAGGACCCCGTCCGCTTCACCCTCGCGCGCCCGGCGCAGTCCGTGGCGGAGATCGTCGCCGAGGCGGGCGGCGCCTACCGGGACGCGCTGCTGTAGGAGCGGGGTGGCAGGCGCTGGGGCAGGGCCAGGCGGCGCGGCCGGGGGCAGTGGCAGGCGCCGGAGACGCAGGGGCAGGCGGCGAAGCCGGGGCCGGGCCGGCAAGGGCGGGCGCCGGCGCGTCGCCGAAGGAGCGGGCCCCAGGGCGGCCGCGGGGCCAGGCGGCGGAGCCAGAGCCAGGCGGCGCGGCCGGGGGCAGGCGCCGAGGCAGGGCCTCAGGGGCAGGAGCCGGCGCCGGGGCCGGAAGCGGCCCGCAGGGCCGGGGCTGGGGCTGGGGCCCGGAGCCGGGCGGGGGCCGGGCCGCGGGGGCGGGCGCCTGGGCGGAACCGCGGGCTCGGGGCGGAGGCGCAGGGGCGGGCGCCCGGCTGGGGCAGGCGGCCGGAGGCCGGGGCCGCTGCCCCGCCGGGCCGGAGGGGCCGGGGCCGGGCCGCGGGGGTCGCAGTCGGCGGGGCGGCCGGGAGTCGCGCGGCTGGGGGCTACTCCACGAAGAGGCCGCGGGCCGCCGCCCGCGCGTCGAAGGCCTCCAGGCGGGCCTGGGCGTCCGGCAGGGCGTCCGCCATCGCCTCCAGCAGCACCCGGCCCAGCAGCATCGGGGCGCACGCCGTGTCGAAGGCCAGCCCGGTGCCGACCGGCGCCGGGATCAGCAGGTCCGAGTGCCGGGCGACGGGTGCGAAGGCCGAGTCTGCGACCGTCACCGCCGTCAGCCCGGCCGCCCGCGCGTGCTCCAGGGCCTCCACCACCTCGCGGGGGTGGCGGGGCAGCGCGAAGCACAGCAGCGCCGAGGCCCCGGCGGCGGCCGCCGCGTCGATCCGGTCGGCGAGCATGGAGCCGCCCTCGTCGAGGAGGCGTACGTCCGGATGCACCTTGGCGGCGAAGTACGCGAACCCGCGTGCCTGCGAGGACGCCGCCCGCAGCCCCAGCACCGGCAGCGGCGCCGAGGCCGCGAGCAGCCGGCCCGCCTCCTCGACCGGCGACGGGTCCGCCAGCATCGCCGAGAGCCGCTGGAGGTTCTCGATCTCGCCCTGGACGGCCTGCTGGTACTCGTTGTGCGCGTCCTCGCGCGCGGGCTCCGGACGCCCGGCCGGAGCCACCTCGCGCAGGTGCCGGCGCAGCGCCGGGTACCCGTCGAAACCGAGGGCCACGGCGAACCGGGTCACCGAGGGCTGGCTCACCCCGGCCAGCTCGGCGAGTTCCACGCTCGACAGGAAGGGCACCTCCGCCGCACCGCGCACCATGCAGTGCGCGATCCGCCGCTGGGTGGGCGTCAGCCGGTGTCCCTCGAACAGCCGTTGCAGCCGTGCGGCCGGGCTGTCGTTCATCGCCGCCCCCTCCGTCCCGTCCCCGGGGAGATATTCAGTCACCCTGCACTCTGCATGTATCTATGCAGCGGAGCAAGCCGTGACCGCGATCCGGATACGGGGGCTATCCCCAGTGCGGGGCCCGGCGGCGGTTCCTAGCGTGGCCCCATGACAGAGCTCAAGAAGGAACTCGCCGCCACGCTGGAGGCCCGGCGGGAGCTCGGGCCCGAGTACGAGGCCGCGCTCGTGGAATCCTTCGTGGACAAGGTCGACACCCAGGTCCGGCGCCGGCTCGCGGAGGAGCGGCTGCGCCGGGAGCGCGGCGGACCGGGCTCCGGCGGGACCCCGGTGAGCGCCTTCGGGGAGCGCTTCGGCTTCGCGATCGTCACGCTCGTGCTGGCCGTCCCGCTGTCGGCCATCGCCATCACCCAGGGCACCGGCGGGCTGGTGGTCGCCTGGGCGGGCATCCTGGGCGTGAACCTGGCCCACGCCGGGCGCGCACGCCGGCCCGCCCGCGACCCGCTGGCCTGACGGCCCGACGGCGCTCCGGCCCGACGGCCCGACGGCCGCTCCCGGCCGGCGGGCGCCCGTCGCGCAATCGGTACGGGGGCGACACGTGACGGCAGCACCGGCTTAACACGGCTGCGCGACAGTGGTGTCGTCGGCGGGGAAGCCCGGGAAGCCGGAACGGCCCCCCGACACCTCGCACGGCGCCTGCGCATCCCCGGAGCGGCTCCCGGAGCACGCCGGCGCCACGGACGCGGACGGCCCTGACCCGGCCCGTGTCCCGGGCGGGGACCGCCGTCGTCCCGCCCCCGGCCAGCCGGGGGTGCGGCGGTCCCCGCCTCACTTCGCGCCCAGGAACCACCCGCGCGACGAACGCGTCACGCCGCCCACGCCCCCTTGCGCCCGCGCGACGAGCACGCCCACGACCGCCCCGGCGCACCGCGTGCCGCACACCGCGCCGACGCGCGAGGCGCCAACGCGGCGAGGCGGCGGCCCCGTGGCCCGCCGCCTCCCACCGCGCCGCGGCGCTCCGCTAGGCCGTCTTGGCCAGGAACGCCAGCAGGTCCTGCCGGCTCACCACACCGGTGGGCTTGCCCTCGACCAGCACGATCGCCGCGTCGGCCTCGCCGAGCACCGCCATCAGCTCGGACACCGGCTCACCGGAGCCGACCTGCGGCAGCGGCGCGCTCATGTGCTTCTCCAGCGGGTCGCCGAGCGAGGCCCGCTGCGCGAACAGCGCCGCGAGCAGCTCCTTCTCCACGACCGAGCCGATGACCTCGGCGGCCATCACGTCGGGGTGGCCGGCGCCCGGCTTGACGATCGGCATCTGCGAGACGCCGTACTCGCGCAGCACCTCGATGGCCTGGCCGACGGTCTCCTCCGGGTGCATGTGGACGAGCGACGGAATGCCGCCGTCCTTGTCGGCGAGGACGTCGCCGATGCGCGCGGCGGGGCCCGCCTCCTCCAGGAAGCCGTGCCCGGCCATCCACTCGTCCGAGAAGATCTTGCTGAGGTAGCCGCGGCCGCTGTCCGGCAGCAGGACGACGACCACGTCGTCCGGGCCCAGGCCCTCGGCGGCGCGCAGCGCGGCGACGACCGCCATGCCGCAGGAGCCGCCGACCAGGAGGCCCTCCTCCTTCGCCAGACGGCGGGTCATCTGGAAGGAGTCCTTGTCGGACACCGCGATGATCTCGTCGGTGACGTTCGGGTCGTAGGCGGTCGGCCAGAAGTCCTCGCCGACACCCTCGACGAGGTACGGGCGGCCGCTGCCGCCGGAGTAGACGGAGCCCTCCGGGTCCGCGCCGATGACCTTGACCTTCCCGCCGCTGACCTCCTTGAGGTAGTTGCCGGTGCCCGAGATGGTGCCGCCGGTGCCGACGCCCGCCACGAAGTGCGTGATCTTCCCGTCCGTCTGCTCCCACAGCTCCGGACCGGTGGTCTCGTAGTGCGAACGGGGGTTGTTCGGGTTGCTGTACTGGTCCGGCTTCCAGGCGCCCGGGGTCTCGCGCACGAGGCGGTCGGAGACGTTGTAGTACGAGTCCGGGTGCTCCGGGTCGACCGCGGTGGGGCAGACCACGACCTCGGCGCCGTACGCGCGCAGCACGTTGATCTTGTCGAGGGAGACCTTGTCAGGGCAGACGAAGATGCACTTGTAGCCCTTCTGCTGGGCGACGATGGCGAGTCCGACACCCGTATTGCCGCTGGTGGGCTCCACGATGGTGCCACCGGGCTTGAGGGCACCGCTCTGCTCGGCGGCCTCGATCATCCGTACGGCGATCCGGTCCTTCACGGAACCGCCGGGGTTGAAGTACTCGACCTTGGCAAGCACGGTGGCCTGCAGGCCTTCGGTCACGCGGTTGAGCTTCACCAGCGGGGTGTTGCCGACGAGGCTGATCATCGAGTCGTGGAATTGCACCATGTTCTCCAAGAAGGGGACTCCACGGGTTCTCCGGGAGGTCCGGCCAGAGTAAGCGGAAAGGGATTGGCCGACCGGCAGTACGGGGCAGGAAGGTCAACACGACGGAGGAGGTGGCTCGGAGGATGTCCAGGGCGAGGACGGCCCGCCGGATCGCGGCGGGGGCGGCGTACGGCGGAGGCGGACTCGGGCTGGTCGGGGTCGCCGCGGTCGGGCTGGTCCTGGCGGAGGTGCAGTTCGCGAAGCGGACGGTGGGCAACGGGCTCGGCGATCCGCCGCGCGCCGACGGCCTGTACGGGAGCGAGTTCAGCGGGCCGGAGCTGAGCCCGGGGCCGCTGCGGATGGGCATGCTGGGCGACTCCACCGCGGCCGGGCTGGGCGTGCACCGGGCCCGCCAGACCCCGGCGGCGCTGCTGGCGTCCGGGCTGGCGGCGGTGGCCGAACGGCCGGTGGAGCTGCGCAACGTGGCCCTGTCCGGGGCCATGTCGGACGACCTGGACCGGCAGGTGAGCCTGCTGCTGGACGGGAACGGCCCCGCGCCGGACGTCTGCGTGATCATCATCGGCGCGAACGACGTGACCAGGCGGATGCCGCTCACCCAGTCGGTGCGGCTGCTGACGGCGGCGGTACGCAGACTGCGGATCGCGGGCTCCGAGGTGGTGGTCGGGACCTGCCCCGACCTCGGCACGATCGAGCCGGTGTACCAGCCGCTGCGGTGGATGGCCCGCCGGGTCTCGCGGCAGCTGGCGGCGGCCCAGACGATCGGCGTGGTGGCGCTGGGGGCGCGGACGATCTCGATGGGGGACCTGCTGGGCCCTGAGTTCGCGGCGAACCCGCGCGAGATGTTCGGCCCGGACTCCTACCACCCCTCGGCGGAGGGGTACGCCACCGCGGCGATGGCGGTGCTGCCGACGCTGTGCGCGGCGCTGGGGCTGTGGCCGGGCTCCGACCGGCTGGACGTCTCGCGGGACGAGGACATGCTGCCGGTGGCGAAGGCGGCTTCCGCCGCGGCGGGCGAGGCGGGCACGGAGGTCACGCCGGCCCGCGGCCCGTGGGCCCTGCTCAAGCACCGCCGCCGCCGGCGCCTCCCGGAGACCCAGAACCCGGAGCCGAGCCCGGCCGGGGACCACGCGTAGCCGCTGCTCCGCGGGCGCTGCCTCCGCCGGGCCTCCGGAGCGCCCCCGCCCGGCCTCGACGCCGGCCGCGGCCGGTACCGGGGTGCGGCCGCCCTCGACGGGGCCCGCGCGCCCCGGCGGGCGGCCCCGGCCGTTCACGCGGTCCCGACGCGGGCGGCGGCACAATGGCGAGAGCGACCGGCATCACATCCCGACCCCGGTGACCTCGACGGTACGGGGCGGTAACTTCGCATGCGGTCCCGCAACGACGCACCCCCTTGGAGTCCCGATGCCCGAAGCCGTCATCGTTTCCACCGCCCGCTCCCCGATCGGGCGCGCCGGCAAGGGCTCGCTCAAGGACGTCCGCCCGGACGACCTGACCGCCACGATCATCCAGGCGGCCCTCGCCAAGGTCCCCGAGCTGGACCCGCGCCAGATCGACGACCTGATGCTCGGCTGCGGCCTCCCCGGCGGCGAGCAGGGCCACAACCTCGCCCGTATCGTCGCCGTGCAGATGGGCATGGACTACCTGCCCGGCACCACGATCACCCGTTACTGCTCCTCCTCCCTCCAGACCTCCCGGATGGCGCTGCACGCCATCAAGGCGGGCGAGGGCGACGTCTTCATCTCCGCCGGCGTCGAGACCGTGTCCCGGTTCGCCAAGGGCTCCTCCGACGGCCTCCCGGACACCCACAACCCGCTCTTCGCCGACGCCGAGGCCCGCACTGCCGCCGTCGCGCAGAGCGAGGGCAGTGACTGGCACGACCCGCGCGAGGACGGCCTGATCCCCGACGCGTACATCTCCATGGGTCAGACCGCCGAGAACCTGGCCCGCCTCAAGGGCGTGACCCGCCGGGACATGGACGAGTTCGGCGTGC
Source organism: Streptomyces sp. NPDC012794 (assembly GCF_042901085.1). Classification (NCBI taxonomy): domain Bacteria; kingdom Bacillati; phylum Actinomycetota; class Actinomycetes; order Kitasatosporales; family Streptomycetaceae; genus Streptomyces; species Streptomyces sp. NPDC012794. Next base: position 45,753 of record NZ_JBIBCI010000009.1, read on the forward strand.
GCTCGCAGAACCTCGCCGAGGAAGCCGTCAAGAACGGCTTCTGGGCGCGCGAGATCACCCCCGTCACCACCCCGGACGGCACCGTGGTCAGCAAGGACGACGGCCCGCGCGCCGGCGTCACCCTGGAGGGCGTGGAGGGCCTCAAGCCCGTCTTCCGCCCCGACGGCCTGGTCACGGCCGGCAACTGCTGCCCGCTCAACGACGGCGCGGCCGCGCTCGTCATCATGAGCGACACCAAGGCGCGGGAGCTGGGCCTGACCCCGCTGGCGCGGATCGTCTCCACCGGCGTCACCGCCCTGTCTCCCGAGATCATGGGCCTGGGCCCGGTCGAGGCGTCCAAGCAGGCCCTGAAGCGGGCCGGGCTGACCGTCGGCGACATCGACCTGTTCGAGATCAACGAGGCCTTCGCGGCCCAGGTCATCCCGTCCTACCGCGATCTGGAGATCCCGCTGGAGAAGCTGAACGTCAACGGCGGGGCCATCGCCGTCGGTCACCCGTTCGGGATGACCGGTGCCCGTATCACCGGCACGCTGATCAACAGCCTCCAGTTCCACGACAAGCAGTTCGGCCTGGAGACGATGTGCGTCGGCGGCGGCCAGGGCATGGCCATGGTGATCGAGCGCCTGTCGTAGTCCCGCGGGGTCCCCGCTCGACCGGAACCCCCAGGCCCCGCAAGGAATCCTCCAGCTCCGTGCGCTCTACTGACGGCGGATCCAATCCCGTCGCGGCCGACCTGTGACCGAATCTCCCCCAGGATGTGACCTTTGTCCTGGGGGAGTGGCATTTGCCCAGGTCAGACGCCATCCCCCGGGGCCGGCGAGGACGAAAGACCTGTCCAATTCATGACGTAATGCACTGCACGCCATTCACAGCACGGGACAAGCTGATGTAGGAAGTCGGGGGATCGAATGAACCAGGAGTTAGTCAGTGAGCGCCATGTCTCTTGCCCTGTTGCTGACCACGGCCGCTGCCACGGCCGTGGGCGCTGCTGCGCTGCACGCCGTCCACGGACTGCGCAAGCAGGTCACCGCCCTGCGCGGTGAGCTTGCGGTGTCGGCCCACCCGCGCGCCGCGACCGTTCCGCACGCCCGCGGCGCGGTGCAGTCCCCCGCCGCCGAGATACGAGCCGCCGTGGCCGAGGCCCTGGCCGAGGAGCGCGAGCGCGAGCTGGCCGAGGCGCGGGCCTTCTGGGCCGCGCAGGAGGCCCGCGACGCCGCGGACGCGCCGTCCCTGCTGGGCGGCCTCTCCGGCCTCGGTGAGGACGGCCCGGTCTTCCTGCCCCGGCAGGCGGACCTGGTCGGCCTGGAGCCGGTCCTGGGCGACGACCTCGCCGACGAGTACCCCGAGGATTCGGCCGAGCTGGCCGCGGCCCGCCGCCGCCACCCCTCGCACCCGGACTTCGTTCCGGTCCAGCCGCATCCCGGCGCCGACCACGAGCGCACCGTCAGCCGCCTGGAGGAGCTCGCGGAGGCCCGTACGGCCCTCGCGGACGTCCGCCCGGGCCCGCTGGGCACCCTCGACGTGTACGTCTTCACCGACGGCACCACGCTGTGCATGACCCCGGGCCACCGGGAGACCGCGGAGCGGCTCGCCGAGGCCCTGCGCTCGGGCACCGCCCCGGTGCTGCTCGGCGGCTCGGGCATCTCCGGCGCCTACGCGCTGACCTTCTCCTGCGGTGACGCCGAGGACCCCGACAGCAACGTCTACATCCTGGCGGACCGGGTCATCGCATCGCTCTGATCTCCGCCCGCTCCACCAGCGCCACGGCCTCGTCCAGCATCTCGGACGGGGCCTTCGCGCCGTCCGCCCCGCCGCCGGCCTCCGCCGCGCGCAGCGCCTCGGCGAGGTCGAGCCCGGCCACGGCCACCTGGTCCCCCACGACGAAGAGGCCCGCGTCCGGCACCACACGCGCCGGAGCCGCCCCCTCCGGCTCTTCCAGCCGCTGGGCCCGCAGCGCGAGCTCCCGGGCCAGCTCCAGGGCCTCGGCGGCGGCGCCCCTCAGGAGGCGGCTCTGCGGCGCGGCCCGCAGCCGGTCGGCGAAGCGTTCCACGGCGGCGTCCAGGGGTGAGGTATCGAGCACCCGGCCGACCTTACGCGCCGTCCCGGCACCATTGCCAACGGGCGAACTCTGCGGCACGGTGACGTGAAGGGAACAGCACGGCGACACCCCCGGAGGCGCCCATGTCCGTAGAGTTCTCCGAGCGGACCCACCGCAACATGATCGACAGAATCCCCCAGACCACCGGTCGTGAGATCTCCGACTGGCTCCGCACCGTCGACGAGGGCCCCTCGCTCGTCCGGTTCGAGGAGAAGGTCAGCTGGCTGCTCGGCGCGCACGACCTGTCGTACGGCCAGGCCAAGGCGATCATCCACGAGCACGGCCTGCGCAGAGCGGCCCGAAGGTTCGGCTGAGCCGCCCGGCGGCCCCCGTCCCCCTCACGAGCCCGGAACGCGGGAAGGCCCCGCGAGCGGTCCGCTCGCGGGGCCTTCCCCTGGTCCTGCCGGCTTGTGCCGCCGGTACGGCTAGTCGTCGCCCGAGAGGATCTGGAACAGGCGCAGCAGCTCCAGGTAGATCCACACCAGGGTCAGCGTCAGGCCGAAGGCCGCCAGCCAGGCCTCCTCGCGCGGAGCGCCGTACGTGACGCCGTCCTCGACCTGCTTGAAGTCCAGGGCCAGGAAGCAGGCGCCCAGGATGACGCCGACGATGCCGAAGACGATGCCGAGCGGGCCGCTGCGGAAGCCGAGGCCGTCACCGCCGCCGAACAGCATGAACAGCGAGTTCGCCACCATCAGCAGGACGAAGCCGAGGGCCGCGGCCATCACGAAGCCGGTGAACCGGCGGGTGACGCGGATCCAGCGCATCTTGTACGCCACGAGCACCGCGGCGAAGACGCACATCGTGCCGAGCACGGCCTGGACGACCACGCCGGGGCTGATGTAGGTGCTGGTCGCCATCGAGATGACGCCGAGGAAGACGCCCTCGAACGCCGCGTAGCCCAGGATCAGCGCCGGCGTCGGCTTGCGCTTGAAGCTCTGGACCATGGCGAGGACGAACGCGATGAGCGCCGAGCCCACGGCGATGCCGTAGGACTTGCCCACGTTGGCCGGGTCGACGGGCAGGGCGATCCACGCGAGGGTCGCGGTGACGATCAGGGTGCCGAGCGTCATGGCCGTACGGGTCACGACGTCGTCGATGGTCATCGCGTTGGCGCGGACCGGGGCCGTCGGCATGCCGGTGGCCGGGTCGGTGGCGTAAGGATTCGTCGCGTACGGGTTGGGCGCGGTCCCGGCCTGCGCGTGCTGCGCCTCGAAGCCCGCGTAGCCGCCGTTGTCGCGGCTGAACCCCCGTCGCGAGAAGACCGGGTTACTGCTCCTCATCTCACTCCTCCATGGCCTCCGTGTGTGGCCTTGCTTCAAGAGTAATGCGCTCGCAAAGAAAGCACCCTACTGCTGGAGGAGGATCTTAGGAGAAGGCACGGCGAAGCGCCGGAGATAAACGGTGGAGCCGCGGAAGTGCCCGGAGCCGGACTTGAACCGGCACGGCCCGAGGGCCAGCGAGGTTTAAGCTCGCCGTGTCTGCCTTTCCACCATCCGGGCAAGGCGCGGCGGGGCCCCGTGGAAAATGCCTTGTACGCAGTGATGAGCCTATCCGGAAGACCATGCCCGGCCGAGGGCCCTCTATCCGATGTTGTCTGATTTTATTGGCGATTGAGTGGGCGTCAGGCCCGATAAGTCGCGGTCGGCACCCTTCCGGACGACGCTGTGCACCGCCCCGGGATTGACCTGATTCCGCTGCCCTCCGCCACCCCGTCCGCCACCCCGGGCCACCCCCTGCCCCGCCCCCGGCGAGCAGCCCTCCTTGTCATACCAGAGGAGGAGGCACCGCCCCTCGCGGTCAGACTCCAGTGGGCCGTCGAACGGGCACCTCGGCTGATCCCCGACGGGGGGTCCCCCGGTGAGGATGGAAGGGACCCGGCACATCGCAGAACCGTTCGACAGGAGTCCCCCCGTGACCGCCATGAACTACGCCCGGCACACCGCACAGGCACAGACCGTGGCCGCCCGCGCCACGCAGCTCTCCAAGGTGTACGGCCAGGGCGAGACCCAGGTGGTCGCGCTGGACAACGTCTCCGTCGACTTCGGCCAGGGCCAGTTCACCGCGATCATGGGCCCCTCCGGCTCCGGCAAGTCCACGCTGATGCACTGCGTGGCCGGCCTGGACACCTTCTCCGCCGGCTCGGTCCGCATCGGCGACACCGAGCTGGGGTCCCTCAAGGACAAGCAGCTCACCCAGCTGCGCCGGGACAAGATCGGCTTTATCTTCCAGGCGTTCAACCTGCTCCCGACCCTGACCGCCCTGGAGAACATCACCCTCCCCATGGACATCGCAGGCCGCAAGCCGGACAAGCAGTGGCTGGACACCGTGGTGGACATGGTCGGGCTCTCCGGCCGCCTCTCCCACCGCCCCACCCAGCTCTCCGGAGGCCAGCAGCAGCGCGTCGCCGTGGCCCGCGCCCTGGCCGCCCGCCCCGAGATCATCTTCGGCGACGAGCCGACCGGGAACCTGGACTCGCGCTCCGGCGCCGAGGTGCTCGGCTTCCTGCGCAACTCGGTGCGCGAGCTCGGCCAGACCGTCGTGATGGTCACCCACGACGCCGTCGCCGCCTCCTACGCGGACCGCGTCATCTTCCTCGCGGACGGCCGCATCGTCGACGAGATGTACGCACCCACCGCCGACGGCGTGCTCGACCGGATGAAGGCCTTCGACGCCAAGGGCCGCACCAGCTGACCCGGAGCCGGACCGCCCCGCCCCGCGGGGCTCACGCGCCCTCCTCACAGACCTCCAGCCCCAGGACCGAGATCCCCATGTTCCGTACCGCCCTGCGCAACGTCCTCGCGCACAAGGCGAGGCTGCTGATGACGGTCCTCGCCGTCACCCTCGGCGTCGCCTTCGTCTCCGGCACCCTCGTCTTCACCGACACCCTCAGCAAGTCCCTGTCCGGCCAGTCCGCCAAGAGCTACAGCGGCGTCGCCGTCTCCGTCACCTCCTACGGCCAGGCCCGCGCCGAGGACGGCCGGAAGGAGGGCGACCCCGGCATCAGCCAGCAGACCCTGGAGAAGGTCAAGGCCGTCAAGGGCGTCGGCTCGGTCGCCGGCCGCGTCTCGGGCTTCGCCGGCGTCGGCGACGAGAACGGCAAGCTGATCGGCTCCGGCTGGGCCAACAAGGGCTCCAACCACGCGCCCGTCGAGGACGGCCGGGACCCCCGCTACACCTTCGTCCAGGGCACCGGCCCGGTCCGGGACGACCAGGTCGCCCTCGACAGGGAAACCGCCGCCAAGGGCGGGTACGAGACCGGCGACAAGGTCCGCGTCGCCACCAACGGCCCGGTCCGCGAGTTCACCCTCTCCGGCGTCTTCACCACCGAGGACGGCGCCGTCAACGCCGGCGGCAGCCTCGTCCTCTTCGACACCAAGGTCGCCCAGGAGCTCTACCTCCAGCCCGGCTTCTACGACGAGCTCTCCGTCGCCGCCGCCCCCGGCGCCTCCGCCGACCGGCTGCTCGCCGACATCAAGCCGCTCGTCGACGGCAAGACCACCAAGGCCCAGACCGGCGCCGCGCTCGCCGCCGAGCAGGCCAAGGACATCGAGAAGGGGATGAGCAGCATGAGCACCATGCTGCTCGCCTTCGCCGGCATCTCCCTCTTCGTCGGCGTCTTCCTGATCTACAACACGTTCACGATGCTGGTCGCCCAGCGCACCAAGGAACTGGCCCTGCTGCGCGCCGTCGGCGCCAACCGCGGCCAGGTCATGCGCTCGGTGCTCTCCGAAGCCCTGGTCGTCGGCGTCCTCTCGGCCGCCATCGGGCTGGCCGGCGGCATCGGCCTGGCGGTCGGCATGCGCTCCCTGATGGACTCCCTCGGCGCCAAGATCCCCGCCGGGGACCTGGTCGTCGCCCCGGGCACGGTCATCGCCGCGCTGGTCATCGGCGTCCTCGTCACCACCCTCGCCGCCCTGCTGCCCGCCTGGCGCACCGGCCGGATCGCCCCGGTCGCCGCCATGGGCAGCGCCCACCTGCCGGCCTCCGCCAAGTCCCTCGTGCTGCGCAACGTCATCGGCTCCGTCACCAGCCTCCTCGGCATCGGCGTCGTCCTCCTCGGCGTCTCGATGGGCGGCGACGGCCGCGAGGTCATCGGCGGCGGCGCGGCCCTCCTGCTCATCGGCATGATCGTGCTGCTCCCGCTGCTCTCCCGGCCGGCCATCGCGGCCGTCCGCCCGGCGCTCCAGAAGGTCTTCGGCGTCCCCGGCAAGCTGGCCGCGCAGAACGCCGTGCGCAACCCGCGCCGCACCGCCGTCACCGCCGCCTCGCTGGCGATCGGCCTCACCCTCGTCACCACCATGTCCGTGCTCGGCGTCACCATGGGCAAGGCCGTGGACCGGATGAGCACCGACAAGCTCAAGGCCGACTACAAGGTCACCATGTCCGGCGGCAACGGCAGCCTGGACAAGTCGGTGGCCGAGACCCTGGCCAAGGCCCCCGGCATCACGGCGGTCTCCCCGCAGGCCGAGGGCCACTTCAAGATGGGCGACGACTTCCGCGCGGCCTCCGGCGTCAACCCGGCCGCCATCGGCGAACTGCTGAACATCCAGGTCGTCAGCGGCTCGCTGGACAGCCTCCGCAAGGGCGAGGTCGCCGTCGCCGAGAGCACCGCGAAGAAGCAGCGGCTCACCGTCGGCTCCGTCCTCCCCGCCCAGTTCGAGGACGGCCAGAAGGCCACCCTCAAGGTCGGCGCCGTCTACAAGGACATGGAGGGCCTGCTCTCCCCGTACGTCCTGGACAACAAGATCCTCGGCGAGCACACGGACGAGCAGTACATCCGCGAGGTCTACGTCAACACCACCGGCGGCCAGTCCAAGGCCAGCCAGCAGGCCGTCATCGACGCCCTCGGCAAGAACCCGGCGATGACCGTCGCCACCCGGCAGGACATGCGCAACGAGATGGGCGGCATGATCAACACGATGCTGAACATCATGTACGGCCTGCTCGGCATGGCCCTGATCATCTCGGTGCTGGGCGTGGTCAACACCCTGGCGATGTCGGTCTTCGAACGGACGCAGGAGATCGGCATGCTGCGCGCCATCGGCCTCGACCGGGCCCGCGTCAAGAACATGATCCGCCTGGAGTCCGTGGTCATCTCGCTCTTCGGCGCCGTCCTCGGCATCGGCATCGGCGTCTTCCTCGCCTGGGCCGTCGGCTCGACCCTCAAGAAGGCGGTGCCGGGCTACGAACTGGTCCTCCCCTACGACCGGATCGGCGTCTTCCTCCTGCTGGCCGCCGTCGTCGGCGTCCTGGCCGCCATGTGGCCCGCCCGCAGCGCCGCCCGGCTGAACATGCTGACCGCCATCAAGACCGAGTAGCGCGCGCGGCCGCCACGGCGGTACGCGGCGCACGCCAAGGGCCCCGGGGCACACGCCCCGGGGCCCTTGGCGTGCGCCACCGGACCCGGCTACCCGCCCCAGACGCGCGCCCGCAGCGGCATCCCCGAGGCCCCTCCGTCCACGGGCCGTACCGCCAGCACCTGGTTGACCCCGAGGCGGCCCCGCTCGAAGCCGAGCGCGGAGGCCGCCATGTACAGCAGCCACACCCGGGCCCGCCCGGGCGAGGTGAGCCGTACGGCCTCGTCCCAGTGCCGCTCCAGGCGCGCCACCCAGGCACGCAGGGTCAGCGCGTAGTGCTCGCGCAGCGCCTCCACGTCGCGGACCTCGAAGCCGGCCTTCTCCAGCTCGCCGACGGTGGTGCCGATCGGGGAGAGCTCCCCGTCCGGGAAGACGTACGCGTCGATGAACTCGTCCACCCGGTACGCCTCCTCGTCGGGCTCCGGGGGACGGGCGATCTGGTGGTTCAGCAGCCGGCCGCCGGGGGCCAGCAGGGCGTGCAGGATCCCCGCGTACTCGCGGTAGCGCTCGGAGCCCACGTGCTCGGCCATGCCGATGGAGGAAATCGCGTCGTACGGGCCGTCCTTGACGTCCCGGTAGTCCTGCACCCGGATCTCGATCCGGTCGGTCAGACCCTCCTCCGCGATCCGCTTGCGGGCGTACGCGGCCTGCTCGCGCGAGAGCGTGATGCCGGTGACCCGCACCCCGTACTCGCGGGCCGCGTGCAGGGCCATGGAGCCCCAGCCGCAGCCGACGTCCAGGAGCCGCTCCCCCGGCTTCAGGCCGAGCTTGCGGCAGACCAGGTCGAGCTTGTCCCGCTGGGCGTCCTCGAGGGTGCCGTCCGGGGTCCAGTAGGCGCAGGAGTAGACCATCGAGGGGCCGAGGACGCGCTCGTAGAAGTCGTTGCCCACGTCGTAGTGGTGGCTGATCGCCTCGCTGTCGCGCTTCTTGGAGTGGCGCGGCCCGCCGCGGCGGACGGCCTCCTCCGGCGGCGGCGCGGGCGCCGTCCAGGGGCGCGCCAGGGCCAGGAGGTCGCGTACGGCGCTCCGCGCGGCCGGGTCGCGAAGGAGCGCGGCGGCGCCGGAGCCGTGCCCGGGCAGGTGCGGTCGCAGGGCGGCGAGCCTCGCCGGTCCGATACGGGCGGGGACGGTGGCGGGCGCGGCGGGCGCGCGCTCCCAGAGCAGGCCGGCCACCCGGTCGAGCAGCTCGAACAGGTCGCCCTCGACGGTCAGCTCCCCGGTGACCCAGGCGCGGGCGAGTCCGAGCTCGCCCGGCTTCCACAGGATCCGGCGCAGGGCGCGGCGGTGGTTGATCACCAGCACGGGGCCGGCGGCGGGGCCGGCCTCACTGCCGTCCCAGGCCCGTATCCGCACGGGCACGGGGGCGCCCAGCAGGGTTTCGGCAATCGCTGCCAGCCGCGGCGCGGCGTCGCTCATCTCAGGCACCTCCAGAAGGTCGTGGAACGACTTCCCACTTCCCTTCCGGGGCAATCACGGCCGGCCGCCCGCTGGAGCGGCCTTCGAGCGGGCCTCCAGCCGTCCGTGCCGGACCCGGGCCAAGGGCCCGTCCGGCCCGGCAGCGGCCGCTCCGGCCGGTCCGCGGGCACGCCGAAGGGGCCGCCCGCACCACGGATGGCGGACGGCCCCTTCGGGTCGTGCTCAGTGACCTGCCGGAGCGGCCGGGGTCAGGAGGCCTTGGCCTTCTCGGCCGGGGCAGCGGCGGCGGCCGGGGCCGGCGCCGGCTTGGCGGCCTCGTAGAACTCCTCGCGCGGGGTCTCCAGCGCTCCGAGGGAGACGACCTCGCGCTTGAGGAACATGCCGAGGGTCCAGTCGGCGAAGACGCGGATCTTGCGGTTCCAGGTCGGCATGGCCATGCCGTGGTAGCCACGGTGCATGTACCAGGCGAGCCGGCCCTTGAGCTTGATCTTCATCTTGCCCATGACGATCATCGCGACGCCCTTGTGGAGGCCGAGGCCCGCCACCGCACCCTTGTTGGAGTGCGCGTACTCCTTCTGCGGGAAGCCCCGCATGCCGGAGACCACGTTGTCGCCGAGGACCTTGGCCTGGCGCAGCGCGTGCTGGGCGTTCGGCGGGCACCAGGCGTTCTCGACGCCGGCCTTGCGGGCGGCGACGTCCGGGACCTGGGCGTTGTCGCCGGCGGCCCAGATGTAGTCCGTGCCCTGGACCTGGAGGGTCGGGGCGGTGTCCACGTGGCCGCGCGGGCCCAGCGGCAGGCCGTAGCGGGCCAGCGCCGGGTTCGGCTTGACGCCGGCGGTCCACACGATGGTGCTGGAGTCGACCTCGAGGCCGTTCTTCAGCACCACGTGGCCGTCCACGCAGGAGTCCATGGAGGTGTTGAGGTAGATCTCGATGCCGCGGGACTCGAGGTGCTCCTTGCCCCAGGTGCCGAGCTTCGGCCCGACCTCGGGAAGGATCTTGTCGGCCGCGTCGACCAGGATGAAGCGCATGTCCTCGCGCTTGATCGTGGAGTAGTACTTCACGGCGTCGCGGGCCATGTCCTCGACCTCGCCGATCGTCTCGGCGCCGGCGAACCCGCCGCCGACGAAGACGAAGGTGAGGGCCTTGCGGCGGACGTTCTCGTCCGTCGTGGACTCGGCCTTGTCGAGCTGCTCGAGGACGTGGTTGCGCAGGCCGATGCCCTCCTCGACGCCCTTCATGCCGATGCCCTGTTCGGCCAGGCCGGGGATCGGGAAGGTGCGGGAGACGGCGCCGAGCGCGATCACCAGGTAGTCGAAGGGCAGCTCGTACGCCTCGCCGACCAGCGGCGTGACGACGGCGACCTTGCGGTCCTGGTCGATGGTGGTGACCCGGCCGGTGAGAACCTCAGCCTTGGGCAGCACGCGTCGCAGCGGGACGACAACGTGCCGAGGCGAGATGTTGCCTGCGGCCACTTCGGGGAGGAAGGGCTGGTAGGTCATGTACGACCGCGGGTCGACGACCGTGACGGTCGCCTCGCCGTAGCGCATCTTCTTCATGATGCGCTTGGCCGCGTACAGGCCTACGTACCCACCTCCTACTACGAGGATCCTGGGACGCTCCGTGGTGCTCATGGAACGAGTATCCAGCACCCCAAGGAGTGACGCTCGTGAGCCCCTTCACAAGGTGTCCCGAGGCCTCTGTTACACTGCGCGGCCCGCGTGACCCAGGTCATGGCGCGCAACGGGAACCAACAGGTAACGGGAGTCGTTGTTCACCCGTCCTGAACTGGCCTCCAAGGCCTCAACCGGACTGGACCACTGGGTTTCGTCCTTACCTCTGATACGAAACCCGTTGCGGCCGCGCATCGCACAAACAGGTGCTGAAACGACCCCGCGACCCCCAAGAAGGTCCCGAAGGGCCCTGTTGTTGACCCGGCAGAGCCTTTTTCCTTGTGAAGAACTTCACGAACCTCGTTCCCACAGGGGCACTTTCGGCCGCCCCAGGGGCCCCTCACCGCCCTCGCACTGCCGCCGCACCGGGCCCCCTCCCCCTGCCCACCAGCCACCCATCGGGCGGAACACGATGTTCAGCCGGGAGCAGCGGCCCGCCCGGTGCGCGTCGAGACCGCTGTCCGGCGCCGGACGGCGGTTCCCCGGCCAACCGGGGGAACCGCCGTCCGGCGATCCGGCGATCCGGCGGGTCAGACCCTCCGCTCGTCGTTCCCGGCCCCTTCGGCGGCCTTGAGGGCGATGCCGTCGAGGATGTCGTGCTCGGAGACCACGACCTCGGCGGCTCCGATCCGCTCCATGATCGCGAGCAGGACCAGGGCACCCGCACCGATCACGTCGACCCGGCCCGGGTGCATCACGGGGATGGCGGCGCGCTCCGCGTGGGTGGCGGTCAGCATGCGCCCGCTGATCTCGCGGACCTGCTCGTAGGAGATCCGGGCGTGGTGGATGGCCGACGAGTCGTACTCGGCCAGGCCCAGGGCGATCGCGGCGACCGTGGTCACCGAACCCGCCAGGCCCACCAGGGTGCGGGCCTCGGCCAGCGGGACCTTCTCGGCGGCCAGGTCCAGGGCCGCCTCGATGTCGGCCCGCATCGCGGTGATCTGCTCCCGCGTCGGCGGGTCGGTGACCCGGCCGTCCACCACCAGGTGGCGCTCGGTCATCCGTACGCAGCCCACGTCCACCGACCGGGCGGCGCGCACGTGCTCCTCGCCGACGACGAACTCGGTCGAGCCGCCGCCGATGTCCACCACCAGGAACGGCCGCTCCAGGTGCTCGTGGGCGACGAGTTCCCCGGTGGCGCCGGTAAAGGAGAGCTCCGCCTCCTGGTCGCCGGAGATCACCTCGGGCTCGACCCCGAGGATGTCCATGACCCCCTGGACGAACTCGTCCCGGTTCTCCGCGTCGCGCGACGCGGAGGTGGCGACGAAGCGGACCCGCTCGGCGCCGAACTCCTTGATCACGGCGGCGTACTCGCGGCAGGCCGCGAAGGTGCGCTCCAGCGCCTCCGGGGCCAGCCGGCCGGTCTCGTCCACGCCCTGGCCGAGCCGGACGATGGTCATCCGGCGGTCGAGCTCGACCAGCTCCTTGACGGCCCCCTCGCCCGAGGCGCCGGCGGACACCGTGCAGTCGGCGACGAGGAGGCGGATGGAGTTCGTGCCGCAGTCGATGGCCGCGACCCGGGTCACTCGGCCCCCTCCGCCTTCTTCTCCCCGCACGGGGTGACGCACGCGCCCTTGGCCCACCACTCCGGCAGCATGGCCAGCGCCTCGTCGCCGAACGGGTTCACCCCGGGACCGGCGGCCAGCGAGTGGCCCACCAGCACGTGCAGGCACTTGACCCGGTCCGGCATGCCGCCGGCGCTCGGGAAGCCCTGGAGCACCTCGATGGCGTCACGGCGCTGGATGTAGTCCTCGTGCGCCTTCTGGTAGGCGGCGGCGAGCTCCGGGTCCTCGGCGAGCCGGGCCTGCATCTCCTTCATCACGCCGTTGGCCTCCAGCGTGCCGATCGCGGAGGCCGCGCGCGGGCACGTCAGGTAGTACAGCGTGGGGAAGGGGGTGCCGTCGGGCAGCCGGGGTGCGGTCTCGACGACGTCCGGCTGGCCGCAGGGGCAGCGGTGCGCGATGGCGCGGAGCCCGCGCGGCGGGCGGCCGAGCTGCTGCTCGAACGCCTCGATGTCCGCGTCGGTCGGCTCGGTCCGGTCGGTCTGGGGCGGGGGCGTCTGCATGCCTGGAGGAAGTCTCTTCGTTCGGTCGTACGTGATGGGTGGGTCATTCGCCGGGGCGGTCGGCCTTGTCGACGCCGTCCCAGACGTTGGAGTACCAGGGCCGGTCGGAACCGTCCTGACCGCCGCGGCGGTGCTCCGGGGCCGCGGCCCCGGGGTCGCTCATGATGTAGCCGATCTCCCCCGGGCGCAGGAAGTGCAGGTGCTTGCGCGCCTGCTGCTCCGCGTAGGCGGGGTCCTGCCAGCGGGCCTTCTCGTCGCGGAGCTGTTCGAGGCGCTTGCGCGCGGTGTCGGCGGCCCGCTGCTGGTCCTTGATCTCCGAGCGCTGGGAGACGTACTGGCGCATCGGATACGCGAGGGCGACGACCAGCGTACAGAGGACGAGCACCAGCAGCGCCGCCCGGCCGGTGAGCCGGCTGCGGCGGATGTGCCGGCGGGACTGCGAGCGGTAGACGTGGGCCGCGGTCCGTTCGCCGAGCTGCCTGAGCCGGGTCGCCGTCGAGAAGGTGGAGAACCGGTCCCGGTTCCCGGTCATGGCCCCGCCTCCCCTGTGCGCGCACTACGCAATACGTCCCCGCACACGGTACGGGACCGAGTGCGGGGACGTACGGAGGCTTGAGCCCCAGGGGTGTCCCCGAGGGGTTCCGCCCTGAAGGCGTGTCAGCCCTTGAAGCGCGGGAAGGCGCTGCGGCCGGCGTACACGGCGGCGTCGTCGAGGATCTCCTCGATGCGCAGCAGCTGGTTGTACTTGGCGACGCGGTCCGAGCGGGCCGGGGCGCCGGTCTTGATCTGACCGCAGTTCACGGCGACGGCGAGGTCGGCGATGGTTACGTCCTCGGTCTCGCCGGAACGGTGCGACATCATGCACTTGAAGCCGTTGCGCTGGGCCATCTCGACGGCGTCGAGGGTCTCGGTCAGGGAACCGATCTGGTTCACCTTCACGAGCAGGGCGTTGGCGGAGCCCTCCTCGATGCCGCGGGCGAGGCGCTCGGGGTTGGTGACGAAGAGGTCGTCGCCGACGATCTGGACCTTGGAGCCCAGGCGGTCGGTGATGGTCTTCCAGCCGGCCCAGTCGTCCTCGAACAGCGGGTCCTCGATGGAGACCAGCGGGTACGCGTCGACGAGCTCGGCGTAGTAGTCCGTCATCTCGGCGGCCGAGCGGGACTGGCCCTCGAACTCGTACTTGCCGTCCTTGTAGAACTCGGACGCGGCGACGTCGAGCGCGAGCGCGATGTCCTTGCCCGGCGTGTAGCCGGCCTGCTTGACGGCCTCGATGATGAGGTCGAGCGCGGCGCGGTTGGACTCCAGGTTCGGGGCGAAGCCGCCCTCGTCGCCCAGGCCGGTGGACAGGCCCTTGGTGTGCAAAACCTTCTTGAGGGTGTGGTAGACCTCGGCACCCCAGCGCAGCGCCTCGGAGAAGGACTCCGCGCCGATCGGGGCGATCATGAACTCCTGGATGTCGACGTTGGAGTCGGCGTGCGACCCACCGTTGAGGATGTTCATCATCGGAACGGGCAGCAGGTGCGCGTTCGGGCCGCCGAGGTAGCGGAACAGCGGCAGGTCCGAGGCCTCGGACGCGGCGTGCGCGACGGCCAGGGAGACGCCGAGGATGGCGTTGGCGCCGAGCGAGCCCTTGTTGTCGGTGGCGTCGAGGTCGAACATGGCCTGGTCGATCAGGCGCTGCTCGGTGGCGTCGTAGCCGACGAGCTCCGGGCCGATCTGCTCGATGACGGCGAGGACGGCCTTCTCCACGCCCTTGCCCATGTAACGGTTGGGGTCACCGTCACGGAGCTCGATGGCCTCGAAGGCACCGGTGGAGGCGCCGGACGGAACGGCAGCACGGCCGGTGCTGCCGTCGTCGAGGCCCACCTCGACCTCGACCGTGGGGTTGCCTCGGGAGTCCAGGATTTCCCGGGCTACGACGACGTCGATGGACGGCACGAGCATCTCCTTCTGGGATGTGACGCTGGGTGTGCGGTGGCGTGGGGCCGTGGGACGGCCCCGCCGACTAGAGCCTAACCGGCTCGGGGCGGTGGGCTGCCCGACCGCCCGGGTCCTGGGACGAAAAAGGTGCCGAATGCCCGCCTTCCGGGACATAGGGCCCGTGCTCCCGCGCGTTCCGCGGCGGGAGCGGCATCGGAAGCCGGAGGTCCGGTTCCGGTATGCGGGTACCGGCGCACGACATGCCGCCGCCCGGCGCGTGGGTGGATACGCGCCGGGCGGTGGGGATGCTGCGGGGTGCCGCGAGTGTTACGCGGACGTTCAGGCGAGCTTCAGCTTCTGGCCCGGGAAGATCAGGTCGGCGTCGGACACGGTGTCCTTGTTGAGCTCGAAGAGCTTCTCCCAGCCGCCCTTGACCTTGTGGGCGTCGGCGATGGTGCCGAGAGTGTCGCCCTCCTTGACCACGTAGGAGCCGTTGCCCGTCTTCGGGGCCTCGGTCTTCGGGGTCGACGGCTTGGCCGGGGTCCAGTTGCCCGAGCCGGAGCCGGAGCCCTTGGTCTCGGTGTCGGCCTTCGGCTTGGACGGCTTCGCCGGGGCGGGCTTGGCCGGGGCCGGCTTGGCCGGGGCGGGCTTGGTGGCGGGCTTCGGCTTGGCCGGGGTGGCCGTGCCGCCGCCGCTGTACGCGGAGTTGGACAGGCCGACGCCGCAGTGCGGCCAGGCGCCCTTGCCCTGGCCCTTGAGGACCTTCTCGGCGATGGCTATCTGCTGGGCCTTGCTGGCCTGGTTGGCCTGCGAGGCGTAGGCCTTGCCGCCGTACGCCGCCCAGGTGGAGGCCGAGAACTGCAGACCGCCGTAGTAGCCGTTGCCGGTGTTGATGGACCAGTTGCCGCCGGACTCGCAGGCGGCGACCTTGTCCCACTCGGACGCGGTGGCGGCGCTGGCGGTGCCCGCGGCCATCAGCGGGGCCGCGACGGCGACACCGGCGACACCGGCGAGCGTGACGATGCGGACGGCCTTGGAGCCGCGGCGGTGCTTGCCCTTGCCGGAAAGCAGCATGGATTTCTCCTCACCGACGCCTTCGAGGTGAGCTGTCGGGTTCGGGCGGATGAGTTGCCCGGTCACGCGGCGCGGCGCGTGTCTTCACCCCTAGCCGGTACGCGGCCGCATCACAACGGCCTCTCCCGGCGCCTACCTTGGTTCCCCCGCTCCTGCCTTCGGCGCTTGCGCGACGACTGTTCCCTCCGTCCGCCGGCAGGATTCGGCGATGCGGTCGAAGGAGCCCGCGGTGGCGAGCGATTCAGAAGGTAGACAGGTCTCTCCCCGATGTTCAACGTGTGATTTTGGGGAGAAACCGGCCTACTTGCGTTCCTCAAAGGCGCGTTTGCGCAGGTCGGAGCGGGGTTTGCGGAAGTTCCGGAACGAGACACGCCAGTTGACCGGAAGAGATGCATGTCTCATTTACCGATAACGGACATTCAAGTCTTATTGGATGCCCGAACTGCCCCTATTCCTTGGTTAGATCCAGGTTCTGGCCCGGCTTGATGAGGTCCGCGTCCCCGCCGATGACCTGCTCGTTGGCCTTGTAGAGCTCGTTCCAGCCCCCCTTGAGCCCCTTGGCGTCCGCGATGGCCGCGAGGCTGTCGCCCGGCTTCACGGTGTACGTGGGATCGCCGGGGGCGGCTGACGCCGCGCCAGGCGCCGCCGGGAGCTCGACGGCGGCCGGACCGCGGTGCTTGCCCCCGCCGTCGCCCGCCTCGGCGGACGGGGTGGCCGACGGCGTGCCGGACGGCGCGCCCGGGACGGCCGGGGCCGTCGGCGTGAGGCCCGGGACGGCCGGGGCCGTCGGGCCGGCCGGGGAGGTCGGGGTGCCCGGCGCGGTCGGGGAGACCGGGGCGACGGGGGTGCCCGGGGCGGTCGGGGAGACCGGGGGCGTGGTGGGCTGGACGGTGAAGTCCGGCTCGGGCATGACGGGCAGTCCGCTGGAGGGGCCGAGCGGGTAGTCCGGCAGCACGCTCGGGCCGGTGGACGGGCTGTTCGGCGCCGGGGTCGGGGCCCCGAAGTCCGTGGAGGGCTTGCCCTTGCCGGTGACCGGCACCGATTCGTCCGGCCGGGTCGGGGTGGGCGCGACGGGCCCCGGGTTCTTGTTGTCGCCCGGGTCCACCTCGGGCGTCGGCCCCTGCTGGGTCAGCCCGGCCGAGGCGGAGCACAGCGGCCACGCCTGGGGGCCCTGGGAGGCCAGCACCCGCTCGGCGACCGCGATCTGCTGGGAGCGGCTGGCGAGGTCCGGGCGCTCCGCGTAGGCGAGCCCGCCCGCGTTCTTCCACTGCTCCAGCGTGAACTGCAGCCCGCCGTAGGCGCCGCTGCCGGAGTTCGCGCTCCAGGTGCCGCCGCTCTCGCAGTCGGCGACCTTGTCCCACGTGGCGGTGTCGGCCGCGCTCGCGCCGGTGGCGGCGAGCAGCGGCATGGCCAGCGCGGAGCCGGTGACTCCTGCGGTGACGACGATCGCGGGTACCTGGCGGGGGCGTCTGTGGCGGCCGTTCCCGGGAAGCATGAGACTGCACCTTTCGTATAACGGCGGGGTAACGGCAGAACCTAGCCGCCTTCGAACGGATGTCACAAGTTCGGGAGTGGACTGACTTCCGGTCAGTTCCGCTTCGCGCGCGCCCTCAGGCGTTCGGGACTGTAAACCGGACCGGGAGGGTGCGCAGGCCACGCATGATGAGCCCGCCGCGCCAGCGCAGGTCCGTGGGGGGAACGGCAAGTTCCAGATCCGGCAGACGCTTCAGCAAAGTCCCGAGTGCCGTCTGGCCTTCGAGACGGGCGAGCGGAGCGCCGAGGCAGTAATGGATCCCGTGGCCGTATCCGAGGTGCTGATTGTCACTCCGGGCGAGGTCGAGGGTGTCCGGCCCGTCGAACCGCTCCGGATCGCGGTCGGCCGCCGCGAGGACCACGAGCACCGGGTCCCCGGCCGCGATCTCCTGGCCTCCGAGGGTCAGCGGCCGGGTGGCGAACCGCCAGGTGGCGAGCTCCACGGGGCCGTCGTAGCGCAGCAGTTCCTCGACGCCGGTCTCCAGCAGCGCGCTCTCCCCGGCCGCGAGGGAGGCCTGGAGGCGCTCGCGCTGGTCCGGGTTCATGAAGAGGGAGTGGATGCCGTTGCCGATGAGGTTCACGGTCGTCTCGAAGCCCGCGAAGAGCAGGATGAAGGCCATCGCCGTGGCCTCGGCCTCCGTCAGATGGTCTCCGTGGTCACTTGCCCGGATCAGATCGGAGATGAGGTCATTGCCCAGATCATCCCGCTTGCGGTGGATGAGTTCCCCGAGATAGGTGCGCATCCGCTTCACGGAGCGGGCCACGCCGCCGCGCGGTCCGCCCCCGTGCCGGATCATCATCCCGGCCCAGTCCCGGAAGTCGTCCTGGTCCTCCCGCGGTACGCCGAGCATCTCGCAGATGGCGTAGATGGGGAGGGGGAAGGCGAACTCGTGGATGAGGTCCGCCTCCCCCTTCCCCTCGGCCCGCGCCCTCGCCACGATCCGGTCGATGAGGTCGTCGGTCAGCTCCTGCACGCGCGGGGCGAACTCGGCCACGCGGCGCGGGGTGAACGCCTTCGACACCAGCCGCCGCAGCCGGGTGTGGTCCGGCGGGTCGATGTTCAAAAGGTGCGTCATCAGCTCCGCCTTGCGCTCCCCCGGGATCCCGGTCTTGCCCTTGGCGTGCGCCGGCTCCGCGTGGTGCGCCGGGTTCTTGCTCAGCCGCTGGTCGGCGAGGGCCTGGCGGGCGTCCGCGTACCGGGTCACCAGCCAGGCCTCCACCCCGCTGGGGAGCTTGGTGCGGTGCACCGGGGAGTGCTCGCGCAGCCAGGCGTAGGCGGGGTAGGGGTCGGTCGCGAACTCCCAGTCGAAGAGCGTCGGCCCCTGGGGGCGGGACGGGTCGGACGGGGCGGCGGGGGTCTGATCGTGCACCCGTCGACCGTATCCCGGCCCACCACCGGCCATCCCATATGACCGCTTCGTCGCGGCTGTCCGCAGATCGGAGATCACTTGACGCCGGGTTCCGCGGCGCTCCTACTGTCGGTCCTGTGGACGTGAGGATCTTGAAGAGCAGTTTCGCGGTGGTGGAGAGACGGGCCGAACACGCGGTCAAGTACTTCTACTCCCACCTCTTCTGGCACAACCCCGGGCTCCGCGAACTCTTCCCGGCCTCCTCCGAGGACATGGAGCGCCAGCGCGACCGGCTCTTCGCCGCCCTGACCCATGTCGTCGACCACCTGGAGAGCGAGACCCTGCTCCCCTATCTACGCGACCTCGGACGCGACCACCGCAAGTTCCTCGTCGGCCCCGGGCACTACGCCGCCGTCGGCACCAGCCTGCTCGCCGCCCTCGCCGAGACCTCCGGCGCCGCCTGGTCCCCGGCCGTCGAGAAGGCCTGGTCCGAGGCCTACCGGCGCATCGCCGACGCGATGACCGCCGGCGCCGCCGAGAGCGACGAACCCCCCTGGTGGGACGCCGAGGTCGTGCGCCACCTCCGGTACGGAGAGGACATCGGCGTACTGACCCTCGCCCCGCGCGTCCCGCTGCCCTACCGGCCGGGCCAGTACGTGAGCGTGAGCAGCGACCGCGTCCCGGTGACCTGGCGCACGTACTCCCTCGGCAACGCCCCCCGCCCCGACGGCACCGTCGACCTGCACGTCAGCCGGATCGACGGCGGCCGGCTCAGCACCGCCCTGGTCCGCGACGTCCTGCCCGGCGAGGTGCTGAGGCTCGGCGCCCCCGGCGGCCGGCTCACCCTGCGCCGCGAGGACCGCCCCCTCACCCTCATCGCCGCCGGCACCGGCTGGGCGCCCGTACGGGCCCTGCTGGAGGAACTCGTCCAGCACCCTCCCGACCACGACGTACGGCTCTTCGTGGTCGCCCGGGACTCCGCGCACCTCTACGACCGGCCCCTGATCGACGGGCACGCCGCCGCCTGCCCCTGGCTCGGCGCCACCTACATCACCCCCGCCCCCGGACAGCACCGCAACCAGGCCACCGCCCGGCTGGCGACCGCGCTCGGCCACCGCGGCCTGTGGCGGGAGCAGGACGTCTACCTCAGCGGGCCGGCGCGGTTCATCGAGGAGACCGTCCACCTCCTGGAGGAGCTCGGGGCCCGCCCCGACCGGCTCTTCCACGACGCGCTCCCCCTCGGCGGCGCCCCCGGCACCCGGCCGCTGGGCTTCGGCGAATGGTTCCTGCACCGCCCGGCCCCGCACTGGCACGACCCGTCGGGCCGTGCCCCCCGCCCGTACTGACCCCGGGCGGCGGGCCGACGCCGGCGGGCAAACCGCCGGCGGCCCGATGCCGACGGGCTACTCGCCGGCTCCCTCGGCCGCCCGGATCGCGTCCCGGTAGACGCGGGCCGCCGCGCGCAGCGCCGTCTCGGGGTCGGTCCCCGACGCCTCGGCGCGCGCCGCCAGCTCCAGCAGCTCGTACCCGACGCCCTCGCCCCGGGGCAGCTCCACGGCCACCCCGCCCGTACGGGCCCGCCCCGCGAGCTTGGCCGCGAGCGCCAGGCCGGGCTGGCCCAGCGGGATCCCGTCGGTGACCGAGTCCCGCTGCTTCTCGACCGCCTTCGTGGCCTGCCAGTGGGCGCGGACGTCGTCCGGGGACTCCGCGGTGGCGTCCCCGAACACGTGGGGGTGGCGCCGGATCAGCTTGTCGACGAGGTCGCCCGCGACGTCGTCGATGGAGAAGGCCTCCGCGCCGTCCTCGCCGCCGCCCTCCTCCTCGGCGATGCGCGCGTGGAAGACCACCTGGAGCAGGACGTCGCCGAGCTCTTCGCGCAGTGCGTCCCGGTCGCCGTCCTCGATCGCCTCGACCAGCTCGTACGCCTCCTCGATGGCGTACTTCACCAGGCCCTCGTGGGTCTGGCGCGAGGTCCAGGGGCACTCGCGGCGCACCCGGTCCATGACCTGCACCAGGTCCAGCAGCCGCGCGCCCGGCAGGTCGTAGGAGCCGGGCAGCAGCTCCAGGTCGGGCATGGCGACCCGGCCCGAGCCGGCCAGCCGGGCCAGCCCGTCCGTCAGCCGCTGGTCGCCCTCGCCGCCGGGCAGCACCACGACGGTGCGGCCCCCGGCGCAGGCCTCGACCAGCCCGTGCGCGTCCGGGACCTCGTGCGCCACCTCGACCCCCGCCTCGCGCAGGTACGGCAGCTGCGGGTGACCCGGGTCGGCGCACAGCACCCGGTCCGCGGCGTGCAGGGTCTGCCAGGCCGGCCAGGACAGCAGCCCGGGGGCGACCCGGTGGCTGGCGGTCAGCAGGACGATCCGGCCGGTGGGCTCGGCGGCGGCGGGGGCGGCGGTGTCGGTCACACTCCGAACCTACCTCCGCCCGCGGCCGTCACGCTCCGGCGGGTGCCGCCTGCTCGGGGCGGGTCCGCTGGGTGATCCACGGCGTCTCCTGGTCGCCGAGCAGGATCTGCTGCGAGTCCCAGCGTCCGTAGCGCGGGTTCACCTCGATGTGCAGGGCCTTCGCCGCCTCCGCCAGCTTGGCCACGGCCTTGTCCTGGCTCCCGTAGTGCGCGAAGAGCTTGTCGCGCAGCAGCTTGAAGCGGGTGTCCGCCTCGATCTGGCCCGGGGCCAGCTGCGCCTGCTGGAGCGCCGCGTCCCGGAGCTCCTCCTCGCCGCCCAGCTGCTGGAGCTGCGCCTTGCGGACGTCCTCGACCTCCTTGGGACTGACGCTCAGCCCGGCGTCCTTCGCGGCCCGCTCCAGGACGGCGCTCTGGATCATCTTGTTCAGCTTCAGCCGTTCCAGCCCGGCGGTGGCGCCGATCAGCTGCGCCCCCTCCTCGGACCGGTTCTGGGCGGTGCGCACGTCGGCGACCTGGGCCTGGAGGGTCGAGGTGGTGATGCGCTCACCCCCGACGACGGCCGCGGTGCCGGGCCGGGTCCCGCCCGAGCAAGCGGTGAGCAGGGGAGCCGCCACGAGCAGGGCGGCGGAGACGGAGAGCGCTGTGCGACGGTGCAAGAGAGCCTCCAGGGCCGGGAGATTGTGCGTCGGTGCACAAGGGCCGTGCGGTGATCGATGGTATGCAGTCAGGGTGGCCCGAGCCACCGGTTCGACCAACGATTCCGGTGGTGTCGGGGTGCGAGTTCGCCCCCCGGTCGCCGCGGGGCCCGCCCTTCCTGAGATCGTCGGAGCACCATGCCGATATCGCGTCTCGCCCAGCCCCGGATCCCGTACCGTCCCGATGCGCGGGCGCCGCGGCGCTCCGGGCGCGGGCCGGGGGCGCTCGGGGCGGTGGTGGCCTCGCTCGTCACGGCGGTGGCCGTGTGCGGCGGGGACGCCGTCGCGCGGGTGTTCCCGTACGGACCGCGCCACCGCAGCGTCAACGACCTCGGGAACCAGTTCGTGCCGTTCCACGCGCACCTGTGGGACCTGCTGCACGGGCGGGCCGAGGGCGGTCTCCTCCTCAACTGGCAGTCCGGCTACGGCACCAGCTTCCTGCCCGACTTCGGCACGTACCTGACGAGCCCGTTCGCCGTGCTGGTGGCGCTGTTCCCGCGCGAGGACATCGACCTCGCGGTGTACGTGGTGACCGTGCTCAAGACGGCGGCCGCGGCGGCGGCCATGGCCTGGCTGCTGCGCACCCAGCGGAGCGGGCCCTGGTGGGCGGCGGGGCTGCTGGGGGCCTCGTACGCGCTGTGCGGCTGGTCGGTGATCGAGGCCGCGTACAACCCGATGTGGCTGGACGGGCTGGTGGCCTTCCCGCTGCTGTGCCTGACCGGCGAGTGGGCGCTGCGTTCGCGGCGCCCCGTGCTGGGCGTGCTGGTCGTGGCGGTGGGCTGGACGGCCAACTTCTACACCGCGTACATGGCCACGCTGGGCGCGGCGCTGGTGCTGGTGGTGCGGGTGGTGCTGACCCGGGAAGGGCCGCGCGAGCGGGCCCGGGTGATCGGGCGGGCGGTGGTGACCACCGTGCTCGGGATCGGGCTCGCGGCGCCGGTGCTGCTGCCGCTGTTCCTCAGCTCGAAGCAGGCGTACCCGGGCTGGTCCAGGGAGTTCGGCCCGGTGCCGTGGTCGGACCTGTTCGCGCGGCTGCTGCCGGCGACGTACTCCTTCAACTCCCCCGCCGTGTTCGTGGGCACCGGGACGCTGCTGCTCCTGGCGGCCCTGCCGTTCCACCGGGCGCTGCCGGCCCGCACCCGCCGGTGGTGGGCGGGGCTGGTGGCGGTGGTGGCGCTGTCCCTCCAATGGGAGCCGACCCATCTGGCCTGGCACCTCTTCGCGACCCCGAACGGCAGCGCGTACCGGCAGACCTTCGTGCTGGCCGGCATCGCGGTGATCGCCGCCTGGACGGGTCTCGCCGCCGGCGTGCCCGGCGTACGGGCGCTCGCGGCGGGCGCCGGCCTGCTCACGGCGGCCGTGCTGTGGGCGGGCGGCAGCGCCCTGCCGACGGCGTGGGGGTACGCGCTCTTCGCGGGCGGGCTGGCGCTGAGCGCCTGGGCCTGGCGGGCGCTCGGCCACCGGCGGCTGCTGCCGGTGGCGGCGGGCGTGCTGACGGTGGTGCTGGTGGCGCAGGCCGCGGCGACGACGGCGTACGGCGACCTGCGCAAGCTGGCCGGGCTGGACGACTACCCCTCCTGGGACCGGGCGCACACCGCGCGCGCCCGCGCCCTGGCCGGCGCCGGGGGCTGGCCGGCGTACCGGACCGACGCGGGCCGGCCGGCGCTGACGGGCAACGACCCGATGCTGCTGGGCGGGGAGGGCGGGGCGTACTACAGCAGCCACACCCCGGACGTGTTCACGCGCACGATGACGGCGCTCGGCGCGGGCTGGACCTCGCGCGGGCGCAGCGTGCAGAGCCTGGACAACCCGGTGACGGACGCGGTGTTCGCGGTCGGCGCGCGGCTCGCGCCGGACGGCACCGTCACCCGCGCCGAGGCCCTGCCGCTGGTCACCGTCCGCCCGGCGGAAGCGCCCGTGGCGTACGGCGAGTCCCCCTTCGCCAACCAGGAACTGCTGCTGGGCGCGCGGGTGTACGAGGACCCGGTCGCGCCCGGGATCTGCCGGGCCGGCACCGAGGCCTTCCTGTGGGCCCCGGAGTACAACGCCACGGCCCGCCTCGCCGGCGGCCGCCCCTTCAAGCTGAACGGCAACCCCCCGAAGAACCGGGCGGCGCTCCAGTCCCTCGGGCTCTCGCGCGGGCCCGCCTCGAAGCTCGTCTTCGACCGGCCCGCGCCCGCCCGCTGGGCGCTGTCCTGCCTGGACGGGGCCCGGCTGGGGGCGGCGGTCACCGCTCTGCGGGCGAAGGCCGCCACCGGTGTACGGGTCTCCTCCTCGGGGCTGAGCGCCACCCTGCCCCCGGGCAGCGCCGGGACGGCGGTGGTCGCGGCCCCGGCGATCGCCGGCTGGAGCTGCAACGGGCGCCCGGCGCGGTCCCGCCTCGGCCTGCTCGCGGTCCCGCTGGACGGCCGCACCACCACCGTGAGCTGCGAGTTCAGCCCGCCGGGACTGGCGGCGGGGGCGGGTGTCGCGGGGGTGTCCGTCCTGGTGGTGCTGGGGACGGCGGTGCTCCGGCGCCGTCAGCGGGGCGCCGCGGTGTAGCTCGCACCCGCCTCCCGGCCCGGCGTGCCGCTCGCGGCGGTCAGCGCACCTGGCCCAGCCATTGCAGGGTGCGCCGGATCTCCACCGGCAGGGGGTGCGCCGGGCCGTGGACGCGGTCCGCGTCGTAGAGCAGGCGGACCAGGGTGTCGTGGGCCGCCGGCCGGTCGCCGAGGGAGAGCAGCAGGTGCGCTATCCGGCGGCGGACCTCCAGCGGCAGGCCCGGGTCCGGGTTGGCGTAGTGGTTCTCGAACAGGGGCAGCAGCGAGCGGTACTCCGCCAGGGCCGCCGCCGGTTCGCCCAGCTGCTCCAGGCACTGCGCGGCGTCGTAGCGGAAGCGCAGCGACTGCGGGTCCCCGGCGGGGAACTGGGCCGCCAGACGCCGCAGTTCCGGCAGGGCCCGGCGGTACTGGCCGTCGTCCATCAGCGTGGCCGCGTACTGCTTGCGCAGGCTGCGGACCACCGGGGAGTGCTCGCCGTGCTCGGCGGCGGCCGCCGGGAGGATGTCACCGAGGATGTCCACGGCCTGGGTCAGCCGGCCCTCGTCGAGCAGTTTGCGGGCCTCGTCCACCGCGCCCGGGACGTCGGGGCGGGGCGGCGCCGGGGGCGCGGCCGGGCGCGGCGGGACGGCGGCCGCCCGGTCGGGCCAGGGGGCCTGGGGGCGCAGGAAGGGGCGGGTGGGGTCGAGGGGGCCGGCCGGCAGGCGGCTGCCGGGGACCGGGAGCAGCGGCGCGAGGGCCTCGTAGACCTCCTGCGCGGAGGCGGGGCGGTCCTGCGGGTCCTTGGCGAGGAGGCGCAGCAGGACCGCCTCCAGCTCGGCGGGGATCTCGGGGCGCAGCGGGCGCACCGGCGCCGGGGGCTCGTAGAGGTGGCGGTGCAGGACGCCGAGGGCGGTGGTCCCGGCGAAGGGGACGCCGCCGCTGAGGAGTTCGTACAGCAGGACGCCGAGGGCGTACAGGTCGGTGTACGGGCCGACGGCGCCGCCCATGGCCTGTTCGGGGGCCATGTAGGCGGGGCTGCCGATCGGGGTTCCGGTGCTGGTGAGGCGGGTGGTGTCGGTGTCCATCACGGAGGCGACGCCGAGGTCGAGGACGAGGACCGTCCCGTCCGGGCGGATCATCACGTTGCGCGGCTTCAGGTCGCGGTGGACGATCGGCACCGCGTGCACGGCGGAGAGCACCGCGCACAGCTGCGCCACCACCGCGACCGCCCAGGGCCAGGGGTAGGGGTCGTGTGCGGCGAGGTGGTCGGCGAGGTCGGAGCCCTCGACGTAGCCCATGACGAGGTACAGCTCGTCGCCGTCGCTGCCCGCGTCGTGGACGGTGACCAGGCCGGGGTGGTCGACCTGTGCGGTGACCCGGCACTCGCGCACGAAGCGGCGGCGCAACTCCTCGGCGACGGTGCCGGGGCCGGCCACCTTGTCGGGCCGCAGCAGCTTGACGGCGACGCGGCGGTCCAGGCGGCGGTCGTAGGCCGTCCATACCTGGCCCATGCCGCCCTGGCCGAGGACGGTGGCGAGCTGGTAGCGCTCGCCGATGAGGCGTTCGCACTCGGTCACTGCTGGGGGTCCTGGATCGCCGTGGTGTTCGGGTCCTGGTAGGGGCCGCCGGGCTGCGGGGGCCGGGCCGGGGTCTGCTTGCGCAGCAGCTCGCTGAGCTCGTCGAGTTCGGCGCGGACCTGCCCGATGCGGGGCGGCGCGGGCTGCTGCGGGGGCACCGGCGGCCGGGCTCCGGGGGGCCCGTCCGGCGGGTAGCCGTAGCCCGGAGTGGTCTGGTGCGGCGGCTGGGGCTGGTGGTGCTGCGCGTACGGGGGCTGCGGCGCGGGCGGGTACCAGGGCGCCGGGGCCAGGGCCTTGGCCTCGTGGTGCCTGATGTCGGAGACGAGGTAGTAGACGCAGACCGCGAAGCCGGTGAAGATCGAGCCACCCGCACCGAGATCGCTCTGCCAGCCGCTGGTGTCGGCCGTCGGGTCGAGCTCGATGAAGGTGATCCACACGACCGACAGCACCAGGGTGAGCACCAGCAGCGCCCAGTCGCGGGGCTTGCGGGTGAGGATCGCGAGCCGCAGCAGCGCACCCCAGGAGAAGAATCCGCAGCTGAGGACGGGGAGCGCCGTGAACAGCACGCGCAGCGTCATCGCGGCCCCGGAGGTGGGCCGGTGGCCGTGGGGGCCTTGCTGCGGCGGGATGCCGGGGCCGTGCATCGGTGCTCCTGACGGGCCGTGCGGAAAGGTGACGGCTCGAAGCGTATACAGCGTTTCCGGCCGTCCGTGAGGGGATGGAGCCAACCGTTGCAGGGTCGCAGCACGGTTGTCCGGGCCGGACGCCACCGCCCGGCGGTCCGTCGTGCGGACCCGTACGCGCCGCTCCCCCCGGCGTCCCGCCCGTGGCCGCGGCCACGGGCCGCGCGACCTGGAAGAAGTCCCGGCTCCAGCGCGGCCGGATAGCGTCCGGGCTCCTGAACGCCGATCCCGGGGGGACCGACCCATGCGCACCACCATGCCCGCGGCCGCCGCCGCACTCGCCTGCGCGGCCCTGCTGACCGTCACCGGCTGCGTCCCGGGGCCCGGCGCGGCGAACGCGTCGCCTCCCTCCCCCGCCCCCGACCCGCTCGCGGGCAAGGACCCGGCCGCCGTCCTGCGCGCCGCGTACGAGGAGACCGGCAGGACCGGCAGCAAGAACGCGCTCGTCACGCGCACGGCCGGCGACCGCCGCATCAGCGCGGAGCTGACCTTCGAGGGCGACGGCGGGTGCTGGGGCAAGGTCACGGTCACCGGGGCCGGGTCGGGGTCGGGGTCGGGGTCGGGCGAGATCCTGATGGCGGACGGCAGGCTCTCCTTCAGGGGCGACGCCGGCTTCCTCCGCGACCAGTTCAGGGACGGACCCGTCAAGTCGCCGGACGGCGACCAGGGCTGGATCGACGTCAGACCGGCGGACCCCTCGGTCGCGCACCTCGTCGCCCTGTGCGGGGCGGCCCGGCCCGAGGAGGCGTTCCCTGGGGAGCCGGCCGGCATCCGCCGAGAGCAGGACACCCGCCAGAACGGCAAACCGGTCGCGGTGTTCACGTCGAAGGCGCCCGACGGGACCGAGATCACCGACCACGTACTGCTGGACGCCGCGCCGTACCTCGTCAAGCACGCGCGGGGCGGTCCGGACTCCGGGTCGGTCGAGTACACCGGCGTACGGCCCGCCACGGCCCCGTCGGGTGCCGTGTCACAGGCACCGCCTAGGCTCGGACCCGAGTCCTAGTCACCGCTCCACGGGGGGAACCACGATGCGCAGCCCGAATCACGGCCGTGGCCGTACGAAGAGCACCGTGTCGGCGCTCGCCGCGGCGGCCCTGATCGGCGGCGGGCTGACGGCGTGCGTGCCCGGTGAGGGCCGCGCCTCCGACATCGCCGGCCGGGCCCGCGCCGCGCAGTCGCCCTCCCCGTCCGCCACCGCCTCGCCCTCGGGTCCGGCGGGCGCCCAGGGCGGGCCCGCGCTCACCGAACTGGCGGGCTCGGAGATCCTCACCCGGGCCGGCGAGGCCACGCGCAAGGCGGAGGCGCTGCACGTCGCGGCCAGCGTGCAGTACCAGGGCAAGCCGATGCGGATCGACCTCTCCCTCGACAAGAAGGGCAACTGCAACGGCGCCGTCCGCCTCGACGGCATGGGCAAGCTGGACATCATCAAGTCCGCCGAGCTCGTCCACTTCCGCGGCGACGCCACCTACTGGCGGGGCGCGGCCAAGCAGAAGCACACCCCGCAGAAGCAGACGGACCAGATGGTCAGCATGCTCGCCGACCGCTGGGTGAAGATCCCCTCCTCCGACCCCCGCGCCGCCTCCATGACCAACAGCTGCGACCTCGCCAAGCTGACGGGCGACCTCGGCAAGTCCAGCCCGCTCGCCCGCAAGGGCCAGACCGGCACCATAGGCGGCAAGCCCGCGCTGGCGATCGCCTTCCCGTCCCGGCAGGGCACCCAGACGGACTGGGTCGCCACGCAGGGCACGCCGTACATCCTGAAGTCGACCGTCAGCGGCGACAGCACCGCCGAGGCCCTGTTCTCGGCCTTCGACGTCCCGGTCGACACCACGTCCCCGAAGGACTCCGACGTCCTGGACCTCTCCAAGGTCGGCGGCCCGGCGGGCGAAGCGGTCTGACGGCCGCCGCCGGAGCTCAGGCCCGGGTCGCGGGCCTGACGTGCAGGTGGCCGCTCAGCGGGTACTCGGGCGGGGCCGCCGGGAGGGTGCCGCGCAAGAGGTAGCCGCACTTGCGCGCGACGCGGCAGGAGGCCTCGTTGTCCTCCTGGTGCAGGAGGTCGAGGCGTTCCAGTCCGCGGCCCGCGAAGGTCTCGAACGCCCAGTCGGTCAGGGCCCCCAGCGCGCGGGGGGCGACACCCCGGCCCCGGGCGTGGGCGGCGGTCCAGTAGCCGACCTCGGCCGAAGGGCCGCCGGGTGCGGGCCGTTTGAGGACGACGCCGCCCACCAGGGGGCCCGTCTCGCCCTCCAGTACCGCGAAGCCGAACCGCAGCCCCGCCTCCCGGTCCCGGCACTGGCCCTCCACCCAGCGCCGCCCGTCCGCCTCCCCGCACACGGGGTCGGCGGTCCGGTGCCGCAGGACGGGATCGGCGTACGCCTCCACGAGCGCGGGGACGTCCTCCTGCCGCCAGGGGCGCAGGAACAGGGCGGGGAAGTCCGCCGTCGCGGCGGCCCGGAGCTCCGTCGGTGTGATCACCGGTCGATGATATGCGGGCTCCGGAAACCGGCATACCGTCGCAAAAGGTACATGGGAGGAGCGTCGGCCACCGGCCCTTGCGGCCCGCTCCCCCGCCCCCGCCGGGAGCCGGAAGACACGTGACCGCGCGCGCACGGCGCGCGGGCGGTCACGTGCGACACCCACCGGGCCCGGGATTCGGGCCGCCGGGCTACGACCCGAGGATCGTGGTGAGGAACTCCCCGGTCCAGCCGAGCAGTTCACGGCCGACCAGCGGCTTGCCGCCGACCCTCGCCGTCTTAGGGCGCGGGACGAGCACCTGGGAGGTGGCCGGCTTGAGGACCGTCCCCGGGTACAGGCGCTTCAGGCGCAGCTCCTGCGACTCGCGCAACTCCACTGGTCCGAAGCGGATGTTCGGGCCCTGGAGGGTGATGTCCCCGACCCCGCACGCCCGCGCCAGCATCCGCAGGCCCGCCACCAGCAGCAGGTTCTCCACCGGCTCCGGCAGCTTGCCGTAGCGGTCGGTGAGTTCCTCCCGTACGGCCTTGATGTCGGCCTCCGAGTTCGCCGCCGCGATGGACCGGTACGCCTGGAGGCGCAGCCGCTCGCCGGGTGCGTAGTCGTGCGGGACGTGCGCGTCGACCGGCAGCTCGATCTTCACCTCCAGCGGCGGTTCCTCCTCGGCTCCGCCGCCCTCGACGGCCGCCCGGTAATCGGCCACCGCCTCGCCGACCATCCGGATGTACAGGTCGAAACCGACGCCCGCGATGTGCCCGGACTGCTCGCCGCCGAGCAGGTTGCCCGCCCCGCGGATCTCCAGGTCCTTCATCGCCACGTACATGCCGGCGCCCATCTCGGTGTGCTGGGCGATGGTGGCCAGACGCTCGTGGGCCGTCTCCGTCAGCGGCTTCTCCGGCGGGTACAGGAAGTACGCGTACCCGCGCTCGCGGCCGCGTCCCACACGGCCGCGCAGCTGGTGCAGCTGGGAGAGGCCGAAGTTGTCGCCGCGCTCCACGATGAGGGTGTTGGCGTTGGAGATGTCGATGCCGGATTCGACGATCGTGGTGGAGACCAGGACGTCGAACTTCTTCTCCCAGAAGTCCACCACCACCTGCTCCAGGGCCTGTTCCGACATCTGGCCGTGGGCCGTGGCGATCCGCGCCTCGGGCACGATCTCCCTCAGCTTCGCGGCCGCCCGGTCGATGGACTCGACCCGGTTGTGGATGTAGAAGCACTGCCCCTCGCGCAGCAGCTCGCGCCGGATGGCCGCGCCGATCTGCTTCTCCTCGTACGGGCCGACGAAGGTGAGGACCGGGTGGCGCTCCTCCGGCGGGGTGGTGATCGTCGACATCTCGCGGATGCCGGTCACCGCCATCTCCAGGGTGCGCGGGATCGGGGTCGCGGACATGGTCAGCACGTCCACGTTGGCGCGCAGCTTCTTCAGCTGCTCCTTGTGCTCGACGCCGAACCGCTGCTCCTCGTCGACGATGACCAGGCCGAGGTCCTTGAACTTCGTCTCCTGCGAGAACAGCCGGTGCGTGCCGATGACCACGTCCACCGAGCCCTCCTTGAGCCCCTCCAGGGTGGCCTTGGACTCGGTGTCGGACTGGAAGCGGGACAGCGCCTTCACATTGACCGGGAACTGGCTGTACCGCTCGGAGAAGGTGCCGAAGTGCTGCTGCACGAGCAGGGTGGTGGGGACCAGGACCGCCACCTGCTTGCCGTCCTGCACCGCCTTGAAGGCCGCCCGGACCGCGATCTCCGTCTTGCCGTAGCCGACGTCGCCGCAGATCAGGCGGTCCATGGGCACGGACTTCTCCATGTCCTCCTTGACCTCGGCGATGGTGGTGAGCTGGTCGGGCGTCTCCGCGTACGGGAAGGCGTCCTCCAGCTCGCGCTGCCAAGGGGTGTCGGGGCCGAAGGTGTGGCCCGGGGCCGCCATGCGCGCGCTGTACAGCTTGATGAGGTCGGCGGCGATCTCCTTGACCGCCTTCTTCGCCCGCGCCTTGGTCTTCGTCCAGTCGGCGCCGCCGAGCCGGTGCAGGGTCGGGGCCTCGCCGCCCACGTACTTGGTGACCTGCTCCAGCTGGTCGGTGGGGATGTACAGGCGGTCGCCGGGCTGGCCGCGCTTGGCGGGCGCGTACTCGACGAGCAGGTACTCGCGGGTGGCTCCCTGCACCGTGCGCTGCACCATCTCGAGGTAGCGGCCGACACCGTGCTGTTCGTGCACGATGTAGTCGCCGACCTCCAGGGTCAGGGGGTCGATGGACTTGCGGCGCCGGGTCGGCATCCTGCCGAGGTCCTTGGTGGCGGTGCGCTGCCCGGTCAGGTCGGTCTCGGTGAGGACGGCCAGCTTCAGCGCCGGGTCGACGAAGCCGTTGTCGAGGGAACCGCAGGCGACGTGGACGATCGAGGGCTCCAGCGCCGGCAGCCGCGCCTCCAGCCGGGCCGCGATGCCCTCTCCGCCGAGCACCTCGACGGTACGGGCGGCCGGGCCGTGGCCCTCGGTGAGGTAGACGGTGCGCCAGCCGTCGGCGATCCAGCCCTTGGTGTCGGCGAGCGCGCGGGCGGTGTCGCCCCGGTAGGCCTCGGGGGCGCGCATGCCCAGCTTGAGGACGTCACCGCCCACCCCCGCCGCGTCAGCGGCGTGTGTCAGCGTCTCGTCGGCCGCGAAGGGGGACACCGACCACCACATCATGCCGAGCTCGCGCGCGTGCTCGCGTACGTCCGCGATCCCGCGCAGCGAGGCCGCGCCGACGTCGATGGGGGCCTCGCCGCCGCCGGCGGTGGCCGCCCACGAGGCCATCAGGAACTCCTGCGAGGTCGCCACCAGGTCGGCGGCCCGGGTGCGGACCCGCTCCGGGTCGCAGACCACGGCCATCGCCCCGGCCGGCAGGACGTCGATCAGCAGCTCCATGTCGTCGACGAGGACGGGGGCGAGGGACTCCATGCCCTCGACCGCGATCCCCTCGGCGATCTTGTTGAGCAGCTCACCCAGCTCGGGGTGCTCCTCGGCCAGCGCCGCGGCCCGCTCGCGCACCTCGGGGGTGAGCAGCAGCTCCCGGCAGGGCGGGGCCCACAGGCCGTGCTCGGCGATCTCCAGGGAGCGCTGGTCGGCGACCTTGAAGTAACGGATCTCCTCGACCTCGTCGCCCCAGAACTCCACGCGCAGCGGGTGCTCCTCGGTGGGCGGGAACACGTCGAGGATGCCGCCGCGGACGGCGAACTCGCCGCGCTTCTCGACCAGCTCGACGCGGGCGTACGCGGCCGCCGCGAGGGCCTCGGTGACCCCGCCGAGGTCGGTGGTGTCCCCCTGCCGCAGGCTCACCGGCACCAGGTCCCCGAGCCCCTTGACCTGCGGCTGGAGCACGGAGCGGATGGGGGCCACGACCACCGAGACGGGCCCGGCCGCCGGGTCGTCCTTGCTCGGGTGCGCGAGCCGGCGCAGCACCGCGATGCGGCGGCCGACGGTGTCGCTGCGCGGGCTGAGCCGTTCGTGCGGCAGCGTCTCCCAGGCCGGGTAGTCGACGACCTCGTCGGGGGGCAGCAGGGAGCGCAGCGCGGCGGCGAGGTCCTCCGCCTCCCGCCCGGTGGCGGTGACCGCGAGCACGGTCCGCTCGGTACGGGCGGCCAGGGCGGCGATCGCGAAGGGCCGGGCGGCGGGCGGGCCGACGAGGTCCACGTGCATGCGGTTGCCGTCCCCGGCCGCGGTGACCGCCTCGGCGAGGGCGGGGTCCCGGGTGACGGCGTCGAGCAGTCCGTGCAGGCTCATGAGACAGGCTTTCCATCCGGTGGGAGGCGAGGGGCCTCGGGGGGCAACGCGAAGGGCCCGACACGTGAACGGGCCGGGGGTTCCCACCCTATGACGCCGCCCCCTCGGCCGCGCGGGCCATTCCGGCCCCGCCCGCGTGAGGAGCCGGGCCGGAGCCGCCCGCGCGGGGCCGGAGGGACGGGCCGGAGCCGCCCGCGCGGTGGGACGCAGCCGTATGCGCCGGGGGCGGAGGGAGGCATTCCGGTCGGGGATGAGAATCTGTCGGGATGCCGATATCCGGAAGCATCCCGGGCGCCGGCGGGCCGGCCGGGCGGGCCGGGCCCCGGGCGCCGTACGCGCTCACCGCCGCCCTGTTCCTCGCGTACTGCGTGCTCTCGGTGACCCGCTACCGGCGCATGGAGGAGGCCTCCTGGGACCTCGGGATATTCGAGCAGGCAGTCAGGGGCTACGCCTGGCTCCAGGCGCCCGTGGTGGACCTGAAGGGCCCGGGCTTCCACGTCCTCGGCGACCACTTCAGCCCCGTCATCGCCCTGATCGCCCCGCTCTACCGGCTCTTCCCGACACCCCTCACCCTCCTGGTGGTGCAGGCGGCCCTGCTCGCGCTGTCCGCGCTGCCCGTGACCCGCGCCTCGGCGAAGCTCCTCGGGCGGGCGCGCGGACTCGCGCTCGGGGCGGCGTACGGGCTGTCCTGGGGGATCCAGCGGGCCGTCGAGTTCGACTTCCACGAGATCTGCTTCGCCGTACCGCTGCTGGCCTTCGCCCTGGAAGCGCTGCTCGCGCGCCGCTGGCGGGCCGCCCTCGGCTGGGGGCTGCCGCTGCTGCTGGTCAAGGAGGACCTCGGGGTCACCCTGGCGGTCCTGGCCCTCGTCGTCGCCTGGCGGGCCCGGCACGCCGATCCGCGGGCCGCGCGCCTCGCGGTGGCCGTCGCCGCGGCGGGGGTGGCCGCCGCGGCCCTGGTCTTCACCGTGGTGATCCCCGCCTTCGCCACCGACGGCTACGCCTACTGGGAGAAGCTCGGGGAGGACGGCGGCGGCCCGCTGCGCGGCCTCGGGACGAAGCTGACCACCCTCGGCTGGGTCCTGGTCCCCACCACCGGGCTCCTCGCGCTGCGCTCCCCGCTGCTGCTGGTGGCCGTACCGACCCTGGGCTGGCGGTTCCTGTCGGGGGACCCGCACTACTGGTCCACCGGCTACCACTACAGCGCGGTCCTGATGCCGGTCCTCGCCCTGGCCCTGGCCGACGCCCTCGACATCGCCCGGCACAGCGGCCGCCCGCGGGTGCGCGCGTACGCCGCCCAGCTGCCCGGCGCCGTGCTCGCGGCCGCCCTCGCGCTGAGCGCGACCAGCATGCCGCTGGCCCGGCTCGGTGAGCGCTCCGCGTACGAGAAGCCCGAGCGGGTGACCGCCGTCGAGCGGCTGCTGGCGAAGATCCCGGACGGGGTGCGGGTGGAGGCGGACAACGGACCGCTGACCCGGCTGACCTCGCGCTGCCAGGTGTTCTGGATCGGCAACACCAAGGGGGTGCTGCCGGCCTTCCTGGTCTTCGACAACTCCTCCGGCTGGGCCGGCGACCCCGTCGCCTACGCCGAGTGGCTCCATCCGGGGTCGCGCTTCGCGCCGGCGGGCGAGGCGGGCGGGTACGTACTGCTCCAGCGGATCCTCTGAGGCCCCGAACGCACGACGCCGGCCCCGGACCGTCCCCTCGGACGGTCCGGGGCCGGCGCGTTCCCCCGTACTGCTCCCCCGTACGACCGCCCGGCTACTCGCTGGCGATCGCGTTCAGAACGTTCATCCGCCCCGCCCGGAAGGCCGGAACCAGTGCGGCGAACAGGCCCACCAGGGCCGAGCCGGCGAACACGCCGATGATGGTCGGCCACGGGATCTCCAGCACCTCCAGCCCCTGGAGGGCGAGGAGCTGCTGGGCGGTGGCGCCCCAGCCCATGCCCAGTCCGAGGCCCAGCAGGGCGCCGAAGAGGGCGATGACCACCGACTCCAGGCGGATCATGCGGCGCAGCTGGCGGCGGGAGAGGCCGATGGCGCGCATCAGGCCGATCTCGCGGGTCCGCTCGACCACCGAGAGGGCCAGGGTGTTCACGACACCCAGCACCGCGACGATGATCGCGAGGGCGAGCAGCCCGTAGACCATGTTGAGCAGCTGCCCGACCTGGTCCTTGAGGTCCTGCTTGTAGTCGGTCTGGTTGAGCACCTTGTACTGCGGGTACTCGGCCATGGCCGCCTTGAGCGAGGTGTACGCGTTGTCGGCCTGCCCCTTCTCGGCCTTGGCCAGCAGCATGAACGGGCGTGCCAGCCGGTCGGCCGGGACGTTGGCCTCGGCGGTCGCGGTGCTGATGTACTTGACGCCCTTGTCGAGGTTGCCCTCGTCCAGGGTGATCGCGGCGACCTTCAGCCGGACGGTCTTGCCGCCGTCGAAGGCGACGGTCAGCTCGTCGCCGACCTTGACGCGGTGCTTGTCGGCGTACGCCGAGCCGACCGCCATGGAACCGGGCGCGTACGCGTCCTCGTGCTCGCCCGCGCGCATCTTGCGGCGCACGTCCTGGGCGTACGTCGGGTCGGTGGCGCTGAGACGGTCCCGGGCGGAGGTGCCGTCCGGGGCGGTGATCTTCGCCTCGACCTCGCGGTACGCGGTGACGTGGCCCAGGCCCTTGGTGGCCCGCATCGCCTGCTCGGCCTGCGGCATCATCGGCTGGCCGGTCTGCGAGGAGACGATGTAGTCGGCCCCGACGGTACGGTCGAGCTCGTCGGTGGCGGAGGCCACCATGGACGAGCCGACCACCGACAGACAGGCGACCAGCGCCAGTCCGATCATCAGCGCGGCGGCGGTGGCACCGGTACGGCGCGGGTTGCGCAGCGCGTTGCGCTCGGCGAGCCGGCCGACGGAACCGAAGGGCCGCAGCACGGGCGCGGCGAGCGCCCGGACCACCACGCCGGCCAGCAGCGGGCCGATCACGATGAAGCCGATGAGGCTGAACAGCACTCCGACGGCCAGCCACAGCGAGCCCTCGGAGGCCTTCTCGGCGGCCGCGGCGAGGAAGAGCGCCGCCACGCCGGTCCCGGTGAGGACCAGGCCGAGGACCGCGCGGACCACACCGGCCTTCTTGTCGCCGGGGGTTCCGGCGTCGCGCAGGGCTGCCATCGGGGAGACCTTGCCGGCCCGGCGGGCCGGGACGTAGGCGGCGACCACGGTGACGACGGTGCCCAGCACCAGACCGACGACGGGGGTCGTCCACTTGACCGTCAGGTCGCCGGTGGACAGCTGCATGCCGAGCCCGCCCATGAGCTTCATCAGGCCCACGGCCAGGCCCACGCCCGCCGCGACTCCGGTGAGGGAGCCGATGACGCCCAGCAGGAAGGCCTCGAGGAGGACGGAACGGTTGATCTGGCCCCGGTCGGAGCCGATGGCGCGCATCAGGCCGATCTCACGGGTGCGCTGGGCCACCAGCATGGAGAAGGTGTTGAAGATCAGGAAGATGCCGACGAGGAAGGCGATGCCGGCGAAGCCGAGCATCACGTACTTCATGACGTCGAGGAAGCCCATGTCCTTCTTGCCGGCGGCGGTGGCTTCCTTGGCGGTCTGCAGCTTGTAGGTGTCCGCGCCGACCGCGGCCGCCACGTTCTTCTTCAGCTGCTCGTCGCTCACGCCGTCCTTGGCGGTGAGGTTGATGTGGGTGAAGGTGCCCGGGGCGCCGAGCAGCTTCTCCTGGGCGGTGGCGGTGTCGAAGTAGACGACGGCCGCGCCCGGGTTGGTCACGGTGAAGGTGGCGATACCGCTGATCTTCGCCCGGAAGTCACCGGTGACGGCGATGGTGCGCAGCTCGTCCCCGAGCTTCAGGCGGTGCTTGCCGGCGGTGTCGGCGTCGACCATCACCTCGGTGGGACCGCGCGGGGCGTGGCCGGAGGTGATCTTCATCGACTTGAGCTCGTTGTCGTTCCAGCTGGCCGCGACGGTCGGGGCTCCGGTCGTCGACCCCATGTTCTCGTTCTTGGAGTTCACGACCGTGACGGCCAGCGAGACGACGCTGCCCTCGGCGGACTTGACGCCCTCGGCGCCGCGCGCCTTCTCCAGCGCCGAGCCGGGCAGCCCCTCCGGCTTGCCGCGGCTGGAGATCTCCTCCCCGTCCTCGGCTTCCTTGGGGGTGATGGTGACGTCGGAGCTGGTGACGGCGAACAGCTTGTCGAAGGTGGTGTTCATGGTGTCCGTGAACACCAGGGTCCCGCAGACGAAGGCGACCGAGAGCAGCACGGCGACGGCGGAGAGCGCCATCCGGCCCTTGTGCGCGAAGAAGTTGCGCCGCGCGGTCTTCATGACGGTCACGAGGTCCGCCCGCGCGCGTCGAAGTCCTTCATGCGGTCCAGGACCTGGTCGGCGGTGGGCGCGTACATCTCGTCGACGATGCGGCCGTCGGCGAGGAAGATGACGCGGTCCGCGTAGGAGGCGGCGACCGGGTCGTGGGTGACCATCACGATGGTCTGGCCCAGCTGGTCGACCGACTGGCGCAGGAAGCCCAGTACCTCGGCGCCGGCGCGGGAGTCCAGGTTTCCGGTCGGCTCGTCGCCGAAGATGATCGCGGGGCGGGCGGCGAGGGCGCGGGCGACCGCGACGCGCTGCTGCTGGCCGCCGGAGAGCTCGGTCGGGCGGTGCTTGAGGCGGCCGGCGAGGCCGACCGTCTGGACGACCCGGTCCAGCCACTGCGGGTCCGGCTTGCGGCCCGCGATGTCCATGGGGAGGGTGATGTTCTCCAGGGCGTTGAGCGTCGGCAGCAGGTTGAAGGCCTGGAAGATGAAGCCGATCTTGTCGCGCCGCAGCTGCGTGAGCTTCTTGTCCTTGAGGCCGGTGATCTCGGTGTCCTCGAGGTGGATGTGCCCGCTGGTCACCGTGTCCAGCCCCGCGAGGCAGTGCATCAGCGTGGACTTGCCGGAGCCGGAAGGGCCCATGATCGCGGTGAACTGCCCGCGGTGGATGTCCACGTCCACGCGGTCGAGGGCGACGACGCGGGTCTCGCCTGAGCCGTAGGCCTTGACGACCTGGCGCGCCCGGGCCGCGACGGAGTTCTGTCCCCCGCCGCTCCCCTGCCTGGTCTCGGTCATCGCCGTAGTCACGGTGCTGTCTCCCCTGTTGGTGTTCGTGTGCTCCGCGTGTGCGGTGCGGTTGCGCCGTTTCCGCGCGTTCCGGCGCGTCTGCGCTGGTGGGCGCGGAGTCGCCGTCGAAGTCTGCGGTGCGGGAGGTGTCCGGCGCGCTGGTGCCCATCGCCGTATCCGCCGGGGGGTTAACCCCACCCCGCCCCCCGGCGGCCCCCGCTCGTATGAACCAGTTAAGGGCCTCGCGGGACCTTCGGCCTCCTCCGCCGGGACGAACGTCCCGTGGGCCCAAATGCTGAGCTACCCCTAGGGGTTGTCCACCCTGCGGGGGACCCGGGGTAGGGGACACCGACGGATCCGGCGGCCGCGAGACGGGGATACCGCCCGGCGCGGCCCGGTGAGATGGTGTTCCCCGCAGACGAGGGGAACGTGGTGGAAGCAGGAGAAAACGGCGCGGAAGCCGCCGCGGAAGGGGCGGGGCAGCCCATCGGCCCGACCAGAGGAAAGGTTTCCGCAGGCCGCCCCGGACCCGGACCGGCCTCGGGGCGGAGCTCGGGGCAGGGCGCGGCGGCCGGCTCCCGGGAGGGCTCCGGACCCGACGGCGCCGCGCGCGGGCGGCCGCCCGCCCGGGTGGTGGTCTCGCTGATGCTGAGCATGGCCCTGGTCGCGCTCGACAGCACCATCGTCTCCACCGCCGTCCCGCAGATCGTCGGCGACCTCGGCGGGTTCTCCGTCTTCTCCTGGCTGTTCTCCGGCTACCTCCTCGCCGTCACCGTCACCCTCCCCCTCTACGGCAGGCTCAGCGACACCTTCGGCCGCAAGCCCGTCCTGCTCTTCGGTACCGCCCTGTTCCTCGCCGGCTCCCTGCTGTGCGCGTCCGCCTGGAACATGGCCGCCCTCATCGCCTTCCGGATCGTCCAGGGGCTGGGCGGCGGAGCCCTGCAGAGCACCGTGCAGACCCTGGCCGCCGACCTCTACCCGCTGCGCGAGCGTCCCCGCATCCAGGCCCGGATGACCACCGTGTGGGCGAGCTCCGCCCTGCTCGGCCCGGCCCTCGGCGGACTGCTCGCCGCGTACGCGGGCTGGCGCTGGACCTTCCTGATCAACGTGCCGCTGGCCGGACTGGCCCTCTGGCTGACCGCCCGCCACCTCGTGGAACCCGTACGCTCCCCCGGCCGCCGGGGCCCGGTGGACTGGGCCGGGGCGCTCGCCGTCTTCGCCTGCGGCGGGCTGCTGCTCTTCGCGCTGGTGCAGGGCGGAGTGGCCTGGCCCTGGCTGTCGGCGCCCTCACTGGCCCTGCTCGGCGCGAGCGCGGTCCTGGCCGCGGTGGTGGTCCGGGTGGAGCGCCGGGCCGAGGAACCGATCCTGCCCGGCTGGGTGTGGCGCCGGCGCACCATCGCCGCGGTGAACCTGGCGATGGGGGCGCTGGGGCTGCTGATGGTCGCCCCGATGGTGTTCATGCCGACGTACGCGCAGTCCGTACTCGGGCTCGGCCCGGTCGGAGCCGGGCTCCTGACCGCCCTGATGACCCTGAGCTGGCCGCTGTCGGCCGCCTTCTGCCAGCACGTGTACCGGCGCATCGGCTTCCGCGACACCGCCGCCCTGGGGATGGGGCTGGCCTCGGTGATCCTGTTCGCCTTCACCCTGCTCCCCCACCCCGCGCGGCCGTGGCAGCCCGCGCTGGTCATGCTGCTGCTGGGCGCCGCCCTCGGGCTCTTCCAGCTGCCGCTGGTGGTCGGGGTGCAGTCGACGGTGGGCTGGGCCGAGCGGGGGACCACGACGGCCTCGGTGCTGTTCTGCCGCACCGTCGGGCAGAGCGTGGGGGCCGCGCTGCTGGGCGCGGTGGCCAACGCGACCGTCGCCGCCCGGCTGGCGCAGACGCCGCTGCCGGGACTGCCGGAGCGCCTCGACGACGTATCGCGGGCCCTGGCGGAGCCGGGCGGCCTGGCGCCGGCCGCCTCGGAACACCTGCGGGGGGCGGTGGCGGCCGCGGTGGAGCACATCTTCCTCGGCGCGACGGCCGCCGGGGTGGCGGCGCTGCTGGTGCTGCTGCTGGTGGCACCGCGCAGGTTCCCGGTCCTGCCGGAGCACGAGTAGAACTTGTCATGTCCGGTCGCAGTGGGTGACCCTCTTGCCCAGGACCGTTTCCGGGGGGACGACATGACATCCGCACTCTTCGCGCTCGCCTTACTGGCCGCCCTGACCGTCCCGGTGGCCCTGCGCCTGCGCCGCCGGCCGGGCTTCGTCACGGGCCGCGACGGCCGGCTCTCCACCTCCACCACCATGGCGCTCGCCTGGACGGTGGTCCTGGTCTGGCTGCTGCTCACGGTCCTCGCGTACGGGCTGACGGCCGGCGGTGGCATCGGGTACTTCCGCGGCACCGGCTCCGGTGGACCGCTGTCCCCGCTGACCTCGGTGTACCTGCCCCTGCTCGGAGGCCCGTACGTGGCCCTGGTCGCCGCCAAGGCGGTCGTCGGCCTCCGGTTGGAGAACGGCAGCATGGCCAAGCCCGCCCCCCGGCCCACCCCCGGAGGCCGGCGCCCGCTGCGGGACCTGATCGCGAACGACAGCGGCCGGACCGACCTCATGGACCTCCAGTACGTGGCCCTGAGCGCGGTCACGATGCTCTACGTCGTCCTCTTCTTCCTCGCCGACGTCGGCGGCGGGCTCCCCGGACTTCCCTCGGAGATCTGGGCGCTGACCGGCGCTCCGGCGGGGGCCTACCTGGTGAACAAGGTGGCCACCCGCCCCAACCCGGTGATCACCGACGTCACCGTCTCCCCCGACGGGCTGCTCGGCGTCGAGGGCGGCGGCTTCACCGAACCCCGCCTCACGGTGGACGACACCCCGCTCCAGGTGACCCGGGATCCGGCGACGGGCACCCTCACGGCGCCGCTCCCGGCGACGGCGAAGCCCCCGTTCACGGTGGTGGCCGTCTCGCGCGGCCTGCGGAGCGACCCGTACCGCTACGAGGGCTCCACGCCGGCGGCATGACGGGGGCCCGGCACCCTCGGGTGCCGGGCCCCTCGTTCGCCAGGGGGATCAGCCCAGCCGGCGGAAGGTGGACTCGATGTAGT
The DNA here is from genome assembly GCF_042901085.1 of Streptomyces sp. NPDC012794. Lineage (NCBI taxonomy): Bacteria > Bacillati > Actinomycetota > Actinomycetes > Kitasatosporales > Streptomycetaceae > Streptomyces > Streptomyces sp. NPDC012794. The sequence goes on from NZ_JBIBCI010000009.1 coordinate 86,514, forward strand.
CGTCGTCCTCCTCGTCACCGGCTTCGCTCTCGTCGCTCTCGGCCGGCGCCTGAGCGGGGGCCTCGGCGGCGTCCTCGCGCTTCTGCTCCTGCTCGGCGGACTCGAAGCGGACCGCGACGGCCTTGAAGTCGCCCGCCATCTCCCCGGGGCCCGCCGTCGCGACGGGCCGGCCCTTGCAGTGCTGGTTGTCGAAGAGCAGGGCCACCATGTCGGTCTCGTTGACGACCTCCTCGATCGAGGCGCCGTCGGTCACGGCCAGCACGTGGCACCTGCCTTCGGTCAGGTCGCTCACCTGACCGCTCGTGCTGGCACCGTCCTGGAGGAAGGTGTAGTTGAAGGCCCCGCCGTCGTCCGCGAGGGCGGATCCGGCGGTCGGCAGGACGAGGGTGAGGGCTCCGACGAGGGCTACGGCGGTGGTGCGAAGACGCATGAGGGGATTCCGTTCTTCTGTTCCACGGGCGGATGCGGGTCCGGTGGCATCCGGGAGGGAGCGTAAGAGCGCGACGCGACGCCGAAACGTTTCCTCAACCGGAGCGCGCCCCGAGGTTCACCCACCCTGCCCCCAGCCCCGCTCCTAGGACCGGAAGCCCACGACCCCGAACCCGGGCCGCCCCCCGGCCTGCCGCAACCAGCCCAGCACGTCCTCGACCGCCTCCGCCACCGCCCGCTCCAGCAGCGGGACGTGCCCCCGCCGCTTGGTCTCCTCGAACTGCTCGAGCGCCTTCACGCACTGCTCGTACGTCCACTCGCCGCAACCCGGCGTGTACGTGTACGGCAGCCCGCCCGGCAGGTCCGCGAAGTCGAAGTCCTCGACGGAGACGGCGTCGATCCCCAGTGCCCGCAGCCCCGCGTCGACCATCGCCAGCCAGTCACCCCGGTACGGGCAGAAGGCGGAGTTGTCGAGGAAGGAACCGGTGAGGCCGCACAGCCGCTTGTAGGCGTAGGCGTACTGGAAGGCGTGCTCCTGGTCCGTACTGAACGGACCCCCGTACACCACCGCGCGCAGCGCTTCGCAGGCGGTGGGCGCGCCGCGCTCGATCTCGGTGTCGAACCAGTCGTCGGCCCGCGCGAGGTCGTCGGCGAACCGCTCCCGGACGATCTCCAGCAGCGCGTCGTCGCGGGAGCCGACGAGGGCATGGGTGGCGTTCAGATCCAGCAGGTAGACACTCAGCGAGGAACTCATCCGGCGAGGCTAACCCCGCCCACTGACAAGCCACTTGACCAGCCAGAACACCGCCTCCCGAACCGACGAGACGGCCGGCCGGCCGGGCACCCGCCCGACAGGGCAACCCCGCCCACCCCCGAACCGCCCGGCCAGGGCAACGGCCCGGCCAGGGCAACGGCTACCCCTCCGCCGCCGCCCGCCCCGTCAGCGCCGCCAGGCTGGACCGGACGTGGCTCATGTGGGCCCGCATCTCCTCCTCCGCCTCCGCGTGCTCCCGCAGGATCCGTTCCGTCTCCCGCCCCGTCCGCTCCTCGGCGACCCGCGCCTGCGCGATCAGCTCCTCCGCCCGCGCCTCCGCGTCCTCCTGCCCGTGCCGCGCCGACTCCTCCGCCTCCGCGTACCCCCGCCTCGCCTCCGCCAGCCGCGCCTGCGCGTTCCGCTCCAGCTCCGCGTACCGCGCGTCCAGTTCCTCCGCCCGCGCCGCCAGCTCCCGCCCCGCCGCGTCCCACCGCTCCGCCTGCTCCTGTTCGAGCTCCGCGAGCAGCGCCTGCGCCCGGCGTGCCGCCTCCGTCAGCGCGGCCTGCGCCTCGGCCCGCCACCCCGCCGCGTCGTCCCGCGCCTCCGCCCGGATCGCGTCCGCCTCCCGCTGCGCCCGCAGCAGCCCCTGCCGCGCCCGTACCTCGGTCTGCTCGCGCACCGCCTCCGCGTCGTGCCGCGCCAGCTCCGCAACCCGGTCGGCATGCGCCTCGGCCGCGCCCGCCGCCTCCAGCGCGTCCGCCCGCGCGTCCTCCCGCAGGGCCCGCGCCTCCTCCTGCGCCAACTGCAGGATCCGCCGCGCGCGCTCGCTCAGCTCGTCGTACGTCTGCGGAGCCAGCGCGGCCACCGCCGCACGCAACCGCTCGGCCTCCGCCTCCATCTGACGGGCCAGCACGGTCAGCCGCGCCACCCGCTCCCAGGCCTCGTCCCGGGCGCCGGACAGCCGCGCGAGATACCGGTCGACCTCGTCCGTCCGGTAGCCGCGACCGCGCACGGTCGCAAAGGGTGCAGTCATCCTGGAGCGCCTCTCTCGCGGGGATTGCTGTCAAGGATGCGCCATTTGCTCGCAGAAGCCGGAATGGCCGGGCCGGGTCCCCCGCACGAGGGGACCCGGCCCGGCCACGCCTGCCGTCATCCGGTCAGAGCAGTCCGTCCCACATCTGCTCCAGCAGCACCGACCACCAGCTCTCCGGCGAAGCCAGCGCCGCGCTGTCGAGGCCGGCCAGATTCGCCTGGAAATCGACGGTCCAGCGCCCGGCCTGCTCCGGCGTCAGATGCTGGCGCAACCGCCACATGTGACCCAGCATCGCCAGCGACCGCGCGAACTGCGGCAGGCTCGAGTTCACGAACTGCGGCGGCACGGGCGCCCCGCCGGGACCGGCCTCGACCGGCACCGCCACTATGTGCGCGGTCCCGTACTGCACGCACAGCGCCTTGCCGAAGTCGCTGCCCACGACCAGGTACGAGCCCGCGTCCGACGCCGGCTGCACCCCCCGCTGCGCGGCCATCTCGGCGAGCGTCGGCACCGGCTGGCCGGGCACCGCCTGCGCCCAGAAGAACGGTCCGAAGTCGATCGGCAGGCCCGCCCACATCAGGGTCTGCGCCACGATCTCCGGTACGCCCTGCCGGGACACCGCCCGCTGGTCGAAACGGAACACCCCCTGCGGCCCGAAGGCCCCCGCCAGCTCCTGCGCGATCGCGTCCATCGGGATCGCCGGCTGGAGCGGGACCTGCGGCAGCGGCGCCCGGACCGGCGCGGGGCGCGCGGGTCCGTCCGCCACCTGGTGCAGCTCACCCTGATGGGTGAGCAGGTGGCGCATGCCCTGCTGACGGCCCGCGTGGTCGGTGCCGTACGGGGCCACGCTCGTGATCCGCACCTGGGGCCAGGTCTCCCTGATCATCCGGGCGCAGTAACCGCCCGGCAGCTCGCAGGAGGCCAGCTCGGTGTGCAGCTCCAGCACCTGCTGCGGCGGCACGTTCATCGCGCGCAGCTCGTAGAGGATCTGCCACTCGGGGTGCGGGGTACCGGGCGCCGAGCGGCGGATCAGCTGCTGCTCGGAGCCGTCGGGCGCACGGTAGCGCAGCACCGCCTGGTAGCCGGGGCCGACCGTGGGCGCGCCGGACGGGGCCTGCGGCTGCCCCACGGGACCGGGCGGCGGGCCGGGAGGCGCGCCGGGCGGGCCGGGCGGCTGCGGCACACCGGGACCGGCCAGCATGGTGGCGGCATGGTGCGCCCCGCCCCCGGGAGCCCCGGGAGCACCGGGAGCACCAGGGGCACCGGGAGCGGCGGGCGGACCCGGCGGACCGGGCGGCTGTACGACGGCGGGACCGGCCAGCATCGTGGCGGCATGGTCCAGCCCCCCGCCCAGCGAACCCGGCGCACCCGGAGCCGCAGGAGCACCCGGCGCACCAGGAGCCCCAGGCGGACCGGGAGGCGCCGGCGGCCCACCGGGCGCCGCCAGCATGGTCGCGGCATGGTGCGCCCCGCCCCCGGGAGCACCGGGAGGCGCGGGAGGCGCGGGCGGAGTCGGCGCGCCCGGCGGACCAGGAGGCGCCGGCGGGCCCGGCGGCTGCACGACGGCGGGACCGGCCAGCATCGTGGCGGCATGGTCCAGCCCCCCGCCCAGCGAACCCGGCGCACCCGGAGCCGCAGGAGCACCAGGCGGACCGGGAGGTGCCGGCGGCGTCCCCGGAGGAGCCGGCGGCCCACCGGGCGCGGCCAGCATCGTGGCGGCGTACTGCGCCCCGCCGCCGGGCGCACCGGGCACACCAGGACCCCCGGGCGCCCCGACCGGAGGCGCCGGCGGGGCCTGCGGCGGCTGCTGCGGCTGCGGTTGCCGCGGCGCCGGCGCCGCGGCGCCGGCCGGCGCGGAAACACGGGCCCTGCTCGTCGGCGCGTCGGCGATGTCCGCGGCCGACTCCGGAACCGCCAGCGCCGGGGCCACGGTCGTCTTCGGCAGCTGGCTGCCGCCCGCCATCAGCGTGGTCTTCGCCTCCGGGGCCACCCTGGGGGCCGAGGGCGCGTCGTCCAGGTCGGATCCCGACAGCGGCGGCGCGAACACCGTCGCGGGCAGCGGTACGGAACCGTCGTCGGCACCGGAGTTGACATCGGTCCCCGCCCACGGCGTGGACCCGGCCGGGACCCCGTCGTTCGCGGTCGGCTCGTAGGGCACCTCGCCGCCGCGGCTCAACGGAACCGGAGCCTCAGCAGCAGCCGCACCGGAAGCACCCGAAGCGGAACCCGAAGCCGCACCCGAGGCACCCGCACCCGCCGGCGGAATCCCCGCCCGGTCCGCCGCCTCCTGCAGCCACTGCGGCGGGGTCAGCATGAACGAGGTCTGCTCCGAGTCGATCCGCGGCGGCGGAACCGAAGCCTCCGCGGCCGCCGACGCGGCAGCCGCCCCGTACTCCTCCTCGTACCGCCGGATCACCTCGCCCACCGGCAGCCCCGGCCACAGCGTCACCTCACCGCTGTCCCGCGCGATGACCAGCCGCTGCCGCCCACCACCGGACACCGGACCGGCCGCCCGGTCCTCGGCCCACACCACGAAGCCGAGCCCGAACTCCCGTACGCGCACCTCGCGGTGCTGGTACGCGGGCACGTCCCCGTTGATCCACTCCTCGGCGCGCTCCTGCGCCTGCGCGAACGTCACCACGGCGCCCCTCACCCCTCACCCATGCCGGCGCCGGACACTGCAACCGAACGCGCGAATCCGCCGTCCACCATCAGACCGGCCACCGTCTCCAGCTCCGGCGGGTTACCCGCCAAGCGCTCCAGGAAGGCATCGAAATCGGCACCGCACGGAAGCAGCAGACGCTCCACCCGCTCCTGCACCGACCAGCCGTCCCGGTCCCGCGCGTCGTCGTACGGGGAGAACCAGACGGAGCCCACTCCCTCGCCCTTCACCTTCACCGCGAGCAGCCCGCCCTGTACGAAGGCCACACACAGGTAGTCCTTCGTCAGGTGGTCCCGCAGACACTTGTTCACGTACACGAGGTCGTTGACCGCCGCCTCCTCACGCACCGTGAAGAACGGCTGGTCCACCAGCAGCCCCAGCTCCACCAGCAGCCCCGCGCCCACGGGTGCGCAGCCGCCCGCCGCCTTGAGGAACGAGCGGTAGGCCTCCGGGAGCCGGTAGCCGAGGTCCTCCTCGACCCCCTGCACCTGCGACTCCGACACCGACACCAGGGCCTTCGGCAGCCCCAGGTGCGCCGGGCGCGCCTCCTGGAGGGGCCGTGCGCCGCGCTTGTCGTGGTCGACGGGAGCCGTCGCCAGGCCCGCGTGGTGCCTCAGCAGCGCCTTCACCTCGACGGGGACCAGCTCCATCCGGCGGGAGCCGGCCACGTGGTGCCAGGTCCAGCCGTGCGGAGTCGCCACCGGACCCACCGTGTCCCACAGCGGATGGCCCGCCGCGCGCATCGCCGCGTTCGCGGACACGACGTCCGTCAGGCGCAGCTCGTCCACGCCGAAGCCCTCCGGGGGCTCGGCGATCTCGACGGCGGCGCGCGCGTAGCGCGAGAAGTCGGGATGACCGTTGCCATCCATCCGCACTCCGTGGGGATGCCGAGCGGCCCGGACCGGGTCCGGGAAATGCACGACCTGCCCCGAGTAAGCGGCGTTGGGTGGCGCGGCCTGCTGCCCGAGCCGACCTGTCGTCATGGCGGTAGCCCCCTGCTGGATCTGGCTGGTTCACCACAGCCTATGTGTTCCGGCAAGACCCTCACCCGCCCCCGAGCCACGCACGCGCCCCGGGGGCGGGAACATCCGAATTGATACGAATATTCGACCCCGCTTCCGTGCGACAGGTGACATTTGACAGGCTGTCCCGCAGCACGGGGGCGTGCGCGACAGCGACCAGCACCGCCGCCACGGGAGGGAAGAGCAACCATGCAGACCGCGACCACACAGACCGCGACCGCACAAAACGCGGTAGCCCGCACCGGCCGCCCGCAGCCGGCCGGGGCCGGCCCCGTCGGCGATCCCCGGCTGCGCTGGAGCAGCGCGGGCGACACCCACACCCCGCCCGTGCTCCGCTTCCGCCGCGACGGCATCCTGCCCACCGTCGCCGCCGCGCTCTCCGTCCGCGGGGAAACCCTCACGGGCACCGCCGCCAAGGGCGAGCGGCCGCCCGCCCTCCACCCCCTCGTCCAGGACTTCCTCGACACCCTCACCAGCGGCCAGCGGGAACGCTTCACCGGCCGCTGCCCCGAGGCCATCCTGCTCTCCCGCCACCTCGCCGCCGTCGAGGGCGCCCGCAGCAAGCGCGCCTCCCGCAAGCCCCTCTCGGCGAGCGAAGCCCGCCGCTCCCTCAAGCACGCCCGCATCACCGCCCGCCGCATCCGCGAGGACGGCGACCCCCTCCACGGCACCTACGCACCGCCCTGCCGCTCCTGCGACGCACTCCTCAGCCACTTCGGCGTACGCCCCGTCGACCTCACCCACCCCGAGTAGCCGCCATGACCGCGTCCTCCGCCTCCTACGACCGCTCCTCGGCCACCCGGTTCCCCGGCCCCGTGGACTCCGCCCTGCGCACCGCCGGATGGGAACCGGGCCGCTGGGACATCAAGCAGGCCGAGTACTGGGCCGACTCCCTGCGCGACCACACCACCCCGGCGGGCCACCGGCACACCGTCTTCCCCGCCGCCGTCGAGGCCTGGGCCGAGTTCGGCGGCCTCACCCTCACCGCCCCGGGCCCCGGCCGGCAGATAGCGCCCACACCCGTGCACGTGGACCCGCTGACCGGCCTCCACCTCGCCCGTACCTTCGCCGACCTCGGACGCGCCCTGTCCACCGAGCTGTGCCCGCTCGGCGCCGGCACCGACGGCGGCTCCCACCTCGCCATCGACCGCGAGGGCCGCGTCTACCTCATCGACCACACCGGTGACTGGTACCTCGGCGCCGGACTCGACGAAGCCCTCACCCTCCTGCTCACCGGCCTCCAGCCCGCCCGCCTCACCACCGGCTGACGGCCCCGGCCGCCGGGCGCCGTCCGCCGCGCCCGGGCCCCGGCCTGATCCGCCGGCCCCCTACCGGGCCGGCAGCACCGCCGACACCCTGAACCCGCCCCCGTCCGTCGGCCCGGACACGAACACCCCGCCCAGCCCCAGCACCCGTTCCCGCATGCCGAGCAGCCCGTTCCCCCCGCTGGGCAGATCGGCGCTCCGCGTCTCCCCTTCGCACGGCCCGTTCTCCACCTGCATCGCGACCTCGCCCTCCCGGTGCGCCAGCCGTACGACGACCCGCGCGCCCGGAGCGTGCTTGTGGCAGTTGGTCAGCGCCTCCTGCACCACCCGGTAGGCCGTCTGCTCCACCTCGGGCCGGTAACCGCTCCCCTCGCCCCGCACCTCGACCTCCACCACCATCCCGGCCGCCCGGGACTGCCCCACCAGCGCCTCCAGCTCCCCCAGCGACGGCCCCTCCTCCGCACCGCCCGCCGGCAGCACCGGCCGCGGCTCGGACACCGGCCGCTGCTTCTCCGGAGCCCGCAGCACCCCGAGCATCTCCCGCAGCTCCGTCAACGCCTGGCGCCCCATGTCACCCACCAGCGCCGCGTTACGCGCCGCCTTGACCGGATCCTTCGCGGCCACCGCCTGGAGCGCCGCCGCGTGCACGACCATCAGCGACACCCGGTGCGCCACCACGTCGTGCATCTCCCGCGCGATGCGCGTCCGCTCCTCCTGGCGCGCCCACTCGGCCCGCTCCTCGGCCCGGTCCGCCAGCAGCGACAGCTCCCGCTCCAGCGAGTCCGCCCGCTCCTGCAGGCTCTCCATCAACCGCCGCCGCGCCCCGACATACAGCCCGAGCAGGACCGGCGGCACGGTCAGCGCCACCGCCATGAACACGGACAGCACGATCACGAGCGTGCCGTCGGCCTCCACGTCCCGGCGCGTCTGCACGTACGTCACCACGAACGTCCCGGCCAGCGACATCGCGGCCAGCGTCGCGAGGATCCGCCGGGGCACCTCGCAGGCGGCCAGCGTGTACAGCCCCACCACGCCCAGCAGGAAGCCCATCGTGGCCGGCGTGACGGCGATCCCGACCAGCACCACCGCGATCGGCCAGCGCCTGCGCAGCACCAGCACGGATCCCGCCAGCGCCCCGAACAGCACCCCGGCCCACATCGGCACCCCGGCCTCGCGGGCCGTGGGCACCCCCTCGAAGGCGCACTCGACGGCCGACGCCACCCCCAGCCCCACGTCGAGCACGGCCGCCCGCCGCCGCTTCCACCACCAGGGCCCGTCCCGGCCCGTCCCCTCGCGCTCTTCCCCCGTACTGGTCATGCGGTCCAGCGTACGCAGCGGCCGCAGCACGCCGCCGGTCGGAAATCAAGAAGCGCGGCCCCCGGACCACCCGGAAGAATCGCCGCAGGAACACGGGGAGGAACTGCCGAGGCTGCCGGGTGATTTACGACGGCCGAAGCGCCGGTATCCACCGTCGCGTCGAGGGGGCCCGGTGCGGCATAGTAGGGGCGTCCCACCCGAACCGGGAAGATCGAATGTCCGGTTTGAGTTGGTTGGCTGTCCCCTGTGGTGTAATCGGCAGCACTGAGGTTTTTGGTACCTTAAGACCGGGTTCGAGTCCTGGCAGGGGAGCACATCACGTACGGGTCCCGGCCCAGCGGTCGGGACCCGGCCTCGTTTCCGGGCCGTGACCCCCCGCTATCCTTCACGGGTCCACCCCCGAAGCCGAAGGGCCCACCCGTGAGCGCAACCCGCCCGGCAGCCGTCGTCGTACTCGCAGCGGGTGAGGGCACCCGCATGAAGTCGGCCACACCCAAGGTTCTGCACGAGATCTGCGGGCGCTCGCTCGTCGGTCACGTGGTCGCGGCCTCCCGCGAACTGGACCCGACCCACCTCGTGGTCGTCGTGGGTCACGCCCGCGAGCAGGTCGCCGCGCACCTGGCCGGCATCGACGCCGGCGTCCGCACCGCCGTCCAGTACGAGCAGAACGGCACCGGCCACGCCGTCCGCATGGCCCTGGAAGAGCTCGGCGGAGCGGTCGACGGGACCGTCATCGTCGTCTGCGGCGACACCCCCCTGCTCACCGGCGAGACGCTGCGCGCCCTCGCGGCCACGCACGAGGCCGACGGCAACGCCGTCACCGTGCTCACCGCCGAGGTCCCCGACTCCACCGGCTACGGCCGCATCGTCCGCGACCCGGCCACCGGCGCCGTGACCGCGATCGTCGAGCACAAGGACGCCACCGACGCGCAGCGCGCGATCAGGGAGATCAACTCCGGGGTCTTCGCCTTCGACGGCGCGCTCCTCGCGGACGCCCTCGGCAAGGTCCGCACCGACAACAGCCAGGGCGAGGAGTACCTCACCGACGTGCTCGGCATCCTGCGCGAGGCGGGGCACCGGGTCGGCGCGGCGGTCGGCAGCGACCACCGCCAGATCCTCGGGATCAACAACCGGGTGCAGCTGGCCGAGGCGCGGGCGCTGCTGAACGCCCGTCTGCTGGAGCGGGCGATGCTCGCGGGCGTGACGGTCGTGGACCCGGCCGGCACGTTCGTGGACGTGACGGTGACGTTCGGGCAGGACGCCCTGATCCACCCGGGTACGCAGCTGCTCGGCACGACGCACATCGGCGAGGGGGCTGAGGTCGGCCCGAACACCCGCCTGAAGGACACCCGCGTGGGCGCGGGCGCGCGGGTCGACAACACGGTGGCCGACGGCGCGGTGATCGGCGACGGGGCGACGGTCGGTCCGTTCGCGTACCTGCGGCCGGGTACGGATCTCGGCCGGAAGGCGAAGGCCGGTACGTACGTGGAGATGAAGAACGCGACGATCGGCGAGGGCACGAAGGTGCCGCACCTCTCGTACGTGGGTGACGCGACCATCGGCGAGTACACGAACATCGGCGCGGCGAGCGTGTTCGTCAACTACGACGGCGAGCACAAGCACCACACCACGGTGGGCTCACACTGCAAGACGGGTTCGGACAACATGTTTGTGGCTCCCGTCACCATCGGGGACGGCGCCTACACGGCCGCCGGCTCGGTGATCACGAAGGACGTGCCGCCCGGCGCGCTGGCCGTGGCCCGTGGCCAGCAGCGGAATATCGAGGGTTGGGTGGCCCGCAAGCGTCCCGGCAGCGCGGCCGCGAGCGCCGCGCAGTCGTCGGCGGAGAAGGACTCCGGCAGCCATTGAGGTGAACTGACCGGAAACAGGTACGCCCGGGACGGCGTACCGTGATAGGTGCACGCAATTCGGCTGGCTCACCGTGTGCGGGACGGACGCACACGGGGGCGAGCAGCTTTCACACGTCTGAGGAGACAGTGCTGTGACCGGGATCAAGACGACCGGCGAGAAGAAGCTGATGCTCTTCTCCGGCCGCGCCCACCCCGAGCTGGCCGAGGAGGTCGCGCACCAGCTCGGTGTCGGCCTCGTGCCGACCAAGGCTTTCGACTTCGCGAACGGCGAGATCTACGTCCGTTTCCAGGAGTCGGCTCGTGGCGCGGACTGCTTCCTGATCCAGAGCCACACGGCTCCGATCAATAAGTGGATCATGGAGCAGCTGATCATGATCGACGCGCTGAAGCGCGCGTCGGCACGCTCCATCACCGTGATCATCCCCTCCTACGGGTACGCCCGCCAGGACAAGAAGCACAAGGGGCGCGAGCCGATCTCGGCGCGCCTGGTCGCGGACCTGCTGAAGACCGCGGGCGCGGACCGGATCCTGACGGTGGATCTGCACACCGACCAGATCCAGGGCTTCTTCGACGGCCCCGTGGACCACCTGTCGGCCCTGCCGGTCCTCGCGGACTACGTGGGCGCCAAGGTGGACCGCACCAAGCTGACGATCGTCTCCCCGGACGCCGGCCGCGTGCGCGTGGCCGACCGCTGGTGCGACCGTCTGGACGCGCCGCTGGCGATCGTGCACAAGCGCCGCGACAAGGACGTCGCCAACCAGGTGACCGTCCACGAGGTTGTCGGCGAGGTCAAGGGCCGTGTCTGCGTGCTGGTCGACGACATGATCGACACCGGTGGCACGATCTGCGCCGCGGCCGAGGCGCTCTTCGCGCACGGCGCGGAGGACGTCATCGTGACGGCGACGCACGGCATCCTGTCGGGTCCGGCCGCCGACCGCCTGAAGAACTCGAAGGTGAGCGAGTTCATCTTCACCAACACGCTGCCGGACCCCTCGGACCTGGAGCTCGACAAGATCACGGTCCTGTCGATCGCCCCGATGGTGGCGCGCGCGGTGCGCGAGGTCTTCGAGGACGGCTCGGTGACCAGCCTGTTCGAGGAGCAGCAGTAGGCCTGAGGGTCCTGCTCTGACCTCCCGCTAGATCCTTTTGGGCACGGCCTCCCCGCCGGGTACACTCGATGAGTTGCTCGGCGAGGGAGGCCGTACCCGTTTTCCGGTACGGACGCTCCGTTATCGACGCGCTCTTCGTAGCAGGCCGTTTCGGCCGGGTGACCTCTGTCCGTTTTCGTCACCCCACGAGGAGTGAACATGTCCGAGATCAAGCTTTCCGCGAAGCTCCGCGACACCTTCGGCAAGGGCTCTGCCCGCCAGTCCCGTCGTGACGCCCTGACCCCGGGCGTCATCTACGGCCACGGCACCGCCCCGCAGCACGTCGGCGTCGAGGCCCACGCGCTGATGATGGCGCTGAAGACCCCGAACGCGCTGCTCTCCCTGGACATCGAGGGTGCCGGCACCGAGCTGGTCATCCCCAAGGCCGTCCAGCGTCACCCGCTGCGCCGCAACATCCAGCACGTCGACTTCCTGATCGTCCAGAAGGGCGAGAAGGTCACGGTCGAGGTCGCCGTGGTGACCGAGGGCGACCTCGCCCCCGGCGGCAACCTGCTGGAGACCCTGCTGTCGACCATCACGGTCGAGGCCGAGGCCACCCACATCCCGACCGAGGTCACCGTCTCCATCGAGGGCCTCGAGGCCGGTGCCGCCATCCACGCCAAGGACCTGGTCCTGCCGGCCGGCACCACGCTGGCCGTCGACGGTGAGACCGCCGTCCTGCAGGTCGTCTCCCCGCAGGCCGAGGAGCCGGCCGCCGAGGCCGCCGAGGGCACCGAGGCCTGAGTCTCGCCCCACCCCCTCAGCAGTTGCTGACCGACCGCCGTCCGGCTCCACTGGAGCGGGACGGCGGTCGTTCTCGTTCACGGGCTTAAGGAGTTTTTGATGTCGGACGACGCGGCGCCGTGGCTGATCGTCGGTCTCGGTAACCCGGGGGCGGAGTACGCCGGCAACCGCCACAACATCGGTTTCATGGTGGCGGACCTGCTGGCGGAGCGGATCGGCGGGAAGTTCAAGGCGCACAAGGCGCGGGCGCAGGTGGTCGAGGGCCGGATGGGTCCGCCGGGACCGCTGAACCGGCGGGTGGTGATCGCGAAGCCGATGTCGTTCATGAACCTGTCCGGTGGGCCGGTGACGGCGCTGCGGGACTTCTACAAGGTTCCGCTGGAGCGGATCGTGGCGGTCCACGACGAGCTGGACATCGAGTACGCGACGCTGCGGCTGAAGCTGGGCGGCGGGGACAACGGCCACAACGGGCTGAAGTCGATGACGAAGGCGATGGGTGCGGACTACCACCGGGTGCGGTGCGGCATCGGGCGCCCGCCGGGCCGGATGCAGGTCGCGGACTTCGTGCTGAAGGACTTCTCGTCGACGGAGCGCAAGGAGCTGGACTGGTTCGTGGACCGGTCGGCGGACGCGGTGGAGTGCCTGGTCCAGGAGGGCCTGGAGCGCGCCCAGTCGGCCTACAACTCCTGAGCTGCCGGACTCCTGGTCCCCCCTGCCTTCCCGTGACGCGCAGAAGCCCCCGCCGGTTCGGTTCCGGCGGGGGCTTCTGCGCGTACGGGACCGGTCAGCCGGTGTTGCGCAGGCCGGCGGCGACGCCGTTGACGGTGAGCAGCAGGGCGCGGGCGAGCAGCGGGTCGGGCTCCTCGCCCCGGGCCGCGGCCTGGCGCTGGCGGGCCAGCAGGGAGACCTGGAGGTAGGAAATGGGGTCCAGGTAGGCGTCGCGGACGGCGAAGGTCTGCTGGAGGACGGGCTGGGAGTCCAGCAGCTTCTCCCCGCCCGTGATGCGCAGGACCTCGCGGACGGTGAGTTCGTGCTCGGCCTCGATGCGGTCGAAGACGTGCTTGAGCTCGTCCGGGACGAGGGTGTCCACGTAGTGGCGGGCGATCCGCAGGTCGGTCTTGGCCAGCGTCATCTCGACGTTGGACAGGAAGTTGCGGAAGAAGTGCCAGCGCTCGCCCATCTCGGTGAGGACGGTGTCCTGCCCCGCTTCGCGCAGGGCCTTGAGGCCGGACCCGACGCCGTACCAGCCGGGGACGATCTGGCGGGACTGGGTCCAGCCGAAGACCCACGGGATGGCGCGCAGGCCGTCGAGGCCGGCGCCGGAGTCGGGGCGGCGGGAGGGCCGGGAGCCCAGGTGGAGGTCGGCGAGCTGGTCGACGGGGGTGGCCGCGAAGAAGTACGCGGGCAGGTCGGGGTCCTCGACGAGTGCGCGGTAGGCGCCGTGGGCGGCGTCCGAGACGATGTCCATGGCCGCGTCCCAGCGGGCGAGGGCGTCGTCGGACTGGCGGGGGGCCGTGTGGAGGGCGGAGGCCTGGAGGGTGGCCGCGACGGTCAGCTCCAGGTTCTCGCGGGCCAGGGACGGGACGAGGTACTTGTCGGAGATGACCTCGCCCTGCTCGGTGACCTTGATCTCGCCCTCCAGGGTGCCCCAGGGCTGGGCGAGGATCGCGTCGTGCGAGGGGCCGCCGCCGCGGCCGACGGTGCCGCCGCGGCCGTGGAAGAGGCGCAGGCGGACGCCGTGGCGGTGGGCCACGTCGCGCAGCCGGCGCTGGGCGCGGTGGATCTCCCACTGGCTGGTGGTGATGCCGCCGAACTTGCTGGAGTCGGAGTAGCCGAGCATGACCTCCTGGACGTCGCCGCGCAGGGAGACCAGGCGCCGGTAGGAGGGGTCGGCGAGCATCTCGTCGAGGATGACGTCGGCGGCGCGCAGCTCGTCGGTGGTCTCCAGCAGCGGGACGATGCCGATCTTGGCCCAGCCGGCGTGGAGGTCGAGGAGGCCCGCCTCACGGGCGAGGACGGCGGCGGCGAAGACGTCGTCGGCGCCCTGGCACATCGAGATGATGTAGGACTCGATGACCTCGGGGCCGAACTTCTCGAAGGCGTCCTTGATGGCGGTGAAGACGCCGAGGGTCTTCTGTCCCGCCGCGTCCAGGGGGGCCGGGGTGGGCGCGAGGGGGCGGCGGGAGCGCAGTTCCTTGGCGAGGAGCTTCTGCCGGTAGTCGCGCGGCATGTCGGCGTAGCGCCAGGACTCCTCGCCGAGGCGGTCGAAGAGCTGTCCGAGGGCGTGGTGGTGGGCGTCCGCGTGCTCGCGTACGTCCATGGTGGCGAGCTGGAGGCCGAAGGCGGCCAGGGTGCGGATGGTGCGGTCCATGCGGCCGTCGGCGAAGAGGGCGCCGCGGTGTTCGCGCAGGGAGGTCTGGATGAGGGTGAGGTCGGCGAGGAGCTCGGCGGTGCCGAGGTAGTCGCGGCCTTCCTCGTGGGGGATGCCCTTGGCGAGGCGCTCGCGGGTGTTGAGGAGCTTCTGACGGATGCAGGTGGCCTTGAGGCGGTACGGCTCCTCGGCGTTCAGCCGCTTGTAGCGGGGGCTGATCTCGGGGAGGCGTTCCAGGTCGGCCTGGAGGGAGGTGAGGAGTTCCTCGGTGGCTCCGGTGTAGCGGATGGAGTTGGAGAGGAGTCCGCGCAGGAAGTCGACGAGTTCGAGGGCGTCGGTGATGCCGTGCTCGTGCTGGAGGATCAGCACGTCGCGGGTCACGTCGGGGGTGACGTTGGGGTTGCCGTCGCGGTCGCCGCCGATCCAGGTGCCGAAGGTGAGCGGGCGGGTGCCGGCGGGCAGCTCGACGCCGACGCGCTGGAGCTCGGCGGCGAGGTCCTCGAGGACGTCGCCGACGGCGCCGGCGTGGAGCTCGTCGAGGTAGTAGATGGCGTTGCGGGCCTCGTCCGCGGGCTCCGGGCGCACGACGCGCAGCTCGTCGGTCTGCCAGACGAGGTCGATGTTCTCGGCGAGCCGCAGGTCGTGGCGGCGGCGGTCGCCGGCGCCGGTGACGGGCTCCTCCAGGAGGGCGGCGATGCGGCGGAGCTTGTTCAGCACGCTGCGGCGGGCGGCCTCGGTGGGGTGGGCGGTGAAGACGGGGCGGACGTTGAGGTTCTTGACCGTCTCGCGCAGGTGCTCGGGGTCGGCGTCCTTGAGCATGTCGGCGGTGCGGGCGAGGAGCCCGCCCTCGGCGGCGCGGTGGGCGCGCAGCTCCTTGCCGCGGTGCACCTGCTCGGTGACGTTGGCGAGGTGGAAGTAGGTGGAGAAGGCGCGCACCAGCTTGGCGGCCGTCTCCAGGTCCGTGTCGCCGAGGAGGGCCGCCGCGGCCTCGCCGTCGGTGCGCGTCAGGGCGCGGACCCGTTCGACGAGGTCGAGGAGTTCCCGGCCCTCCTGGCGGACGAGGGTCTCGCCGAGGAGGTCGCCGAGGCGGCGGATGTCCGCGCGCAGCTCCGCGTTCGCCGTCTCCGCCGTCCGTGTCGCGGCGGCGGGATCGGCGGGCTGGGTGACGGGGGCCTGGGCGGCCTGGTCAGCACTGCTCACAGGTGCGGCTCCTTGCAGTGTTCGAGCGCTACTGGGCTGTGGGCTCCCGGGGGTGCGCGGCCATGCCGGTCGTGCTGCGCAGCCCGGGCTGCCCGTGCGGACCGCGCTGTCCGACGACACCAGGATAGGTGTCCCGTCCCCGTGCCCGGGCAGGGTGCCCGCCCTTTGGGCAGGCCGGGGGCCCGTCGCGCGGGTCCTGTTGCCGGGCGCGCCGTATTTGCCATACTTACGTTGCCGTAGGTTACGGCTCCGTAGGTCAGGCGCGCGCCGCGCCTGCCGCCTTCTCACCCCCCAGGGGACCCCATGACCCTCAGCCCGGAACTGATCGAGGACTCCTCGGCGCCTTCCGCGCCCTCCGCGACGCGCGGTGGCGAACGGAAGCGCTCCGCGGAGCAGATCGCTCTGCTTCTCTTCATCACCGTGCCATTCCTGGCGCTGCTGGCGGCGGTGCCGCTGGCCTGGGGCTGGGGGGTGACGTGGCTCGACCTGGGCCTGATGGTGTTCATGTACTTCCTGGCCTGCCACGGCATCACCATCGGCTTCCACCGGTACTTCACGCACGGCTCCTTCAAGGCGAAGCGGCCGCTGCGGATCGCGCTGGCCGTCATGGGCTCCATGGCGGTGGAGGGGCCGCTGGTGCGGTGGGTGGCCGATCACCGCAAGCACCACAAGTACTCCGACCACGAGGGCGACCCGCATTCGCCGTGGCGGTTCGGCGAGACGGTGCCGGCGCTGATGAAGGGCCTCTGGTGGGCGCACATCGGCTGGCTGTTCGACGAGGAGCAGACCGATCAGCAGAAGTACGCCCCCGACCTGGTGAAGGACCCGGCGATCCGGCGGATCAGCCGCGACTTCGTCCTCTGGACGGTGGTGTCGCTGGCGATCCCGCCGCTGGTGGGCGGTCTGGTGACGATGTCCTGGTGGGGCGCCTTCACGGCGTTCTTCTGGGGTTCGCTGGTGCGCGTGGCGCTGCTGCACCACGTGACGTGGTCGATCAACTCGATCTGTCACGCGGTGGGCAAGCGGCCGTTCAAGTCGCGGGACCGCTCGGGCAACGTGTGGTGGCTGGCGGTGCTGTCGTGCGGGGAGTCCTGGCACAACCTGCACCACGCCGACCCGACGTCGGCGCGGCACGGCGTGCTGCGCGGTCAGGTGGATTCCAGCGCGCGGCTGATCCGCTGGTTCGAGCTGCTGGGGTGGGCCTCCGACGTGCGGTGGCCGTCCGGGGCGAGGGTCGACGCCCGGCGCAAGGAAGAGACGCCGAACCCGGCATGATGGGGGACGTGGCGATCGACGGCAGCAGTTCCAGCAGCGACAAACCCAGGCGAGGCCGCCGGGTCCGGATGACGGGCGCCGAGCGGCGTCAGCAACTGCTGGACATCGGCCGCACCCTGTTCGCCGCGAAGGGTTTCGAGGGCACGTCGGTGGAGGAGATCGCGGCCAAGGCCGGGGTGTCCAAGCCGGTGGTGTACGAACACTTCGGGGGCAAGGAGGGGCTGTACGCGGTCGTCGTGGACCGTGAGATGCGCCAGCTGCTGGACGGGGTGACGGGCGCGCTGACGGCCGGGCATCCGCGGGAGCTGCTGGAGCAGGCGGCGTTCGCGCTGCTGGACTACATCGAGAACTACACGGACGGTTTCCGGATCCTGGTGCGGGATTCGCCCGTGGCGCAGTCGACGGGCACCTTCGCGTCGCTGATCAGTGACATCGCCACGCAGGTGGAGGACATCCTGGGGCTGGAGTTCAAGGCCCGGGGCTTCGATCCGAAGCTGGCCCCGCTGTACGCGCAGGCGCTGGTCGGGATGGTGGCGCTGACGGGCCAGTGGTGGCTGGAGACGCGGCGGCCCAAGAAGCCCGAGGTGGCGGCGCACCTGGTGAACCTGGCCTGGCACGGTCTGGAGAACCTGGAGGCGAAGCCGCGGCTGGTGGGACACCGCAAGAGCTGAGCGCGTACGAACGACGTGCGACGGCGCCCCGTCACCGGACGTTCCGGTGACGGGGCGCCGTCGCGTCGTACGGGTCCGCGGCCGTGCGGGGCGGTGCCGGCCCGGGCGGGGCGGTGCCGGCCCGTGCGGGGCGGTACCGGCCCGGGCCGTGCGGATCCGGGTCGGCCGGCGTCAGCCCGCCGGCGGCCCGTCGGCCCCGGGGGCGTGCGGTTCCAGGAACTCCAGCCGGTTGCCGACCGGGTCGTGGGAGTAGAAGCGGCGGTGGCCCGGCAGGTTGTCGTCCCAGACGACGTCGGCGCCGCGTTCGCGGAATCTGTCCGCGTACTCCTCGATCCCGGTCACCCTCAGCCCGGGGTGGGCCTTGCGGGCGGGCCGGAAGTGGTCCTCCACGCCGAGGTGCAGCCGTACGCCTCCGGCCGCGAACCAGCAGCCCCCGCGCGCGGCGAGGACGGGCGGTTTGGAGATCTCCCGCATGCCGAGGACGTCTTGGTAGTACGCGCGCAGCGTGTCCTCGGATCCGGGCGGGGCGGCGAGCTGCACGTGGTCGACGGCGGTCAGCACGGTCATGCCTCCTTGTGGGCGACGGCGAAGATCCGGCGGAACGGGAAGACGGTGCCCCGGGGGCCCGGCGGGTAGGCGGCGCGCAGGATCTCGCGGTATTCGGCGATGAAGCGGTCGACGGCCTCCCGGTCGTCGCCGAGGGCGGTGAGGACGGGCCGCAGCGCGGTGCCCTTGACCCAGGCGAGGACGGGGTCGGTGCCCTGGAGGAGCTGGGAGTACGTGGTCTCCCAGACGTCGACGGCGCAGCCCAGCTCGGTGAACCGGGCGAGGTACTCGGCGGGTTCGAGCAGGTGGATGTAGCGCGCCCCGAGCCCGGCGAGGCGGTCGTGCCAGCGCGGGGTGTCGCACAGTTCGGCGAGCAGCCGGTGGCTGGGGGCGGTGAAGTTGCCGGGGATCTGGAAGGCGAAGGTGCCGCCGGGGCGCAGGCCGTTGATCCAGGCGGCGAAGGAGCCGGGGTGGCTGGGCACCCACTGGAGGGCCGCGTTGGACACGATCAGGTCGTAGGTCTCCTCGGGCATCCAGTCCGCGAGGTCGGCGGGGCGGAAGTCGATACGGCCACCGCCGGGGGTGGGGCCCGCGTAGTCGTCGGAGGCACGCTGGAGCATCTGCGGGGAGAGGTCGAAACCGGTGATGCGGGCCTCGGGCCAGCGGTCGGCGAGGAGGGCGGTGACGTTGCCGGGGCCGCAGCCGAGGTCGGCGATGCGGGGGGCGCTGGAGGGGAGCTCGGGTATGCGGTTCATCAGGTCGAGGAAAGGGCGCGTGCGGTGCCCGGCGTGGTGGAGGTACTGCTGGGGGTCCCAGACGGGTGCGGAGCCGTCGCGCGTGTGGGTGCGCACGGCCGGCGCGATATCGAAATGCATGTTCGAGCCTCCCTACTCGTGGGGCGATCGGAAGCGGAAGCCGTTCCGGCCACGTCCATGCCCCATGCTCGGCCGGAGTATATCTCGATGTCAAGATTCTTGATCCGAAGAGACTTCACGTCGACAGACCCCGTACACTGATCGGCATGGAGGACGAGGTCGACCGACTGGTCGCGGCATGGCGGCGAGAGCGCCCTGACCTCGACGTGGAACCGCTCGAAGTGCTCAGCCGCGTCAGCCGGCTCGCGCGCCACCTCGACCGGGCCCGCAGGCTCGCCTTCTCCGAGCACGGCCTGGAACCGTGGGAGTTCGACGTGCTCACCTCCCTGCGGCGCGCGGGCGCGCCCTATCAGCTCTCCCCCGGACAGTTGCTGACGCAGACGCTCGTCACCTCCGGCACCATGACCAACCGCATCGACCGGCTCGCCAAGAAGGGCCTCGTCGAGCGGCTTCCCGACCCCAGCGACCGGCGCGGAGTGCTGGTCCGGCTGACCCCCGAAGGGCGCGACCGCGCCGACCAGTCCCTGGCGGGACTGCTGGCCCAGGAACGCGCCATCCTGGCCCAGCTCTCCACGACGCAGCGGGGCGAGCTCGCAGGGCTGCTACGCCAGTTGACCGCTCCGTTCGACAACATCCCCGGCTAGCTCCGCGGGACGTACGCCGGCCCGCCGGGCCAGCGCCACGGCGGCCAGGGTGGAGTGGACCCCGAGCTTGCCCAGCACGTTCTGCATGTGGGTGCGCACGGTGTGCGGGGACAGGAACAGCCGCGCGGCCACGTCCTTGCGGCCCAGGCCCGCCACCATGCAGCGCAGCACCTCGTGCTCGCGCGGGGTGAGGGACTCCACGAGCCGCTCGCTGTCCGTACGGTGCTTGCGGGCGGCCGTCAGCTCCCGCAGCACCCCGGTGAGCAGCGCGGGCGGCAGGTGGGTCTCCTCGCGCAGCACCCCGCGGATCACGGCCAGCAGGCGCTGGAGCGAGCAGTCCTTCGCCACCCACCCCGACGCCCCCGCCTGCAGGGCGAGCGCGGCCCGGCGCGGATCGTCGCGTTCGGCGAGGACCACGGTGCGCACGCCGGGGTGCGCGCCCCGTACCCCGGCGACGAGGGCGATCCCGTCGGCCGGCGGGGCCGGGCCGGAACCCGCTTCCCGCTGGCCCGGAACGGCCTGCGGCGCGGCCGCGCCGACGCCGAGGTCGGCGTCGACGAGGAGCACGTCGTAGCGCCGGCCTTCGGCCACCGCGCGCTCGAGGCAGCGCGAGGCCGCCGGACCGCTGCCGGCCGCGGACACGTCCACGTCCGGCTCGGCCGCGAGCGCGGCCGCCAGAGACTCGGCGAAGATGCGGTGGCCATCGACCACCAGGACCCGGATACGAACCACAAAACCCCCAAGGGTCGGGGAACGGACGACTACGGGTACGGCGCCCGGCCGGGTGGGCCACAGGCCCGCGGCCGCCGCCGCGACATCTGTGCACTACCCCGGACCGAACGCCGTACCCGGCGCGTCTCGACCCCTGAAACAACACCGGCCCCCACCGGTGTCACGCATCAGCGTAGAGGGGGCGGCGTCTCGCGGTTGGCCGAATAGCAGAAGTTTTTCGCCCCGATTTCCGGCGGCGAGGTCCGCAACGGCCTTCCCGGTGGCCTGATTTCGTCTGTCCGGAGGGCTGGGGAGGCGGATTCCCGACGGGCGCGTGCCGCGGGCAGTTGCACGGGGTGCATTTCACCCGGCGTACGCACGCCGGGCGCCCGCGCGCGGCGCCTGCGGCCCGCGCCCGGCCCTTACGCGTGCGCCCCCCGCGCCGTCGGGCTGCGGGGGGGGGCGCACGGAAGGAGCCGAAGCGTCAGGAGCGCTGCCCGCGGGCGAAGTTCCAGGCGTCGGTCACGATGTTGGTGAGGTCCGAGCGGGTGGGGGTCCAGCCGAGGCGCTCGTGCGCCGTGCGGGCGGAGGCGACGAGGACCGCGGGGTCTCCGGCGCGGCGCGGGGCGACCACCTCGGGGATCTCCCGGCCGGTGACCTTGCGGACCGTCTCGATCACCTCGCGGACCGAGAAGCCGCTGCCGTTGCCGAGGTTGCACACCAGGTGCTCGCCCTCGGCCGCGACGCGCAGCGCGGACAGGTGGGCCTCCGCCAGGTCGGCGACGTGGATGTAGTCGCGGACGCAGGTCCCGTCGGGGGTCGGGTAGTCGTCGCCGAACACCGAGATGGCCTCGCGCTCGCCGAGGGCGACCTGGAGCACCAGCGGGATCAGGTGCGTCTCGGGGTCGTGGCGCTCGCCGAACTCCCGGTAGGCGCCGGCCACGTTGAAGTAGCGCAGCGAGACCGCCGCGAGGCCGTGCGCCGCGCACTCCCCCGCGATCATGTGGTCGACGGCCAGCTTCGAGGCCCCGTACGGGTTGGTCGGCGCGGTCACCGAGGTCTCCGTCAGCACCCCGCCGGACGGCTCCCCGTAGGTGGCGGCGGTGGAGGAGAAGACGAGCCGGCGCACCCCGGCCTCGCGCATCGCGGTCAGCAGGGCGAGGGTGCCGCCGACGTTGTTGTCCCAGTACTTGCCGGGGTTCACGACGGACTCGCCGACCTGCGAGGAGGCCGCGAAGTGCAGCACCGCGTCGTAGGAGGAGTCCAGGTGGTCGGCGGCGTCCTGGATCCGGCCGGTGATCAGGGTGGCGCCGGCGGGGACGCCCTCGGCGAAGCCGGTGGAGAGGTTGTCGAGGATGGCCACCTCGTGTCCGGCCTCCAGCAGATGGGCGGCCACGACGCTGCCCACGTATCCGGCACCGCCGGTGACCAGGTACTTGCTCACTCGCACTCCTACATCTCGCGGAAGCACGCGGATGCGCGTGCCCTGGTGACTGGCTTACCGGATTCCGCGCTTCCGGGGAAATCGCGGCCGTTCGAATACCGTACCCGGACGGCCGGGACCGGCCCGCGTCCGGCCGGGCGGGGCAGGGGTGGCCCCGGGGGGCCGGGCGGGTGCCCCCACGCGGCGGGGCTCAGCCCTCGGACGGCTCCCCGGGCCCCTGCGGCCGCTGCCGGGCGGGCAGCGCGGCCCGGTCCAGCAGCCCGGTGCGGGCGGCCAGCGCGGCGGCCTCCAGCCTCGATCCCACGCCGAGCTTCATCAGGACCCGCTGCACGTGCGTACGGGCCGTGCTCGGCGCGATGGCCATGCCGGCGGCGATGAGCCGGGTGTCCTCGCCCTCCGCGACCCGGACCAGTACCTCGGCCTCGCGCGGGGTCAGCAGCCGCAGCAGCCGGCCGGCCTCGTCGTCGGGCTGCGCGGCGGGGTTGAGGAGCTCCGCGAAGGCGCCCTGGAGCAGCTGCGGGGCGATCGCGACCTCCCCGGACCGGGCCTTCGCCAGGGCCCGCTCGACGCCTTCGATGCGCTCGTCCTGGCGGACGTATCCCGAGGCCCCGGCGGCGAAGGCGGCGGCTATCCCGCGCGGGCTCGGGACGGGCCCCAGGACCACCACGGCGATCTGCGGGCGCTCGCGCTTGATCCGCACCACCGGCTCGAAGACGCCGGGCTCCGCCGGGGTGGCGGTGCCGAACAGGCACACCTCCGGGGCACGGCCGATGACCAGCTCGGCGGCGCCGGCCGCCGGTGCCGCCGCCGCGAGCACGCGGTGCCCGCGCAGTTTCAGGGCCGAGGCGAGCGCCTCGGCCAGCAGCCGGTGCTCGTCGACCACCACGACCCGTACGCCCATCAAGGCTCCCACCCCAGATCCATCTGACCCGGCAAGCTACACGCTTGTTCGACGGGGCGTGCCGGTTACCGTGCGAAAGCCCCCGATCGGTGGGTACCGTCCGGGGGCTTTCGGCGTGGGGCGTGGCCCGGCCTCAGTTCGCCGCGAAGGAGACGAAGAGGTACTCGGGCGTGGACTTCTCCGAGTACGGCTTGCGCACCGTGGTACGGGAGATGAACAGGCGCCCGTTGTGGTAGCGGTACTCGGAGTGGTCCTTCGAGAAGCCGGTCTCCATGCGCTGGCTCGCCTTCTCGACCGGGTTCTGCATCAGCAGGGTCTCCTTCATCGTCTTGCCGTCGATGCTGACGACCTGGCCGCCTCCGTCGTACGGGGGCACCTTGTAGGCGATGATGTTCGACCCGTCCATGCGCAGCGGGAACATGGTGTACCGCTCGCCCGCGTCGGCGCGGTCGCTGGTGGCCTTGCCGGTCTCCAGGTCGAAGGAGACGATCTCGTTGGTCCGGCCGACGGAGGCCGAGCCCTGGTGCTCGTACGACGGCAGGTAGACCTTGCCGTTGCCGACGACCATGCTCGAACACTGCTCGACCTCGGTGGCGGGGCACCTGGGGGCGTAGCTGCCGCCGGCGAGCCCGATGCGGGTCTTGAGCTGGCCCGCGTCGTCGACGACGAAGAGGTCGCTGACGTTGGTGGCGTTCTTGGCGGTGTTGCCGACGTTGGCGGCGACGATGAGCGGCTTGGTGGAGATGATGCCGGCCCACTCGATGCCCGCGGACAGCTTGTACTGGTACTTCGGCGCGCCGGTGGCGGGGTCGAGGGCCTGCGCGTACAGGGTCGGGCTGGAGCCGCGGCCGCACTTGCGCAGGGCGGCGAGGGCCTCGCCGCCGGCGTAGCCGAGGTCGTAGCAGCCTTCGCCGTCGGTCTTCGGGGTCCACAGGGACTTGCCGTCGGCGAGGTTCCAGGCGGCGCCGCCGTACAGGCCGCCCGCGGCGACGGTCTGGCCGCTGATGGTGACCTCGCTGAAGGCGACCGGCTTGTCGCCGCCGGTGGCGGACTTGGCGGTGGCGGACCAGAGGAGCTTGCCGGTGTTCAGGTCGAGGACGCCGACCTGGGTGCACTGGGGGTACTTCTTCTCGTTGGTCGCCAGGCCCTCCTCGAAGAGGATGGCGGTCTTGTTGTCGCTGATGTGCTTGGTGGCGCCGCAGACGTTGGCGGGGAGCGGGAGTTCCCACTTCTTGCCGCCGTCGACCAGGTTGTAGCCGACGACCTTGGCCACGTCGGACTTGGCGTAGGTGGTGTCGGTCAGCCAGGAGCCGTCGACGGAGACCACGTCGGGCGGGGTCGGGCTGGGGACGTTGACCAGCGTCTTCGACTTGGGGTTGGAGGGGACCTTCTCGCTGCCGGGGGTGCCCGCGGGGCCGCCCTTGTCGCCCTCGGGCGAGCCGCTGGCGCCGTTCGCGGTGGGCTGGGCTCCGCCGTCGTCGCCGGAGACGTACCAGAAGCCGCCGCCGATGATGAGGGCCATGGCCAGCAGGGCCGCGCCGACGATCGCCAGCTGGTTGCGCTTGTCGTTGTTCCCGCCGCCGGGGGCGGCGTACTGCGGCTGGGCCGGGGCCTGCTGCGGGTGGCCGTAGCCGGCCTGGGCCTGGGGCTGCGGGTAGCCGTAGCCGGCCTGGGGGGCCGGGACCGTGGGCGGCTGGGCCGGGGGCTGCGGGGGGCCGGGCGGCGGCGGGGGGCCGCCGAAACCGCCGGAGGGCGGCTGGCTGGGGGGCGGCGGGGTACTCATCGCTTGCTACTGCCTCTCGGTGGGGCGCTCGGTGGACTCGTTCACTTGCCGAAGACCATCAGGAGCCTCTCGTCCTGGCCGTTGCCGGTCAGCGAGGCGGCGGAGGTGATGAACCGGCCGTCCTCGAAGGCCCGCCGCCCGTTGGAGAGGAAGGATCCCTCGACCTTCGCTGCGGGACCGGACGGCATGCGCAGCAGCGTCTTGGGCTCGCCGCCGGCGGCGGGCACGGAGAGGATCTCGCCGGGCTCGTCGCGCAGGCCGGCGCGGTAGACGGTCAGCTGTCCGTTCGCCGCCTTGAGCGGGTGGAACATGCGCTGGTCCCCGGCGGCGCGGCGCCACTTGGCCTTGCCGGTCGCGAGGTCGAAGGCGACGACCTCGTTGTTGGTGCCCTTGTCCGTCAGCGTGTTCAGGTAGAGCGTGTCGCCGTCGACGGCGGAGGCGCCGCAGCCCTGGAGGTTGTCGCTGCTGCCGGCGCCGCAGTTGACCTGGAAGTTCCCCTCGGCGGCCATGCTGGAGCGCTTCTTGCCGTCCGGGGTCAGGGCGATGACGGCCCGCTCCTTGGTCTCGCGGTTGCCGATGTCGAGGACGATCGGGGAGACGGAGTACACGCCGGTGACGCGCCAGCCCTTGGGCAGCCGGTAGGACCAGGTCTTCTTGCCGGTGACCGGGTCGGCGTCCTGCACCTCGATGGTCTTGTCGGCGTCCATGCACAGGGCGATGCCGAGCATCTTGCCGTTGCCGGCGGCGTACTGGCTGGGCTGGCAGCCCTCGGGGCCGCTGCCGGAGAAGAGCTTCTCGCCGGTGCTGACGCGGTAGGCGCTGGTGGCGGCCATCCGGTTCACGGCGACGGTGTCGCCGGTGAGGGCCAGCCCGACGTCGACGCCGCCGCCGTCGAAGAGGTTCTCCTTGTCGACCGGCTTCGTCCAGCCCTCCTTGCCCGCCTTGAGGTCGATCAGCTTCATCTGGTTGCAGTCGGCGTTGGATCCGCCGCCGTCCTTGACGACGATGACGGTCTTGCCCTCGGCGGTGGTCTGGTCGGTGAGCCCGCAGATCTCGGCGCGGACGTCGATCTTCCACTTCTCCTTGCCGTCGGTGACGGCATAGCCCACGACGGACTTGTCGATCGTCTTGACGACGGTGTCGCCCACGACCCACTGCCCCTGCGTCGGGATGCCGGCCCCGGGACCGGTGAGCTTGGCCGTCTTGAACCACATGACCTTGTCCTCGCCGGGCTTGCGGCCCGCGTTGAGGTCGGTCTGCTCCGCGCCGCCGTTGCCGCTGCCGTCGCCCTTGTCCACGGACGGGGAGCCCGAGGGCTTGGGGTCGGCGGGCGTCGAGCCCTGCGCGACGGGCGTTTTGGAACCGTCGTCACCGCTCAGGAAGGCGAAGTAGGCGCCGGTGCCCAGTACGAGGACACCCGCGACCGCCGCCGCGACGACGACCGCGCCCTTGCGCCGGCCCGGTCCGCCCGGCGCCGGCGGGCCGGGGGGCATGCCCGGCCCGGGCGGGAAGCCGTACCCGCCGTGCTGGGCGAGCGGCTGCGGCACCGTCGGCGGCTGCTGCGCGTACGGGTTGGCGCCCTGCGGCGGGTAGCCGTAGCCCTGCTGCGGCGGCCCGGGCAGGTGACCGTAACCGGAAGGGGACGGCGGCTGGTTCGGCGGCTGGGGCGGCTCGGTCATCAGCGCATACCTTCGGGTTCGGGCGGTGGGGGCGGTCCGGGGACCGACGAAGAACCGACCCTTTCTATCACCCGTGGCCGACACTCAACGGGCCGGTCGCACCCCTGTTCCCAAGGGAGGACCGGCCCGTGACACGGCCGTTATCCGCCCGGCCGGCGTTTTCCGGGGGCCGCGGGGCGGCGCCGGACTCAGGCCTCTTCGGCCAGTTCCAGCCAGCGCATCTCCAAGTCGTCGCGCTCGGAGATCAGTTCCCGCAGCTCCGCGTCGAGCTTGGCGACCTTGTCGTAGTCGGTGGAGTGCTCGGCGATCTGCGCGTGCAGGCTCGTCTCGCGGTCCGACATCTTGTTGAGCTGGCGCTCGATCTTCTGGAGCTCCTTCTTCGCGGCGCGCGAGTCGCCCGAGGCCGTCGACTTGACGGCGGCGGCCGGGGCCGGCGCCGGGGCGGCGGCCTCGATCATCCGCCGGCGGCGCTCCAGGTACTCGTCCAGGCCGCGCGGCAGCATCCGCAGGCTGGCGTCGCCGAGCAGGGCCATCACCGTGTCGGTGGTGCGCTCGATGAAGAACCGGTCGTGGGAGATCACGATCATCGAGCCCGGCCAGCCGTCGAGGAGGTCCTCCAGCTGGGTGAGGGTCTCGATGTCGAGGTCGTTGGTGGGCTCGTCGAGGAAGAGGACGTTCGGCTCGTCCATCAGCAGGCGCAGGATCTGCAGCCGGCGCCGCTCACCGCCGGAGAGGTCCCCGACCGGCGTCCACTGCTTCTCCTTGGTGAACCCGAACTGCTCGCACAGCTGCCCCGCCGTCATTTCGCGGCCCTTGCCGAGGTCGACGCGGTCGCGGACGCGCTGGACGGCCTCCAGGACGCGCAGCGACGGGTCGAGCTCGCCGACCTCCTGGGAGAGGTAGGCCAGGCGCACCGTCTTGCCGACCGTCACGGAGCCCTCGGCGGGCTGCACCTCGCCCTGGGTGCGGGCGGCCTCGGCCAGGGCCCGCAGCAGGGAGGTCTTGCCGGCGCCGTTGACGCCGACCAGGCCGACGCGGTCCCCCGGGCCCAGGTGCCAGGTGAGGTGCTTGAGCAGGGTCTTGGGACCGGCCTGGACGGTGACGTCCTCCAGGTCGAAGACCGTCTTGCCGAGGCGGGCGTTGGCGAACTTCATCAGCTCGGACTTGTCGCGCGGCGGCGGCACGTCGGCGATCAGCTCGTTGGCGGCCTCGATGCGGTAGCGCGGCTTGGAGGTCCGGGCGGGGGCGCCGCGGCGCAGCCAAGCCAGCTCCTTGCGCATCAGGTTCTGCCGCTTGGCCTCCTCGGTGGCGGCGATCCGGTCGCGCTCGGCGCGGGCGAAGACGTAGTCGCTGTAGCCGCCCTCGTACTCGTAGACGGAACCGCGCTGCACGTCCCACATGCGGGTGCAGACCTGGTCGAGGAACCAGCGGTCGTGGGTGACGCAGACGAGGGCGGAGCGGCGGGCCTGGAGGTGGCCGGCCAGCCAGGAGATGCCCTCGACGTCGAGGTGGTTGGTGGGCTCGTCGAGGACGAGGAGGTCCTGGTCGGCGATGAGCAGCTTGGCGAGCGCGATGCGGCGGCGCTCGCCGCCGGAGAGCGGGCCGATGACGGTGTCGAGGCCCTGGCCGAAGCCGGGCAGGTCGAGGCCGCCGAAGAGACCGGTGAGGACGTCGCGGATCTTGGCGTTGCCGGCCCACTCGTGGTCGGCCATGTCACCGATGATCTCGTGCCGGACGGTGGCGGACGGGTCGAGGGAGTCGTGCTGGGTGAGCACGCCCATCTGCAGGCCGCTGTTCTGGGTGACCCGGCCGGAGTCGGGCTCCTCCAGCTTGGCCAGCATCCGGATGAGGGTGGTCTTGCCGTCGCCGTTGCGGCCGACGACGCCGATCCGGTCTCCCTCGGACACGCCGAGGGAGATGCCGTCGAGCAGGGTACGGGTGCCGTACACCTTGCTGACTGCCTCGACATTGACCAGATTGACGGCCATCAGACGCGCTCCAGGGAAAGGGTGTGGATCAGCCCCTCAGCCTAACCCTCCGGACGGAGGCGGAACGTTCCACCAGCCAGGCGCCCCCCACTGCCATGCCGATGGCGGCGGGCGCGGTGACCGGGAGGGCGATCAGGGTGGCGCTGTGCCCCTCCAGGAGGCCGCCGAGGCCGGTCGTGGACAGGCCCAGGACGCCCAGCAGGCACAGGGTGGTGCCCAGCGCGGCGGCGGGCCCGCTGCCGGGGGCGGCGGACGCGGGCCGCGGCGCCTCGAAGCGGCGGAAGCAGGCCACGAGCGCGGCCGTGAGGGCGGCCGCCAGGAGGATCCGCGGCGGCACCTGCGCCCACCAGGCGGCGGTGGCCGGCTCGGGCAGCGGCAGACCCAGGGTGAGCTGGGCGGCGTACACGGCCAGCATGGCGGTGAGGTGCCAGAGGAAGGCGGTCATGGCGACGCCGTTGGCGGCGACGACCCCGCGCCAGACCCGCGGCCGGGCGAGCCAGGCCGTCGCGGGCCGGGCGAGCAGCTGGACGGCGCCGACCAGCCACATGCCGTGGCAGAGCAGGGCGAGGGTGGGCGGGGCCATGTTGGACACCTTCTCCCCGGGCATCCCGACCATCGACAGCGGGTACGGTCCGGCCGCGACGAGCAGCACCGCCCCGGCGAGCCCGGCGGCGCCGAGGAGGGCGGGCCGGGTGATGCGGCCGTCGGCGCGCAGGAAGCCGAGCTGGTGCACGGCGAGCCAGACGAAGGCGAAGTTCAGGAACTCCGCGTACGGGACGCCGAGCGCGAAGCGCAGTACGTCGACCAGGGCCGCGGCGCCGGCGAGGACGGCGAAGGCGGCCCAGCCCCAGCGGGCGTGCAGCTTCAGCAGCGGCGGGGTGAAGGCCACCATCGCCAGGTAGATCCCGATGAACCACAGCGGCTGCGTCACCATCCGCAGCGCGGCGCCGGCCAGCCGGCCGTCGTCCGCGCCCGCGAGCTGCACGAGCAGGGCGAGGGCCGCCCAGACGAGGACGAAGACCAGGGTGGGCCGCAGCAGCCGCTGGAGACGGGCGCGCAGGAAGACGGCGTAGACGGGCCGGCCCTCGGCGCGGCGCTCCAGCGAGCGGTACGACAGGGCGTGCGAGAACCCACCGACGAAGAAGAACACCGGCATGACCTGCAGCCCCCAGGTGAGCACCTGGAGCGGGGGCACGAGCGCGAGGAGGTTCCCTATGCCGTCGGTGCTGACGGCGGCCATCAGCCAGTGCCCGAACACGACGGTGGCGAGGGAGGCGACCCGGAGCAGGTCCACGTACCGGTCGCGGGAGGCGGGCGTGGCGGCGGCCATGCCGCGTGCGCTGACTGTCATGCCCCTACGGTCGCGGCCGCGCCCCGCCCTCCGACAGGGCGCGGGTACTCATCCCGTGCCTAGGTAGCCGCGCGCGGCCGGGCGGCCCCGCGCGCCCTCCCGGCGCGCCCGCCTTCCCGGCCGCCGCTCAGGCGGTCACGGCCGTCGCTCCGGGGGCCGGGGAGGAGGTGACCCGGGTGGCACGGCAGGTGCCGGAGGCCTCCAGCGCGGCGGCGACCTCCGCGGCGGATCCGGCGTCCCGCACCAGGAAGGCCGTCGTCGGCCCCGACCCGGAGACCAGTCCGGCCAGCGCCCCGGCGGCGACGCCCGCCGCGAGGGTGGCGGCGAGCTGCGGGCGCAGCGACAGGGCGGCGTCCTGGAGGCCGTTGGACCCGGGCAGGACGGCGGCCAGCGCGTCGGCGTCGCCCGAGGCGAGGGCTTCGAGCAGCACCGGGGACGCCTCGGGCGCCGGCACGTCCGTACCGGCGGTCAGGCGGTCGAACTCGCGGAACACCGCCGGGGTGGACAGGCCCCCCTCGGCGACCGCGAACACCCAGTGGAACCGCCCGGCGGCCACCGGGGTGAGGAACTCGCCGCGCCCGGTGCCCAGCGAGGCGCCCCCGACGAGGCTGAAGGGGACGTCACTGCCCAGCTCCGCACAGAGGTCCAGCAGTTCCTGGCGGGGGGTGTCCAGCTTCCACAGCAGGTCGCACGCCAGCAGCGCGCCCGCCCCGTCGGCGCTGCCGCCGGCCATCCCGCCGGCCACGGGGATGTTCTTGGCGATGTGGAGGTGGACGGCGGGCTCGATGCCGGCGCGGGCCGCGAGGAGCTCGGCGGCGCGCGCCGCGAGGTTGGTGCGGTCCAGCGGCACCTGGTCGGAGTCGGGGCCCTCGCAGGTCACCCTCAGCCCGTCGGCCGGGGTGGCGGTGACCTCGTCGAACAGGGAGACGGCCAGGAAGACGTTGGCGAGGTCGTGGAAACCGTCGGGGCGGGCGGCGCCCACCGCCAGCTGGACGTTGACCTTCGCGGGGACGCGTACCGTCACGCTCACAGCGCGGGCCTCCCGACGGCCGGCTTGTGCTCGGCGATCGCCGCGAACTCCTCCACCGTCAGGGACTCGCCGCGCGCCAGCGGGGAGATGCCGGCGCCGACCAGCGCCTCCTCGGCGGCGGCGGCCGACCCGGCCCAGCCGGCCAGCGCGGCTCGCAGTCCCTTGCGCCGCTGCGCGAAGGCGGCGTCGACGACCGCGAAGACCTCCGCCTTGGAGGCGGTGGTCTTCACCGGCTCGGAGCGCCGTACGAGCGAGACGAGCCCGGAGTCGACGTTCGGCGCGGGCCAGAAGACGTTGCGGCCGATGGCTCCGGCGCGCTTGACGTCCGCGTACCAGGCGGCCTTGACGGAGGGGACTCCGTACACCTTGTTGCCGGGGCGGGCGGCGAGCCGGTCGGCGACCTCGGACTGGACCATGACGAGGGTCCGCTCGATGCTCGGGAAGCGGTCGAGCATGGTCAGCAGGACCGGCACGGCCACGTTGTAGGGCAGGTTCGCGACGAGCGCGGTCGGCGCCGGGCCGGGGAGCTCGGTGACGAGCATCGCGTCGGAGTGGACCAGAGCGAAACGGTCCTTCCGGTGCGGCATCCGCGCCTCGATGGTGGCGGGCAGCGCCGCGGCCAGGACGTCGTCGATCTCGACGGCGGTCACCCGGTCGGCGGCCTCCAGCAGGGCGAGCGTCAGCGAACCCAGGCCCGGGCCGACCTCCACGACCACGTCGTCCGGACGCACCCCGGCGGTGCGCACGATCCGGCGCACCGTGTTGGCGTCGATGACGAAGTTCTGGCCCTTCTGCTTCGTCGGGCGTACGCCGAGGACGGCGGCCAGCTCTCGGATGTCGGCCGGCCCGAGGAGGGCGTCGGAAGGGACCTCGGAGGTCTCGTGGGGCTGCTGCTCTGCGGTGCTCACCGCTCAAGCCTACGGCCGCAGTGCGGCCACGGACTCGCCCCCCGCTGCACGTAGAGCTTCTTCGCCCGGTACGTCTGCTCCGAGGCCGGTGCGTCCTGCGGGCGGCCGCTGCCGCCGAGGGCCCGCCAGGTGCTCACGTCGAACTGGTAGAGGCCGCCGTAGGTGCCCGAGGGGTCGGTGGCGGAGGGGCGGCCGCCGGATTCGCACTGGGCCAGGGCGGCCCAGTTGAGGCCGTCGGCCCCGGCGACGGAGGTGGGCAGCGGCTTCGTGCCGACCAGCACCCGCTGGGTGACGGGCTCCCGGACGACCTCCTCGGCGATCTTCCTGGGCTGCTGGCGGACCCCGTTGACGGTGCGCAGGGCGTACGTGACCCGGCGCGCCCCGGGCCGTCCGACGCGCTCGACGACCTCGGTGCCGGCGAAGAGCCCGGGGTCCTCGACGCGTTCGGTGTCGTACGGGATGCGTTCCTCGCGGACCTCGCGGGTGCCGGTGATGCGCAGCACGGTGACGGTCTGGCCGTCGCGGGGGAAGGAGTCCGGGGGGACGGAGGTGGTGTCCTGGCCGTGGAGGGTGATGCCGGCCTGGTCGAGGGCCTCCTTGACGGTGGCGGCGTTGGTGCGGATGGTGCGTTCGCGGCCGTCGGCCATGAAGGTGACGCCGCGTTCGGTGCGCACGCCGAGGGTGAGGCCGGTGCGGGGGACGGGTGCGGTGCGGGGGGTGGAGAGGTAGGCGCCCTCGACGCGGACGCCGAGCTGGCGCAGGGCCGCGTCCACGGTGCGGGCGGTGGTCCAGGTCTGCCGGGTGGTGCCGTCGAGGGTGAGCCGCAGGGGGCGGCCGTAGCGGACGACGACCTGCTGGCCGTCGTCGAGGGCGGAGCCGGGGGCGGGGGCGACGAGGTCGTGGGGGCCGACGCCGAGGCCTTCGGACGCAAGGAGTTCGTCCACGCTCCCGGCGAAGGTGTGCAGGGTGCGCGGTACTCCGTCGACGGTGAGCCGCACGGCCTTGTCGGCGGCGACGAAGGCGGTGGTGCCGCCGGCCAGGAAGGCCACGACGAGGGCTTGGGGGACGATGCGCCGCCAGCTGTCGCGGGCGGTGGCCACGCCCGGGCCGGCCGGGGCGGGGGCGGAGCGCCTGCGCCGGCCGGCCCGGGGGCCGGGCGGGCGGGCGGCGGCGGGGTCGGCGTCCGGGGCGGCCGGGGGCGGCGGCGCCGGTTCGGCGGTGGTGCGGCGGCCGCTGCCGGTGGCGGCTCTGCGCCGGCCGCCGGGGCGGCCGGGGTCCGGGCGGCCGGGGTCCGGGGTGAGTGGCGGGGTGGGCGGCGGGGCGTCGGCGGGGGCCGCCGCCGCGCGGCGCCGGGCGGCCCGGCGGCCCTCGGCGCGGGGGGCGGGGACCTGGGGGTCGGGGTGGGCGTACGGGCCTTCGTACGGGCCGGGGTCCCGCTGGGTCTCCGGCCAGGGGGCACGGCGGTGACTGCCCTGCGTCTCGCTCACGTCGCTCGCTCCACTGGTGTCGCTCGCTCCACTGGTCCCGCCCCGGCTGCTCGGGCACGGCACCCTAGCGGCAGCGGGCGTCACGCACCAAAGCCGTTCGACCACACAGCGTGTCGACCGAACGGCTGCGCGAAGGCGCGGCGGGGGTGGTGGGGTGGCGGCCGGTCAGTAGTCGAAGGCGCGGGCCGTGTTCGCGGCGAGGGCGGTGGCCATGACGTCCTCGTCGATGCCGCGTACCGCGGCCATGGCCCGTACCGTCAGCGGAATCAGGTACGGGGCGTTGGGCCGTCCGCGATAGGGCGCGGGGGTGAGGTACGGGGCGTCGGTCTCGACCAGCACCAGTTCGAGAGGGGCGACGGCGAGGGCCTCGCGCAGCGGTGCGGCGTTCTTGAAGGTGACGGTGCCGGCGAAGGACATGTAGTAGCCGGCGGCGGCGCACTCGCGGGCCATCGCGGCGTCGCCGGAGTAGCAGTGGAAGACGGTGCGTTCGGGGGCGCCCTCCTCCCGCAGGATCCGCAGGACGTCGGCGTGGGCGTCGCGGTCGTGGATGACGAGGGCCTTGCCCTGCCGCTTGGCGATCTCGATGTGGGCCCGGAAGGAACGCTCCTGCGCGGCCATCCCCTCGGGGCCGGTGCGGAAGTGGTCGAGGCCGGTCTCGCCGACCGCCTTGACGTGGTCCAGCGCGGCGAGCGCCTCGATCTCGGCGAGCGCGTCGTCGAGCGCCGCCTGGCCGCCGCCCGGCCGGGCGCCCTGCCGGGACCAGCCTCCCGCAGGGTCTCCGTGGACGATGCGGGGGGCCTCGTTCGGGTGGAGGGCCACGGCGGCGTGGACGTTGGCGTGGGCGGCCGCGGTCTCGGCCGCCCAGCGCGAGCCCTTCACGTCGCATCCCACCTGGACGACGGTGGTCACGCCCACGGACGCGGCCTTCGCGAGCCCCTCCTCGACCGTGCCGGACTGCATGTCGAGGTGCGTGTGGGAGTCGGCCACCGCCACCCGAAGCGGCTCGGGCAGCGGGGGCGGGACGTCCTTCGACGCGGCCTTCGACTCGGCCTTCGGCGCGGTCTGGGACGCGTTCTTGCCGGCGGCGGCCGCGGAGGAGGAGGGGCTAGAGCTCATGAGCCGATCTTATGACCGCCCGAAGAACCCCCGGAGGCGGGAGAGCAGGCCTCGGCGCGGCTCGGAGACGTCGACGGCCACGGGCCCCGGGGAGTCGTGCGCCGGGCCCCCGCGCGGCTTCGGGGGGCGGGGGGCGTTCTCCCCGGCCGGGACGGGTCCGGCGATCCCGGGGGCGATGCGGTGGTGGTAGAGCCGGTCGATGGTGCCGAGCACCGTGGAGACCTGGCCCTCGCGCATGATCCGTACGACGTGTCCGCCGCAGTTGAGGCAGGTCGGGTTCGACAGGGGGGAGGGCACCCGCTCGCCGTTCACCGTGTACATGATGAACGGCTCGCCCTTGCCGTCGACGTGGTGCTCTATCGCGTAGGCCTGTTCCCAGCCGTAGCCGCACTTCATGCACGCGAAGGAGTACGCCTCGTGCACGGTCTGTACGCCGGAGGCGGGAACAGGGGCCGGTCCCGCGGCCGTGACGGATACCGGGGTGTCTGCGATCTCACTCATGCCAGCTCCTCTTGTTCCACTGGTGCCATGTCCAGTGGACGCCTCTTCGGGCGGGAGCGCATCAGGCCATGTCCAGTTATGGACTGTCTTTGGCCCAGTCATGCCCAAAGACGCCGGGTGCGCGGTCTGAGCTTTGCTTTTCAGGTTAGCCCTTTACCGGTTCACGGCATCTTCTGTGGCGCGTTCTTTGCCGCCACGACCGCGTCGAAGACCTCGCGCTTGGGTACGCCGGCCTCCGCCGCGACCGCCGCGATGGCCTCCTTGCGGCGCTCGCCGGCCTCCTCGCGCACGCGTACGCGCCGCACCAGCTCCTCGTCGTCCACGTCGCCGGGCGCGGCCGCCGGGGCGCCCTCCACGACGACGGTGATCTCACCGCGCACGCCTTCGGCCGCCCACTCGGCGAGCTCGCCGAGGCCGCCGCGCTTGACCTCCTCGTACGTCTTCGTCAGCTCGCGGCACACGGCCGCCCGTCGGCCGGCGCCGAACACCTCGGCCATGGCCGCCAGGGTGTCGTCGAGCCGGTGCGGCGCCTCGAAGTAGACGAGCGTGCGCCGCTCGCCCTCCACCTCGCGGAGCCGGCCGAGGCGCTCGCCCGCCTTGCGCGGCAGGAAGCCCTCGAAGCAGAAGCGGTCCACGGGCAGCCCGGACAGGGCGAGCGCGGTGAGCACGGCGGACGGGCCGGGCACGGCCGTGACCTTGATGTCCTTCTCGACGGCGGCGGCGACCAGCCGGTAGCCGGGGTCGGAGACCGAGGGCATTCCGGCGTCCGTCACCAGCAGCACCCGCCGGCCGGCCTCCAGCGCCTCGACCAGTTCGGGGGTGCGTGCGGACTCGTTGCCCTCGAAGTACGACAGGACGCGCCCGGTGGTGTGCACGCCGAGCCCCTGGGTGAGCCGGCGCAGCCGCCGGGTGTCCTCGGCGGCGATCACATCGGCCCGCTCCAGTTCGGCCGCGAGCCGGGGCGGGGCGTCGGCGAGATCGCCGATGGGGGTCCCGGCGAGGACGAGTACGCCGTGGGAGGGGGAGGCTTCGGCACCGCGGGGCTGGTCAGCTGTCACCGGCTCATCCTCTCATTGGGGCTCGTGGGGACTGGGGCTCGCACAGGGGCGTTCCCTACGATGACCCGGTGACCAGTACCGCGACGCCGCCGCCCAGCCCCGCGGGGGCCCCGCCCGTCCCGCCGGGCGGAGGCGACTCCGACTACGAGCCGCCCGTGTGGCTGCGCCGCCTGCGCGCGTTCGGCTACGCGCCGGCCGCGCCGGTGACCGATGTCCGCACCCGCCTCGTGCCCCCGTACGCACGCCCCTCCGCACAGCTGTGGACGGCGCTCGGGATCCCCGGGCCGAGCCGGCGGACCTGGCGGCGGGTGATGGCCTGGGCGGGTCCGCTGCTGGTCACGCTGGTGGCGGGGGTGCTGCGGTTCACGCACCTGGGCAGCCCCAAGGCGGTGATATTCGACGAGACGTACTACGCCAAGGACGCGTGGGCCACCATCAAGCAGGGCTACGAAGCCAGCTGGCCCAAGGATGTCGACAAGTCGATTCTGTCGAATCCCGACGCCGTACCGCTCCCCCTGGACCCGGGTTACGTCGTGCACCCGCCCGTCGGCAAATGGGTGATCGGCCTCGGCGAGTGGATGTTCGGCTTCGAACCCTTCGGCTGGCGCTTCATGACGGCGGTGCTCGGCACCCTGTCGGTGCTGATGGTGTGCCGCATCGGCCGGCGCCTGTTCCGCTCCACCTTCCTCGGCTGCCTGGCGGGCGCGCTGCTGGCGGTCGACGGGCTGCACCTGGTGATGAGCCGGACCGCACTGCTCGACCTGGTGCTGATGTTCTTCGTCCTGGCGGCCTTCGGCGCGCTGGTCATCGACCGGGACAAGGCGCGCGCCCGGCTCGCGGCGGCCCTGCCGGTCGACGAGGAGGGCCGCGCCCACCCCGACGCGCGGATCGCGGAGACCCTGCGGCTGGGCCCGCGCCCGTACCGGCTGCTGGCCGGCGTCTGCCTGGGCCTGGCCTTCGGCACCAAGTGGAACGGCCTCGTGGTGCTGGCCTTCTTCGGGATCCTCACCGTGCTGTGGGACGCGGCCGCGCGCCGCACCGCCGGCGCGGGCGCCCCGTACGCGGCGATGCTGCGCCGCGACGCGCTGCCCGGCTTCCTGTCGACGGTGCCGGTGGCGGTCGCCGTGTACGTGGCCTCCTGGACGGGCTGGATCCTCAGCCCCGACAACGGCAAGGGCGGCTACTTCCGCGACTGGGCCGCCAAGAACGACCAGGACAGCGCGCTGTCCTTCCTCCCCGAGTGGCTGCGCAGCCTGTGGCACTACGAGACGGAGGTCTACCGGTTCCACGTGGGCCTGACCTCCGGCCACACCTACGAGTCCAACCCGTGGAGCTGGCTGGTCCTGGGCCGGCCCGTCTCCTACTTCTACGAGTCCCCGGCGCCCGGCACCGACGGCTGCCCCGCGTCCGAGGCGGGCAAGTGCGCGCGCGAGGTACTGGCCCTCGGCACGCCGCTGCTGTGGTGGGCGGGCTGCTTCGCGCTGCTGTACGTGCTGTACCGGTGGTTCTTCCGCCGGGACTGGCGCGCGGGAGCGATCGCGTGCGCGCTCGGCGCCGGCCTGCTGCCCTGGTTCAACTACCAGGAGCGGACCATCTTCTACTTCTACGCGGTGGTCTTCGTCCCGTACCTGTGCCTGGCGGTGGCGATGATGATCGGCGCCATGCTCGGCCCGGCGGGTTCCTCGGAGCGCCGACGGGCGGTGGGCGCGATCGGCGCGGGCGTCCTCGTCCTGCTCATCATCTGGAACTTCATCTATTTCTGGCCGATCTACACCGGCCAGACCCTGCCGATGGACTCGTGGCGTGGCCGGATGTGGCTGGATACCTGGATCTGACCGATACCGACAGGTAAGGTCCCTTCCCTATGTTCTTTGAACACGTTCAGAGGACGGGGGCTCCTGGGGAGGGGACGCATGAACGGGGCGGCGAAAGGTGCCATCGTCGGCGGGGTGTTCCTCGCGATGGTCGGCGGAACGGCGTACGGGGTGTACACCCTGGTCGGGGAGAGCGGCGACCAGGGCGGCGGTACGCGGACCAGCGCGGCGCCCGCCGAGACGGCGAGCGGACCGGTCACCGGCAAGGAGGCCGCCGCCACCGCGCGGGCCTTCCTCGCCGCGTGGGCGGCCGGCGACGACCGCACGGCCGCCGAGCTCACCACCGACGCACAGGCCGCGCGGACCGCGGTGGCCGACTACCGGGCCAAGGCGATGGTGACCAAGGCCGTCATCACCCCCGGCACCGCGGACGGCACCACCGTGCCGTTCAGGGTCGAGGCCGAAATCGGCTACGGGGGCACGACCAAGCCCCTCGCGTACGACTCGCGGCTGACGGTCGTACGCGGCGTCAGCGACGGCAGACCGCTCGTCGACTGGCAGCCCTCCGTCATCCACCCGCAGCTCCAGAAGGACGAGAAGCTGCGCGCCGGCACCCCGGCCAGCCCACCGGTCAAGGCGGTCGACCGCAACGGCAAGGAGCTGACGGCCGAGCAGTACCCGTCGCTGCGGCCGGTGCTGGACGCGCTGCGCAAGACGTACGGGGAAAAGACCGGCGGCACGCCCGGCGTCGAGCTGTGGATCGAACCCGCCGCCCAGGACGCGCCCAGGCGGAGCCTGCTGACGCTGGTGGAGGGCCGGCCCGGGGAGATCCGGACCGTGCTGGACGCCGATGTGCAGGCGGCGGCCGAGAAGGCGGTGGCCCAGCACGCCGAGGCCTCGGTCGTCGCCGTCCAGCCGAGCACCGGCGACATCCTGGCGGTGGCCAACCACCGCAGGGACGGCTTCAACGCGGCGATGCAGGGCCGGCGGGCACCCGGCTCGACGATGAAGATCGTGACGGCGGCGATGCTGCTGGAGAAGGGCCTGGTGGCGGCGGACCGCCCGGCGGACTGCGCGCCGAGCGTGTCGTGGGACGGCAAGCCCTTCCGGAACCTGGACGGCTTCTCGCTCAAGGGGCAGCCCTTCTCGACCAGTTTCGCCAAGTCCTGCAACACCGCCTTCATCGGCCTGATCGACGAGGTCGGCGACAACGGCGCGCTGCCGAGGGTGGCCAAGGAGGCCTTCGGCATCGGGCTGGACTGGAAGACCGGCATCCCGTCGCAGGACGGCAGCGTGCCGGTGACCTCCGGTGCGGCGGCGGCCGCCGAGTACATCGGCCAGGGGCCCGTCCTGATGAACCCCCTGAACATGGCCTCGATCACGGCGACCGCCCGGACCGGGGTGTTCCGTCAGCCGGTGCTGGTCAAGGCCTCGCTGGACGGCCGCACCCTGGCCTCCGCCCCGCGGTCGCTGGCGCCCGGGGTGTCGGCGCAGCTGGTGCGGATGATGAAGCAGGCGGCCGCCCCCGGCGGCACCGCGGCGGGCGCCATGTCCGCGGTCGGCGGCTCCGACAAGGGTGCGAAGACCGGCTCGGCGGAGGTCGACGGCGCGGCGGCTCCGGACAGCTGGTTCACGGGCTTCCGGGGTGACGTGGCGGCGGCCGCGATGGTCGAGGGAGGCGGCCACGGCGGCGACAGCGCGGGCCCCGTCGTCGCGACCGTGCTGAACGCGTCCTGACAGGGGGCGGAGGCGGGGCGGGCGGGCCGGTCCGGGGGCTGCGGGCCGGCGGCGTGTCGGGCCAGGGCGCGCGGGGAGCAGCGAACCGCCGGTGGGCAGCGCCGGGTAAAACGCCTCGCCCGCGACCCCCGCGCGGCGCTAGCGTCCCGGCATGACGACCACCACCGCGCACCCCCTGTTCGCCCGGGCCCTCACCGAGCTGGGCCTCGACCTCGACGTCCGCTCCTTCCCCGAAGGGACCCGTACGGCCGCCGACGCCGCCGCCGCGATCGGCTGCGAGCTCAGTCAGATCGTGAAGTCGCTGGTCTTCGCGGCGGACGGCGTCCCGGTGCTGGTCCTCATGGACGGCGCCTCCCGGGTCGACGTCGAGGCCGTACGGCGTCAACTCGGCGCCGCGAAAGTCACCCGCGCCGACGCCGCGCTGGTCCGCGAGACCACCGGCTACGCCATCGGCGGCGTCCCGCCCTTCGGCCACCGCACCCGCACCCGGGTGCTGGCCGACCGGTCGCTGCTGGAGCACGACGTGGTCTGGGCGGCGGCCGGCACCCCGCACACCGTGTTCCCCATGCCCCCGAAGGAGCTCATCGGGCACGCCGCGGCCGCGCTGGCCGACGTACGCGAGACCGCCTGACCGCTGCCGCGCCGGCGCGGGTGACTTTCGTGGCGCCGAGTTGACGCCGCGCCGGCCGACGGCGTCAGAGGCAGGACCTCAGCGCCCGCACCAGCGCCTGCGCGCGCGGGTCGGCGGTGACCGACTTGGCGTGCGCGTTGGTCACGTAGCCGAAGCCGATCCCCGCCTCCGGGTCCGCGAAGGCCAGTGACCCGCCGCGTCCCGGATGGCCGAAGGAGGCCGGCGACAGCAGCGGCGACGCCGGGCCGTGCAGCATGTAGCCCGGGCCGAAGCGGGTGTTCACGACCAGCACCCGGTCGGGCCCGGACGCGAACTCCGTGCCGGCCAGCGCGGTGGTGGCCGGGGTGAAGATCCGCGCCCCGTCCTCCACCACGCCGATGGTCGCCGCGTAGAAGCGGGCCAGGGCGCGCGCCGTGCCGATGCCGGCGGAACCGGGCAGTTCGGCCGCCTGGTAGACGGGGTCGTTCTCGTCCGGCAGGGGGGCGATGGCGGCGAAGGCGCGCCGTGTGAGGGAGTCCGGGTCGGCGTACGCCTCGGAAACGTTCCTTCGCGGCCGGGTCTTGAGCAGGCCCGCGCCGGGCGGCGGCTCGACCGGTGCCACCCGGCCCACCCGCGCCGCCTCGCCCTCCGGCAGGCCTATCCAGAAGTCCAGCCCCAGCGGCTCTGCGATCTCCTCGGCGAGGATCCCGCCGACGGTACGGCCCGTCGCCCGCAGCACCAGCTCGGACACCAGCCAGCTGAAGGTCTGCGCGTGGTAGCCGTGCTCGCAACCGGGCTCCCAGAAGGCCTGCTGCGCGGCGACCGCACGCGCCCCGCTCACCCCGTCGACGGCCTGCGCCGTGGTCAGGCCCCGCTCCAGCGCGGGGACACCGGCCTGGTGGGCCAGCAGGTGGCGGACCAGCGCCTTCCCCTTGCCGCCCGCCTCGAACTCGGGCCAGTACGAGCCCACCGGCGCGTCCAGGTCCAGCAGTCCGCGCTGGTGCAGCAGCAGCGGGACGGCGGCGGCGACGCCCTTGGTGGCGGAGCGCACGATCGTGGCGGTGTCCTCGGTCCAGGGTCCGGCGGCATCGCCGTCGGCGTCCTTCGTGCCGCCCCACAGGTCGACGACCTTGCGGCCGTCCCGGTACACGGCCACGGCCGCGCCCCGGTCCCCGAGGACCTCGAAATTACGCGCGAAGGCGTCTCTGACGGGCTCGAAGCCCCCGGTCACCACACCCTGGATGTTCACGAGCAGACCAACAATCGCCGTACCCCTCTTATGCCACGTCCGGACCAGCGGCCTCCGCTTACCCGGCGGCAACCGACCTCGGGTCGAAACCGAACGGCAGCTCGAGGCGGTGCCGCCGCATCAGCGCGTCGTCGCACAGCAGGTCCCTCGTACGCCCGTCGGCGGCGATGACCCCCTCGCTGAGGATCACCGAGCGGGGGCAGAGCTCCAGCGCGTAGGGCAGGTCGTGGGTGACCATCAGGACGGTGACGTCCAGCGAGCGCAGGATGTCGGCGAGCTCGCGCCGCGAGGCCGGGTCCAGGTTGGAGGAGGGCTCGTCCAGTACGAGGATCTCCGGCCGCATCGCCAGTACGGTCGCCACCGCCACCCGGCGCCGCTGGCCGAAGGACAGGTGGTGCGGGGGCCGGTCGGCGAAGGCCGCCATGCCGACCAGGTCGAGCGCCTCGCGGACCCGTTCCTCCAGTTCCGCGCCCCGCAGCCCGGCCGCGGCCGGGCCGAAGGCGACGTCCTCGCGCACGGTCGGCATGAACAGCTGGTCGTCGGGGTCCTGGAAGACGATGCCGACCCGGCGCCGGATCTCGGCGAGGTTCCGCTTCTCCACCGGCAGCCCGGCCACGGTCACCGAACCGACCCCGCCGCCCAGGATGCCGTTGAGGTGCAGCACGAGGGTGGTCTTGCCCGCCCCGTTGGGGCCGAGCAGCGCCACCCGCTCCCCGCGGCCGACGGTGAGGTCGACCCCGAAGAGGGCCTGGTGCCCGTCCGGGTAGGCGTACGCGACCCCGGACACCTCCAGGGACGGCGCGCCGGAACCGGCGGGAGGAACGGAAGAAGCGGGGGCGGAAGGAGACGTCACAGCGTCCATCCCATCAGACAGACGGCGAGCGCCGTCACCGGGAGCACGGCCGCGTACGCCCACTGGGCGCGCGTGGCCGTGACGTCGTCGATCACCGGCATGGAGCCGGCGTAGCCGCGGCTGACCATCGCGAGGTAGACCCGCTCGCCGCGTTCGTAGGAGCGGATGAAGAGGGCGCCGGCCGTCTTGGCGAGCACCCCCCAGTGCCGGACGCCGCGCGCCTCGAACCCGCGCGAGCGCCGGGCGATCGACATGCGGCGCAGCTCGTCGGTGATGACGTCGCCGTACCGGATCATGAAGGAGGCGATCTGCACCAGCAGCGGCGGCAGCTTCAGCCGCTGGAGCCCCAGCAGCAGCGCGCGCAGTTCGGTGGTGGAGGCGAGCAGTACGGAGGCGGCCACGCCGAGGGTGCCCTTGGCCAGGACGTTCCAGGCACCCCAGAGGCCGGAGACGCTCAGGGACATCCCGAGGACCTCCACCCGCTCGCCCTGCGACACGAAGGGCATGAGCACCGCGAAGAGGACGAACGGCACCTCGATCAGCATCCGCCGCAGCAGGAAGCCCGCGGGGATCCGGGCCGCCGCCGCGACGCCGGCGACGAGGACCGCGTACCCGGCGAAGGCCCACATGGCCTCGCGCGGGGTGGACACGACGACCACCACGAACGCGAACGTCGCGGCGATCTTGCAGTGCGGCGGCAGCTCGTGCACGGGCGAGTGCCCGTGCCGGTAGAGCTTGTGCGCGTGCCCGGCACCCATGTCAGGGGGCCGAGGGGGCGGCCGTGGAAGTCGCGGTCAGGTCCCGCGCGCGGCGGCGGCGCACGGTCCAGAAGACACCGGTGCCGACGGCGACGGTCGTGCCGACGCCGATGACGCCCGCGAGGCCGCCGGACAGCCGTGCGTCGGAGACGTCCTTGACGCTGTAGTCGGCGAGCGGGGAGCCGGCGGCGGCGTGCTCCTCGACCTTG
Organism: Streptomyces sp. NPDC012794; assembly: GCF_042901085.1. Classification (NCBI taxonomy): domain Bacteria; kingdom Bacillati; phylum Actinomycetota; class Actinomycetes; order Kitasatosporales; family Streptomycetaceae; genus Streptomyces; species Streptomyces sp. NPDC012794. The sequence continues at coordinate 129,528 of NZ_JBIBCI010000009.1, forward strand.
CTGTCGATGCCCTGGTCGGCGGCGACCTTCTCCAGGCCGTCGGGGCTGGCGGAGGCGTAGAAGGAGACGAAGCCGGCCAGGACGAGGGCGGTGGCCAGGCCGGTCAGCCACAGCGTGCGGGTGGAGCGGGAGGCGTCTTCGGCGGGCGCGGCGGCGGCGGGCGCGGGGGCGTCGACCAGCTCACCGCCGACGCGCAGCTTCAGCGGCGTGGTCAGCCGGCGCGCGCCGTGCACCAGGTCGGGGCGTACGGCGATCACGGCGCCGACGGTCGCGGCGGTGATGGCGGCCTCGCCGATGCCGATGAGGACGTGGACGCCGACCATGGCGGTGACGACCTTGCCGATCGGGACGTCGGTGGTGCCGCCCAGCGCGTAGAGGGCGGCGAAGGCGGCGGCCGCGGCGGGGACGGAGAGCAGGGCACCGGCGAACGCGGCGACGGTCACCGGGCGGCGGCCGGCGGGCAGCAGCTTCAGGAGCCCGCGGAAGACGGCGTACGCGACGACGACGGTGACCACCGACATGGTGAGGACGTTGACCCCGAGCGCGGTCAGGCCGCCGTCGGCGAAGAGGATGCCCTGCATCAGCAGGACGACGGAGACGCACAGCACACCCGTGTACGGGCCGACGAGTATGGCGGCGAGGGCCCCTCCGAGGAGGTGTCCGCTGGTGCCGGCGGCGACCGGGAAGTTCAGCATCTGCACGGCGAAGATGAAGGCGGCGACGAGCCCGGCCAGCGGGGCGGTGCGTTCGTCGAGCTCGCGGCGGGCGCCGCGCAGGCTGACCGCGACGGCCGCGGCGGCCGCTACTCCTGCGGCAACCGAGACGGGTGTGTTGATGAATCCGTCGGGCACATGCATGGAGAAGCTCCGCTTCCTCTTTCTCGCACAAGTCTTTAACCGTTCAAGAGTAGTGCCCAGTTGCAAACGGTTGGCAAGAGCAGGCAGGTCACAAATAGATCCGTGCGCTTTCGTGGGAATGTGCGAGGCTGGACGGACAAACGGACGCAAATGTTCCGATTTAGAGGAGTCTTGTCGATGTCAGCCACCGCCGAGAATCCACCAGCACCCTCCGGCCCGACCGCGGGCACCGCCTCCGCCGCGACGGCGACCGTGACCGCCACGCCGACGGGGACGTCCACCGCGACGGCCACCGCGACCGCGGCCGGCACCGCCGTCGAGGAGCGGGTGCGGGCCCGCGTGATCACCGACGACCCCCTCTACCGGGCCATTCCGGTGGCCCTGCGCTTCACCGCCGCGGAGCCGCTGGCCGTGCGCGTGGTCTTCCCGGCCGAGCTGTCCCCCGAGGACACCGACAACGAGTGGGTCTTCCCCCTCGCCCTCCTGGAGGCCGGCCTGCTCGCCCCGTCCGGTAGCGGGGACGTACGCGTCTGGCCGTGCGGGCGCGTACAGGTGGTGGTCGAGTTCCATTCGCCGGAGGGGGTCGCCGTCCTCCAGTTCGACAGCGCCGCGCTCCGCCGCTTCCTGCGCCACACGTACGCCACCACCCGGACGGCGTAGCGGAACGCCACCGGCCCCGCACCTGGGTGTTCCAGATGCGGGGCCGGTGTTCTGCGGGTGTGGGTTTCCGGGCCCGAAGTTGACCCGTCCGGTTGACGTAGCCGGGCCCGGCCGGTTGACGCGGCCGGGCCCGGCCGGACGAGCCGGCCAGGTGACCCCGGCGGTCGGCCCGGGCCGGCTCAGCCGCCGGCCCGGGCCTCCGCTCAGGCGTCGACGAGCTCGCGCCGCTTGTCGGGGTCGCCCGGCGAGCCGGCTCCCGACTCGCCGAGGTGCTTGCGCAGGCTCTCGCCCTCCACGTCCACGTCGGGCAGGATCCGGTCGAGCCACTTCGGCAGCCACCAGGCCCTGTGCCCCAGCAGCGCCAGCACCGCCGGAACGATGGCCATGCGGACCACGAAGGCGTCGAAGAGGACGGCCACGGCCAGGCCGAAGCCGATCATCTTCACCATCGAGTCGTTGGCGCCGAGGAAGCCGGAGAAGACGGCGATCATGATGACGGCGGCGGCCACCACCACCCGGGCGCTGTACTGGAAGCCGGTCACCACGGCCTGGCCCGGACGCTCGCCGTGGACGTACGCCTCACGCATGCGGGTGACCAGGAAGACCTCGTAGTCCATGGCGAGACCGAAGACCACGCCCACCATGAAGATCGGCATCATCGACATGATCGGCCCGGTCTGCTCCACGCCGAAGAGCGAGCCCAGCCAGCCCCACTGGAAGACCGCGACGACCGCGCCGAGGGCGGCGACGACCGACAGCAGGAACCCGAGGGCCGCCTTGAGCGGCACCAGGATCGAGCGGAAGACCAGCATCAGCAGCAGGAAGGCGAGGCCGACGACGAGCGCCAGGTAGGGCAGCAGCGCGTCGTTCATCTTCTGCGAGAAGTCGATGTTCATCGCGGTCTGACCGCTGACGAGCACGTCCTTGCCGTTGCCCTCGCGGATCGAGTGGACCAGGTCCTCGGTCTCGGTGGAGGAGGGCCGGTCCTTCGGGATCACGCTGACGATCGCGGCGTCCTTGGCCTGGTTCTGGAGCGGGGGCATCACGGCCGCCACCCCGTCCAGGCCCTTGATCCGTTCGGCGGTGCGGTCGGCCAGCGCCTTGTCGCCGTCGACGACCACCATCAGCGGGCCGTTGAAACCGGGGCCGAAGCCCTCGGACAGCATGTCGTACGCCTTGCGCTGGCTGGTGGAGACCGGCTTGGAGCCGTCGTCCGGCAGGCCCATCTCCAGCTTGCTCGCCGGGACCGCGATGACGCCGAGGCCGATGACACCGGCCAGCAGCACCACGACCGGGCGGCGCAGCACGAAGCGGGCCCAGCGGGTGCCGCCGTTGGCCTTGGGCTCGGCGTCGGCCGGACGGCCCTTGCCGAACAGCCTGCTCTTCTGGCCGGCCGGGAGCACCTTCCTGCCCGCGAAGCCCAGGATCGCCGGAACCAGCGTCAGGGCGACGAGCACCGCGATGACCACCGTCCCGGCGGCGGCGACACCCATCTTCGTCAGCATCGGGATGTTGACGACGGCCAGGCCCACCAGGGCGATGACGACGGTCAGACCGGCGAACACCACGGCGGAGCCGGCGGTTCCGGCGGCGCGGCCGGCGGCCTCGTCGCGCTCACGGCCCTCGGCGAGCTCCACGCGGTAGCGGGAGACTATGAAGAGCGCGTAGTCGATTCCGACCGCGAGGCCGATCATCATCGCCAGGGTGGAGGTGGTGGAGCCGAGGTCGAGGACGCTGGCGAGCGCGGTGATCGAGGAGACGCCGATGCCGACGCCGATCAGCGCCGTCAGCAGCGGCAGGCCGGCCGCGATCAGCGAGCCGAAGGTGATGACGAGGACGATCCCGGCGACCATGATGCCGATGGCCTCGCCGGAGCCCGTTTCGGGAGCCTCCATCAGCGCGTCGCCACCGATCTCCACCTGGAGGCCGGCCTTCTGGGCGGCATGGCCCGAGTCCTTCAGGGCCTCTCGGGTGTCGTCCTTCAGCTCCATGCCGCTGACCTTGTACTTCACGCTGACGTAGGTGGTGGAGCCGTCCTGGCTCACCGCCTTCGTCTGGTACGGGTCGTCGACGGAGGCGATCTGGGCGGCGCCGGCGCCGCTCTTCAGGCCGGAGATCAGCTTCTCGACCTCGGCCTTGGGAGCCGGGTCGGTGACCTTGGCGCCCGCCGGGGCCTTGACGACGATGCGGGCGGTCGCGCCGTCGGCGGACATGCCCGGGAACTTCTCGTCCAGCAGGTCGAAGGCCTTCTGGGCCTCCGTGCCGGGTATGGAGAACGAGCCGGAGGTGGGCGCGGGGGCCGTCGCGGCGCCGAAGCCCGCGGCGAACAGCAGCGCCACCCATACGAGGGCGACCAGGCCGCGGCGCCTGAAGGCACCGCGCCCGAGCCGGTAGAGGAAGGTTGCCACGTCGTGGTTCTCCCGATTCAGGTCGTGGGATGGATCCGGGACGGATCTGGGCGTGGAAAGCCGGCCCGACGACGAGAGCGGCGTGTCAGGAGCAGCAGGAAGGACGTTCTGTACTTCTGTGGAGCTGTACTTCACGGAACCGTGGGGCCGGGTAGCCGGCCCCGGGCGAAGTACCCGGGCGGGACGTCAGACGCCGAGGGCGGGGAAGACCACGGCGTCGATGAACTGGCCGAGGAAGGTCCGGTCGACGGACCGGTCCTCGATCAGCGGGAGCGCGATGAACGCCCCGATGAGCACGTGCGGTACGAAGTCCAGCGCCGGACAGTCCGGCCGGATCTCGCCCCGCTCCACGGCGCGCTGGAGCATCACGTGGAGACCGTTGATCTCCGGGTCGACCAGCAGGTCGCGCAGTGCCCGGTGCAGCTCCGGACTCTCGTGGACCGCATGGGCCAGGCCCCGCATCAGCGCGGTGTCCTTGGCCATCTGCGCGTCGTCGGAGCACTCGACCATCTTCGCGAAGTCCCCGCGCAGGCTGCCCGTGTCGATCTCCCGGAGGGAGACCGGCTGGGTGCACCGCAGGGCCTTGGCGACCAGCTCCGGCTTGCTCCCCCACTGGCGGTAGAGGGTGGCCTTGCTGGACTTCGTACGGGCGGCGACCGCGTCCATGGTCAGCGCCTCGTAACCGACCTCGCGCAGGAGGTCGAGGACCGCCCCGTGGAGTTCGGCTTCCCGTTCGGGGGTGATCCGGCTACGCCGGGCCGACATCACGTCGCCCACCCGGCAGCTTGCCTTCATCGCGTCCACCTCCGAACGAAACGGTTCCGTACTCCAGAGACTACCTCCATGGGCTAACGAAACGAAACCGTTCCGTTTCGTTATGGGCGTGGCGTGGGTCACCCCGCGCCTCACCCGCACGGGTGGCGACCGCGTCACCTGTACGAGTTGCCGGGCCCCCCTGGCGCGGAAAGCATGGGGGGGTGAGTCACGACGTCGCGTACCTCCGCTTCCCGCACCTCCACGACGACCTGCTGTGTTTCGCCACCGAAGACGACCTCTGGGTCGCCCCGCTGGTCCCCGAGGGCCAGACCCCCGGCCGGGCCTGGCGCCTCACCGTGGACCGCACCCGGGTCGGGCACCCGCGCTTCTCCCCGGACGGACGGCACATCGCCTTCACCACCTGGCGCAGCCTCGACCCCGAGATCCACCTCGCCCCCGTCGACGGCGGTCCGGCCCGCCGGCTCACCCACTGGGGCTCCACCGACACCCGGGTCTGCGGCTGGGACCCGGACGGCAACGTCCTGGTCGTCTCCTCGCACGGGCAGCCCTTCTCCTACTACTCCTGGGCCTACAAACTGCCGACCGACGGCAGCCCGGGCGGCCGTCTCCCCTGGGGCCCGGTCTCCGACATCCAGGTGCTCGACGTCGACGGCGAGCACCGCAGCCTGCTGCTGACCGGCAAGCCCCCGCACGAACCCGCCGCCTGGAAGCGCTACCGGGGAGGCGCCACCGGCCGGCTGTGGCTGCACGGGCAGCGGCTCCTGGAGGACATCGAGGGGCACCTCGAAGCACCGATGTTCGTGGACGGCAGGATCGCCTTCCTCTCCGACCACGAGGGCATCGGCAACCTCTACTCCTGCCTGCCCGACGGCACCGGCCTGCGCCGCCACACCGACCACGACGAGTTCTACGCCCGGCACGCCTCCAGCGACGGCTCACGCGTGGTCTACCAGTGCGCGGGCGACATCTGGCTCGTCGACTCCCTCGCCGAGGGAGCCTTCCCGCGGAAGCTCCCGGTCCGGCTCGGCGGCCCGCGCGCGGGGCGGCGTACGTACCAGGTGCCAGCCGCCAGCAACGTCGACTCGCTATCCGTGGACACCACCGGGCGGGCCAGCGCCGTCGTCGTACGCGGCAGCCTGTACTGGCTCACCCACCGCGACGGGCCGGCCCGCACCATCGCCGACACCCCGGGCGTACGGGTACGGCTGCCCGAGATGCTCGGCAGCAGCGGGCAGGTCGCCTACGTCACCGACGCCGAGGGCGAGGACGCGATCGAGATCGCCTACCTCCCGCGCGCCTCCGGCGACCGCGAGCCGCGCCGGCTGGCCTCCGGCGAGCTGGGCCGCGTCACGGAGCTGGTCTCGGATCCCGACGGGGAGCGGCTCGCCATCGCCTCCCACGACGGGCGGCTGCTGCTGCTCGACGCCACGGAGGAGTCCAACGGGGAGGTCACCGAACTCATCCGGTCCATCAACGGCCCCGTCACCGACCTCGCCTTCTCCCCCGACGGCTGCTGGCTGACCTGGTCCCACCCGGGCATCGGACGCTCCCTGCGGCAGATCAAGATGGCGAAGATCTCCGGCCCCGGCGCGCGCGTCGTCGTCGACGTCACCAACGGCCGCTTCGAGGACGAGAACCCGGTCTTCACCCGCGACGGCCGTTACCTCGCCTTCCTGTCCTGGCGCGGCTTCGACCCGGTGTACGACGTGCACACCGGCGACCTGTCCTTCCCGCTGGGCTGCCGCCCCTACCTGGTGCCGCTCTCCTCCGCCACCCCGTCCCCCTTCGCCTTCTCCCCCGACGGGCGGCCCGCGGCCGGCGGGCTCGATCCGGTCGAGGGCGAGTCCGGGGAGGGCGACGGCACGGTCACGGTGGAGGTCGAGGGCCTCGAGAACCGGGTCACGCCCTTCCCCGTCTCCGCGTCGAAGTACTCGGCCCTCCACCCGGTGCACGGCGGCGGACTGGTCTGGCTGCGCTGGCCCATCTCGGGCGCGCTCGGCGAGACCTTCGCCAACCCGGCCGACACCAGCGGCAAGCCCACGCTGGAGCACTTCGACATGACCAAGGCCCGCAAGAGCGAACTGGCCTCCGGACTGGACTGGTTCGCGGCCAGCGGCGACGGCACCCGTCTCGTCGTCAACGACGACGGCGACCTGCGCGCCGTCCCGGCGACCGAGTCGGGCGACGGCGACTCCACCGTCTACCTCGACCTGCGGCGCATCCTGCACGAGGTGGACCCGGCGGCCGAATGGCGCCAGGCCTTCGAGGAGGCCGGCCGCATCATCCGGGCCTACTTCTGGGAACCGAAGATGTGCGGGATCGACTGGGACGGCGTACTGCGCCAGTACCGCCCCCTCGTCGAACGAGTCGCCTCCCCCGACGAGTTCGCCGACCTGCTGCGCGAGGTGCTCGGCGAACTCGGCACCTCGCACGCCTACGTCTCCCCCGCCCGCCGCAACGAGGGGCCGCCCCACTATCAGCGGGCCATCGGGCTGCTCGGCGCCAACTTCGTGCACCGGCAGGAGGGCTGGGTGGTCAAGCGGATCCTGCCCGGCGAGTCCTCCGACTCCAAGGCCCGCTCCCCGCTCGCGGGCACCGGCATCCGCGAGGGCGCGGTCCTCACCCACGTCGACGGCCGCCCCGTGGACCCGGTCGCCGGCCCCTATCCGCTGCTGTCGGCGGCCGGCGGCACGACCGTCGAGCTCACCTTCCAGCCCGCCGAGGGCGAGGGCCGGGCCCGGCGGGTGGCGGTCGTACCGCTCATCGACGAACGGCCGCTGCGCTACCAGGACTGGGTGTCCAAACGCCGCGCGGTGGTCCGCGAGGTCAGCGGCGGGCGCTGCGGCTACCTGCACATCCCCGACATGGGCGGTTCGGGCTGGGCGCAGTTCAACCGCGACCTGCGCATGGAGATGTCCCGGCCCGCCCTGATCGTGGACGTACGCGGCAACGCGGGCGGGCACATCAGCGAACTGGTGGTGGAGAAGCTCACCCGTTCGATCCTCGGCTGGGACCTGACGCGCAACGCCCAGCCCGTCTCGTACGCGTCCAACGCGCCGCGCGGGCCGATCGTGGCCCTGGCCGACGAGGCGACCTCCTCCGACGGGGACATGATCACCGCCGCGTTCAAGCTGCTGGGCCTCGGCCCGGTGGTGGGCCAGCGCACCTGGGGCGGGGTCGTCGGGATGACCGGCCGGCACACCCTGGGCGACGGGACGGTGATCACGGTCCCGATGAACGCCGCCTGGTTCCCGGAGTACGGCTGGTCGGTGGAGAACCACGGCGTGGAGCCCGACCTGGCGATCCTGCGCACCCCGCTCGACTGGGCGGAGGGGCGGCACGCGCAGCTGGACGACGCCGTGCACCTGGCGCTGGAGCTGCTGGAGCAGGACCCCGCCGCCGTGCCGCCCGGTTACACCGACGTACCGGACCGGCGGCGTCCGAAGCTGCCGCCGCGGGAGTAGGCGCGGGCGGCGGCGCGCGGCACGCGGAAGGGGCGTGATCCGGACTCCGGATCACGCCCCTCGGCGACGTGCGGGGTGGTTCAGCGGTTCAGTTCCGGCGGTTCAGGTCCGGTCGTCGAGCTCGTCCTTGATGCCGTCGTGCGACTGCGACTGCGGCTTCGACCGCGAGCTCGAACCCGTGTCCTTCTTCTGCCTCGCCTTGGCGGTGCGCTCGGCCATCTCGTCCTTCACGCCCTGCCCGGCCTTCTCTGCCCGGTCCCTGATCTCGTTCGCCTTGTCCTGGAACTGGTCCTTGATACCCATGCTTTTTCACTCCGTACGGGGTGTCGGTGGTTGGGCCTCGACCAGACTGACACGAGGGGACAAAGCACGCATTTCGATCAGCGGTGCCGGGAGCGCTCCTGTTCGTCGGCCGCCCCGCCCGCCCCGACGAGCCCCGTGGCGACCTCGCCGAGCCTCGGTTCGACGCGCTTCATCTCCCGCGCGCCGGCCGCCGCGATGACCGCCGGCAGGTAGCCGCGGACGCCCTGCATCCCGCGCAGCCACCACTGCGCGTACACGTGCGCCGAGCGGCGTTCGACGCCGGCCACGAGCCGGTCGACCGCCGGGCCCAGCGGATAGGTGCGGTTCGAGGGCCACGGCAGCCGCCGGCGCAGGTCGCGCATGACCTCGTCCTGGTCGGCGCCGCGCACCATGTCGGTGTCGGTCCAGGAGAGGTAGCCGACGCCCACCTTGACCCCCTTGTAGCCGACTTCGGCGCGCAGGCTGTGCGCGAAGGCCTCGACGCCGGATTTGGAGGCGCAGTACGCCGTCATCATCGGCGCCGGGGTGATCGCGGCCAGCGAGGCGATCTGGAGGAAGTAGCCGCGGCTCGCCATGAGTACGGGCAGGAAGGCGCGGGCGGTGACGGCACCGCCGATCAGGTTGACCTCGATGACGCGGCGCCAGGCCACGGGGTCGGAGTCCCCGAACGGCCCGCCGGCGGCGACTCCGGCGTTGGCGACGACGATGTCGACTTTCCCGAAGCGTTCCTTGACCTCCCGCGCGACGCGGGCCATGGCCTCGTGGTCGGTGACGTCGGCGTGCCAGTGGTCGCTGTCGGTGTGCAGCCGTTCGGAGACCCGCTTGAGCGCCTCCGGCTCCAGCCCCACCAGGGCGACCTTGGCACCGCGCGCGGACAGCTTGCGGGCGAGCAGCTCGCCGACCCCGCGGGCGGCGCCCGTGACGACGGCGACCTGGCCTTCCAGACTCCTGCGAGCGCTCACGCGGTCTTCTCCTTCTCTGCGGCGGATGCGGCGAACGGACCGGGGCCGGTGCGGGAGTGACCGGGAGCCGCGGCGAGGTGACCGGGAGCGGCCGTGCCGAGGTACCGGTCCGTCAGCTCCCGCAGGACGCCGGTGACGGCCTCGGGCGCCTCGACGGGGGTCATGTGCCCCGTGCCGGTGAGTTCGGTGAGGCCCACGCAGTGCGGCAGCGCCGCCGCGAGCCGCCGGGCCTGCGCCACCGGGGTGAGCCGGTCGTCCCTGCCCCCGATGACGGCGGTCGGTACGGTGAGCCGGGCCAGTGCGGCGTCCAGGTCCAGCCCCGCCAGCACCTCGGACCAGGCGTGGCGCACCCCGGCAGGGCAGGCGTGGACGATGCGGGCGCAGGCCTCCACCCGGTCGGGCGCGGTCCCGGCGCCCATGGTCGCGTACTTGAGCACGGCGCGGGCGACCGGCGTGACGGGGCCGAGCGGGGCGCGCGAGGCGAGCACCGCGCGGGTGGCGCGGGTCCTCGCGCGCCCGGCGCGCAGCGGCAGTACGGTCGCCTCCGCGACCAGCCGCGAGCTCCCGGTGCTGCACAGCAGGGCGGCCGCGGCGTGCTCGGTGAACTCGGGGCGGCCGGCGGCTGCCATGACGGTCATGCCGCCCATGGAGTGCCCGGCGACCACGGCCCGTTCCCCGGGGGCGAGGGCGGCCTTCAGCACGGCGGCCAGGTCGTCGGCGAGGGCGGTGGTGCTGTGGTCGGTGGCCGCCGGGCTGCGGCCGTGGCCCCGCTGGTCGTAGGCGATGACCCGGTGGTCGCGGGCCAGGTCGCGGATCTGTGCCGCCCAGAAGGCGGTGGAGCAGGTCCAGCCGTGGGAGAGCACGACCGCCGGGGCCCCTGCCTCCCCGTGCACCTCCACGTGCAGCCGTGCCCCGTCGGCGGATACGGCGACCAGCTCGCGGGCGGCGGCCGGGGGCGCGTACCGGCCGGTGGTGACGTGCCCGGGCCGGCTCACGCGGCTCCCTCCGCGGCGGGGGCGGCCGCCGGGGAGACGGGGGCCGGGGAGACGGAGGCGGGGGCCGCGGAGGCCGCGGCGCGGCCGCGCTCGCGCGCGCGTACGACCTCGTACTCCGACAGGTCGACCGTGCGCGTCTCGCGCCGGAACTCGCCCGTCGTCCCCGGCCAGACCGTGGTGTTGCGGCCCTGGGAGTCCAGGTACCAGCTGGTGCAGCCGCCGGTGTTCCACACCGTCCGCTCCATCCGCGCCTGGACGCGCCGGTTCCACTGGTTGACGGCGGACGGGCGGGCCGCGAGGGCGGTGCGCCCGCCCGGGCCGTTCCCTTCGAGGAGGGAGAGCTGGCGCAGGTAGTCCGCCATGTAGTTCAGCTGGGACTCGATCATCAGGATCATCGAGCTGTTGCCGAGGCCGGTGTTCGGTCCGATGATCGTCATCCAGTTGGGGAAGCCGGCCGCTGTCGCCCCGCGCAGCGCCTGCATCCCGTCCTTCCAGGAGTCCGCGAGGGTCTGCCCGTCGGCCCCCACCACCCGGTCGGCGATCGGCATGTCCGTGACGTGGAAGCCGGTGCCGAAGACGATCGCGTCCACCTCGGTCTCGGTCCCGTCGGCGGCGACGAGCACCGAACCCCGGATCTCCTTGAGCCCGGAGGCGACCACGTCCACGTCGGGCCGCGCCAGCGCCGGGTAGTACTCGCTGGAGAGCAGGATCCGCTTGCACCCGATCCGGTAGGAGGGCGTGAGCCTGGCCCGCAGCGCCGGGTCCTTGACGGAGCGCGCCATGTTGGCCTTGGCGAGGGATTCGATCAGCCCGAGCTGGTTCGGCCGCTTCGTGAAGGCGCTGACCTGGATCTCGCGAATGCCCCACAGCAGCCCGCGGCGGGCCGCCTGGGTGAAGGGCAGTTGCCGGTGCAGCCAGCGCTCGGCGGTGCTGATGGCGCGGTCGGTGCGCGGCAGCACCCACGGCGGGGTGCGCTGGAAGAGCGTCAGGCGGGCCGTCCGGGGGGCGATGGCCGGCACGATCTGGATCGCGGAGGCGCCCGTACCGATCACCGCGACGCGCTTGCCGCTCAGGTCGTAGTCGTGGTCCCAGCGCGCGGAGTGGAAGACCTTGCCGGGGAATTCGGCGAGCCCGGGGACCTCGGGCATCTTCGGGTCGGACAGCGGTCCGGTCGCCGACACCACGACGTCGGCGGTCAGCCCGCCCGCGGACGTCTCGATCTCCCAGCGCAGCTCCTGCGCGTCCCAGCGCATCATCAGGACCTCGTGACCGAGCCGAATGTGCCGGCGCAGCCCGAAGGTGTCGGCGACGTGCTCCAGGTATGCGCGGATGGCGGGCTGCCCGGAGAAGGTCCGCGGCCAGTCCGGGTTGGGCGCGAAGGAGAAGGAGTACAGGTGGGAGGGCACGTCGCAGGCGCACCCGGGGTAGCTGTTGTCGCGCCAGGTGCCGCCGACGGAGTCGGCCCGTTCCAGTACGACGAAGTCGGTGATCCCCTCGCGCCGCAGCCGCACGGCCGCGCCGAGCCCGCCGAAGCCGGACCCGATCACCGCCACGCGTACGTGCTCACGCCCCCCGCCGGCCGTCCTGCCCTTGCCGCCCATGCCCGCCGCCTTCCGCACCGCAATCCGAACCGCAACGTTGCCAGCAATCACTGGCGCAATCGGGAGAGTAGAGCAGCCCCGTACCCATGGGTAGGGGTCGCGCCCGGAAAGTTACCGCGAGTACGGCGCGGCGGCGCCCCCATGGAACGGCCGCGCCATGATCCGCGGGACCGATCCGCGGGACAACCCCTAGGCTGCGCGTGTGGAGAGACCGGCGACGAGAGAGGCGGAGCCCGCCGTGGAGCGCGAGTACCGGACGGAGGAACTGGCCGAGGCGGCCGGCATTCCGTTGCGCACCCTGCGCTTCTACCGCGAGCGCAAGCTGCTCCCGCCGCCGCGCCGCGAGGGCCGCATCGCCTGGTACGACGACCAGCACCTGGCCCGGCTGCGCACCATCGCCGCCCTGCTCGAACGCGGCCACACCCTCGGCGGCATCGCCGAACTGACCGCCGCCTTCGAGAAGGGCCGCGACGTCGGCCAGCTCGGCGAGCTGCTCGGCATCGGCTGGTCGGAGGAGACCCCGGTCAGGCTCTCGCCCGAGGCCCTGGCCGACTACTTCGAGGGCGAGGTCACCCCGGAGAACCTGGCGGCCTCCCTCGACCTCGGGTACCTCGCCACCGACGGCGAGGAGATCGTGCACGTCAGCCGGCGCCTGCTGGACGTCTCCTCGGCCCTGGTCCGCGAGGGCGTACCGCTGTCGGCGGTACTGGAGACGGGCCGCCGGGTCCGCGAGCACGCCGACGCGATGGCGGAGCTGTTCACCGAGCTGATCTCCGCCCACATCGGGCGGGACGCCGTGGCGCGGCTGCGCCCGCTGGCGAAGAGCGTGGTCGAGGCGGAGCTGACGATGGCGATGGACCGCCTGCACCAGCAGTCCCCTCCGGCCCCCGAGCCACCCCAGACGCCCGAGAGCCCCCAGACGCCCGAGGCACCCCAGGCCCCTCAGACCCCTCAGGCCCCTCAGACCCCGAGCTCGTAGACCACCGTCACCGGCGCATGGTCCGACCAGCGCTCGGGGTGCGTCTCGGCCCGCTCGACGAAGGCCTTCACGGCCTTCGCGGCCAGCCCCGGGCTCGCCACCTGGAGGTCGATGCGCCAGCCGGCGTCGTTGTCGAAGGCCCGCCCCCGGTAGGACCACCACGAGTACGGCCCCTCCGTCTCCGGGTGCAGCTCGCGCACGACGTCGACGTACCCGGCCTCCGCGTACACCTTCCCCAGCCACTCCCGCTCCTCGGGCAGGAAGCCCGCGTTCTTGCGGTTGGTCTTCCAGTTCTTGAGGTCGGCCTCGCGGTGGCAGATGTTCCAGTCCCCGCACACCACGACCTCCCGCCCGTCGGCGGCGGCCCTCGCCCTCAGCGCCCGGAGGTAGGCGGCGAACTCCTCCATGAACCGGTACTTCTCGTCCTGCTTCGCGGTGCCGGCCTCCCCGGACGGCAGGTACAGGCTGGCGACGGTGACGCCGGGCAGGTCGACCTCCACGTACCGCCCGCTCGCGTCGAACTCGTCGCTCCCGAATCCCACCCGCACCCGTTCCGGTGCCCGCCGCGTGTACAGGGCGACGCCGGCCCGCCCCTTGACGGCGGCCGGCGCGAACACGGTGTGCCAGCCCTCGGGGTCCCTGGCCTCCGCGGGAATCTGCGCCTCCTCGGCCCGCACCTCCTGCAGGCACACGACGTCGGCGTCGGATCCGGCGAGCCACTCCACGAAGCCCTTCTTGGCGGCGGCGCGGATCCCATTCACATTCACGGTGGTCACGGTGAGCATCCCTGCACCATAGCGGGATGGATCCGTACGATATTCGAATGTCTCACGGTATAAACATCCGCGCCGTGCCGTACGACCACCCGGACGCGGCGGAGCTCGACGCCCAGGTCCAGGTGGAGTACCAGCAGCGCTACGACGGCGAGGGCGACGCCACCTTCCTCGACCCGGCGATGTTCGTCCCGCCCAACGGCCTCTACCTGATCGCCTACGACGCCTCCGGCGCCCCGGTGGCCAGCGGCGCCTGGCGCAGCCAGGACAAGAACGAAGAGGGCTACTCGGACGGCGACGCCGAGGTCAAGCGCATGTACGTGGTCCCGCGGGCCCGCGGCCTGGGACTGGCCCGCCGCATCCTGGCGGAGCTGGAGGCCAACGCCCTGGCGGCGGGCCGCAGCCGCATGGTCCTGGAGACCGGAGACCAGCAGCCGGAGGCCATCGCCCTCTACCTCTCGTCGGGCTACAGCATGTCCGAGAAGTTCGGCTACTACCGCTTCTACGAGTCCAGCCGCTGCATGACGAAGCCGCTGCCGGCCGCCGCCTCCTGAACCGCCCCCGCGGGGCCGTGCCGACGGGTCAGCGGCGGAGCCAGGCGGCTTCGTCCGCACCCCACCGGGACGGCCCCCGCACCCAGTCCCCGAACGGGCTCGCCGCGTACCGCAGCCTCCCGTATGCGGAATCCGCCTCGCGCAGCCACGGCTCCGCCGAGTGGCCCGGCGCCCCCGCCCCCGCGGCGGGAACCTCCCGCACCAGCCACGACGCCGTCCCCGCCAGCGAGAACCGCAGCGCGCGGCCGCCGCCCTCCGCCAGCGCCCGCAGCACGCCCGCGGCCACCAGGTACCCGGTGCCGTGGTCCAGGGCCTGCGCCGGCAGCACCCCCGGGGCACCGTCCTCCCCCGCGCACCGGGCGGCGACCCCGTACCCGGCCTGCACCAGCGAGTCGAAGCCGCGGCGGCCCGCCCACGCCCCGCGCCACCCCCACGCGCACAGCTCGGCCACCACCAGCCCCGGCCGGCGCTCCAGCAGCTCGCGCGCTCCCAGCCCGAACCGCTCCAGCGCCCCGGGCCGGTACCCCGTCACCACCACATCGGCCGTGTCGAGGAGGCCCTCGAGCACGGCCCGATCCGCCGCGCCGGCGAGGTCCAGCAGCGCGGAACGCTTCCCGAAGCCGGTGTCCGCGTACGCGTCGTCCGCCTCGGGCAGCCCCGGGGAGTCGATCCGCAGCACGTCGGCGCCCAGCAGCCCCAGCGTCCGCGTCGCGACGGGCCCCGCGATGACCCGGGTCAGGTCCAGCACCCGCACCCCGGACGCGGGCGGCCCGGCCGGCGCCGGCAGCCGGCCGCGCGCGGGCCCCCGTACCCACTCGACCAGCGGCTGCGGCTCCCCGTACTCCCGCGCGACCGCGACGGCGAGCCCGCCCTCGGCGTAGACCGCTTCCTGCGCCTCCACCGCGCTCCGCCCCGCGAGCGCCTCCCGCACCGCCTCCGGGGTCCGGGGCACGCCGAGCGCCCGCACCAGGGCGGCCTCGTGGTGCGGGTAGTTGGCGTGGGTCCGCACCCACCCGTCGGCCGCCCGCCAGAACCCCGACAGCGGCGCGAAGCTCACCGGCGCCCTGCCCTCCACCCGCAGGTGCCGCTCGCTGACGAACGCCGTGGCCACGGCCCCCTCGTCCACCACGACCGGAGCCGCGTCGAGCGCCGTGCCCCCGGCCCGTACGGCGGCCAGCTCGGCCGCCGCCAGCCCGCACACCCCCACGCAGGCCCGCGCCAACTCCCGCACCGGCAGCGGCCCCTCCAGCCCGCCCGGCCCCCGGAAACGCACCCGCCCGGCCAACTCCCCGTCCCCGCCCAACGCTTCCCACGCCTGCGCGACGGCCCCATCCACATCCACCATGCCCCCATTGTCCCGACGCCCCCTCCCGCAGGGTCCGCCGCGTCACGGGTTGCCGTTCGAGCGGCTGCGGCACGCAGGGTGGCGTGGTCGGCGAGGGGAGTACGGAAATGACACGGGGGCAGTGGGGCTGCGCGGCCGCCCCGGTGGCCCCGGCCTGGCCACGGGCGTACTCGGCGCGGCGCTGACCAGCCGCTCCAGAGACCGGGGAAGGCCGCTTCCCCCCTGGCCCGCCGCTGTCAGACGCAGCAGCGAGGATGGTCGGCATGACGAAGACCGGAGCGGACTACGCATGGTTCGAAAGCGACTTTCCCGACCTTGCCGAGGCGTACTGCTTCACCCTGGTACGGGGCCTGTCGCCCGCTGAGCTGACGGCCCGGCTCGAAGGACGACCGGAAGCTCCCCTGCGGGGCATAGCCGCCGTCACCGACGCCGCTTTTGCCCAGTACGACCTGGAGGACGGCGCCCGTCAGCTGGTCGCCATGACGACCGTGGGCCTCTGGACGCTCCTGGTCGAACCCAACGGCTACCTCGGAGTCACCGAAGACCGGGTGCTGCCGGCCTCGGCCGGGACGAGCTGGATCTCTCACTTCGTCAACGTCAACGCCGTCGGCACCTTCCTCTGGGCGGAGGACCAGGTCCTGCGGCTGTGCTTCGACCCCATGTTCCCGGAGGACCGGTGGGGCGCCGCACCGGACGAGTTCCTCGACGTCATGGAACGGATCGGCTTCCACTTCGAGGACGGGTCTGCGGAAACGGATCTGTCCTCACCGGCGGCGTTCGCTCTGGCGGAGCACCTGACCGGCGTGGCCGTCACTCCGGCCCTGCTCCAGAACACGACCTTCACCTGCGCCACGGTCCAGGTCCGGTGACATGCCGGAGGTCGTCCACCGGTCGTCTGCTCGGCGTCGGCTGCCCGGCCGTGCGACGCGTCGCTGCGGCCGAGGCCGAGGGTTACTTGAATCACGACCGGGACGGGCGATCGGACGACACCGTCGCGAACACACCCCGGAAACGCCGAGATCCCGCCCCGCCTTTCGGCGGAACGGGATCTCGAGACGATTCCTGAGAGCTACTCAAGAACTGTCGTTTGTGGACCTGTGGGGATTTGAACCCCAGACCCCCTCGATGCGAACGAGGTGCGCTACCAGACTGCGCCACAGGCCCTTGCGACGTGTGAAACATTAGCATCCCCGCGCGGGTGCTCCAAAACGCGTTGTCCGGAGGTCCGCGCAGGTCACCCGTCACTCGTTGGCGGCGCGGGGGCGGTCGTCGCTCTCGTACTGGTCGAAGAGCGGGGTGCGGCCGAGGTCGCGGCCGCGCGGGCGGGGCGGGGCGGGCTGCGGAGCCGGGTCCGGCTTCGGGGCGGCCGGCTGGGCGCGCAGGCGGGGGTCGGTCGGCTCGGCGGTGCTGGAGCGGGCCGCGCTCCAGCCGTCCGGGTTCACCGGGCCGGTGGCGCGGGGGGCGACCGGGGCCGTCACGTACGTCGGCAGCGGGACCGGGACCGGCTCCCAGCTGTCACCGCGCGCCGGGCCGCGCTCGCGCTCGCGCTGCTGGTCCACCCACTCGGCGTGGTCGGTCTGCTCGACGAGCGCGCGGCGCCCGGCCTCCTGCGGGGAGACCGGCGGCGCGGGGTCCGGTTCGGCGCCCGCGGGGGGTTCCGGCTGTTCGCGGTGGCGCTGGGTGCGGTTCTCGCGCAGGCTGCGGGCGGCCGCCTCGGCCCGGCGGCGGTCCATGGTGAACTCGTAGCGCCGCCGCTCCTGGACCCGCAGGTGCATGATGTAGGCGCTCAGCAGCAGGGCCGGCACGGCCGGGGCCCACAGGTACCGGATCCCGCCGACGGCGGCGGCGACCGCGCCGCCGCTGAAGGCGAGGAACAGGAGCGCGGTGGTGCGCCTGCGGCGTGCGAGTACCTGGAGGCGCTGCTGACGGCGGGCCCGCTCGGCCTCGGCCGATCTCAGCTCCACCCTGGTCGGGGGTACGCCGATGGCCCGGGCGTCGGCGTCCACGGAATTCACCGTTTCCGTCGCCGCTTCCGGGTCCGCGTGGGGCTGGGCCTCAGCCTGATCCTCACCGCGCTCCCGCAGCCCCTTGGCGTAACGGCGCTCCATTCCCGCCCGGCCGGAAAGCAGCCGGATGGCGGTGGAGAAGCGTTCCGTCGGACGCGCTTCGTTCAGCTCGTCCTGCCTCCGGAGCCACATGGGCACCAAGTAGGCGGCCCAGGCCCCGACGATGACTGCGTAGATGAGGCCGCTGCTGCTCACACCTCACACCGTAGAGGGGCGCGGCCGAGGGGATCAGCCAATTGGGCCGGTGTGTCGCACGATCCGGCTGATATCACCGACTTTTTTTGTGATTCTTCGGATCAGGTTATGGGCGAGCCGTCCATAAATTCGAACGCTTTTGCGATTACCTGTTTTTACGCGGGCGCCGACGGCGGGCTTTCCCGCTTGCGCGTCCGCTGCCAGCGGCGCAGCAGCCCCTGCGGAACCTCCTCCGCCGTCAGCGCGAAGACCAGGTGGTCGCGCCACGCCCCGTCGATATGTAGATAACGCGGCCGCAGCCCCTCCTCACGGAACCCGAGTTTCTCCACGACCCGGCGGCTGGGCCCGTTCTCGGGGCGGATGCACACCTCGATCCGGTGCAGCCCGACCTTCTGGAAGCAGTGGTCCACGGCGAGCGCGACCGCCGTCGGCATCACCCCACGGCCGGCCACGTCCCGGTCCACCCAGTAGCCCACATGGGCGGCGCACATCGAGCCCCAGGTGATCCCGGCGACCGTCAGCTGGCCGACCAGACGCCCCCGGTACTCGATGACGAAGGGCAGCATCCGCCCCGCCTGCGCCTCCGCCCGCAGATGGCGGACCATCTGCCGGTACGTCGGCCGGTGGATCACCGGCCCCCACGGCGTGGGCGGCGGGATCGTCGCCTCCCACGGTCGCAGCCAGTCCCGGTTGCGCTGGTTGACCTCGCGCCAGGCGCGCTGGTCCCGCAGCTTTATCGGCCGGAGCGTGACATCGCCGTCCGTCAGCACCACCGGCCAGGAGGGGCCGTTCAGCTCGGGCTCCCGGCCGCCGCGTCGGGTCTGGGATGGTCGCCGCCCCGGATCTGGTCGACGGCGTGGGGCAGGATCCGCGCCAGCACCGCGAGGCCGTCCTTCACGCCGCCCGTGGAACCGGGCAGGTTCACGATCAGCGTGCGCCCGGCCACGCCCGCCAGGCCCCGCGACAGGGCAGCGGTGGGTACCTTGGCCAGGCCCTCCGCGCGGATGGCCTGCGGAATGCCCGGGATCTCGTAGTCCAGCACCCGGCCGGTGGCGTCCGGGGTGCGGTCGGTCGGCGAGATGCCGGTGCCGCCGGTGGTCAGGATGACGTCGTAGCCGGCGGCCACGCCCTCGCGCAGCGCCCGCTCGACGGGGTCGCCGTCCGGGACCACGCGCGGGCCGTCCACCGTGAAGCCGAGCTTCTCCAGCGCCCCGGCCAGCAGCGGGCCGCCCTTGTCGGCGTACACGCCCTGGGAGGCGCGGTTCGAGGCGGTGACGACCAGGGCCCGCCCCACGGGCGCCCCGGCGGCGGGCCGCCCCGTCTCCGGGGCCCCGCCGGTCTCCGGCGGCACGTGGCTGTGCACCTCGCCGCCGCGCGGGGGCGTCACGCGCGGCTCCAGTCGCCGGACTTGCCGCCCGTCTTCTCCTCCACCCGGACGTCGGTGATGACCGCGCCCTTGTCGACCGCCTTCACCATGTCGATCACGGTCAGGCCGGCGACGGCGACCGCCGTCAGCGCCTCCATCTCGACGCCCGTACGGTCGGTGGTCCTGACGGTGGCGAGGATCTCGACGGCGTCGTCGGCGACCTTCAGGTCCACCTTCACTCCGGACACCGCGAGCGGGTGGCAGAGCGGGATCAGATCGGGTGTCTTCTTGGCCCCCATGATCCCGGCGATGCGGGCGGTGGCGAGGGCGTCGCCCTTCGGCACACCCTCGCCGCGCAGCAGCTCGATCACCCGCGGCGAGACGAGGACGCGTCCGCTGGCGCGCGCCGTCCTGGTGGTGACGTCCTTCTCGGAGACGTCGACCATCCGGGCCGCGCCGGCCTCGTCGATGTGCGTCAGCCTGCTCTGCGTACTCATATCTGCGTGCCGCTCCCGCTCCGGGCCCCCTTGAGCCTGGGGCCTGTGTGATGCAACACGCTACCCGCACCGGGCCCCGCTCAGCCGAGCAGGATCACTTCCAGCTCGGCCCCGGGCTCCACCGAGGTGACGTCCTCCGGTACGACCATCAGCGCGTCGGCGTGCGCCAGCGCGGCGATGAGGTGCGAGCCGGATCCGCCGACCGGGGCGACCGTGCCGGCCGCGGCGTCGTACTTGCCGCGCAGGAACTGACGGCGGGCCGCCGGGGAACCGAGCGGCTTCTCGGCTTTCAGCACGGCGCGCACGCTCGGCCGGGAGACCTCGGACTTCGGCAGGCCCATGAGCGCCCGGATCGCGGGGCGCACGAACAGCTCGAAGGAGACGTACGAGGACACCGGGTTGCCGGGCAGGGCCAGCAGCGGGGTGTGGTCGGGGCCGACGGTGCCGAAGCCCTGCGGCTTGCCGGGCTGCATGGCGAGCTTGCGGAAGTCGACGCCGCCGCCCGAGGGCTCGCCGTCGGCGCCTGACCCGCTGGCGGTGGCGGTCAGGGCCTCCTTCACCACGTCGTACGCGCCGACGCTGACCCCGCCCGTGGTGACGATCAGGTCGGCCCGGATCAGCTGGTCCTCGATGGTGGAGCGCAGGGTGTCGGCGTCGTCGGCGACCGCGCCGACGCGGTAGGCGATGGCGCCGGCGTCGCGCGCGGCGGCGGCCAGCGCGAAGCTGTTGGAGTCGTAGATCGTCCCGGGGGCCAGTGCCTCACCCGGCTGGACCAGCTCGCTGCCGGTGGACAGGACGACCACGCGCGGGCGCGGCCGGACCCGTACGGTGCCGCGGCCGATCGCCGCGAGCAGGGCGATCTGCGGCGGGCCGAGGACGGTGCCGGCGGCCAGCGCCAGGTCTCCGGCCTGTACGTCGCTTCCGCGCGGGCGCACGTGCGCCCGTGCCTCGGCCGCGCGGTGGACGCGTACCTCGCCTGCCGCGCCCTCGGGCGCGGCGCTGGCCGGGGTCATGCCGGAGGCGGCGCCTCCGCCCGTGCCGCCGTCGGTCCACTCGACCGGTACGACGGCTTCCGCGCCGGGCGGCAGCGGGGCACCGGTCATGATGCGGGCGGCCTGGCCGGGTCCGACGGTGGGCAGCTCGCCGCTGCCCGCCGCCACGTCGCCGATGACGGCGAGCACCGCGGGGAACTCCTCGCTCGCACCCTGGACGTCGGCCGTGCGGACGGCGTACCCGTCCATGGAGCTGTTGTCGAAGGGCGGGAGGGCGACGGGCACGGTGACGTCCTCGACCAGGACACAGCCCTGGGCGTCCAGCAGCTGGAGCTCGATGGGCTCCAGCGGCCGGACGGCGGCGAGGATGTCCGCGAGGTGCTCGTCCACCGACCACAGACGGTGCCGGCCGGCGTCCTGCGGTGCGGAACTGCTCAAGGTGCTACATCTCCTCCGTGACGTAACGGTGAAGCCAGGTGCGGAACTCCGGGCCAAGGTCCTCACGTTCGCACGCGAGTCGGACGATGGCCCGCAGGTAGTCACCCCGGTCCCCGGTGTCGTAGCGGCGGCCTCGGAAGACCACGCCGTGCACCGGGCCGCCCACGCTGTCGTCGGCGGCCAGCTTCTGCAGGGCGTCGGTGAGCTGGATCTCCCCACCGCGGCCCGGCTCGGTCTCCCGCAGTATGCCGAAGATCGCGGGGTGGAGGACATAGCGTCCGATGACCGCGTAGTTGCTGGGCGCCTCGGCCGGCTCCGGCTTCTCGACGAGTCCGGTGACCCGGACCACGCCGTCCTCGCCGGTCGGCTCGACGGCGGCGCAGCCGTAGAGGTGCACGTTGGAGGGGTCGACCTCCATCAGCGCGATGACGGTGCCGCCGGTGGCGGCATGGACGTCGACCATCTGGCGCAGCAGCGGGTCGCGCGGGTCGATCAGGTCGTCGCCGAGGAGGACGGCGAAGGGCTCGTTGCCGACGTGCGGCTCGGCGCACAGGACGGCGTGGCCGAGACCGCGCGGGTCGCCCTGGCGGACGTAGTGCATGGTGGCCAGGTCGCTGGACTCCTGCACCTTCTTCAGCCGGTCGTCGTCACCCTTGGCGATCAGAGCCGACTCGAGCTCGTAGTTCCGGTCGAAGTGGTCCTCGAGGGGCCGCTTGTTACGGCCTGTGATCATGAGTACGTCGTCCAGGCCGGCCGATACGGCCTCCTCGACGACGTACTGGATCGCCGGCTTGTCCACGACCGGGAGCATTTCCTTCGGGGTCGCCTTGGTCGCCGGAAGGAACCGAGTGCCGAGCCCCGCAGCCGGGATAACGGCCTTCTTGATCACTGGGTGCGACTGAATCATGGGCAGAACGATAGTGGGTCACGCTGCGCGCTCAGCGCGGTTCTGACGAATATGCCCGACTTGATCCATATGTGAAAGGAATTGTGACGAGACTGTGGTACAGAACTCGCCCGGGAACCACCCGGTCGTGCCCGAAAAGGCATCCCTGCGCCGGGAACTCCTTTCCGCCCGCCGCGCCCTGTCCCCCGGGGCCCGCGAGGCGGCGGCCCGCGCGCTCTCCCGGTCCGCGCTCACCCTGCCGGAACTGGCCGGCGCGCGCACGGTCGCGGCGTACGTCTCCGTCGGCGCGGAACCGGGCACCCGCGAGCTGCTCGACGCGCTGCGGGCGGCCGGCAAACGGGTGCTGCTGCCCCTGCTGCTGCCCGACAACGATCTGGACTGGGCCGCGTACGAGGGCCCGGACAGCCTCGCCGAAGCCGCGCACCCGGGCAAGATGCGGCTGCTGGAGCCCTCCGGGTCCCCGCTCGGCCCGGACGCCGTGACCGGCGCCGACGCCGTGCTGCTGCCCGGGCTCGCGGTGGACGGGCGCGGGATGCGGCTGGGCCGCGGCGGGGGCTCGTACGACCGGGTGCTCGCACGCCTGGAGCGCGCCGGCGCGCATCCCGCGCTGGTGGTGCTCCTGTACGACGAAGAGGTGGTCGCGCGGGTCCCGGAGGAACCGCACGACCACCCCGTGCAGGCGGTGGCCACCCCGTCGGGGGTGGTGCGCTTCACCGCGTGATCAGCCCATGAGCCGATCAGCCCGCCGACCGATCAGCGGATGAGCCGGTCAGCCGACCAGCCGGCGCCGCCGCGGTCTCGTGATCACGGCTTGAGCGTCAGGGTGTCCACTGTCGACTTGTCGACGGCGTCCTTCCCGAAGGGCCACTCCAGCAGTTCACCCTTGGCCCACAGCGCCGTCTGGTCCGTGTACGTGCCGTTGTACGCGTGACCCGAGGCGCCGGTCAGGTTGATCCAGCGGGACTTGTCCAGGTCGCCGAGGTTCACGACCATCCGCATCGACGGCACCCAGGTGACCTCGTAGCCACTGGAGGCGTTCCAGCCGGTCGCGTTGACGGTGGCCTCGCCGCCGCCCAGGTTCCAGGGGCCGCGGTTGAGGACCCACTGCATGAAGCCCGGGCCCTCCTTGCCGATCGTCTGGTTCTTCAGCGTCAGCTGGTGCAGCCGGCCCCAGCTCCAGGTCGACTGGTCCTTGCCGAGCTTGGCCGTCAGCTCCCAGCGGGCGTCTTCCATGGCCCGCGCGAAGAGCTCGTCACGGGTCTTGATCGGCTTGTCGTGGACGGTCTTCGGGGTGGCCTGCCACCACGGCGACTTCTCGTCCTTGACCAGCCGGCGGACCACCTCGAACCAGCGGTCGCCGCCGTCCGGCTGCGCCGAGTCGGGGCCGCGCGTACCGCACTCGCGGACCGTCTTGGTGAGGTCGTCGTTCGGGCCGGTGCTCTCCTCGCTGACGTTCATGCAGCTGCCCTCGACCCGCAGCTCCTTCGGCATCTTGTCGCCGAAGGCCAGCTTGAGGATGTTGCGCCAGACCGCGTTGAAGTACGCGGCCGCCGCGGAGTCGGGCTCCTGCGTGTAGTTCCAGCCCTCGAGCAGCTTCTGCGCCGAACGCACGTCCGGGTCCGAGACCGGGATCTTGGCCAGCATCGGGGTCAGCAGCGCGGCGATCTCGCTGCTGTTGTCCATCTGCATGGTCCGCATGTCGTCGGTGGAGATCTTGCCGTTGTCCTTGGTCTTCGCCTCGATGAGGTCGTTGATCCGCTGGCTCCGGGCGCCGTAACCCCAGTCCGTGGTCAGCACGTACGGGTACTTGCCGGCGCCGGTGCCGGACTCGGTGACGGCCTGGTTGGCGGTGACGATGTAGCCGCGCGCCGGGTTGAGCTCCCAGGGCATCTCGTTCTGCGGGATGTAGCCGGCGTTGCCGTCCCGGCCGCCCTTCCAGGCGTACTTGGGGTCCCAGCCGGGCGCCGGCAGGCGGCCGTCGCCCTGGTTGCGGATCGGGATGCGGCCCGGGGCCTGGTAGCCGATGTTGCCGTTCGCGCCCTTGTTGTCGGCGTAGATCAGGTTCTGCGAGGGGACCTCGAAGTCGGCCGCCGCGGCGCGGAAGCTGTTGAAGTCCTTGGCCCGGTCGAGCTTGAACACCGCGTCCATCGACTTGCCCGGGTCCAGGGCGGTCCAGCGCAGGGCGACGGCGTAGCCGTTGCCGCGGTCCGGGGCCGAGCTGGGGACGGGGGCGCGGGAGCCGACGGTCTCGAGCTCGTCGCTGCGGTCGGAGATCAGCGGTCCGTTGTTGGTGGTGCGGACGGTGATCTTCTTGCTCTTGCCGCCCGCGACCTTGATCTCCTCTTCACGGGTGGTGAAGGGGACGATCTTGTTGTCGTAGACGTAGCCCTCGGGACGGACCTGCTCCAGGTAGAGGTCGGTCACGTCCGCGCCGAGGTTGGTCATGCCCCAGGCGATGTCGGCGTTGTGGCCGATGACCACGCCGGGCATGCCGGAGAAGGTGTAGCCGGCCACGTCGTACTGGCACTGCGGCGAGACGGCGCGGCAGTGCAGGCCCATCTGGTACCAGACCGAGGGCAGCTGCGGCGACAGGTGCGGGTCGTTCGCGAGGAGCGGCTTGCCGGTGGTCGTGTGCTGGCCCGAGATGACCCAGGAGTTCGATCCGATGCCGCTGCCGTTGGGGCCGAGGATGGCCGGGATCTCGTCCAGGGTCTTGGCGAGGGCGCCGAGCTGCGTGCGCAGGCCGACGGTCGCGCCCTGGGCGGTGGCGTTGTCGGCGAGGCCGGTGGGAGTACCGGTGCCGCCGTTGGGGGTGGTCTGCGAGCCGGAGCCGGAGGCCGTGCCGGTGCCGGTGCCCGGCGTGGTTCCCGTGCCGGTGCCGGTGCCGGTGCCCGAGCCCCTGCCGGTGCCGGTCGAGCCGGCGCCCGGGGTGCCCTGGGGCGCGTACTTGCCGCCCGCGACGGTGCCGCCCTCGACGACCGGCTTGTTCCGGTCGAAGGGGTACGGCGGGTAGAGCTCGTCGATCTGCGCCTGCGAGAGCTTGTTCGTCATCAGCGAGCGGTCGATCTCGTCCTGCATGTTGCCGCGCAGGTCCCAGGCCATCGCCTTGAGCCAGGCCACCGAGTCCACCGGCGTCCACTGCGCCGGCTTGTAGCCGTCGGTCAGCTTGAGGGCGGCGTGCTCGACGGAGAGGTCCTTGCCGGACTTCCCCTTCAGGTACGCGTTGACCCCGTCGGCGTAGGCCTGGAGATACTTCTTGGTCTCCGCGGAGAGCTTCTTGTCGTACTCCTCCTGCGCGACGTGGCGCCAGCCGAGGGTGCGCAGGAAGGCGTCGGTCTCGACCTGGCCGGAGCCGAACATCTCCGACAGGCGGCCGGAGGTCATGTGACGGCGTACGTCCATCTCCCAGAACCGGTCCTGCGCGTGCACGAAGCCCTGCGCGCGGAAGAGGTCCTCGTCGTGGTCGGCGTAGAGCTGCGGAATGCCGTGCTCGTCGCGCTTCACTTCGACGGTCCCGGTCAGGCCTGGGACCTTGAGGGAGCCGGTCGTCTGCGGGAAGGAGGCGCGCACGGTGTCCACGCTCCAGTACGCGCCGTAGCCGAGGCCCGCCAAGAGCGCCAGGACCATGACGAGCACGAGCATGCGTGCGCGTCGTCCCTTCTTCTTGACGGAAGGTCCGGATTCATTGGCGGGCATCGCTGTCCTTAGAGGGGCAGGGTGGTCCTGGGATTGCTGGGAGCAACCATAGGCGCAGGACCGCCTTCGTTGATCCGCCAGGGGTCGAGGTGCGTAGGACAGGCGGCATCAGGCGTTTCACAATGTGGGTATCGCGTAAAGAGCGCGTCAAAGATTAGGTAAGGTAACGAAGTACTTGCCGAATGTGCCGCCGGAGGAACGATCCCCAGGCACGCTCTGAGGAAAGGGCCGCCCGCTGACTGTCCACACGCTGAATGAGCTCCTGCTGGTCTGTTCGCTCGTGCTGCTCGTCGCCGTCGCGGCGGTGCGCATCTCCTCACGCAGCGGCCTCCCCAGCCTGCTCATCTACCTCGGCATAGGCGTCGCGATAGGCCAGGACGGCATCGGCAACGTCGTATTCGACAACGCCGAGCTGACGCAGGTCATCGGTTATGCGGCGCTCGTCGTCATCCTCGCCGAGGGCGGTCTGGGCACCAAGTGGAAAGAGATCAAACCCGCCTTGCCGGCGGCGGTGGTCCTGTCGCTGGCCGGTGTCGCGATCAGCGTGGGCGTCACGGCGGCGGGCGCGCACTACCTGGTCGGGCTGGAGTGGCGTCAGGCGCTGCTGATCGGCGCGGTCGTCTCCTCGACCGACGCGGCGGCCGTCTTCTCCGTCCTGCGCAAGGTTCCGCTGCCGTCGCGGGTGACGGGTGTACTGGAGGCCGAGTCCGGCTTCAACGACGCTCCGGTCGTCATCCTGGTGGTGTCCCTCGCGGCGGTCGGCCCGGTGGACGAGTGGTACGTACTGCTCGGCAAGATCGCGCTGGAGCTGGCGATCGGCGCCGCGATCGGCCTGACGGTGGGCTTCCTGGGGGCGTACGGCCTGCGGCACGTGGCACTGCCCGCCTCGGGCCTCTACCCGATCGCGGTGATGGCGATAGCCGTGACCGCGTACGCGGCCGGTGCGATGGCGCACGGCTCCGGGTTCCTCGCGGTGTACCTGGCGGCGATGGTGCTGGGGAACGCGAAGCTGCCGCACTGGCCGGCCACGCGCGGGTTCGCGGACGGGCTGGGCTGGATCGCGCAGATCGGCATGTTCGTGCTGCTGGGCCTGCTGGTGACCCCGCACGAGCTGGTGAACGACTTCTGGCCCGCGGTGATCATCGGACTGGTGCTGACGATGGTGGCGCGGCCGCTGGAGGTCTTCGTCAGCCTGCTGCCCTTCCGGATCCCCTGGCAGGAGCAGGCCCTGATGTCGTGGGCCGGTCTGCGGGGCGCCGTACCCATCATCCTGGCGACGATCCCGATGGTGACGGGGATCGAGGGCAGCGACCGGGTCTTCAACATCGTGTTCGTGCTCGTGGTCGTCTACACGCTGGTGCAAGGGCCGACCCTGCCGTGGCTGGCGCGCAAGCTGAACCTGGGCGACAGCGACGCGGGGGCCTCGGACCTCGGGATCGAGTCGGCGCCGCTGGAGAAGCTGCGCGGGCACCTGCTGTCCTTCGCCATCCCGGCCGCCTCGCGGATGCACGGCGTGGAGGTCGGCGAGCTGCGCCTGCCGGCGGGGGCGTCGGTGACGCTGGTGGTCCGGGACGCGAAGAGCTTCGTTCCGTCGCCGACGACCGTGCTGCGGCGCGGGGACGAGCTGCTGGTGGTGGCCACCGATCCGGTGCGGGACGCGGCGGAGGCGCGGCTGCGGGCGGTGGCGCGCGGCGGCAAGCTGGCGGGGTGGCTGGGGACCGGTGGCGGAACGTCACTGTAGGTAGCGGGCGGTGGCCGGAACGCCGCTCGAATGATCATTTTTCATTAGAGCGGTGTTCTAATTCGGCCATTTTCGCTGCCCTACGGCAGGACTTGCGCCTATTTCCGAGGCGTGGAATGCAAAGTTCCAGTTAATCGCAGGTGAAGGCATACGTTGTCGCCGTAATCACAGGGCGTGGTAGTGGGTTTCCCTGTACGATGAAGGCACACCAGATCGAACCAACTCTGCCTGACGCAGAGCTGGCGCGACCGCAAAGCGGCCGTGGCACCACTCCGCAGTGGGCGCCCAGGTATCACTCGGTTCTGCGCAAGAGGACAGCTCTCGGGGCTCCCACATGTACGGGTGCGGTCGCTCACAAGGCGGCCCGCCGTCCGCAGACGGGGACGCTCTACCAGGCAGCGGAAAGGCCAGGCCGTGACATCCGCGGTCACGACCGACAAGTCCGCCCGACCCGGCTACGGGCAGCTGCTGCGCACGCCCGGCGCCCTCTCCTTCGTCCTCCCCGGCTTCGCCGCCCGCCTGCCCTTCGGCATGCTGACCATCAGCATCCTGCTGCTCGTCCAGCACTCCACCGGCTCCTACGGCGATGCGGGAATCGTCGCCGCCGTCACCGGCGTCTCCATGGCCCTGTTCGCGCCGGTCATGGGCAAGCTCACCGACCGCCGCGGCCAGAGCGCCGTCCTGCTGCCGGTCGTCCTCGCGCACGCCACCGCGGTCTCCGCGCTGACGGCACTGGCGCTCCTCGGCGCCCCGCTGTGGGCGCTCGCACTGGCCGCCGTCCCGGCGGGCGCCTCCGTCCCGCAGGTCGGCCCCATGGTCCGCTCCCGCTGGGCGGCCAAGCTCGAGGGCTCCCCGCTGCTGCCGACGGCCGCCGCGTTCGAGTCCGTCACCGACGAGTTCACCTTCGTCGTCGGCCCGGTGCTCGCCACCGCCCTGTGCACCGGCGTCCACCCGGCCGCCGGTCTCGCGACCGAGGCGGCCCTGACCCTGCTCGGCGGCCTGTTCTTCGCCGCGCAGCGCGCCACCGAGCCGAAGGTCGCCCCGCGGCCGGAGGCCGGCGGCAAGCACCAGTCCGCGCTGTCCTTCCCGGGCCTGCGCGTCCTGATCGTCGCCTTCATCGGCATCGGCGCCGTCTTCGGCGGCATGCAGGTCTCGCTCGCCGCCTTCTCCAACGAGATCGGCAACCCGGGCGCCAACGGCCTGCTGTACGGCATCTTCGCGGCCGGCAACATGATCGCCGGTATCACGATGGGCGCCGTCGCCTGGAAGATCGGCCCGCGCCGCCGTCTGATCCTGGGCTACGTCGGCCTGACCGCCGCCGCCTCCGTGCTGTGGGCCGTGCACTCCATGGTCCTGCTGGGCGCGCTCGGCCTGGTCGTCGGCCTGTGCATCGCCCCCGCGCTGATCACCGGCTACACCATGATCGAGCAGCTGATCCCGGCCGCCTCGCGGACCGAGGCCTTCACCTGGCTGACCGGAGCGGTCGCCTTCGGGCAGGCCGCCGCCGTGACCCTGGCCGGCCGTCTGACGGACGCGCACGGGTCCTCGTACGGCTTCCTGGTGCCGCTGGTCGCCACGGCCCTCGCCCTCGTCACCCTGGTGGCGCTGCGCGCGAAGCTGGCTCCGCAGGCCCCGAGCCGGATCGTGAACTCGTCCGCGCCGGCCGTCCGCGGCACGGCGAACGAGCGTGGGATCGGTCACCGCACGCCCGTGACGGTGGACTGATCCGCCGGAATACGTCACCATGGAGCGTCGTTAGCACTCATTGAGTGAGAGTGCCAGGAGGAAATTCGTGCCGACCTACCAGTACCAGTGCACCGAGTGCGGTGAGGGCCTCGAGGCCGTGCAGAAGTTCACGGACGAGGCACTGACCGTGTGCCCGAGCTGCGACGGACGCCTCAAGAAGGTGTTCTCCGCGGTCGGCATCGTCTTCAAGGGTTCCGGTTTCTACCGGAACGACAGTCGCGGCGCCTCGTCGAGCAGCACGCCTGCCTCGAAGCCGTCCTCGTCGTCCACGACGACGTCGACCGCCTCCGCCGCCCCGGCCGCTTCGACCTCCTCGGCGACCTCGAGCACGGGCAGCAGCTCCACTTCCGCCGCCTGATCCCGTACGTCTTCCGTTTCGCCGCAAGGCCCCGCTCGCCCTCTTGGGCGGCGGGGCCTTGTGCGTCCCCCGTTAGGGTGAGGCCATGGTGAACGCAGAGATCGGTGTAATCGGCGGGTCGGGCTTCTACTCCTTCCTGGAGGACGTCTCCGAGATCCAGGTGGAGACGCCGTACGGGCCCCCGAGCGACTCCCTCTACGTGGGCGAGCTGGCCGGACGGCAGGTCGCGTTCCTGCCGAGGCACGGGCGCAGCCACACCGTGCCGCCCCACAAGATCAATTACCGGGCGAACCTGTGGGCACTGCGCTCGGTCGGCGTTCGCCAGGTGCTGGGCCCCTGCGCGGTCGGCGGTCTGCGGGCGGAGTACGGGCCGGGCACGCTGCTGGTGCCGGACCAGCTGGTCGACCGTACGAAATCCCGGGTGCAGACCTTCTTCGACGGCGAGCCGCTGCCCGACGGCACGGTCCCGAACGTCGTGCACACCACCTTCGCCGATCCGTACTGCCCGGTGGGCCGGTCGGTGGCGCTCGCCGCGGCGCGGGGGCGGGAGTGGGAGCCGGTGGACGGCGGCACCATGGTGGTCGTGGAGGGGCCGAGGTTCTCGACGCGGGCGGAGTCGCGGTGGCACGCGGCCGCCGGCTGGTCGGTGGTCGGCATGACCGGGCACCCCGAGGCGGTGCTCGCGCGCGAGCTGGGGCTCTGCTACACGTCGATGGCGCTGGTCACGGACCTGGACGCGGGCGCCGAGACGGGTGAGGGCGTTTCCCACACGGAGGTCCTCAAGGTGTTCGGCGAGAACGTCGGCCGGCTGCGCGAGGTCCTCTTCGACGCGGTGGCGGCGCTGCCGGCGACCGAAGCGCGCGACTGTCTGTGCACGCACGCTCACGACGGCTGGGACCTGGGCATCGAACTGCCGTAGTGCCGGCTGAGGAGCGCTTGAGCCCTGTCGGCGCCGCTCGGGGCTCGTTTCCCGGTCCCGGGCGCGCCGGCGGGATGGCCCCGGGGCCGTCGGGGCGTTCCCCGGGCCTTCCCAGGCGCCCGGGCCCGCGTACCGCCTGGCGGAAGAACTTCCTGGGGGTGTCACATTCCGCCGGGCTGTCCTGTCTCCATGGCGAAGGGGTCACCGGGACCCCCAGCGCCGGAAGAGGCCCGTCATGCCGCGCATCTCGCTCACCCCGCCCCGCACCCTGCTCATGCGCCTCGGCGCTTGGTACTCGCGCCGCACGTACGGCAAGGTGCTCGACCCGGGTCAGGCGTACGGCCACAATTCGCGCGTGCTGTTCTCGTACGTCCGCTTGGAGCAGCGGGCCGCGAAGTGGAACAAGCTGGACGCCGGCCTCAAGCACCTGGCGGTGATGGCTTCGGCCGCGCGCATCAACTGCTCGTGGTGCATGGACTTCGGCTACTGGGAGGGCCACGAGAAGGGGTTCTCGCCGGAGAAGATCGAGCGGGTGCCGCGGTGGCGCGAGTCGCGCGAGGTGTTCACCGAGCTGGAGCTGCTGGTCATGGAGTACGCCGAGGCGATGACCGAGACGGAGCCGGCGGTCACGGACGAGCTGGCCGCCGATTTGATCTCCCGGCTCGGCGAGGCCGCGTTCGTCGAGCTCACGGCGGTCGTCGCGTTGGAGAACTGGCGTTCGCGGGTCAACAGTGCTTTCGGGCTGACCAGCCAGGGTTTCTCGGATGCCTGCCAGGTCCCGACGGGGCGCTGACCCCTGGAGGTGACGGCGTTGTCCACAGCCTGGGGATTGTCCACAGGCTGGAGCGGGGCCTGGCGGAGAGGCGGATCGTGAGGGAGTCCGGGCAGTGGGCCCGGACTCAAGGACCACGACCAGCTTGGCGGTGTTCATCATGTCCAGGACCTCTCCCTCGTCCCCGGCTTCCTCGTCCCCCGCTTCCGCCCCGGGCGCCTTCGCCGCTTCCTCCTGCGGGGGCTCGCGTCCCGTCTGCTCCTCCACGTGTCCCCCCGGGCGCCCCGTGCCTCCCTTTCCCCCGCTCCGTGTGGGCCGGGCCGGAGGGCGGCTGCGGCGCGCGGTGCGCCGCCGGCGGCGGGTCGCCTCGGCCGGGCTGGCCGTGGTGGCGGCCGCCCTGGCGGTGGGCGGAACGGACGCGCAGGCCTCCCGGGGGGCGCCCGCGGCCGCGCCCGCGGTGAAACCGGCGCCCACGGCGGTGCGGATGGTGTCGGCGCCCGTGCGCATCGCGGACGCCGGGACGGTGCGGCTGCTGCGTGCCGGGGACCGGGTCGACGTGGTCGCGGCGGAGCGCGGCGGGCCGCCCCGGGTGGTGGCGACGGGTGCCCGGGTGACCGAGGTGCCCGCCGCCGAGGCGGGCGTCGGGGACGGTGGCGCGCTGGTGGTGCTGTCCGTGCCCCGGGAGACGGCACGCGCCCTCGTGGGGGCGGGGGCTGTGGCGCGGCTGGCGGTGACGCTGTGCTGATTCGCACTGAGGAGCAGTCAAGTCGCCCTGACGAGGGCGCTGATTGGACACGCCGTGCGGTGACTGCCGTAGCTTTCGGAACCGTTAGCTCCGTCTACAGCAGGCACGAGGAAAGGCTCAGTGGTGAGCGAGAAGAAGAGGGAAAACGTACTGGCGGGCTTCAAGGCCTTCCTGATGCGCGGGAACGTGGTCGACCTGGCGGTGGCCGTGGTCATCGGCGCGGCGTTCACGAACATCGTGAACTCGATCGTCAAGGGGATCATCAGCCCGCTCGTGGGCGCCATCGGCACCAAGAACCTGGATGTCTACACCTCGTGTCTGAAGGCACCTTGTGGGGTCGACGCGAAGGGCGAGCCGACCGGCGTCAACATCATGTGGGGCTCGGTGCTCAACGCGGCGCTCAGCTTCCTGATCACCGCGGCGGTCGTGTACTTCCTGATGGTCCTGCCCATGGCGAAGTACCTCGCCAGGGTGGAAGCGCGCCGCAAGGCCAAGGAGGGCGTGCAGGAAAACATGGAGATCACCGAGCTGGAGGTGCTCAAGGACATCCGCGACGTCCTGGTCTCGCAGCGGAACGGAAACGGCGAGCGCATCACGGCGTCGGGGAGCACTCCGGGAGCGCGCGACACCTTCTGACCGCCGGGGAAGGTCAGATGTGGTGCGGGGGCTTCTCGTCGAGGAAGCGGGCCAAGTCGCCCGTACTCCCGCCGGCGGGTGGCCGCTCGCCCCAGCCCCGGTCGGTGTCGTCCGACGACTGCTGGTCCAGCGGGTCGTCGAAGACCAGCTTCGGCCTGGGCTTCGGCTTCGTCTCGGGCTTCGCCCCGGCTTCGGGCTTCGGGGACTGCGGGTCGGAGGCTGGGGCAGTGCTCATGCCTCCAGGGTACGGCCGTCCGCGCCCCCTACCCGGGTCCTCGCCGCCGCTCCGGTCAGCTGGCAGCCTCCGCGCCCTTGCGGGCGCAGCGGCACCAGCAGACCGCGAGACAGGTCGCGCAGGAGCCGGTGACGGCGCCCGCCTCCCTCTCCGGCTGCTTCAGAGCGGCCGCCTGCGCCTGGGGGCCCTGGCGCTCCGCCTGGCGCACGTGCTGCTCGCGGAAGATCACCGGGAGCTGCCGGAAGGCCGATCCGTTGCCCGGTCCGGAGAAGGCGAAGGCCACCAGGGAACCCGTGAAGAACGCCCAGAAGCTTCCCTGGTCGCCGCCGGACGGCAGGGCGGGGAACACGACGACCAGGGCCGAGGCCACGCCGCCGAAGGACGGCATGGTCACTCTCGCGCCGATGAACGGTCCGGTCCAGGTCTTGGTCGTGGCGCGGTCGGCCTGCGTCTCGAAGTCGTTCTGGATCTGCAGGGGCAGGCCGGCGGCGAATCCGATGGAGGGCCCGAAGGTGCCGCCGTAGCGCCCGACCAGGAAGGCCACGGGCAGGGCCGGTCGTCGGCGGGCCGGCACGGGCCCGCCCGGGGTACCCGGGGGGCGTCGGCCGCGCGCCTCGCCGGTGGTGGGGGCGGGCCCTGGTGTGCTGGGCGGTATGACGTACGTACCGATGACCGCCCGCAGCCGCGACGAGGGGCACCGGACGGCGACCTCGCTGGAGCTGTTCTTCGACCTCTGCTTCGTCGTCGCGATCGCCCAGGCGGGGGCGCGGCTGGTGCACGCGCTGGCGGAGGGCCATCCGGGGACTGGGGTGATCGGATACGCCTTCGTTTTCTTCGGGGTGTGGTGGGCGTGGATGAACTTCACGTGGTTCGCCTCCGCCTACGACTGCGACGACGTGCCGTACCGGATCGCGACGCTCGTGCAGATCGCCGGTGTGCTCGTCTACGCGGCGGGGGTGAGCCGGGCCTTCGACGGGAACGACTGGACGGTGGCCGTCATCGGCTACCTGATCATGCGGGTGGCGCTGACCGCGCAGTGGCTGCGCGCGGCGGCCGGGGAGAGCGGTGAGGCGCGTGCGACGGCGCTGAAGTACGCGGTCGGTCTGGTCGTCTGTCAGGCCGGCTGGGTGGGGCTGCTGTTCGCCCCGGACGCCGCGAAGCGCTGGCTGTTCGTGGTGATGGTGGTGGCCGAGCTGATGGTGCCGCTGCTGGCGGAGCGCGGGCACCAGACGCCCTGGCACGCCCACCACATCGTGGAGCGGTACGGCCTTTTCACCATCATCGTGCTGGGCGAGACCATCGCGGCGAGCACGGTGGCGGTGAAGTCGGCGCTCGACGAGCACGAGGCGCTGGGTGAGCTGCTGCCCATCGCCGCGGGCGCACTGCTGATCGTCTTCGCGGCGTGGTGGATCTACTTCGCGGCGCCGATGCACGAGCGGCTGGCCTCCAACCGGGAGGCGATTCCGTGGGGCTACGGCCACCTGCTGGTCTTCGCCTCGGGTGCGGCGATCGGTGCGGGCATCGAGGTCGCGGTGGAGCACGCGGTCGGCAAGGCGCACGTCTCGCAGCTCGCCGCGAACGCCGCCGTGACCGTCCCGTCGGCACTGTTCCTGCTGATGGTGTGGCTGCTGCACTCGCGCCACTTCAAGCGCGGCCCCGCCCAGCAGATGGTGCTGCCGGTGTCGGCCCTCGCGCTGCTGGCCTGCACCTGGGCGGGTTCGTACGCGGTCCTCTACGCGGGGCTGGTCGCGACGGCCACGGTGGTGGTCGGCATGGCCCTGGCCGTCCGCGGCCGGCAACCCGCCCGTGCCGGGGCCGAAGTCTGAGCGACCGGCCGTCACCCCCACGCCCCCGGACCCGTTCAGCAGCTCAGCAGAACGGCGACAGGAAGAGACAGCCCCCATGACACTCCCTCCTCAACGGCACGGCTCCGGTACCGATCCCGGAGGGGAGCTGGCCGAGCCGGGTTTTTGGCAGCGGCCCCCCGCCCACCGCCTCGCGGCCTTCGCCCGGCTGCGCGCGCTGGACTCCCCGGCGTTCGTCCCCGAGGGGGGCGGCGGCGGCCACTGGGCCCTCGTGCGCCACGCGGACGTGCAGGAGGCGAGCCGGCTGCCGAAGGTGTTCTCCAGCGCCCCCGGGGTCACGACGCCGGAGCCGGCCCGGTGGGTGCGGGCCCTGTTCGGGGACTCCATGGTCAACCTGGACGGCCCGGACCACGCGCAGCTGCGGAAGATCGTGCAGCGGGCGTTCACGCCGCGGCTGCTGGCGGCGGCCGAGGCGGACATCCACGCGGTCGCGGCGCGGATCGTGGACGATGTCCTGGCCGAGCGTCCCGACGAGTTCGTCTCGGCGGTGTCCTCGCGGCTGCCCCTGGAGGTCATCTGCAACATGATGGGCATCCCGGAGCGCTACCGCGCCGAGATCGCCGCCCGGGTCGACCACGCCTCCGAGAACATCGGCGTGGAACGCGGCCTCGCCGCCCGGCTGCGGATGCCCGGCCGCGGCCTGCGGGCCCTGGCCCGGATGCAGCGGATGGTCGCGGGCATCGGGCGGGAGCGGCGCAAGAACCCGACCGACGACCTGATCTCGGCCCTGGTCCGCGCGAACGTGGACGGTCAGGCGCTCGGCGCCCGCCAGCTGGGTGCCTTCTTCAGCCTGCTGATGGTGGCGGGGGTGGAGACCACCCGTAACGCCATCAGCCACGGGCTGACCCTGCTGACCGACTTCCCCGGCCAACGGGAACTGCTGCTCTCGGACTTCGAGAAGTACGCGGACGGCGCGGTGGACGAGATGATCCGGCACTCGACGCCGATCATCCAGTTCCGCCGGACGGTCACCGCCGAACACACGCTGGGCGGCCACCTGTTCCAGCCCGGGGACAAGGTGGTGCTGTACTACGCGTCCGCCAACCGCGACGAGGCGGTCTTCCCCGACCCGGACGCCTTCGACATCACCCGCTCCCCCAACCCGCACCTGGGTTTCGGCGGCGGCGGACCGCACTTCTGCCTGGGCGCCCATCTGGCCCGGGTGGAGATGAAGGCGCTGTTCCGGGAGCTGCTCACCCGGCCGGTGGGGCTGCGCGC
Organism: Streptomyces sp. NPDC012794; assembly: GCF_042901085.1. Classification (NCBI taxonomy): domain Bacteria; kingdom Bacillati; phylum Actinomycetota; class Actinomycetes; order Kitasatosporales; family Streptomycetaceae; genus Streptomyces; species Streptomyces sp. NPDC012794. The sequence goes on from NZ_JBIBCI010000009.1 coordinate 165,598, forward strand.
GGTGGGCCTGCCCGATCTGGCGGGGTCGAACTTCGACAACCGCGTCCGCTCGCTGCGGTTCGCCTTCGAACGCCCCTGACGCAGCAGCGGCCCGGCCACTACCGTCCGGTGCCACGCGTCCGCGGGGGGGGGGGGGGGGGGGGGGGGGGGCCGGCCGGGGGGGGGGGCGGGGGGGGGGGGCCCCCCGGGCGCCCCCCCCGCGGGGGCGGGGGCCCGGGGCCGGGGCCGGCCCCGGAGGAGACG
>NZ_JBIBCI010000009.1:165850-309997 GCF_042901085.1 Streptomyces sp. NPDC012794
CCCGGGCGGCGGGGGGGGGGGGGTGGCGCCCCCCCGCCCCCCCGCCCCGGGCCGCCCCCCCCCCGGCGGGGGCCCCCGGGGCCGGGGGGGGGGGGGGGGGGGCGCGCCCGCCGGGCAGGCTGGGAGCCCGGCGGCCGCGGTCACGGCGGCCGCCGCAGGCGCGGCGGCGGCTGCCGCGGACAGGGGCCGGCGCGAGAGCTGCCGCTGCGACCGGCGCCCCCGTGCTACCGCCGCTACCGCTGTTACCGCTGCAGGCTCTGCACCGTGACCACGCAGTGGGCGCTGCTGGTCAGCACCTCCTCGTCGCCGGCGAAGGCCTGGAGGAGCTCCGCGCTCACCGGCTTGCCGGGGACGGCCTCGGGCCAGGCGCGCGTGGCGAACAGGAAGTACGCCTGTCCGCTCTCCTTCGCCCCCGCGACCCACTCGTCCGGAGCGGTGCAGGTGGCGTTCAGCCCGGGCATGGTCAGCGCGATCTGGTTGTCCGCCAGGAGGACCTTCACGTCGAACTTCTGCGGGTTCGCGGTCCCGTCCATGACCACGTCGCCGATGGGCAGCCCCATCTCCTCCAGCAGACCGCGGGCGGCCGCCTCGCCTGCCTCCCGGCCCCCCGGCCCGTCGCCGAGCGTGTAGGCGAGCAGGTACGGGATGTCGTGGCCCTCGGCGGGGTCGCCGATCCAGGCGAGCACGGAAAGGGTGCCGAGCTGGGTGCGGTCGATTTCGGCTTGCGTAGAAGTCATGCGCGCACCCTAATGCTCCGGCGCCCGGCCCCTTCACGGCCTTTCACCCGGGCGGGCTACACCGACCAGAAACCCCCTCCGGAATTCGCCTGCATGTTCGCGTCCCGGTACTGGAGCCGCACGATCTTCTGGTTTTCCGGAATTTCGAACACGACCCACCCTTCGGCCCGCTCACCGACCGCGAGGGAATCGAAGACGAGCGGTTTGCCGGTCGTCAGTTCTCCGGTGCGCACCACGGGGTGGCGCTTGCCCGCGCTGTCGTACGCCCACATGCGCCCGAGCGCCCCGTACGAGGCCCCGCCGACGTTGACGAACGACATCGAGGCGGCAACCCAGCGCTTGCCCGCGGGCGGCTGGTAGTTCGGCTCGACGCTGACCGCCGGGTCCACGAACGCGGCCAGCACCACCTGGAGGTGGCGGCCCACCTCGTGGCCCTGCACCCGTACGGAGTCGCCCACATGGGCGTCCTTCGCGGCGTCGGGCAGCGCCCCCGCCCGGTCCTGGCCGGCGGGGTCCTCGTCGGCGCCGGGCACCCCGTCGTCGACCGGGACGGCGGGTGCCGCGACCTGGGCCGGCGCGGCCCCCTCGGGGGCGCTCTGGCAGGCGGTGGCGGTGAACAACAGGAGGGGCAGCAGGGTGGCGGCGGCGAGGGCGGAGACGGGCTGACGCATACGGGAACCCCTTCGGGGATCTTCGGGGCGGGGAATACTCCCGGCCAGTCTCACGCGCCCGAGCGGGGAATTGCACACACCGACACGAGCGCGCGGAGCGAGTCGCCCGCCCATTGCCAGCACAATGCCTTCCGGTGGAATCCCGCCACCCGCACCCACCTGGAGGAAAAATGCGTACCCCCGCCAGCCGAATGACCCTCGGGGCCTTCTCCGCCCTGGCCGCGACGGCCCTGTTCACGACCGCCGCCCACGCCACCGTTTTCGACCAGGCGATTTCCGTACGGCCGGAAGCCCATATCGCCGGGGACGGTTCCGTCACCCTTTCCGGGACCTACCGCTGCGAGGTCGCTTCACCCTCGGGGGCGATGCAGATCAAGGCGACCGTCATCCAGGACGGATCCCGCCTGAGCATCGGCGCGGGCGAGGTCGTCTGCGACGGTGCCGAACACGCGTGGGTGGCCGGCAGCCCCCTGACGGGCGGCATCCACCCGGGCCGTGCCACGGCCGTCGCGGAACTCCAGGAGATCCACTTCTCGGGCCTGATGCCGCGCGCCATCGACACGGTCGCGCAGGACAGCAAGGACATCCAAGTCATCGAGGTCATCGGAGACCGGTAGGGAGCAGGTAGGGGCAGGCGGGGAGCGGGGCCGGCGCCGCAGGTGGTCCGGTAGCCGCCGCTACCGGCACTCGGGCACGGCGCCCGTCATCGACATGAACGCGACCGTCCTGCATTCGGGGTCCGTATGCGCCCGCCCGGCCGCCCAGTCGACGGCCGTCCGGCCCCCGGCCGCCAGCAGCAGGACCGCCAGCGCCGCCACGGCGCCGGTGACCGCGCCCCTGGTCAGGCGGCGCACCGTACTCCCTCGGGCGGGGGGAAGCCCCGGAAAACCGGCAGGTCCCGAAGATCCAGCATCCGTTCCATGGCCGCATCATCACCCCGCCCCCGGCACCCCGCAACCCGGTGTGACCTGCCGGTCACCCCGTGCCGCGCGGGGTGCCCCCGGCGTCGAACTCGCACCAGACGGCCTTCCCGTCGCCCCGGGACTCCACCCCCCAGTGCGTGGCCAGCGCGTCCACCAGCAGCAGCCCGCGCCCGGTGGTGGCCGCCTCGCCCGGGGTGCGCCTGCGCGGCCACACGCTGGAGCGGTCCTTGACCCACAGCCGGATCCGCCGCACGGGCTCGGGCAGCACCTCCATGGTCAGCACCGCCCCGCCGTCGGTGTGCAGGAGGGCGTTGACCAGCAGCTCCCCCGCCGCCAGCTCGACGTCGTCGGCGAGTTCGGGCATCCCCCAGTCGCGCAGGGCCTGCCGCAGGGCGTAGCGGGCCTCGGACAGCCCCTCGGGGTCGGCCTGGTGGACGTACTGGTGGATGCGCGGCGCCCGGTGGGTGCCGGGGTCCGGGGCGCGGCGCAGTACCAGCAGGGCCACGTCGTCCCCGGAGCCCCAGCGTTCCCAGAGCCGGTCGGAGAGGTGGTCGGCGAGGGCTCCGGCGCCCTGGGGGCCGGAGCGGACGGCGTGGGCGAGGGCGTCCATGCCGGCGGTGATGGGGGTGCCCGGTTCCTCCACGAGCCCGTCGGTGCACAGCACGAGCGTCTCGCCGGGCACCAGGTCGAGGCGGGTCTCGGGGAAGTCCTCCTGCTCGAAGACGGAGGCCAGTCCGAGCGGCAGTCCGCCCCGTACGTTGGGCCAGCCGGTACGCCCGTCCGTGTGCCGGATCAGCGGGCCGATGTGGCCCGCTCGGACGGCCCGTACGCCTCCGGTCTCCAGGTCGACCTGTGCGTACATGCAGGTGGCGAAGCGTTCGGTGTCCAGTTCGGCGAGGAAGCGGGAGGCCCGCACGAGCACGGTGGACGGGGGGTGGCCCTCGCCCGCGTAGGCGCGCAGCGCGATGCGCAGCTGTCCCATGATGGCGGCGGCGTGCGTGTCGTGGCCCTGCACGTCGCCGACGACGATGCCGACGCGGTCGCGGGGCAGGGCGATGACGTCGTACCAGTCGCCGCCGACCTCGCGTCCGCTCCACGCGGAGTGGTAGCGGACGGCGATCTCGCCGCCGGTGATCTCGGGGATGCGTCGGGGCAGCATGGCGGCCTGGAGGCCGGTGGCGAATTCGCGTTCCTGGTCGAAAAGGAGCGCCCGCTGGAGGGACTGGGCGACGATGCCGGCCAGGCCCAGGCACAGGTTGCGTTCCTCCGGGCTGAACTCGGTGCGCCGGCGGTAGAAGAGCACGAGTCCGCCGATGGCCTTGGCCTGGGCGATCAGGGGCAGGTAGGCGGCCGCGTCGTAGCGGATGCGGTTCAGGTAGTCGGCGAGCAGCGGGAACTCGCCGGCGAGTTCGGTCAGCGAGGTGACGAAACGCGCCTGCCTGCTGAGGACGGCCTGCGAGAGCGGCAGCGATCCGTCCAGTCGGGTGAACTTGCGCTCGCCGAGGATCTCCAGGGTTTCCCCGCTCAGCGCGATGATCTTGATGGCGCCGTTCTCGACGAGGCCCAGGGCCAGCCCGTCCGCCCCGAGCCGTTCGAGTGCGCCCGCGCCGGTCAGGGCGGCCGTCACGTCGTCGACGGTCACCGCCCGCGACAGGGCCTCGGTGGTGCGCTGCACGATGGCGGCCTGCTGGGTGCGGGCGTTCTCCAGCTTCCGCAGCACCGTCGCGTGCGCGAGCTCGGCCGTGGCGTCCCGGACGATGCCCGCGATCCGCACGGGCCGGCCGTTCGCGTCGCGCAGCACCCGGCCCGTGGTGTGGGTCCACTGGTCGCGGCCGTCGCGCCGGCGCACCGTGAAGTACGAGCCGTACGTGGATCCGCCGGACTCCAGCACGCCCGTCACGGTCTCCGAGAGCCGGGCCGCGTCGTCGGACGGGATCCGTGCGCCGAGGCCCGCGGGGGTGTGGTCGAACTCCGCCGCCTCCAGATCGAAGACGGCCAGGCCTGCCTCGTCCAGGGTGAGGGTGCCCGCGTCCAGGTCCCACTCGAAGCTGCCCATGCCGTTGAGCGCGAGCCGCTCCCCCGGCCCGGTCACCGGGCTTGGAGCACTCCGCTCCGGTCCGTCGCGCTCCGCCGCTGCCACGAGAGACACACCACCTAACGGCCTGGCCAGCACGGCTGGGAGATGAGCCGCTCCCACTCCTCGTCAGGATGCCCCGGAAGGGTCCGTCCGGCCTCCCGCCAGCGCTTGACGAGGGAGAGGTAGATCGAGGGCTGGTCGCCGGCCCCGAAGGGTCCGTGGGACCGCCATCCGTACGGTGTGCCGGCGGCCGTCCGGGGCGGTGTGCCCGCGGTCGCCCGGGCCGACGGCTGCTCCCCGCGGCTTGCCGGGATGCGCACCCAGCCACGGCCTCCCTGTGCTCGCTCCGCGTCCATCGCGGACCCCTCTCAGGTGGATCTCAGCGTAGATACGTCTCCGGTCCCCCGGCGGCTGCCCGGACCGGCCGGGCTGCGCCGGACGCGCCCGGCAGCGGACCCCGCGCGCCGAGGCGCTTGCGGACTCCCTTCACCAGTCTCCCCGCCGTGAACCCCGCACCGTGCACGAATCGCATGGAAGGTCCGAATGAGGGAGCCGTCAGCAGCCCCGCGAAGAACAGCCCCGGCCAGGAGGACTCGAAGCCCGCGCTCACCTCCGGGGTGCCGCTGTCTTCCACGGTGGCCAGCGCGGCCCGCAGGCGCGCGTCGAGCAGTTCCAGCCGGTCCAGCCGCGGGGCGAACCCGGTCGCCGCGATGACGTGGGAGGTGTCCAGAACGACGGACTCCCCGGCCGTCGTGGTCAGCCCGAGCCGGGTACGGCCGCCCACCGCCACGGCCCGGCTCAGCCGGTGTCCCATCAGCGTGGGCACCACCCGCTCGAAGCGGTCCCGCAGCCACCACGCTCCGGCGGGCCCCAGCGCCGTGGTGGCGATCCGCGCGCGCGTCGGCGCGGGCAGCCGCCGTACCGCCCAGGGCAGCTCCGACCACACCCAGCTGTGCCATCCGGTGCCGAGGCCGCTGTGCGGGGCGCGCAGGGCCCGCAGCGGCGGCCGCTCCAGCGGCTGCGGGACGGTGTTCCAGTTGATCTGGGAGCGCCGGGCCACCACGCACGGCCGGGCCCCCGCCTCGGCGAGCAGCGCGGCCGTCTCCAGCGCGGCCTGCCCGGCTCCCAGGACGGCCACCTCGCGCCCGGCGAAGCGGGACAGGTCGTGGTGGTCGCTGCTGTGCGAGTAGTGGCCCGGGGGGAGCTCGGCCAGCGCCGCGGGGTAGCGCGTGAAGGGCATCACCCCGACGGCCAGGGCCACCGTACGGGTGAGCAGCGGCGGCCCGTCGGCGGTGCGGACGAGGAAGCCGTCGCCCTGCGGGGTGACCTCGGTGACGGTGGCCTCCTCCACCTCCGGCAGGCCCGCGTGCCGGGCGAACCAGAGCCCGTACGCGGTGAAGGTGCCGATCGGCAAAGGGCTGCCGTGCTCGGCGGCCAGGCCGCGGGTGGCGCAGTACTCGGCCAGGGTGTAGCGGCCGCCGGGCGCGGAGAGGTTGGAGGACCAGGGCTCCGATTTCAGGTACATGCCCTCGGGCATGTGGTCGCGCCAGGACGCCATGGGCCGGCCCAGCACCCGTACCCCGAGCCCGGCCGCCGCCGCGTGCGCGGCGATCGACAGCCCGTACGGGCCGGCGCCAACCACCACGAGATCGTCCGTCCGCCTCACGGCCACTCCTCCCACCAGATCGTCAACGAGTCACCCGAAAACTCACCCGGCCGCGGTCACGACGCCGCCGGCTCACCACATCACTGGACCATCGGATCGGCGGACCGTCGGATCGCCGGACCACCACACCGCGTCACATGTCACGGCGTCACCGACCGCCGTCCACCGGGCCACCGGGCCACCGGGCCACCGGGCTGCCATCCCCCGGCAGGCAATCAGTCAGGCGCACCGGGTCACCCGCTCACCCCGCACCGCGCCCGCGCCGCCCGGGTCACCGCGCCCGCGCCGCCCGTCTCACCGCGTCACCAGCTCGTCCGGCTCCGCCGAGGCGCCCGGCGGGACCTGGTCGCCGGCCGGTTCGGGGGGCTGGGGCCGCAGCTCCGTCCGTTCGCCGCCGCGCTGACGTGGCGTCCGCGCCGCGCGTGCCGTACGCCGCCCCTGCGCGGGCACCCTGCGCAGGGCGCCGGCCCCCTTGCCGAAGCCGCGTCCCAGGAAGGCGGCGAGCATCGCCAGGAACGGCCACGGGTCGTCGGCGGCGAACCAGGCCGCCTCCACCCGTCCCCGCTCCCCCCGCGGCAGCACCCGCACCGGACCGGGCCGCGCGGCGGCCGCCCCCGCACCGGCCGTCCCCGAACCGGGGGCGGGGGTGCGGCGGGGCAGCGAGCGGCCCCGTACGGCGGCCAGCAGGGCGTAGTTCTCCGCGACGAAGACCCGTCCGGGCCCGCCCGTCGCCTCCGGCACCCGCTGGCCCGTCAGGTCGAGGTACATGGCCTGGACCACGTCCAGGCCCGAGTCGTCGGCGAACAGCCTGAACTGCGCGCCCGGGCGCGGGTTGAAGTCCACCAGCCGGAAGGTGCCACACTCGTCGCGGCGGAAGTCGAGGTCCAGGATCCCGTGGTAGCCGAGCCGTTCGGCGAGCCGCAGGGCGGACTCCTCCACCGCCGGGTCCGGCAGCCAGCGCCCCACCGCCGTCAGCCCGGTCCGCACCGGCCAGGACAATTCCTTGCGGCCCGACCCGGCGAGCAGCGGCCGTCCGCCCCGGGCGAAGGCTCCGTGGAAGAACCAGTCGGTGTCCGGGCCCCCGGGCAGGAACCGCTGGAGCAGCAGCCGGCTCCCGGCCTCGGCAGAGCGTTCGAACAACCGGCCCGCGTCGACGGCCGTGTTGAGAAGCGTGGTGCTCCGCAGCCCGGCGTCGGCGGGCAGCAGCCACGGCCGGCTCCACTTCGCCACCACCGGCAGCCCGAGCCGCCAGGCGGCCCGCGCCGCCTCGTCACCGCTCGCCGGAACCACGGTCTCCGGGTGGGGGACGTCCCAGCGGGCGCACAGCCGCGACAGCTCCGCCTTGTCCGCCACCCGGGCCGGCAGACCGTCGGGCTGATGGGGAATCCGGAAACGGTCCGTCAGCATCGGGGCGAGCCGGGACACGGCGATCGCGCTGATGTCGTCCATGGCCACGAGCACCGCCGGCTGCCCGATCCGCTCCGACACGCCGACCAGGCACTCCAGCAGCGCCTCGGGCTCCTCCGGGTCCAGTCCGCCGGCAGGACCGGCGTGCACGGCGCGCAGATAGCGCGAACGCCCCACGGGACCTCCCCCTTCCTCGACGACGGCATGGACCTCCACGCCCTTGCGTCCGAGGGATCTGACGGCGCCGAGGGTTCCGTGGTGGAACGGATTCCGATCGAGTCTGAGCAGAACAGCGGGCACATGACCGTCGAACGCGTACATGGGAACGGTGTCTTTCACCTAGTCGGACCAAGCGGAGTGGATGCGCAGCTGCGAATGGCCTACCCAGTGGCCACCGGACAGGGCATTCGTCAGATGTGATGCCTAACGTCTTTTACAAGCACACCGGTTCGCGAAAGCTCGGGAGACGCCATGCCCAGACCACCCCACCGCCTGGTGAGCACCTGCGTCGGTACGGTCACGGCCGGGCTGCTCGCCACCGGCGCCGCCCTCGCGGCCCCCGACGACGACCCTCCCAGGGGATCCGGCTCCGCCATGGGCGCCTACCTCGGCTACGGCCCGCCCGGGGTCGCCCGGATCCCCTACCTGTCGCACTGGCTGGGCGGCAGGGAGATCCGGGTCGGGCACACCTACCTCCCCGGCGACCAGTGGTCCGGCATCGAGGGCGACGTCGACTTCCTCGCGGACTGGGCCGAGTGGCGCCGGGGCGACGACGACCGGATGTTCGTCCTCAACGTGCCCATGCAAGCCCGCAACGAGGACCGGGTGCCCGACTGGCAGGTGGCCCAGCTGATCCGGGCCGGCGCGGAGGGCCAGTACGACCGGCACTTCCGCAAGCTCGCCGAACGGCTGGTGTCCCTGGGCGCGCAGGACACGGTGATCGTGCTCGGCTGGGAGATGAACGGCACCACGTACACCCACCGCTGCGCGCCGGACCCGCAGAACTGGAAGGCGTACTGGAGGCGCGTCGTCAACGCGATGCGCTCCGTCCCCGGACAGGAGTTCAAGTTCGATTTCGCCCCCAACCGGGGGACGGACGCGATCGGCTGGACCAAGTGCTACCCGGGCGACGACGTGGTCGACGTCATCGGCATGGATTCGTACGACCAGGGTCCGGGACGGACCTTCGAGGAGCACGTCCGCCAGCCGTACGGGCTCCAGCAGCACGTCGACTTCGCGAAAGCACACGGGAAGCAGATCTCGTACCCGGAGTGGGGGCTGTTCCGCAACGGCGACAACGCGGAGTACATCCGGCAGATGCTGAAGTGGATCGACCAGCACAAACCGCTCTACCACACCATCACCGACTACTGTCCGCACGGCGTCTGGCGGTGCAAGGACAACCCGCGGTCGGCGAAGGTCTTCCGTGAGGCGATGGGCGAGCACAAGCCGTCCGAGCCGACGCCCACGGTCCCCACCCCGGCGGTCCCCACACCGGTCGTCCCCACACCGGTCGTCCCCACACCGGCGGTCCCCACCCCGGTCGTCCCCACACCGGTCGTGCCGAGCCCGCAGGTCCCGACCCCGCAGGTCCCCACACCGGACGTCCCCAAGCCCGACGTCCCCAAGCCCGACGTCCCCAAGCCCGACGTCACGGTCCCGTCGACCGACCCGGAGCCGTCCCCGGGGGTCTCGGTGCCCGTGCCGCCGGACCCGACGCCGAGCCCCCAGCCCACCCGGCCGCCCGCGCCCAAGCCGGACGTCCCCAAGCCGGACGTCCCCAAGCCGGACGTCCCCAAGCCGGACGTCCCCAAGCCCGAGCCGAAGCCCGAGCCGAAGCCCCAGCCCAACGACAGCAGGGAGTGGTGCCTCCCGCTCACCTTCGGCGACTGGCTGAACTCCCTCGTCGGCAACCAGTCGTTCTGCTTCCGCTTCGACTGGGGCGAGGACTCCGGCTTCTGGCCCTTCTAGACGGGTCATCGCACCCGCAGTTCGTTCAGCCGCGCCCGCCAGTCCCGGGCGGCCGGCAGCGCCTCGCGCAGCGCGTCCACCGCCCGCTCGCGCCCCGTGATCTGCGACTCGTGCAGCCGCAGCAGGGGCGCGAGCGCGTGCGTGGCCAGCAGCAGGCGCTGGTTGACCACCGTCTCGGGCCGCCAGTGGTTCTTGTACGGTTCGTTGCCGCGCAGGAAGCTCACCACCGGCCGGCCCTCCGCCAGGGCCCGGCCCGTCTCGTGGCGCAGCAGCAGCGTCGCGACGTCCACCTTGCGCTCGCGCAGGTCCGGATCGGCGCCGTACAGGTAGCCGCCGCTCAGCGCGGCCGACAGCAGCGTGACGTTGGCCGCCACCACCTTGCCGTCCAGCCGGAACTCGGTGAGCCTGCCCTCCCCCGCCCGCACCATCCGCCGGGTGGCCCGGGTCAGGTGCTCGGCGAAACGGGGCCGCAGGTGCTCGGGGGTCACCCCGCGTCCCCGCCACTGCTTCTCGTGGAGCCGCAGCAGGGTGCGTACGGCCTGCGGCACCTCCTGCTCGGTGACCTCGTGCTCCTCGACCCCGGCGGCGTCGGTCTTGCGCAGCTTGGCCCGTACCCGCTGCGCCCCGGAGGCCGGCATCCGCTTGACGAGCTGGTCGAAGGGCAGCGCGGGCAGCTCCGTGCAGGTGGAGTCGGGAACCTTGCCGCTCACCCCGGGCCACGCCGCGTACACGGCCTCGGCGGCGGCCCCGGGGCGTACCTCGCGCAGGTCGACGACGGCCGCGCGGGCGGCCCGGTGCAGTCCGTTGGCCAGGGCGGGCACGACCTGGTCGGCGTACTCGGCGGAGACGAGCACGTCGAAGTAGTCGGTGATCGGGCCGCCGAGCGGGACCAGCCGCGGCAGCGGCCGGTGTACGAGCATCAGCGCGGCCGCGCCGACCAGTTCCTCGCCGCGCCGGACGAGCAGGACCCGGAGCCGGCCGTCCTTCCCGTACGACAGCCACCAGGAGTGCAGCCAGGCATGGCTCTGGAACGGGGTGGCGGTGGGGCAGTTCCGGACGAGCCGGTTCCAGGGCTCCTCCAGCGCGGCGAACTGCCGGGAGTCCCGGCACAGCGTCACCGTCAGCGCCCCGGCGGAGCCCCCCGTCATCGCACGGGCTCCTTCTCCTTGGCCTCGGAGTGCTCGCCCTGGGCGGGCAGCGAGGGGTACTCCTCCACCACCGGGCTTCCCTCGCGCTCCTTGCGGCGGGCCGGACGCGCCAGCAGCCACAGCCCGCCGAGGAGACCGCCCGCGCACAGTCCGACGGCGCCGCTGACGGGGGCGGACGGGGAGGCGGGGTCGCTGGGGGCGACGGCCTGGTTGAACAGCAGCAGCTGCACCCCGGTGTTCTTCGCGGCCTGGTTGCTGCTCAGCGAGAGGGCGTCGGCGACGGCGTTGGCGATGTCGGCGGCCTCGGAGGGGCTCGTGGAGGTGCCGGTGATGGCGATCATCGGCGAGTCGGGGGAGGTCTCGGCGCGGACCTGGGTGCGCAGCTGCCGGGCGGCGATGCCGGCTCGGGGCTGCGCGTAGGCGAGGGTGGAGGTGCTGGTCGCGATCCGGCCGTAGGCCTGGGCGAAGCCGAGGGCGGTGGCGGGCTCGGTGGTCTCGTTGGGGACGGCCACGACGTAGCTGGTGGCGGCGTACTCGGGGGCCTTGAGCACCCCGTACGCGCCGCCCGCGGCCAGACCGAACAGGGCGCAGGCGGGCAGTGGCCACCAGGCGGGCGGCGGCAGCGGGAGCCGGCGCTTCTTCCCGGAGCGGTGGGCGGACTTCTTCTGGTCGGCGGTGTCGGCCATGTGCGGTGCCTTCCTGGGTGGAGGGGGGTCGTTCGGTTCCGGCCGGTCCCCCGGCCGGGGTGAGTGGATCGGGGTCAGCCGTTGCTGCCCGGCGCGGCGGCGGCGGGCCCGCCGGGTGTCTGCGGCGCGGGGCCGGGCACGGCCACGGCGGGACCGGCGGCCCGGAGGCCGTCATCGCCGTCCGGCACCGGCGCGGGCGCGGCGCCCGGCACCGGCCCGGCGTCCAGGACCGGCCCGGCATCCGGCACCGGCCCGGCGTCCAGGACCGGCCCGGCGCCCGGCACCGGCCCGCCGTCCCGCCCGCGCCCGCCGTCCCGCCCGCGCCCGGCGTCCCGCCCCGGCGCGGCCAGCGCGAGGTCGTACACGTCCAGCAGCCGGCGGGCGGTGCGCGTGATGTCGTACCGGCGCACCACCGGGGGCGGTGGGAGCCGGCGCGCGCCCGCCTCCATGTGCCCGCGCAGGGCGGCGGCCAGTTCCTCCGTGCCGGGACCGATCCGCCGGGCCCCCGGGGCCTGCGCGGCGGGGAGGTCGTCGATGGCGGGGCAGGTCACGTGCAGCACGGGCAGCCCGGCGGCCAGCGCCTCGACGACGGCGAGCCCGAACGCCTCCTCCCGCGACGGGGAGACGAAGACGTCCATGGCGGCCAGCAGGGCGGGGATCCCGGGGGTGCGCCCGTCGGGGCTGTCGCCGAGCGGGTCCCGCTCGCCGAGCAGGTGGATCCGGCTCTGGGCGCCCAGTTCGGCGGCGAGCAGTCGCAGCGCGGCCCGCTCGGGGCCGTCCCCGGCCAGCAGCAGGTGCGCGCCGGGAAGTGCCGCGACGGCCCTGACGAGTACGTCGAACCGTTTGCCCGGGACCAGCCGCCCGACCCCGCCCACCACGAAGGCGCGTTCCGGCAGCCCGGTCCGGGTTCGGGCGGCGCGGCGTACGCGCTCGTCGAAGCGGAAGCGGGCGGCCTCGATCCCGTTCGGGACCACGTGCACCCGGGCGGCGGGCACCCCCCACCCCTCCAGCCGGGCGGCGACGGTGTCGGACACGGCGACGGTGGCCGCGCCGAGCCGCTCGCTCGCCAGGTACAGGGCCCGCACCCCGCCGGTCAGCGGCCGGCCCTCGATCTCGCCCTCGCCGAGCGAGTGTTCGGTGGCCACCGTGGCGCGGACCCCGGCGAGCCGGGCCGCGAGGCGCCCGTACACGCAGGCCCGGTACAGGTGGGTGTGGACCAGGTCGTAGCGGCCGCGGCGGACGAACCGCACCAGCCTGGGCAGTGCGCCCAGGTCGCGGTTGCCGCGCATGCCCAGGTGCACGACCCGGACGCCGTCGGCCCGCAGCCCCTCGGCGACGGCTCCGGGGTTGGTCAGCGTCAGGACGTCGCAGGGCATCGGCATGTGCCGCAGCAGCAGGCGCAGTTGCTGCTCGGCGCCGCCGACGCCGAGCCCGGTGATGATGTGGAGGGCCTTGACGTCCTTCACGGCAGCACCCTCCTGCGCAGCTCCCGCGCCTGGTGCCGCAGCTGCTTGACGCGCAGCCGCGCGGGTCCGTCGGCCTGGCTGACGTGGGTGCGCGGCAGGGCGTGGCGGCCCTCGAGCCGGCCGGGGGAGATCGCGCAGGCGTAGTCGTAGCCGGCCGCGCGGGTGGCTACGACGACGCGGGCGTCGAGGTGCCCGTATGGGTAGCAGAACCCCTCGGGCAGCGTGCCGGTGAGTTCGCGCAGCAGGTCGCGGCTGCCGCGCAGCTCCTGCTGGAGGACGTCGTCGGGGGCGGCGGTGAGGTCCTGGTGGAGCAGGCCGTGCGAGCCGATCTCCTGCCCCGCGGCGGCGGCTTCGCGGATCTGCTCGGCGGTGAGCAGCGGCTTGCGGGGGCCGAGCGGGTCCCACACGTTGTCGACGCCGAGCCGTCCCGGCAGCACGAACAGGGTGGCCGTGCAGTCGTAGCGGCGCAGCAGGGGCAGGGCGCGGGTCAGGAAGTCGGTGTAGCCGTCGTCGAAGGTGAGCCCGACGAGCCCGCGGCCGCGTCCGGCGGCGCGGGCGCGCAGCAGCTCGCCGACGCCGACGCCGCGCAGCTTCCGGGCGCGCAGCCACATCAGCTGGGTCTCCAGGGCGGCCGGGGTGACGGTGATCCCGTACGGGTCCTCGGCGGGGTCGGTGAACTCGGCGACCGAGTGGTACATCAGGACCCACGGGGATGTGCCCCGGCGGGCGGGGTCCGTCACGGCGGCGGCCGTGTCGGTGTCAGCGGACATTGCGGAACCTCTGGGTGAGCCGGGTGATCCGGGCGGCGGTGTGGGAGCCGAGCTGGGCGAGCTGGCCGGGCAGGGCGGTGATCTCCAGCGCCCGTATGGCCATTCCGGTGGCTCCGAACATGGCGGGGACGAGCAGGCAGCCGAGTGCGGCGCTGAGCAGCGGGTCGGCGATCATCGGGCCGGCGAGCCAGCCGGTGCCGCAGGCGGCGGCGGCCGCGACGGTGAGGCGGCCGATGCTGACGGCGACCCGGCGGACCTGGATGGCGATGATGCGGGAGCCGAGGCCGGTGAGGAGCAGGGCGGCGGTGGTGGAGATGCCGGCGGCGTTGGCGGCGGCGATGCCGTGGGTGCCCCACCAGCGGACGGCGAGGGCTCCGGCGACGATGTTGACGAGGAGTCCGGCGCCCATCGCGAGCGCGGGGAACCAGATGGGCCGGGTGGTGGAGAAGAAGGGCCGGGACAGGGCACCGACGAGGCAGTGGCCGAGCAGGCCGATGCCGTAGACCCGCATGGCGGAGGCGGTGGCGAGGGTGTCCTGATGGGTGAAGGCCCCGCGTTCGAAGAGGACGTGGATGATCTGCGGGGCGTAGCCGATGACGAGGGCGGTGCCCATGAGGACGGCGAGGGAGGCCAGGGCGAGGTCCTGTTCGACCCTGCGGCGGGCCTTTTCGCGTTCCCCGCCGGCCATGGCCTGGGCGACCACGGGGAAGGTGACGGTGCAGATCATCAGGGACAGCACCATCGGCATCTGCGCGACCTTCTGCGCGTAGTTGAGGTGTGAGATGGCGCCGGGCGGCAGGGAGGCGGCGAGGAAGCGTTCGACGAGTACCTGGGACTGCCGGAACACCGCGAAGAAGATCACGGGGGCGATGACGCCGAAGGCGATGAGGGTGGGCCGGTCGCGGGCGCGCTGGCTGCGCGGGGCGCCCTTGGCGCGGCTGGGGGCGAAGCCCACGTTGCGGATGAAGGCGGGGAGCTGGACGAGGACCATCAGCGCTCCGCCGGCGGCGACCCCGGCGGCGGCGGCCCGCACCCCCCACAGGGCGTGGAGGGCGATCATGGTGCCGATGATCCCGACGTTGTACGAGACGTAGATCGCGGCTGGCGGCAGGAACGAGCGGTGGGCGCGCAGGGCGGCGCTGAAGTACCCGGCGATGCCGAAGGTGACGACGGTGAGGGCGGTCATCCGGGTGCACTGGACGGCGAGTCCGGGGTCGGGCAGACCGGGTGCGAGGACGGCGACGACGAGCGGCGCGGCCACGACGAGCACGGAGGCCACGGCGGCGAGGAACACGACGAGCCGGGGCAGGGTCGCCCCGACGAGGAGCCGTACGGGGTCGGCGGCGCGGGCCTCCATGCGGGTGAGCCCGGCCCGGCTGGCGGCCCGGCGGGCGAGGGCGTGGCTGAAGGCGGGCACCATCAGCAGGGCCATGGCGTCCTCGATGAGGAGGGTCGAGGCCATCTCGGGCACGGTCCAGGCGATCAGGAAGGCGTCGCTGTCGTGCCCGGCTCCGAAGAGGTGGGCGATGGTCTGGTCCCGTACGAGTCCCAACACGGCTCCGGCCGCGGTCAGTCCGGCGGTGACGGCGGCGGCCTTGGCGAGGAACCGTCCGAGGGGAGCGCCGTTCCCGGGCCCGGGTCCGTCCTGGCGCCGCCCCGCTGCCGCGTCCGGGCCGCCGGAGCCGGGCCGGCCGCCCGTCACCGTCGCGGCGGCCCGGCGCATCCGCCCGCCCGCAGGGCCGCCCGCGCCGGTCGCCCCGGCGCCGCCCTGGCCGGGGGCCGGGTCCGGGTCGGGCCGGGTGCGGCCCCACCCGGCCGGTGGTCCGGCCGCGGCGGTGCCCGGGGCAGCCGTGGAGCCCGCGGCCGCGGCGACTTCGGTCGCCGCGGCCGCGGGCCGCCGCCAGGGCGTCGTGTCGGTCACCGGGCGGCCGGCCCCTCGACGGCCCGCGGGCCGGGCCCGGCGACGGGGCCGTCCGCGTGTGCCCGGGAGGGCAGGGCCCACCACGCCGCGAGTCCGATGATCACGCCGGTCAGCACGGTCGACGGGCCGCCGATGTCCGCGTACAGGAAGTCGGTCAGCTGCCACACGAGCAGCCCGGTCGCGATCAGCCCGCAGTCCCGGACCGTGCGGTCGGTCCCCACCGCGCACCGCCGCAGCCCCGCGACCAGGAGCGCGGCCCAGCCGCCCGCCAGCGCGAGCAGCCCGGTCAGACCCTGTTCGCTGAGGATGAGGAGGTACATGTTGTGCGGGGACAGCAGCGGCTGCTTGATGAAGGCCTGTCCGGCGCCCGCGGTGTGGCTGCCGGAGGACAGTCCGAGCGAGGAGTGTCCGTCGCGGTGCGCGGGGAAGCCCTTGAGGCCCACCCCCACCGCGGGGCGTTCCCGCCACATGGACTCGGCGGCGGCCCACATCGTGTACCGGTCGGTCACCGACTGGTCGGGGGCGCTGGACACCTGGGTGATCGAGGTCAGCCGCTCCGCGACCATCTCGGAGCCGACTCCGAGCCCGCCGACGAGGACCACGCCCAGGGCGGACAGCGCCACCAGCACCCGCAGGGCCCGCCGGATCCCGGCCATGGCCATCACCAGCACCGCCGCGCCGAGGGTGGCGATCCAGGCGCCCCGGCTGAAGGACAGCACCAGCGGCAGGACCAGTGCCAGGGCGCAGCCCCCGGCGATCCGGCGGACCCGCCGGGGCAGTCCGGGGGCGAGCGCGGCGGCGGTGGCGACGACCAGCCCGTACGCGACGACGGTGGCCATGCCCATCACGTCGCCGGGGCCGAAGGTCCCCACGGCGCGGACGTCCTCGCCCTGGTACGAGGCCCCGGTGCGGGTGGCGAACTGCACGACCCCGACCGCTCCCTGGACCAGCGCAAGCACGACGAAGCACCCGGCGGTGATCCGGAACTCCCGGGCGTCGCGCACCAGCAGCACCACGGCCGCCGGGACCAGGACGAAGACCTGGAGGTAGCGCACGAACCCGGGCAGGGCGGCGTACGGGTCCCCGGCGGTCACCGTGGCGACCGCGAGCCCGACGCCCGGGGCACCGAGCACGAGGACGCCGAGCGGGGTCAGCGTCCGCACCCGGCCGCGCAGGGCCTGGACGGCGCAGACGAGGACGAGCAGCAGCGAGGCGGCGTCGGCGGGGCCGACCTTCCCGGAGGCGGTCGCGTCGCCGGCGGGGAGCGGGGCGAGGAGGAAGAGGACCGTCGCGGCGAGCGGCAGCAGCGGCCAGTGCCGGCGCAGCGGACCGGTGTCGAGGAGGCGGGGGGGAGCGGACGCGACGAGGCTCATGCTCAGCTCCCTCCCAGCCGGAAGCGGAAGAAGGAGGCCGCGGTGCGGGCCAGGATCCACAGGTCCTGCCACAGCGACCACGTGTCGATGTAGTGGTTGTCGAAGCGGGCCCGGTCCTCGATGGAGGTGTCGCCGCGCAGCCCGTTGATCTGGGCGAGTCCGGTGATGCCGACGGGCATCCGGTGGCGGGCCTCGTAGCCGGGGTGGACGGTGCTGAACTTGGCGACGAAGAAGGGCCGTTCGGGGCGCGGGCCGACCAGGCTCATGTCACCCCGTACGACGTTCCACAGCTGCGGCAGCTCGTCCAGCGAGGACTTGCGCAGGAAGGAGCCGACCGGGCTCATCCGGCGGTCCCCGGCGACGGTCCAGCGGGTGGCGGACTCGTGTTCGTCGGCGCGCAGGGTGCGGAACTTGAGCAGGGTGAAGGGCCGTCCGTAAAGGCCGACCCGCTCCTGCCGGAAGATCACCCCCGGTCCGTCGGAGAGCCGTACGGCGAGGGCGCAGGCGCCCATCACGGGGGCGGCGGCGAGCAGCGCGAGGGCCGCGAGGCAGGAGTCGACGGCCCGCTTCACGGCCCGTTCCAGCGGCCGGGAGGGGCGTGGCAGCAGCGGCTGTACGGCGTATCCCCACAGCTGGTCGGCGGGCTGCGCGACGCGCATGCCGGTGACCTTGGCGGTGCCGGCCGGGTCGGCGAGCCAGAGCCGGCAGCCGTGGTCGTGGAAGAGGCGGACGAGGGAGGCGGTGCGTTCGTCGGCCTCCGGGGGACGGGTGAAGACGGCGTGCCGGACGGAGTTCTGGATGACGGCGCGCCGGATGTCCTCGTGGGTGGTGAGGACGGGGAGCGGGCCGCCGTCGCCGCCGGCGGGGGCGGCGGTGTCGGCGATCCCGACGGGGCGCAGTCCGTATTCGGGGCGGCTGTGCAGGGCGGCGGTGATGGCGCCGGTGCCCTCGCCGGTGCCGACGACGAGCGCCGAGACGGGCCGTCGTACGGCGGCGCGGCGGCGGAGCTGGTTGACGAAGCCGCGTCCGGCGCAGGCGAGTACGACCTGGACGCAGACGGCGCCGAGCAGCACGCCCCAGCCGAGGGCGCGTTGCGGTGCGACGGCGGCGAGCACGGCGCCGGCCCCGCACCAGAGCACGGCGGCCCGTCCGGCCAGCGCGGGCGCGTCGCGCAGCGCGGAGGGGGCGAGGCGGGGCCGGTACAGCCCGGCCTGCGCGTGCAGGGCGGTGAGCAGGGCGGCGGCGGGCAGCGCGGCCTCGGGGGGCACGGTGCCGGCGGGCAGGGCGGTCGCGGTGACGGCGGCGGCCAGCGCGTCGGCGGTGAGCAGCGCGGCGACGGTGTCGCGGCGGCGGGCCCGCTGGGGCCGGACGGCGGCGCGGGCCCGGTCGGCGCGGGGCCCGCGCGGGGGGTGGATGGCGGTCACGGCACGGCGGGTTTCGG
Organism: Streptomyces sp. NPDC012794; assembly: GCF_042901085.1. Lineage (NCBI taxonomy): Bacteria > Bacillati > Actinomycetota > Actinomycetes > Kitasatosporales > Streptomycetaceae > Streptomyces > Streptomyces sp. NPDC012794. The sequence continues at coordinate 184,108 of NZ_JBIBCI010000009.1, forward strand.
CGGGAGCCGCGGGGGCGAAGGCGCTGCCGCCGGCGTGCCCCGTGCCGCCCTGCCCGGTGTGCCGGGCGGGTGCGCTGTCCATCGTCATCGGCTGATGCGCTCCTGGTTCAAGGGCCGGGGCCTGCCCAGCAGTTCGTGGTACAGGCCGGTGACCGCGTCCGAGGTCCGCCGCACGTCGAACTCCGTCCGGGCGTGCTGCTGGGCCTGCTCCCCGAGTTCGGTGAGCAGCCGCGGTTCGGCGAGCAGCCGTCCCAGGGCCTTGGCCAGCGCCGTCGGGTCCTCCGGCGGCACCAGACAGAGCCGTCCCTGGCCGGACGGCAGGCTTTCCCGGGCACCGCTGACGTCGGAGACCAGGACCGGGCGGCCACAGGCCATGGCTTCGAGCGGGGCGAGCGCCATGCCTTCCCACCGCGACGGCAGTACAACGAGATCGGCGGCGCGAAGCCACGGTCGGATGTCCGCGACGGCTCCGGCGAAGTGGACGCCGGGGGGTGCGGTGCGGCGCAGCCGCTCGGCGTCGGGGCCGTCGCCGACGAGGGCGAGGCGGGCGCCGGGGACGGTGCCCAGCACCTCCGGCCAGGCCTGGAGCAGGATGTCCTGGCCCTTCTGCGGGCAGAGCCGGCCGACGCAGACGGCGAGCGGCCCCTCGTCGGGCAGCCGGAGTGCGGCCCGGGCCTCCGCGCGGCCCCCGTCGGGCCCGCGGGGCGGGCGGAAGTGGGCGAGGTCGACGCCGTTGCGGATCACCGACCAGCGGGCGGTGATGCCTTCGGACGCGCCGGCGCGGCGTTCGGCTTCGCTGACGCAGAGCACCCGGTCGGCCCAGCGTGCGCCGGCCCGTTCCCAGCGCAGCGCGAGGGCGGCGGTGGCGCCGCCGACGGCGTCGAAGGACCAGGCGTGGGGCTGGAACACGGTCGGCACGGAGCCGCGTACGGCGAGCCGTGCGGCGAGGCCCGCCTTGGCGCTGTGGGCGTGCAGCAGGTCGGGGCGCAGGGCGCGGATCAGCCGGGCGGCGCCGAGGACTTCGACGGGCAGCGCGGGGCCGGGGGCGCGCCCGGCGCGCCAGGCGTGCACCTCGGCGCCGGCGTCGCGGGCGTCGTCGGTGAGCCGGCCGCCGCGCGGACAGCCGACGAGGACGCGCAGTCCCGCGGCGGTCTGCGCCCGTACGAGGTCGGTGACGACGCGGGCGACGCCCCCGTCGACGGGCTGGACGAGGTGGAGGACGGTGAAGGAGGAACCGGAACCGGCTGGTGACGGGCCCGGCGAGGGGTTTTTACGCACGGGGAGTGGTCTCCTGCGTTCAGCGGCGCGCGTCTGTCTGAACGAAGAGCACACCGAGGAATTGACCTTGGCTTTCACCCGCGAACCGGAAGTTCAGGCTGCGGGCGCCACCGGACAGGGCGGGACTCAGATCGAACACGTCCGCGTCATATCCGAGATTATTCATATGTTCGGGCTGTCGCACGAACGAGTGACGTCCGAATTCCGTGATGGTGGAATTCATAACATCATTAAAAGGATTTTCTGCATCGCTGACGTTGACCCGGCGGCCACTGTCCGCGGTCACGGTGAGTGAGTCCCCGAGGGTTCCCCGGTCCCCGTCGTATGCGACGACCCCGGCCTTCCCGGAAGCGCCGGGCGCCACGTCCAGGCCGGTGACCTCCACCGTCTCCCCCGCGGCCTCGCCGGCCCCGGCCGCCAGCGACTCGAAGCCGTCCCACACCGAGATCCGGCGCAGCGGCTCCTGCGGGTGCTCGTACGCGACCACCAGCGTCCAGCCACCCCAGGCACCCACGGCGGAGTGGCCCATGGCGACGTTGAGCTGGGCCACGGTCCACATCCCCGCCCCGCCCTTGCGCACCATCGGGGTGATGTCCGCCGAGGCCTGGTAGGCGTCGCTGCCCTGGTCGGTGTGGTGCCCGATCACGGTGTCCGCCAGCACCGCCCGGTACGCGCCCCCGGGCTCGGCGACCAGTACCCGGCCGTTGTCCTCCGGCGGCTTCTGTTCCCCCACCCGCAGGTTGCCGCCCCAGTACAGACGGGCGTACGAGACCTTCGCGCCCTGCGGGACCTTCAGCTCGGCCCGGGTGGAGTTGTAGGTGTCCGGGTCCTTGTCGACCTCGTCGTAGAACATCTCGAAGTCGCCGTTGACCCCGGCCGCGCCCTTCTTGACCTCGGCGCACGGCTCGGCCTGCTCGCTCTCCTCGCGGCGGCAGCTGATGGCGGAGTTGGAGGCCCTGACCAGCCCGCCGTGCTGGACGGCCTGGTAGCGCTGGGTGAAGGGCACCCGGGGTGATTCGCGCGCCCCGGCGGCCACAGCGGCGTCCGCCACGGGCACGTGTGCGGAAAGTGTGAGGCAGGACAGCAAGCCGAGCGTGCCGAGGATTCTGCGGGAGGAACCCATGACCTGTCTCCATTTTCGATCAAGGGAACAAAACAGGAGTGAACTTTGTCAGAAATCGGGCTGGAAATCACGTCGGACTCGCTTGTACGGCCTTTTGGGCGATGGCACGCACCCTCTTCCCGGGCGGGTCGTTATGCCGGTGCACATCGCTCGAACCGAAAGGAAATGCGGAGATGAAGAAGAGGCTGATGCGCGGCGGCACCGTGGCGGTCGCGGGCGCGGCGATGCTGATGGGCGGCGCGGGCCTCGCCTCCGCGCACGGCGGCGCCACGGCGGAGGGCGTCGCCGCCGGCTCCCCCGGCGTCCTGAGCGGCAACCTGGTCCAGGTCCCCCTCCACATCCCGGTGAACGTCTGCGGCAACACCGTCAACGTCATCGCGCTGCTCAACCCGGCCTTCGGCAACACCTGCGTGAACGCCTGAACGTCAACCGAGCGGCCCGAAACGGCGGCATCCGGGTGAAGCCACGCAACCCGAACCGGTGCGGGGCCGTTGATCCGGGTGCTCCAGTACCGGGCAATCCTGCAAAAAAGGGACGATAATGATCAAGAAGCTTGTGGCCGGCGCAGCGGTTGCCGCCTCCACCGTGGGCCTCGGCGCCGCCATGGCCCCGCAGGCGATGGCGGTCGGGAACGACAACGGCATCAACACCGTCAACGGCAACAACTCCGCGCAGATCTACGGCAACCAGGCCACCTACGGCCACATGAGCCCGCAGATGGCGCTGATCCAGGGCTCCTTCAACAAGCCCTGCATCGCCCTCCCGGCCAAGGTCAACGCCCAGTCGATCCTCGCGCTGGTCAACGTCGGCGTCCAGGACATCCCGGTCCTGTCCAGCCCGCAGAACCAGCAGTGCACCGAGAACTCCACCCAGGCCAAGGGCGACGAGGCCCTCTCGCACATCCTGGAGAACATCCCGATCCTCTCCGGCAACGCCTCCGTCGGCAGCTGATCGCGCAGCACCCCCGAGCGAGGCCGTCGCACCCCCCGGGGCGCGGCGGCCTCGCCGCGTACCGGGCACACAAAATTCCGACACCTTTCCGGAATTACCGGAAAAGCAGTTCCGAATTCAGCGGCCGACCCCCCTCCGGCGTCGGAGTGAATTGCCCGGCAGGCCCGCGAACTCCCTGGTTTCTTTTCCCGGGCCCGCTCGTTGTTATTCATGCAGCGGATACACCTCTGCGGGAAGGATCGAAAGAAATGAAGTACAAGAAGGCAGTGGTGCTGGCCGCCGGCGCGCTGATGGCCGCCGGTGTCGCTTCCCCGGCCATGGCCGACGCCGACGCGAGCGGAGTCGCCAAGGACTCCCCCGGCGTCCTGTCCGGGAACCTCGTGCAGGTCCCCGTGCACGTCCCGGTGAACGTCTGCGGCAACACGGTCAACATCATCGCGCTGCTGAACCCGGCCTTCGGCAACACCTGCGTCAACGCCTGACGAAGCGCCTGAGCCCGCAAGGGCAGACCTCCTCGGGGTGGCCTCGGAGTGCACGGCGGTGCACTCCGGGGCCACCTTCGATTCAGCACCGGCCCGCGCGCCGGTAGACAGGGAAGGACCCATGCGACAGGTACTGAGCCGACAGGTACTGGGCAAGGGGGTGCTCACTGCCGCGGCCGCCTCGAGTCTGCTGTCGATCGCGACCGGCGTGGCCTGCGCACATCCAGGGGCGACGGCCGAGGCCTCGCATTCGCCGGGTGTGCTGTCCGGCAACAGCGTCTCGGTACCGGTCACGGTCACACCGAACCTCTGCGGCAACAGCGTGGACGGGGCCGCGGCGCTCAACCCCGCGATGGGGAACACCTGCGTCAACTCCACCGGATCCCGCGCCGCCCACGACACCAGGCACGACTACGAGCGCTACCTGAGCCCCGAGCACGCCGAGGCCTTCGAGCGCTACCTCGAGGAGCACCAGGGCGGCCGGCACGCGCTGCCCCGCCAGCGCCACGAGGAGGAGCGGACGTACGAGGAACCCCGCGCGCACGCCCCCAAGCACGCCGCGCCGCGCCCCGGGGCGCCCCGCCACGAGCCTCCCGCGCCGCCCCGGCACCAGGGCGGCCACGAGGACGGCCACGGCGGCTCCGGCCAGGGCGAGGAGGAGTGCGACGACCACCCGCCGCAGCCGCCCCGCGCGGAGCACCCGGCACCCCACCCGGCACCGCCCGCCCCGGCCCCGCAGCACCCGAAGCCGAAGCCCGAGCCGAAGCCGGCCCCCGAGGCAGAGCACCCCGCCCCGGCGCCCGGCCCGCTCCCGGCCCCGAAGCCCGCGCCCCAGCCCGCGCCGGCTCCCCCGCCGCAGGCCCCGCAGCCGGAGGAGCCGCCCCACACCCTCCCGGCGCCCCTCCCCCAGCCGGAGGAGCCGCCCCACACCCTCCCGGCGCCCGTGCCGCCCGCCGCGGAGATGCCGGCGCCGCGTCCGCCGCACGGCAGCCAGCCGGAGCGGCCCGCACCCGAGCCGCTCCCCGCCCCGGAGGCCTTCCCGCCGGCGGACCAGCCCCCCGCGGCCCCGTCCGGTGACCTCCCGGTCCACCTGCCCCCGGCTCCCGCCCCCGCGCCGGCCCCGGCCCCCGCCCCGGAGTGGGCCCCGCCGGCTCCCGCGCCCGCCCGGGCGAGCACCCCCCAGCTGGCGGCCACCGGAGCGGGCGAGGTCTCGGCCATGACCGCCCTCGCCTCCGCCCTGCTCCTCGGCGGCGCGATTCTGTACCGCCGGTCCAGGATCAACTGACCGGGAATACCGGTAATCAGAATAAATATCGGCCGGAGAATCCTTCATCGGGTGCTCCGGCCGCTGCCGTGCGTCCGCGCACCGGTCTTTCCCCGAGGTCGGCGTTTCCGCAGCCGCCGGTAATCGTTAGCCAGGTCGAAAGCGGCGCGACGGTCGCCGCCGGTACCTCTGTTCACGAAAAGAAGAGGATTTCGATAATGAAGCTCTCCAAGGCCGCCGCTGTCGTCGTCGGCTCCGTCGCCGCGCTCGGAGCGGCGGCCCCCGCCTTCGCGGCGGAGGCGCCCGCCGGACCCCCGATGAGCCTGCCGGCCGGCTGGAACACGATGCTGAGCGCCGTCGAGCCCGTCGTCGACGCCGCCCCCGAGACGGTGGGTGCGGCCCTCGCCGAGCAGGGCGACACCATCGGCAACGTCCTCCAGACCGCCCAGGGCGTCAACAAGCTCCGCAACAACGCCCCCGGCGAGGTACTGGGGCTGGCGAACGGCGTGACCAAGGTCTCCCCGCTGCTCGGCGGCGTACAGCTCAACGGCGGCCAGAACTGAGCAGCCCGGGAACGACTGTGGGCGCCCCCGGCGATGCCGGAGGCGCCCACAGTCGTGTGGTGCCGACTGTACTTATGTCAGTCGTTGACGCAGACGTTGCCGAACGCCGGGTTCAGCACGCCGATGATGTCCACGGAGTTGCCGCAGACGTTGATCGGGACGTGAACCGGGACCTGAACCAGGTTGCCGGAGAGAACACCGGGGGAGCCCACGGCCGCACCCTCGGCCGAGGCGTCGGCGGAGGCGGCGCCGGCGGCACCGGCAACGGCGAGACCAGCGGAGGCCAGGGCCACAGCGGCCTTCTTGGCAGCAGAGTTCATGGGGAGTGCACCTTCTCTTCGATGTCCTGCCCCGATCCGGGGCTCACATCAAGCGAAACGGTCCAGCTTCCCGGACGACACGGCTCGGAGCCGAATCCGAGCCGAAGCAGACCTGTTCGGCCCAATAGTCGTAACCATGCCGCCCCTTGGGCTCCGCGATCCCGCTAACTACGGACGGGAATGTCGGGTACATCCGGGATGTCGGGCAGTTCGGGGATCACCCCGGTCGCCGGCAGCGCGGGGACCGCCGGAGTGGCGGGCAGCTTCGGAACGGCCGGGAGGGTGACCGGTGGGACGGTCACTCCCGCGGGCAGCTCCGGCAGCTTGACCTCGGGGAGCTTCGGCAGCTCGATCGGCGGCAGCTTCACCCCGTCGGGCAGCAGGCCCGTGAGGGAGGACAGCAGGTCGTTGAGCGTCTTGGTGAGGTTCGCGAGGAGGTCGTCGATCGGGCCGGCCGCGGCGCGGCCGGGGGCCGCCGCCCCGATCTCCTCGATCCGTTCGATCTGCTCCTGCACCGCGGCCGTCCGGTTCTCCAGGGCCGCCGCCGCGCCGCCGCCGTCGGCGGCCACCGCGGGGGCGGCCGCGCCGGACAGTATGACGACGGCGAGGGCCGAGGGGACGAGGACGCGGAGGCGGGACGGCTTCGTGCGCATGGGGGCTTCCTTCGGTGGTCGCGAAAGCGGACGGGAACAATCCGATTCCTTACCCACCGTGCGCACGACCTCCACGGAGCGCAACACGATCTTGAACCGGGCGCCCGCGCCCTGGGGCTGCGTACGGGCTTCGGGCAGACGTCCGGAGCGGCCTCACCCGCACTGGGGAAAAGCACCCCCCGGACGGGCCGTTTGAGTGAAGGAGCGGAACCAACCCCGCGGCGGAAGGGTTGACCAGGGCGCTCCACTCGCGGGCACTCGTGCGACATGAAGGATCAATGATGCTCAAGAAGATCATGGCCGCCGCTGCGGTCACCGCCGCCGCCGTCGGCGCGGGCGCCGCTCCGGCCATGGCCATCGGCAACGACAACGGGATCAACACCGTCAATGGCAACGGTGCCCAGCAGATCTACGGCAACCAGAAGACCACCGGCGACATGAGCCCCCAGCTCGGCCTGGTCCAGGGCACCCTCAACAAGCCCTGCATCGGCCTGCCCGTCAAGGTCAACGCCCAGTCGCTCGTCGCCCTGCTCAACGTCGGCGTCCAGGACATCAACGTCCTGTCCAACCCGCAGAACCAGCAGTGCACCGAGAACTCCACCCAGGCCAAGGGCGACGAGCCGCTCTCCCACATCCTGAGCAACATCCCGGTCCTCTCCGGCAACGGCTCCGTCGGCAGCTGACCCCTCCGCTCGGCCCCCACCGGCCAGGGCCCCCCGGGTCCCGAGGAGCGAAGTGACGAGGGCCCCGGCGGCGTCCAGCCGCCGGGGCCCTCGTACGCGTACGGCCGCCGGTCCCGTCAGCCCGTCCAGAAGTCCCACCAGCGCGTCAGGACCAGCATCCCGATCACCCCGATGTGCAGGGCGGGCGGCGCCCAGGCGAAATCGGCGAACAGGGCCCGCAGCGGTCCGGGGGCGGGGAGGTCCCCGGCGCGGACGTTGCGGGCGGTGACCGCCCAGAACATCAGCAGGGTCGCCACCCAGGCCAGACAGCACCACAGGCACAGCGCGTTGATCTCGTACAGCGACTGGACCATCAGCCAGGCGCAGAAGCCGGTGCCGAAGAGCGTGCCGGCGTTCAGTCCCAGCCAGAACCAGCCCCGGTAGCGGGCGCCGGCCAGCAGGCCGGCGCCGACGCAGACCACCACGGCGTAACCGGCCAGCCCGAGCATCGGGTTGGGGAAGCCGAAGGCGGCGGCCTGCTCGCTCTGCATGACGCTGCCGCAGGACACCACGGGGTTGAGGCTGCAGGCGGGCTTGAAGTCCGGGTCCTCCAGCAGGAGGAACTTGTCGAGGGTGATCACCCAGGAGGCGAGCAGCCCGGCCGCCCCTGTGACCACCAGCAGCCATGCCAGCCCGCGGGGGGTGCCCGGTTCGCCCTCGGGGCGGATGCGGGGGCGGCCCTCCTGGCGGGGGACGCCCACTGTGTTCGTTGCCATACCACCCATGCTGCCGCGCAATGTGACGGACCGGAGCGAACCAGGGTCTTTCGTACGGAAGTTGACCTGAAGGTGTGGCGGGAACCCCTGATGGTTCCCGGACGTTTTACCGAATCCCGGACGTGGAGTCAGCGCCAGGGGCTACGTTGTGCTTCCGCGAAGTGACAAGCTGCGACGGCCTGGAGACCCACCTTGAGCGATCCGTACGAGACAACCGAGGCGCACCTCGAGCGACTCCTGGGCCGCGCCCTCAACTCCTTCGACCTGCCGGACCGGTTGGTCGAGCGCCTCGGTAGCGCGCTCGCCCACAGCTCTTCGCTGTACACCACCCACCACAGCCCGTCGGCGGGCCTGTGGCGGGAGACGCACCGGCACACCTACCTGCTGTCCGACGGGGGTGCGGCCTCCCTCTGGGAGCTGGCCTACCGGCTGGGAGGCGAGCGTGAGACCCGCTACGAGGTCTTCGGCAGCAAGGGCGAGCTGGGCCTGGCGGTGGCCCGGCTGTTCGGCGAGGCCCCCTCGGAGTCCGCGCCGCCCGCCGCGCACGGCCCGGACGGCCCGGACGGCGGGCAGGAGGGCCTCGACGAGGACCTGGCGGCCCTGAGCGCGCTGTTCGCCGCCTCGCCGCCCCATCAGCGCCGCCGCGAGTACACGGGGGAGCAGTCCGCCGACCACGCCCGGCGGGTGCTGCGCCGCGCGGAGAACGCCGACCGTCCGGGTGAGGCGGTGGCGGAGCTGCTGCGTTCGGCGTACGCGCACCACATCACGCAGGCGTTCGGCGGCCGGCAGTGCCTGGCCGACGGGCGGGACGCCGGTTTCAGCCTGTACGAGCACGCCTTCGTCCTGCAGGACGGGAGCGAGTTCAGCCTGTGGGAGGTCGAGCACACGGCGACGCCGGACGGGCGGCACATGTGCGAGGTCTACGAGAGCGAGGGCGCCGCGCGCGGGGCGATGGAGCTGCGGGGCCGGGTGCGCTGACGCCGGCGCCGTCCGCTGTGCGCCCCGCGCCGGGGGTGCGGCCGGCTCCGTGACCCGTCAGCCGGCGGACAGGGGGAGGTCCAGCGGCAGGTCCCGGGTGACGCGGACGGCCTCGGGGCGCAGGTCCGCCGGGCCCGGCATCACGCTGCCCGGCAGTTGTACGGCGGCCGCGCCGTGGGCGAGGGCCGAGGCGAGGGCGGCGGGGCCGGTGCCCCCCGCGGTCAGGAAGCCGGCCAGGGCGGCGTCGCCCGCTCCGACGTCGCTGCGGACCGCCGTGACGGGTGCCGTGCCGTGGTACGCACCCTCGGCGGTGACCAGGAGCTGGCCGGCCGCGCCGAGGGAGGCCAGTACCGCGCGGGCGCCGCGTCCGACCAGCTCCTCGGCCGCCTTGACGGCGTCGCCGAGGGTGGTCAGGGGCCGGGCCACGGCCTCGGCGAGCTCCGCGACGTTCGGCTTGACGACGTCGGGGCGGGCGGGCAGCGCGGCGGCCAGAGCGGGGCCGGAGGTGTCCAGGGCGACGCGGGCGCCCGCTTCGTGGGCGCGGACGACGAGTTCGGCGTACCAGCGGTGGTCAGGGCCGGGCGGCAGGCTGCCGCAGCAGGCGATCCAGTCGGCGCCGGCCGAGCCGCGGACGGTGTCGAGGAGGAGGGCCGACTCCTGGGCGGAGAGTTCCGGACCCGCCGCGTTGATCTTCGTCAGGGTGCCGTCCGGTTCTACGACGGCGATGTTGGAGCGGGTGAGCCCGGCGATCGAGACGGCGGTGACGTCCACGCCCTCGGCGGTCAGCAGCTCCAGGAGCAGGGTCCCGGAGGGGCCGCCCAGCGGAAGGAGCGCCGTGGTGGGGCGGCCCGCCGCCGCGACGGCGCGGGAGACGTTGACCCCCTTGCCGCCGGGGTCGACCCGCTCCGCGGCGGCCCGGAGCACCCCACCGCGGTCCAGCGAGGGGACCTCGTAGGTCCGGTCGAGGGAGGGATTGGGGGTGACCGTGAGGATCATGGCGGGCCGCCTGTGGGTTTGTGTCCGTTTGGTGGTGAATGCTTCCGCTCCCCCACCCTACGCAGGGAACCGGAGGAAAACAAAGAAAAACGGACATACCCGCCACAGGGGCGGGCACGTCCGTAAGGCGGAGGGCGTCAGTGGGCGCCCTCGACGGCCCCCTCGCGTTCCGACATCGGCACCTGCCGGCGCGGCAGCACGAACATCACCGCGAAGATCACGACGAGCACCGCCACGACCCACCAGAGCGCGCCGCGGAAGGCGTCGACGTACGGCACCCCGAAGATCCGGTCGTCCTCGATGGACCCGAAGAAGACGACGGAGGTCAGGGCGAGGCCGACCGCGTTGCCCGTCTGGCCGGTGGTGTTGATCAGGCCGGACGCCGAGCCGGCGTGCTCGCGCGGCACCTGGGACAGGATCGTGTCGTTCAGCGGGGCGACGATCAGGCCCATGCCGAGGCCCATGACGACCAGCGGGGCGGCCATCTGCCAGGAGGTGATCTCCATGCCGTAGCGCTCCGACTCCCAGATGTAGAGGAGCAGGCCCGCGGCCATGACGAGCGCGCCGGCCTGGAGCACCTTGCGGCCGAAGCGCGGGACGAGCTTCTCGACCGAGAGGCCGGCGGCGACGGAGACGGCGATGGAGAAGGGGATGCCGGTACTGCCGGCGTGCAGGGGGGTCCAGCCGAGGCCCATCTGCATGTAGAGCGTCCAGACCAGGAAGAAGATGCCCATCACGAGCCCGAAGGCGAGCTGGACGGCGATGCCGCCGGCGAAGCTCTTGACCTTGAAGAGCGAGAGCTCGACCAGCGGGGAGCCGTCCTTCTTGATCTTGTGCTTCTCGTACGCGATGAAGACGGCGAAGACGAAGGGGGCCGCGATCATGCAGACGAAGCCCCACAGCGGCCAGTCGTTCTCCCGGCCGTGGGTGAGCGGGAAGATCAGCATGACCAGCGCCAGGGTCGCGAGGACGACACCGACCAGGTCCAGGCGCAGGGCCTTGGGGGCCTTGGACTCGGAGATGAACCTGCGGCCCAGGATCACGGCCGCGATGCCGACGGGCAGGTTGATCAGGAAGATCGTGCGCCACTGGAGGCCGAAGAGGTCCCACTCGGTGAGGAGGGCGCCGAGCATCGGGCCCGAGACCGCGCCGAGGCCGACGATCGCGCCGAACAGGCCGAAGACCTTGCCGCGCTCGTGCTGCGGGAAGGTGACGTGGATGATCGCGAGGACCTGCGGGACCATCAGGGCCGCCATGGCGCCCTGGAGGAGGCGGGCGACGACGAGCACGGACGGGTCGGGTGCGATGCCGCAGAGCAGCGAGGCGACGGTGAACCCGGCGACGCCGACGAGGAAGAGGCGCTTGCGGCCGTAGATGTCACCGAGACGGCCGCCGGTGATCAGCCCGGCGGCGAAGGCGAGCGCGTAGCCGGCGGTGATCCACTGGATGGCGCTGGTCGACGCGCCGAAGTCCTGGCGCATGCTGGGTATCGCGATGTTGACGATCGTGACGTCGACCAGGTCCATGAAGGACGCGGTCATCACGATGGCGAGGGCCAGCCAGCGGCGGCGGTCGCCCGGGGCGGCGGATCCGCCGGGGGCGTCTGGTGCGGGTGCTGCTTCGGCGAGGGCGTTCCGCTCTTCTCGTACGGGCCCGTTCTCTTTTCTCCCGGGCGCTGCCATGGACGTCTCGGTGCTCATGGAGAGAAACCTAGACCGCGTCTAGGCCAGATCGTGTCCTACTTGCCTGGCAATCTTGACCTATGAACACCACCCCCGCCCGGCTGCTCAGCCTCCTGTCCTTGCTCCAGACCCCGCGCGAGTGGCCGGGCAGCGAGCTGGCGGGCCGGCTGGGGGTGAGCGCGCGGACCATCCGGCGGGACATCGAGCGGCTGCGGGAGCTGGGCTACCCGGTGGAGGCCACGATGGGCGCGGAGGGCGGCTACCGGCTGGTCGCCGGGGCGGCGATGCCGCCGCTGCTGCTCGACGACGAGGAGGCCGTGGCGATCGCGGTGGGGCTGCGCGCGGGGGCCGGCCACGCCATCGAGGGGGTCGAGGAGGCCTCCGTACGCGCCCTCGCGAAGCTGGAGCAGGTCCTGCCGGCCCGGCTGCGGCACCGGGTGGGCGCCCTGCAGTCGGCGACGGTCGCGGTGACCCGGGGGGACGGGCCGAGCGTGGACCCGCGGACGCTGACGGCGATGGCCGGTGCGGTGGCCGGGCCGGAGCGGCTGCGGTTCGCCTACCGGGCGCGGGACGGGGCGGATTCGCGCCGGCTGGTGGAGCCGTACCGGCTGGTGAGCACGGGGAGCCGCTGGTACCTCGTCGCCTACGACCTGGAGCGGGAGGACTGGCGCACCTTCCGGGTGGACCGGGTGAGCGAGCCCTTCGCCACGGGGGCCCGGTTCGCCCCGCGTCCGCTGCCGATGGAGGCGTCCGAGTTCGTCCGGCGGGCGCTGCGGGGGACCCGCAGGTACCCGGTGGACGTGTCCTTCGCCGTGCCTCCCGAGGAGCTGCCGGCGTGGCTGCGCGAGGCGGCTGCCGGGGAGGCGGACGGGGCGCGGGTGCGCTTCGAGAGCGGGGACGCGCCGGAGTGGCTGGCGGCCCGGATGGCGCTGACGGGGCTTGAGTTCACCGTGCGGGAGCCGGAGTTCCTGGCGGAGGCGGCCGGGGCGCTGGGCGCGCGGCTGGCGCGGGCCGGCGGGGCGCGGGTCTGACGCCGGACCCCTCGGCGCCCCGCACAGGGGGGAGCCCCGGCGCCAGGGGGGGGCACCGGGACTCCGTTCAGGGGCGGGAGCGGGAGGCGGGCCGGTCAGGCCACCGCGTCGAAGCCGGTGTCCCGGGCCATGCGCTTGAGCTCCAGCAGGGCGTGCTTCTCGATCTGGCGGATCCGCTCACGGGTCAGGCCGTGCTGCTTGCCGACCTCGGTCAGGGTGCGCTCGCGGCCGTCCTCGATGCCGTAGCGCATCTTGATGATGGAGGCCGTGCGCTGGTCGAGCTTGCCGAGGAGGTCCTCCAGCTCCTCGCTGCGCAGCAGTGAGAGCACGGACTGCTCGGGCGAGATCGCGGAGGTGTCCTCCAGGAGGTCGCCGAACTGGGTGTCGCCCTCGTCGTCCACCGGCATGTTGAGGCTGACCGGGTCGCGCGCCCAGTCCAGTACGTCGCCCACGCGCTTCTCGGTGGAGTCGAGCTCGGCGGCGATCTCGGCGTGCTCCGGGTCCCGGCCGTTCTCCCGGTTGAACTCGCGCTGGATCCGGCGGATCCGGCCGAGCTCCTCCACGAGGTGCACGGGGAGGCGGATGGTGCGGGACTGGTCGGCGATGGAACGGGTGATGGCCTGGCGGATCCACCACGTGGCGTACGTGGAGAACTTGAAGCCCTTGGCGTAGTCGAACTTCTCGACGGCGCGGACCAGGCCGGCGTTGCCCTCCTGGATGAGGTCCAGCAGGGGCAGGCCGCTGCGCGGGTAGCGGCGGGCGACGGCCACGACCAGGCGGAGGTTGGACCGGATGAAGACCTCCTTGGCGCGCTCGCCTTCGGCGGCCAGGGCCTCCAGCTCCTCGCGGGTGGGCATGTCCCCGTCCCGCTCCACCTCGCCGTCGAGGATCTGCCGGGCGTACACGCCCGCCTCGATGATCTGTGAGAGCTCCACTTCTCTGGCGGCATCGAGCAGCGGCGTGCGCGCGATCTCGTCGAGGTACATGCCGACCAGGTCGCGGTCGACGGTCTCCCCGCCCGCAGCGCGGGCGCTGCTCGTGGACTGACGACGGGCGACGGCGCGGGTTGCCATGCGTGCTCCCTTGCGATGCGATGAATCGGTCGCGGTGCGTCTTCGGACACTCTCCCGAGTGCCCGCTTCCGAAAGGAAACAACGACTGGAATCGGGACAGAATTCCCACGCCGCTCTCCCTTTTTCGGGATCTTGCAGTATCCTGCCCCGCCACCCCCCGGACCGGAGGTAGCGGCATGCTGCGAGAACCCGAGAACGTGCAGGTCAGGCCCGGCCTGGAGGCCGACCTGGAGGAGCTCACGGAGTTGTACAACCACTACGTCCGCGAGACCGCCGTCACATTCGACACGGTTCCGTTCACTCCGGAACAGCGGCGCCCGTGGCTGCACTCCCACCCTCAAGACGGGCCGCACAGGCTTCTGGTTGCCTGGGCCGGCGATCGAATCGCCGGATACACGACAAGCAGCCCGTTCCGCCCGAAACCGGCGTACGCCTCCTCGGTGGAGGTCAGCGTCTACCTCGCCCCGCACGCGGTGGGCCGGGGCATCGGCACCCTGCTGTACGAGGCCCTCTTCGCGGAGCTGGCGAAGCAGCCGGTGCACCGCGCCTTCGCGGGCGTCGCCCTGCCGAACCCGGCCTCGGCCGGGCTCCACGAGCGCTTCGGTTTCCGCCGCGTCGGGGACTTCACGGAGGCGGGGTGGAAGTTCGGGCGCTACTGGGACGTGCGGTGGTACGAGAAGCGGCTGGGGGCGGAGGCGGTGGGCGGGCCGGGGGCGGGCGGGCCGGCGGCGGAGGTGTAGGACGAGTGGGCGGTGGACGGGCGGGCGGTGGACGGGCATGCGGTGGACGGGCATGCGTAGGACGTACGTCCGTCCGGGTGATTCGGCCCTCGTCCGGGTGAAGCCGGGGCATATTCGCTCGGCATGCCACGTCGCGGCCGTAGCGTGCCGCGCGTGATCGCACACATCCCACGGCCGGCCCACGCGTCGCCGACCGCCGGCCCCGAACCCGACCCCGAGCTGGACAAGGCCCTCTGGCGGGCCTGGCAGGCCATCGACCCGCCCGAGACCTTCCGCGTGGAGATCGTGGAGGGCCTGATCGAGATGTGGCGGGTGGGGCAGCCGTTCACGCACGCCCTCACCGCGAACCGGCTGCGGGCCCGGCTGGCCGACCACCTGGCCGGCGGGCCGTTCGCCCCCTACATGGCGATGTACGTGGTCGGTGGATACCAGGCCTGGGCCCCGGACGTGCTGCTCGCCCCGGACGACCTGACCGGGCACGCCGCCCGGGGCGAGCTCGGGATCAAGGCGTCGAGCGTGCCCCTGGTCGCGGAGGTCGTGGCTCCGGGGCCGCAGGACGTCGCGCGGGACCGCGTCCGCAAGCGCCGCGCGTACGCCCGGGCCGGGATCCCGGTGTACGTGATCGTCGACGACTACGACGGCCACGGCACGGTGAGCGTGCTGACCCGCCCCGTTCCCGGCGAGGCGCGGTACGCCTCGGAGGTGCGGGCGCCGTACGGGACCGGGGTGGCCGTCCCCGAGGGACCGGCCCGGGGCTTCGTGATCGGCGAGGACATCACCGGTCCGCCGATGGTCCCCTAGGAGGCGGCACCCGTACCGAACTGGAGGGAGCGCTTCGAGAGACCCATCCAGAAGCCGTCCACCGCCGTGCGCTGCGCGGTGAGATCGGAGCCGGCGGCCCCGAGCGTGACGAAGAGCGGGGCGAAGTGCTCCGTCCGGGGGTGGGCCAGGCGGCCCGCCGGGGACTTGGTCTCGAAGTCGAGCAGGGCGTCGACGTCGTGCGCGGCGAGCGCCTCGCGCCCCCACGCGTCGAACTCGGCCGACCAGCCGGGCACTCCGGGGCCGGTGTGACGCAGCGCGGCCAGGTTGTGGGTGAAGAAGCCGCTGCCGACGATCAGGACGCCCTCGTCGCGCAGCGGGGCGAGCTTGCGGCCGATGTCCATCAGCCGGGCCGGGTCCAGCGTGGGCATGGAGACCTGGAGGACCGGTATGTCGGCCTCCGGGTACATCTCGACGAGGGGCACGTACGCACCGTGGTCCAGGCCGCGGTCCGGGACGTCCTGGACCGGGGTGCCGGGCGCCTTCAGCAGGGCGCGGACCGAGGCGGCGAGCTCCGGCGCGCCCGGGGCCGCGTACCGCACCCGGTAGTAGTGCTCGGGGAAGCCCCAGAAGTCGTACACGAGCGGGACGGGCTCGACGGCGCCGAGGGCCAGCGGGGCCTCCTCCCAGTGGGCGGAGACCATCAGGATCGCGCGCGGCCGCGGCAGTCCCGCGGACCAGGCGGCGAGCTCGGCCGGCCAGAGCGGGTCGTCGGCGAGCGGCGGCGCCCCGTGGCTGAGGTACAGCGCGGGCATGCGGGGGGTCTCGGTGGTCACGGAGCGCTCCTCGGTCGTCGTCGGGGCGGGGACCGTGTGGACTCGGGAAAAGACCGACCCCGCCTCGTTCAAATTTGAACGAGGCGGGGTCCTCAGTCATTCCCGCACAGAGGCGCGGCGCCCCCTCAGCGGCTCAGCGGCTGAGCCGCTCAGTGGGCGATCACCGGAACCTTGAGCTCGGCGTCCTCGGCGGCGCCCGCCCCGGAGGCCACCGGGCCGCCGGAGCCGGGACGGCCGGTGTTGATCAGCGCGAACGCGATGGCCGCGCTGGCCACGAGGATGCCGACGGCCCACCAGATCGCGGACGCGAAGCCCTCGACCATGGCCTGGGCCTGCACCAGCTGCCCGGCCGGACCGCCCGCCGCGGCCTCGGCGGCGTGGTCGGCGAGGTACGCGGTGGTCGCCGAGGCGGCGATGGTGTTCAGCAGGGCGGTGCCGATCGCGCCGCCCACCTGCTGCGAGGTGTTGACCATGGCCGAGGCCACACCGGCGTCGGCCGGGTTCACCCCGTACGTGGACAGGGACATGGCCGGCATGAAGGCCGTGCCCATGCCGAGGCCCAGCAGCAACTGCGCCGGCAGGATCAGCGCCGGGTAGGAGGAGCCGACCTCCAGCCGGGTCAGCATCAGCATGCCGGCGCCGGCGACCAGGAAGCCCGGGCCCATCAGCAGCCGCGGCGCCACCCGGGTCATCAGACGGGCGCCGATCTGGGTGGAGCCCACGATCATGCCCGCGATCATCGGCAGGAAGGCGAAGCCGGTCTTGACGGGCGAGAAGCCCTTCACGATCTGGAGGTAGTAGGTGAGGAAGAGGAACAGGCCGAACATCGAGATGACGGCCAGACCGAGGGAGAGGTAGACACCGCCGCGGTTGCGCTCCAGCAGGACGCGCAGCGGCAGCAGCGGGGACTTCACCTGGGACTCGACGTACACGAAGGCCGCGAGCAGCGCCGCGGAGGCGACGAACATGGCCACCGTCACCGTGTCCGACCAGCCGGCCGACTCGGCGCGCGTGAAGCCGTACACGAGGGCGACCAGGCCCAGGGTCGAGAGGATCACGCCGGGGACGTCGAGGCGCGCGCTGTTGCGGGACCCGGCCGGCTCGCGGATGACCATCCAGGCACCGACGGCCGCGACGACCGCGAAGGGGATGTTGACGAAGAAGGTCCAGCGCCAGTTGAGGTACTCGGTCAGGAAGCCGCCGAGGATCAGGCCGACGGCGCCGCCGCCGCCCGCGATCGCGCCGTAGATGCCGAAGGCCTTGGCGCGCTCCTTGGCGTCGGTGAAGCTGACCGCCAGCAGGGAGAGCGCGGCCGGGGCGAGCAGCGCGCCGAAGGCGCCCTGGAGGGCGCGGGCGCCCAGCATCATCGCCTCACCGGTCGCGGCGCCGCCCAGGGCGGAGGCCAGGGCGAAGCCGATCAGACCGACGACGAAGGCGTTCTTGCGGCCCCACTTGTCGGCGATGCGGCCGCCGAAGAGGAGCAGACCGCCGAAGGCCAGCGCGTACGCGGTGATGACCCACTGGCGGTTGCCGTCCGATATGCCGAGGTCGGTCTGGGCGGAGGGGAGGGCGATGTTCACGATGGTCGCGTCGAGGACGACCATCAGCTGCGCCAGGGCGATGAAGACCAGGGCCTTCCACCGACTGGGGTCGACGGCAGCCGGCGGGGTGGTCGCGGCTGTTCCGGACATGGGGGTACCCACTTCACTGTGCGGATGAATGAAAAATGACTGAAAAGACTGGAAGAGAGAAATGCGAAGTTTGCGGTGTTTGAGACTAGGTGGCGGGCAGGGCGGCCGTCATCTGGTTTCAGGCCTGGGGCATGCGCCTGAGGTCCTCCAACGTGGCTGCCGTGCCCGGCAGTTCGGACCGGGCCGGAGCCCGCAGGCCGTCCAGGAAGAGCTGGAGGTGACGGTGGACGAACCGCTCCACGCCCAGGCAGTCGATCCCCGGCAGGGGACGGCTGAGCTGTGACAGCGCGACCATCAGGTCGCCGACGCCGATGTCGGCGCGCAGCAGGCCGCCGCTCTGGCCGGCGGTGACGAGGGTCTCGACCGCCGCCTCCAGCCGGCCGCGGGCGGCGAGCAGTTCGGGGTGGTCGCGGTCGAAGCCCGCCGCGAGCATCGGGCACAGGGCGCCGATCCGCTCGTCGGCCGCGGCGTGCGTGAAGCGGCAGAGCGCCGCGAAGGCGTCCGGCTCCTCGGCGAGCGACTCCTCGGCCTGGGCGGTGACCCGGTCCATCACGTAGAGCACCACGTGGTGGACGAGGACGGCCCGGTCGGGGAAGTGCCGGTACAGGGTGGCGTTGCCGACGCCGGCCCTGCGGGCGATCTCGTCGAGGGGGGCGTCCGCGCCGTGCTCCACGAACATCTCGCGCGCCGCCACCAGGATCCGCTCCCGGTTGCGCACGGCGTCGGCTCGCGGCTTCGGGACCCGGGCGCTCGGCGTCGCGGGGGCGGCGGCGGGCGCCGCGGAGGCGGTGGCGGGCGTCGCCGGGGCGGTGGTCGGCGTCGCGGGGGCGGCGGCGGGCGTCGCGGGGGCGGCGGCGGGCGTCGCGGGGCGGGCGGGTCCGGCGAGGGCCACGGCCGCCTGGGGCGCGGCCGCCGGGATGTGGGCGGAGCTCTTCATTCCGGGGCCTTCCTGGGGCGTGGATCCGGGCGGATCCGCTCGTACGGCCCTCCCGAACCGGGGAGCCGGTCCCCGCTTCGTGGGACTCTCGTTCAAACGGGGATCCAGTCCCCGGTTATTTCACTCGTGCGTGTGAGCCGCACCACACGCCCAGGAGGGATATTTGCCCCGGTTGGGCCACATTTCGAGGCTTTCGACGCGCGGGCGTGTCGCCAACGTCGGAGGGTGAGCGGACAGAGCAGTCCGGAGCCGGCCGGCTGCCGCGGACCGAAGGCGAGCTCCATGCCGCAGACCCGCCGCCGGATACGCAGACCCTGCCGCACCAGCGCGTTCATCGGCATCACCGCACTGGCCCTGGGCGTCACCGCCACCGCCAGCGACGGCATATCCGGCCGCGGCCACTCCGCCGCCGGCCCCGTCGCCACGAGCGCCGAGTCGGTGCTGGCACCCTGCCGGATCACCGGGACCATGGGCGTCCAGATGTCGGAGGGCATGCCGACCCCGCCCGGATACTCCCGCTCCACCGGCGAGGTCCGCGCACTGAACCTGATGATCGACTTCCCCGACGCCAAGGGCGAAGGCACCGCCATGGACCGGCTGGCGGAGTTCTTCCCTCAGACCTCCGACTGGTTCCGCACCAGCTCCTACGGGCGCCTCGACTACCGGGCCGAGTCACCGGTGCGGAACTGGCTCCGGATGCCGATGCCCTTCGCCGCGTACGGGATCGAACGCGGCTCCCCCTACGAGCCCGGCTACCGGCAGCTCGTCGAGCACATCGTGAAGGCCGCCGACGACGAGGTGGACTTCAGCCGGTACGACCTGGTCAACATCCTGGTCACCCCGAACGCCGGACCGTCCGCGCTGGACACCGTCCTGTCGGTCACCTTCTCCGGCAACCGCGAGGCGCCGGTGGCCGACGGGGTGCCGCTCGCCAACACGTCCTTCGTCTACAGCCGGCAGGACGACGGCTCCGGCTCCTACCGGGAGACCGGCTACCGGGTGCTCCCCCACGAGAACGGGCACGTCTTCGGGCTGCCCGACCTGTACACCTCCGAAGGCGGCGGCGCGGTCGGGCACTGGGACATCATGAGCGAGGACTGGGGCGCCAACAACGACCTCCTCGGCTGGCACAAGTGGAAGCTCGGCTGGCTCGACAGCAGCCAGGTCAGCTGCGCCTCCACCTCCGGGACCAGCGAGCACGTCCTGTCCCCGCTGGCCGTCGGGGGCGGCACCAAGCTGGCCTTCGTCCCCCTCTCCGAGAGCACCGGCTACGCCGTGGAGGTCCGCACCCGCGCCGGGAACGACGAGGCCGTCTGCAAGCCCGGCGTGCTGATCTACAAGGTCGACTCGGACGTCGACACCGGGCGCGGTCCGGTCACCGTCTCGGACAGCGCGAGCGGGAGCGGCGGCTGCACGCGGCGGCCCAACGTGCACGCGGAGCTGTCGGACGCCCCGTTCCGGCCGGGCGAGACCTTCACCGACGAGCGGGCGGGCATCACCATCACCGTGGTGGGCGAGCTGCGCAACGGCCGCTACCAGGTACGCGTGACCCGGCCCTGACCCCTCCCATCCCCCGAGGAGACCTTCGTGACCGCCACCCCCACGACACCCGAAGAACGTCTGGCCGCGGCCGGGATGGAGCTGCCCCCGGCCCCCGCGCCCGTCGCCGTGTACGTGCCGGCCGTGGTGAGCGGGCACTACGTCCACACCTCCGGCCAGCTGCCCATGGTGGACGGGGCCCTGCCGGTCACCGGCAAGGTCGGCGCGGACGTCACCCCGGAGCAGGGCGCCGAGCTGGCGCGGCGGTGCGCGCTGAACGCCCTCGCCGCCGTGGCCTCGGTGGCCGGGGACCTCTCCGCCGTGAAGCGGGTGGTGAAGGTGGTCGGCTTCGTGGCGAGCGCCCCGGACTTCACCGGCCAGCCGGGCGTGGTCAACGGCGCGAGCGAACTGCTCGGCACGGCCTTCGGCGACGCGGGCATCCACGCCCGGAGCGCGGTCGGGGTGGCGGTGCTGCCGCTGGACGCCCCGGTCGAGGTCGAGATCACCGTGGAGCTGCACACGCCGATGGGGGTGTGAGGCGGGAGCCGGGCCGGGGCCGGCTCGGGGGCGGGCCGGGGGGCGGCCACGCCACCGGGCCGGGGCCGGCCCCGACCCCGGACGCAGCCCGGACGCGAGCGCGGGCCGGCCTCGGCCCCGACCCCGGCCGCGGGGCCCCGGGGCGCCTCGGCAGAACCTCCGGCCCGCCGGGCGCGTCACCAGGGGCATGACCCCGTACGTGACGCCCCGCCGCCGAGGGGCCGCTGCCCGGCTCCGCCCTCCCCGCGGGGGCGTGGTCGCGGCCCTCGCCGTACTCGCCGCCCTGCTGATGCTGCTGCACCCCTGGCTGCCCGGCAGCCCGGCGAGCGGCAACCCGCGCAGTCTCGTACAGACCTTCCTGCCGTGGACAGGCCTCGCGGTGCCCGTCCTCGCGGCCGCCGCCCTGCTGCGCCGTTCCCGGCGCGCGACGGCCGCCGTACTGCTGCCCGCCCTGGTCTGGGGCTGGCTGTACGGGCCGGCCCTGGCCGACGGCTCGCGGGGCGGCCCGGCCGACCTCACCGTCGTCACCCACAACGTGGACGACGCCAACCCCGACCCGGCGGGCACCGCCCGGGCCGTCGCCGCCTCCGGGGCGCAGCTGATCGCCCTGGAGGAGCTGACCCGGCCCGCGCTGGACGCGTACGAGCGGGAACTGGCCGCGAGCCACCCGTACCACGTGGTCCAGGGCACGGTCGGGCTGTGGAGCACCTTCCCGCTGCGCGACACGGGCGGCACGCCGATCGTGCCCTGGCGGCAGCTGCTGCGCGCCACCGCCGAGACCCCGAAGGGGCCCGTCACGGTGTACGTGGCCCACCTGCCCTCCGTCCGGCTGGGCACCGGCGGCTTCGTCACGGGCCACCGCGACGAAGCCGCCCGCAACCTCGCCGCCCAGCTGCGGGAGGCCCCGGCCGGGCGGACCCTGCTGGTCGGCGACTTCAACGCCACCACCGACGACGGGGCGCTGGCCCCGGTGACGCGGGGCTTCACCGCCGCGCAGGAGAAGGCCGGCGCCGGCTTCGGCTTCAGCTGGCCGGCCCGCTTCCCGGTCGCCCGGATCGACCAGATCCTGCTGCGCGGCGGACTGACCCCGCTGCGCGCCTGGACCCTGCCGCCCACCGCGAGCGACCACCTCCCGGTGGCGGCCGCCCTCAGGTACTGACCGGCAGCGCAACCGGGACGACCGGCTGGCTCCACGAAAGGGGCGTCGGGGCGGCCGGCGCAGAAGCCACACGCAGGTTGGCTGATACGAGCCTGTAGGTGGCGGGGAGCTGGCCTTGACCAGGTTCCGTGAGAGCTGGTCCGCTTGTGGGCGAGAAGGCGTCGGATTCGGGGGTTGCGTTCGTGACCAGAGCTACAGCCGAAAAGCTGTGCCGCGCCACAGGCGGCCGGCCACGGACCGATCCCTGCTCCATCAAGACGACGCACGTATGAGGCTCCGGCGGGGGATTTCCGTCGCCGTCGTGGCCGCCGGCGGAGCCGTTACGACCATGCTCGTGGGGCTCGTCACCAACGCGGTGTCCGAGTCGCAGTGGCCCGGGTGGCTGGGGTGGTTACAGCAGCATGGCTGGTTCTCGTTCGCCGTGCTGGGCGGGGCCATGGTCGGGCTGGCGGTGCTGCTTGCCGCGCTGTCGGAGTCGGGGGCGCCGGAACGCAGCGCTGCGCCGACGCCCCAGCCAGAGGAAGGGGCGGTGCCTCCGGGTGCTGCCCTCGTGCTGCGGTCCTTGCCGCGCGACACCACCGCGTTCACCGACCGGACCGCCGAGCTCGAGGCGCTGGTGCGGTCCGTAAGCAACTCGCAGGAGGCCGGCGAGGCGCTGCCTGTGCATGTGATCGACGGAATGCCGGGGGTCGGGAAGACGACGTTCGCCGTACACGCGGGGCATGTGCTGTCGGAGCGTTTCCCGGACGGCCAGCTCTTCGTAAATCTCAACGGGCACACGGCAGGGAGGCCCCCCGTACAGGCCACGGAAGCGCTCGCATCGTTGCTGGCGGCGACCGGAGTACCAGCGCAGCGGATCCCTGCCGGCGACGACTTGGGCGCGGTCACCGAGGCGAGGGCAGCCATGTGGCGGAGCCAGCTCGCGAACAAGAAGGCACTGCTCATCCTCGACAACGCGGCGAGCTATCGCCAGTTGGAGCCCCTGCTGCCCGGCGGGAGCGACTGTCTCGTACTGGTGACGAGCCGGAAGCGGCTGGCTGCGTACGAGGAGGTGGTCCTGCCAGTGGAGGCGTTGCCGGCGGAGCATGCGGTCGACCTGTTCGTACGCCTCAGCGGGCGGTCGGCGGAGTCGCTCGACCGCTCCGTCCTCGAGCAGTTGGTGGAGCTGTGCGGGTACCTGCCGCTCGGGGTGTCGTTGCTCGCCGCGCGGCTGCGTCATCACCGGTCGTGGAGTGCCGAGGATCTCCGTGCGCGTCTGGTCGCCGCCGGGGACCGGCTGGGAGAGCTCCGAGCTGGGGAGCGCGCGGTCGCCGCGACGTTCAGTCTGTCCTACCAGGACCTTTCACCTGAGCGGCAGCACTTCTTCCGGTGTCTCGGCCTCTACCCTGGAGCCGAGCTCGATGCCTTCTGCGGGGCTGCGCTCGGCTCGGTCTCGGTGGCGGCGGCACGCGAGGCACTCGACACGCTCTACGACGCCCATCTGATCGAGGAACACCCGGGAAGCCGGTTCCGGCTACACGACCTCCTACGCGACTATGCCCGCGGTCTCGCCGGCGAGGGAGGCAGCATGACCCCTGTTGATGCGGTTCAGCGCGTGTGCTCGTACTACCTGGCCGCCCTCGCCGTCGCGAACAGACACATTGCCCGCAGCGGCGCCTCCACACCGAATCCCCCAGATGACGCCGCCCAAGTCGAGACCCCTCCCATCGATTCCCGTACGGCGGCTCTCGGCTGGCTGGAGGACGAGCGGGCCAACGTTCTGGCCTGCATCCGAAGGGCGAACGATCTCGCGCTGCACGAGCTGGTGATCCACATGGCTGCGGCGATGGCGCCCTTCCTGCGGCAGGCCGGGCCCTGGGACCAAGCCGTTGGCCTCCATCGGACCGCCACCGAGGCGGCCCGGCACACCGGCGACCGACGGGCGCTGGCCAACGCGCTGGCCGAGCTCGGAGTCGTCCGGCGCTTCATGGCGGCCTACCGGGAGGCCATCGAGGCACTGAACGAAGCGGTGACGGAGTACGAGGCGGTCGGATGAAAAGCGAGGCAAGGCTGACGCTCTGAACCAGGTGGGCATCGTCTGGTACATGACCGCGGACAACGACGCCTCTGCCCAGGCACAGACCGAAGCCCTCGCGCTCTATCGGGAAATCGGCGACCGTCTCGGCCAGGCCAACGCGCTCGCGGACCTCGGCATGGTGCGCCGGCAGACCAGCCGGTTCGACACAGCGGTGGCGGCGCAGACCGAAGCGTTGTCGATCTACCGTGAGCTGGGAGACCGGTACGGGGAGGCCAACTCGCTGCGGGACCTCGGCGTCGTGCACTGCCTCCTGGGCGAGTACGAGCTGGCCGCGCAGCGTCACCATGAGGCATTCGACATCTACCTGGAGCTCGACGACCGGGCCCACCAGGCGTACGCCCTCAACGAGCTCGGAGTCGTCCGGCGCCTGACCGGCGATCCCGCCGGAGCGCGGGAGGCCCACACCCGGGCGCTGGAGTACTTCACCGAGCTCGGCGAACGGTTCGGCCGCACGAACAGCGTTCGCCACCTCGGGGTACTGGACCGCTTGGACGGGAACGTCACGGAGGCGATCCTGCTGTTGAATGAAGCCCTGGGCTCATACCGCGATCTCGGCAGCCGTGGTGGCGAAGCCGCCGCTCTGGGCGAGCTGGGTGCGGCGCGCGGGGTTGCCGGCGAGCGGGACGGTGCCGTCGAGTCGTTCCGGCGGAGTCTGGACATCCTCCGAGAGCTCGGTGACCGGTGCGGTGAGGCGGAGGTCCTGAACCACTGGGGGACGCTGCTGCACTCCTCCAGTGACGGGGCCGCCGCCCGCGGACCCTTCGAGCAGGCGCTGGGGCTGGCCCGGGACATCCGCTGCCCGCTTGAGG
Source organism: Streptomyces sp. NPDC012794 (assembly GCF_042901085.1). Taxonomy (NCBI): domain Bacteria; kingdom Bacillati; phylum Actinomycetota; class Actinomycetes; order Kitasatosporales; family Streptomycetaceae; genus Streptomyces; species Streptomyces sp. NPDC012794. The sequence continues at coordinate 209,024 of NZ_JBIBCI010000009.1, forward strand.
AGGCACGTGCCCTGGAGGGGATCGGCCGTTGCGACTGGACGGCCGGCGAGTCGGCGCGGGGGGCAGGGGCGCTGCGTGAAGCGCGCGACGTGTACCGGCGGTTGGGCGCGGGCGGGGCAGCAGATGCCATCGAGCGGCTTCTCGCGTCGCGGACCGAGTAGCCGGGCACGTGGCCGGATTCGATAGGCCGGCGCGGGCGGTGGTACTGCTACCTTGCGGGCTGGTCTGCCGCCTCGACCACCGTTGCACTGCCCCGAGGAGCGTCGAATGCCGTCACGTACGCCCGTTCCCGCACCGCAGGCCCCGGCGCCCGTCGGCGCGGAGTCCATCAACGGTTCGGCCGTCCTGGACCGTGTCGCCGTCCGCGTACGGCAGCGACTGGCGGCCGAGCAGATGGCCTCGAACCACACCGGCGAGGGTAGTCACCAGGCTTCGCTGATCTGGACCTGGCCTCTTTGAGTCGTTCCACTCGATGACACCACGCGCGGACGTCGCCCACTTTCGGTCGTTCATCCTCAAGGTTGCCAATCGCTGCAACATCGACTGCGACTACTGCTACGTCTTCAACTCCGTTGACCAGGCGTGGCGGCACCTGCCTGCTCGGATGAGTGCGGCCGTGGCCCGAGCGGCTGGGCTGCGAATCGGTGAGCACGCGGCGGTTCACGGCCTGCGGAGCGTCCACGTCATACTGCACGGCGGTGAGCCGTTGCTCATCGGCCCCCGGCACATGGCAGACCTGCTCGGCGCCGTACAGGAGGGCATTCCGACCGGTGTGGCGGCCCGTTTCGAACTTCAGACCAACGGGACGCTCCTGGCGGAGCCCTGGCTGGACCTCTTCGAGCGGTACGCGGTCGTCGTGGGCGTCAGCCTCGACGGACCGCCGACCGCCAATGACCGGCATAGGCTGACGCACTCCTCTCGATCGAGCGCCGCCTCGGCTGTACGAGGCATCGAACTCCTGCGGTCCCGGCCGCATCTGTTCGCAGGGCTGCTCGCCGTCGTCGACCTGGCCAACGACCCGGTCGAGGTCCATGACTACCTGGCGTCGTTCGAGCCGCCTGTGATCGACTTCGGTCTGCCGCACGGAACTCACGACGAGCCGCCGCACCGCGTCGACCCGAGTGTGCCCGAGTACGGGTTGTGGATGAGCCGCGTCTACGACGCCTGGCTCGCCCGGCCGGAGCAGCGGCACAGCGTGCGGATGCTGGAGGACATCGTGGCGCTGAGCTCCGGGGTGCGCGGCTCGGTGGAGTCCCTCGGCCTGGCCCCGCCGACGAGCATCGTGATCGAGTCGGACGGCACGATCGAGGGCGTTGACACCCTGCGGTCCGTCGAGGAAGGCGCCTCCTGGCTGGGACGCGACGTCTTCAGCCAGTCCTTCGACGAGGTCCTTCACCATCCGAAGCTCCTGCACCGGCAGAACGGGAAGACCGCGCTCGCCGATCAGTGCCAGAGCTGTCCTCTGGTGGACGTGTGCGGTGGGGGCTATCTACCGCACCGCTTCAGCACCGACCGCGGCTACCGGAACCCCTCCGTCTACTGCGCGGATCTGGAGTACCTCATCCGGCATGTTCAGGGCTCGCTGCGCCGGCACGGCTGGGCTCCTCAGGCACTGACGCCCCCGTAGCCACGAGCCGTGCCGCCACGCCAGGATCACGCATGGAAACGAACGAGGGAACCTATGGAAAAGCCACAGGAGATGTCGATGACCGTGACAATCCGCCCCGCCGAAAGGCGCGACACCGCGGCAGTGGCCGATCTGATCGAGGAGATCGAACGGTTCTACGGATCGACCGAGATCCAGCCGTTCGAGGAGCGCCGCTCCCAGGTGGAGGAGGCGCTCTTCGGCTCCCCGCCATTGGCTTCCGCTCTCTTGGTCGAGGACGAGGCGGGTGATCTCGTGGGTCTCGCCGCCTACTCGTTCCTCTGGCCGGCGGCTGGCTCCTCCCACTCTCTCTTCCTGAAGGAGCTCTATGTCCGCGGTGCCCTCCGCCGCCGGGGCGTCGGCGCCCGCCTCATGGACGAGCTCCGCGCCCTGGCCTCAGCACGTCCCGGATGCAGCCGGGTCGAGTGGATGACGGACCGCAACAACCCGGACGCGCGTGCCTTCTACAAGTCGTTGGGGTTCGCGGAGTTCGACGGGAAGATCGTCTACCGCGTGGACGCCTAATCCGACGTGAGGGCCCGTTTGGGAGCGCGCCCCTCCAGATCGACCACGGTCAGCATGTCCGGCCAGACCGTGCCGTTGAGGGCGTTCGCGATCAGCTGGCGGTTGACATCGCGACTTGCCCGGTAGTCGGCCGAGGGGAGCCGGAGCCGAGGAGCGCGGCCCCACCGGCGGAGCTCGCCCCGGGCCCCGGGCCTCACCGACAGCCGCAAGATCACATCCTCCTAATCCGACAGCATCCTACGGCCCCCACCCGCTACACTGGCGCGGGTGCGCATCCCTGACCGCGCACCGCGCAAGATCCCGGGACGACGTGTCTGGCAACGCGGGGTACACCCCGATTTCTTACACGTTTTTCCACCCCGCCTTCGTAGCTCAGGGGATAGAGCACCGCTCTCCTAAAGCGGGTGTCGCAGGTTCGAATCCTGCCGGGGGCACAAGGGCGAAGACCCTCAGCCGATCACGGCTGGGGGTCTTTGACATCTGCGGCGGACATCAACGGTCGGTCCACGTGCATGATCACCTCGCGCTGCGTGTCCTGGACGACATGCGTGTACACGAATCCCGCTTGACGGAGGTTCCGCCTCATGCGGAGATCAAGCCCATGGGGGAATCAACCTTTGACCTGCACCTTGCCGCCACACTCGCGGCGACCGCCTCGCCCGTCCAGCACCTTCAGGCCGCTGGTGTGTGCTTGATAGCTGCGTTCTGCTGCATCTGGATGGGGCAACGGCAACAGCGCACGGGACGGGCTGTCTTCGCCCCAAGTGAGACGATGCGGGCTGGCGCGACTTTGGTCGAGCCACCTAGGCCCACACGGGGGAAGCGAGTCACCGGCCGTGTCTTGGCTGGCGTGGGATGGTTCTTCGTCCTGCCGTTCGCGGTCCAGCTGGCGTTGGCCCTCCGCCAGCTTGCAGCCTGACCAGTGAGACCCAAGGCTGACATCAACAGCCGAGGACGGCCGTAGTCATCGGCAGAACCGGGGACCGGATTGCACGTGGGTAGCGGCGGCCGGAGATGGAGGGGCGGCCCTTGCTGCTCTCCTAGGGGGTAGCGAGGGCACGCGCCACTGGGGTCCCGGTACGCCGTGAGTACGCGAGCCGCTCTCGCACCTCGCGCGGGCTCCGGGGTCGGTATCCGGGTCCACAGCCACAACAGGCCTGCCGGAAGTCCAGGCCGACACGGAGCAGGACCGCAACGACCCGCCAGGCATCCCGGTCCCGTCGTGGCGGCGCCTCGAAAGCATCACCGGCAAAGAGCAGCGCCCGGCGACACCTGGGGCAGTGGTACGTCCGGTGCTCGGAGTGCTTGAAGGAAACCCGGCACGAGAGGCACACGTACGCAGAACGGTGAGGCATGCGGCCACTATCAGCCCGCGGTCTCCCGGACCACCACCGGTTTCTTGCCCGCATGCCGACCGACCCCCTACTTGGAATGTAGGCCGCGCAAGGGCTCGGCTTGCCGACGGCAGCGGGGCCCCGGGGATACCGGTCGGAGGACCGCCACGCCATCCCCGGTGCCAGGGATAACGAGACAACTCTTTACACCTTCAAATGCCACCTTTAAACCCCACCAAAACCCGGACGCGATGCCAAGCGGCGCGGGTGGCTCGGCGAGGGCGTCATGGCCCCGGGTCGTCGCGGATTCCGGTCAGCGGGTCGCGGCCGTGTTCCTCGCCGTATTCGCGGCGGCGTGCGGCGACCTTGGGGGGATTCGCCAGGCAGCAGTAGTCCCAGAAGTCGACGAGTACCCGGAACGCCTCGTCCAGGGTGTAGTCACCCTGGACGTGCTCGACGAAGTGGTTCTCCACCCTCACGCCTGTCGGCTGCTGGTGACGGTGTGCGCGTTCCCGTCCAGGTCCTCCGGCGCGAAGGCTGCGTTGCCCTTGGCCTCGATCACCAGGTCGATCGCCTCCAGGACGGACAGCGGTGAGAGCTGGATGTCGGCCGTCACCCACTGTCCCAGGACCCTCAACTCGGCGGGCCCGGCGAAGTCCGGCACTCCAAAGGCGTCTTGGACGTAGTACTCGGTGCGAATCACTGCCCCATCGTCTTTCACGGCCCCCAGGGCGCGAGCGGCGGCCTCCGCACCCTTCAGCCCGGCGGAATCGGCCGGTGCGGTGCATCACCCGAAAGGTGTTCACACATGGCCCCGAAGAGCATGGGGCGCAACTCGCCATTCACCCGTAGCCACACTCGAGATCGAGGTTTACTCTGAGGAAACTCCGGAAGCGCTCGTGCATTGAAGTTTTTTCGGTGGCGCACGGTGGAGAGCCCTCCCGGGGGCCGGGAGGGCGGGTTGCGTCCTGGTCGGGGTGGCGGGGGTGCGTCAGCTGAGGCCTCTGCTGCGTTCGCCGATGCGGTCACCCTGCGGGGTGCCGGCGCGCTTGAGGTCCGCCTTGGTGTGTGCCCCGCCCTTCACCTTGCTGCGGACCGGGCCCTCGAAGCCGTGGCCCTGGGCCCGCGGTGGCTGGAGTCCTTCCGTCGCCTTCGCGACCGCCGTGCGGACGTCCCGCTTCTGCTCTTTGCTCATCCCGTCGTCAACTCCCTCGGGAAGCACCCAATCGGACTACTGGGATCGTATGCACATATACGGACGGATGCACCCGGACCGGTGGGCAAAGATTCCGCCGCGCGCACACCGGCTCACGGCCCGGGCGGGGTGCCCGGGGTGCGGTGGATCAGTTCCGCCGGGCAGGGCGTGCCGCGCGGGAGCTGGTACTTCGCCGAGACCCGGTACTCGCCCGGCGCCGGGGCCAGGAGCTCCGTCCATACGTCCCCGGCGGCGTCCGGGGCGGCCTTGAAGAGGCACCCGGACGGGTTCTCGTACTCCTTCACGGCCGCCGTCCTCGATCCGGGCGTCTCCCGCGGGGGCTCCACCGCCCGGCCCGTGCCGTCCACCAGCCCCAGCCACGGCGAGTGCGGGATCCGCACCAGCACCCGGCCCGGCGCCGAGACCTCGACCACCAGCTGGTCCGCGCCCGCCCGGACCGTCTTCGCGGGACCCGACACCAGGTCCGTGGGGGCGTCCACCCGCAGCAGCCGCCAGTTCTGGTCGGCCCACACCTGGCTCAGGTACGGCAGGCCCCCGCGCACGAGTGCCGCCTCGGCCTCCCCGCCCGAGTCGGGCCGGTCGGCGGGCAGCACCACGTAGTGCACGGCCCAGCGGTCCAGCCAGGCCCGGTAGCTCTCGGCGGTGAGGGTGTCGTCGTAGAAGAGCGGGTTGCGCTCCAGGTCGGCCTGCCGGTTCCAGCCGCGCGCGAGGTTCACGTACGAGGGGAAGGCGGAGGACTCCCGGTGGCTGCTGGCGGGGACCACCTCGACCCGGCCCCGGTCGGCGCCCGCCTTCCGGAGCTGGTCGACCAGCGGAGCCAGCTCACGGTTCCAGGCGGCCACCGGGGTGGTGCGGACGATGTCGGTGACGCTGTTGGTGGTGATCCAGGCGGTGAGCACCGCGAAGGCCAGCAGGACCGCGTACCGGTGCCGGGTGCGCCGGGCCGTGTACGGCAGGGCGGCGAGCAGCACCGCGCCCCCGAAGAGCATGACCAGCCGGGTGACGTTCGAGCCGACCTGGGAGTCGACCGCCCAGGTCAGGAACACCCCGAGGGCGTAGACGGCGGCGGCCACCCGGACCGTCCTCCACGCCTTGGGCACGAGGAGGGCGACGGCCAGCCCGAGGACGAAGGGCAGCGCGGCCGAGCCGATCTTCATCGGCTGCGTCCCCGAGAAGGGGAACAGCCAGGCCGAGAGCCCCACGACCGCCACCGGGGCCAGCCCGAGAGCGTACGCGCCCGGGCGCCGCCGGCTCAGGAACAGGGCGGCCGCGACCACCCCGAGGAAGAGCCCCGCCACCGGGCTGGCGGCGGTGGCCAGCCCCGCCAGCGGCGCGGCGACGGCCGCCTTCGCCCAGCGCCGCTCGGCCCACTTGCGGGGCCAGCAGAAGACGGCGGCGACGGCGCCGAGCGCGAAGAGCGTGCCGAGGCCGAAGGTGACCCGGCCGGAGAGCGCGTTGCACAGCAGCCCGTAGACCCCGGCCAGGGCCGGCCACAGCGGGCGCCGGACGGCGCCTCGGCAGCGGGTGAGGATCAGCGCGAGGAGCCCGGCCGAGGCGGTGCCGGCGATCATCATCGTGGTCCGGACGCCGAGCACGTGCATCACGTACGGGGACACGACGCTGTACGAGACCGGGTGCATCCCGCCGTACCAGGCGAGGTTGTACGCCGTGTCGGGGTGCCGGCCGACGAACTCCGCCCAGGCGTCCTGCGCGGCCAGGTCCCCGCCGCTGTTGGCGAAGCAGAAGAACCAGACCACGTGCAGGACCGCCGCCGTGATGGTGGCCAGGAGGACGGGGTGCCGGTGCGCCCGGCCGAGGGCGCGGGAGGCCATGGACGCGGCGGCGGGCGCGGGCGCGGCTGCGGGCACGGATCCGGGTACGGCTGCGGGTACGACGGCCCCCGGGCGGGGCTCGTCCGCCCGGCCCGACGGCCCCTGCTGCTGCTCGGCTGTGGTCACGAACGACGCTCCCTCCCGACACGGCTCCCCGGACACGGCGCGGCGCCCCGGGTCCGCCCGGGGCGCCGCGCCCGCCGGATCAGCCGATCCGGGTCAGCTTGCTGCCGAAGCCCGGGGTGTCCAGAGCGCGCTGGAGCGCCACCGGCACCTTGACCTGGCTGGCGCCGTCGCCGACGGTCAGCACGCCGACCTGGGTCCCGGCCTTCGCCGACTCCGGAATGGCGGTGCCGCCGTCGCCGAGCTTGATGTCCACGGTCAGCGAGGACCAGCCGACCGCCTGGACGTCGGCGGTGGCGACGACCGGCGTGTGACCGCCGAGCCCGTCGTCCACGTAGCCCACGACCTGGCCCTTCTTCACCACGGGCGCGCCCTGGACCTCCTTCTGCGTGGCGATCAGGAGCGACCGGCTCGCGGCGATGACGCTGTCGATGATCGGCGGCTTGTGCTGGCCGAGGACCGCGCCGACGAGCAGCTGGTTGGTGTCGCCGACCTTCTTCTGGGCCGCGAAGAGGAGGTTTCCGCCGGCCTTGGTCGTCGTACCGGTCTTGATGCCGAGGGAGTCGTGGAACGGGACCAGGCGGTTCCAGTTGGGCCAGGTCTTGCCCGTCTGGTCGGTCCAGCTGGGCATGCGGGTGATGTCGACCAGCGCCGGGATCTCGACGATCTTCAGTCCGAGCTTCACCTGGTCCTCGGCGGTGCTGACCGTGGTGGCGTCCAGGCCCGAGGGGTCGGTGTAGGTGGTGTTGGTCATGCCGAGTTCCTTGGCGGTGTCGTTCATCTTCTTGACGAACGCCTCCTGGGAACCGGAATCCCAGCGCGCGAGCAGCCGGGCGATGTTGTTGGCCGACGGGATCATCAGGGCGGCGATCGCGTCGTACTCCGAGATCTTGTTGCCCTCCCTGACCGTGTTGAGGGTGGACTCGTTGTCCGACTTGTCCTTCTGGCCCTCGATCTCGGCGGTCTTGTCGACGTCGATCATCGCGCCCTTCTCCCCCTTCTTGAAGGGGTGGTCGCGCATGATGATGTACGCCGTCATCGACTTCGTGACGCTGGCGATCGGCACCGGCTTCTGCTCCCCGGAGCTGCCGATCGTGCCGAGGCCCGCGGCGGCCATGGAGGCCTGGCCCTCGGTGGGCCAGGGCAGGCTGGGCGCCCCGCCGGGGAAGGTGTACGTGGCCTTCGCGGTCAGCTTGAGCGTCGGCGCGGGCAGCGGGCGCACCAGCTGCACGACGGCGATCACGATGGCCAGGAGCAGCACGATCGGCGCGTAGATCTTGACCCGCCGGATGACGTTCCGCATCGGGGTGGGCGGCGGGGGCGGGTTGTTGGTGAGGTCCGCCAGCATGTCGAGCGGCGGCCTGGGGGGCAGCGGCTGCTGGGTGGTCCGCTCGCTCGGGTCCAGGCGCGGCGGGGGCGGCGGGGTGGGCCCGACCTCGGGCTTCCCGGCGGGACCGGACTCGCCCTCGCCGCGCAGCGGTACGAAGGTGCTGACGCGGCGGTCGCTCTCGGTGCCGGGCTTCGCGGAGCTGGGCTTCGCGGTGCCGGGCTTCGCGGTGCCGGGGTCCTGGGAGGGCTTTCCGGGCGCGGCCGGGGGCGTGCCGGGCTTCTCGGCGCCCTTGCCGCCCGCGTCCGGCTTCACGACACCGAAGGCGGTGGTACGGACGTCCCCGGACGGCTTCCCGGCGGGCTTGTCCGTGGGCTTCCCGGCGGGCTTGTCCGTGGGCTTGCCGGCGGGCTTGCCGGTCGCCGGCTTCTCGGCGTCGGCGGGGGCCGAGCCGGGCTTCACGGCGCGGAAGACGGCGGTGCGCTCGCTGTCGGAGTCCTCGGGGGGCGTGGCCGGCTTCTCGGCGTCGGCGGGGGCCGAGCCGGGCCTGACCGCGCGGAAGACGGCGGTGCGCTCGCTGTCGGCCTCCTTGCCGCCCTCGGCGCCCTTCGCGTCGGCGTTCGGCTTCACCACCCCGAACGCGGTGATACGGACGTCCCCGGACGGCTTCCCGGCCGGCTTCGCGTCCTTCTCGGCGTCCGCCGAAGCGGAACCCGGCTTCACCGCGCGGAACACGGCCGTGCGCTCGGTGTCGGCGGCGGGCTTCTCCGCCTCGGGGGCGGGGTCCTTCGTCACCACTCCGAACGCGGTGGTGCGTACGTCCGCGGACGGCTTCCCGGCCGGCTTCGCGTCCTTCTCGGCGTCCGCCGAAGCGGAACCCGGATTCACCCCACGGAACACGGCGGTGCGCTCGGTGTCGGAGTCCTTGCCGTCCGCGGCGTCCTTCGCGTCCGCGTCCGGCTTCACGACACCGAACGCGGTGGTGCGTACGTCCCCGGACGGCTTCCCGGCCGGCTTCGCGTCCTTCTCGGCGTCCGCCGAAGCGGAACCCGGCTTCACGGTACGGAAGACGGCGGTGCGCTCGCTGTCGGCGGCGGCCGTACGCGGGTCCCGGGACGGCTTCTCCGCCTCCGCCCCGGCCGGCTCGGCGGACCCGGAACCGGCCTCGCCCGACGGCCTCTCGGCACGCGGACCGGCCTCCGCCGGAGCCGAAGCGGAAGCGGAAGCGGAACGCGGCTTCACGGACTCGGAACGGGACTCGTCCGCCGACTCCCCGGCATCCGAGCCCGAGCCCGAGCCCGCGTCATCCGCGTCCGCCTGACCGGAATCCGGCTCACGGGACGGGGCCTGGCGGACCACGCCCGTCACCGGGGTCTTCGGGTCCACCCGTCCCGGGGACGGCCGCGAGGGAGCGGCGGCTTCGGTCTCCGCGCCCGCGTCCTGCGCCTGTCCGTCCGGCCCGGTCTCGGCGGCCTCGGCCGCCGCGGCCGGACGCTTCAGCGGGTCTCGCGGCTGGAAGACCGACAGCCTCGGGTCCTGCTCCCCGGACGCTCCTTCATCTACCGACTTGTCGGGGGACTCGCCCGCCACCGTTCCTCCTCGATCGCTGTCCGGTCACTGTCCGAACCGTCTAACAGTGTCCCGTCTAGGGGGCATCGCCCAACCGCTAGACGAGAACGACATAGCTACTGGTTCCCGCCCAAAGCGTCCAGGCGCTCTCGACAGATGAATGTGAGAGGCGTCACCCTGTCACTCATCCACGCGGGGAGGCATGGATGGGCAGGAGCCGCAGAACAATTCCGGAGGAGCTTCTGCTGCTCGCTTTGGACCCGGCCACGGGTACCACGGCGCAGCCGCAGTCGCTCGACCTCGGCCTGGCCGGGGCACAGCTAGTGGAGCTGGCTCTGGCAGGACGGATAGCCCCTGACGGGGATCGTATCGCCGTGGTGATGCCACGGCCGACAGGAGATCCGACTCTGGACTCCGCACTGGAACTGCTGCGCAGGCGCGGCAGCCCGGTACGGGCCGTCCACTGGATCGGCGGACCCCGGCTGGGGCTCCGCCAGATTTACCTCGCGCACCTGGAGCGCTGCGGCATGGTCCATGCCGTCGCGGGACAGATGTGCGGGGTGCTGCCGACGACTCGCTACCAGGCGACCGACACGGCGATCAGCCGGGAGATCCGTTCCCGGCTCGACAGTGCGATCCGCACCGGCGTACCGCCGGACCCGCGGACCGCGGCGCTCGCCGCACTGGCCCACGCGGTCGGACTCGGCAAGCACCTGTACCCCGGCAACGAGGGGCGGTCGTCCAGGTCCCGGCTGCGGGACCTGATCCGGCACGACCCGATGGGCGGTCTCGTCGCGCACGCCGTGATGGACGTCCAGAACGGTGTGGCCGCCCAGCCGCGCCGTGACCGCGCCGTGCAGCCGCAGGCGCAGCCGCAGCCGGCCGGCCGGGCCACGGCGACCGGCGGTGTTCCGCTGCAGCCGCGCCGGACGGGTGCGATGGCCCGCGTGGCCGCGCACTGATCACGGCCACCGGCGGCACCCGTACGACCGCACCACCCGCACCACCCGTACGGCCTCCGTACGACCGCACCACCGCATGACGGAACGACCGCACCACCCGGACCGCCCGCGACACCCCTTGATCCGTCAGCGGGGCTCAGATCCACCGGTTCACCGATCCACCGATCCACCGACACCGCGGCCGGAGGTCCCCCAAGACCCGGTCCCGGAGCCGCCCGCGCGGGGTGGCGAGGCCGACGAGACGGCTTCGCCACCCCGCGTGCCGCGTTCCCGCGTTCCCCAGCGCCGTCGCACCCTTCGGTGGCAGTCTGCTGAACACCAGACACTCAGCGAGACAGCGACAGAAGAAGGCGGAGGTGCCGTTCACGTGGCGTCCAATGTCAATCCCACCGTCCGACGCCGCCGACTGGGCATGGAGTTGCGCAAGCTCCGCGAGGACAAGGGCATGACGGCCGAGCAGGTCGCCGAGCGCCTCCTCGTCTCCCAGTCCAAGATCAGCCGCCTGGAGAACGGCCGCCGGTCCATCAGCCAGCGCGACGTCCGCGACCTGTGCGAGGTCTACGAGGTCGAGGACCCCCGCCTGGTGGACTCCCTCATGCAGATGGCGAAGGACTCCCGCCAGCAGGGCTGGTGGCACGCCTTCGGGGACATCCCGTACAGCGTGTACATCGGCCTGGAGACGGACGCGGCCAGCCTGCGCACCTACGAGCCGCAGATGGTCCCGGGCCTGCTCCAGACGCCCGAGTACGCCCAGGCGCTGATCCGCGGCGCGCTGCCGGAGACGGCCCCCGCCGATGTGGAGAAGCGCGTCCAGGTGCGCATGCACCGCCAGAAACGGTTGTCCGAGACGGAGAACAACAATCCGGACGTGGGGCCGCTGCGCCTGTGGGCGGTGATCGACGAGGCGGCGCTGCGCCGGCACGTGGGGGATCCGCAGTTGATGGTCCGGCAGCTGGAGTACCTGATAGAGCAGTCCCAGCAGCCGTACATCACGGTGCAGGTGATGCCCTTCACGATGGGCGCCCATCCGGGGGTGAACGGGCAGTACGCCATTCTGGAATTCCCGGACGCCTCGGACTCGACGGTCGTCTACATCGAGGGCGTCACGAGCGATTTGTACCTGGAGAAGGCCAACGACGTTCAGAAATACAGCGTGATGTACGAGCACCTGCGGGCCCAGGCCCTCAACGTCGACCAGACCAGGCAGTTCATCTCCGAGATCATCGAGCAATACGCGGCCAAGGCGAACTGAACGCGAACTGCGCAGAGCGGCAGGAAGCGGACGGAAGTGGTGAGGGGGGCCAGCACGGTACACCGTCGGTCCCCGGCCACAGAAGGCCTGAATGGAATATGCCACCCGGTCGAGTGAATGCCTCCTTCGGCCATCGAGAGCTGCCGGTAGCGTCGATCACGTCGGCCGGGGAAATCCCCGGCCGGCACGCAACCGGAACTACTCGCTGAACCGGAGAAGAAACATGGCTATTCGTCAGGGCGGTACGGAAAACTGGACCAAGTCCTCCTACTCCGGCGGAAACGGCGCCTGCGTCGAGGTCAAGTCGCCCGTCAGCCACGCCGTCGCCGTCCGCGACTCGAAGGTTCAGGACGGTCCGTCCCTCACCTTCGCGCCGGGTTCCTGGACCTCCTTCGTCACCGGCGTGGTCGGCGACGGACCCGGGCGCCTCGCCTGAACGTCTCCGCCCCCCACACCGAACACCCCGCACGGAGCCCTCTCGACCGGCCCGCCGTCCTGGCCGAGGGGGCTCGGCCGTGCCCGGCACCTCCCCGCCCCGGCCCCCGTCGGCCGCCTCAGCGCAGCTGGTCGACGTACCGGTCGGTCCCCGGCACGGTCGGGACGAACGGCGCCACCAGCTCGACCCTCCCCAGCCCCGACTCCGCGACCTCCGCGTCCAGCCCCCGGAAGCGGTCCCAGCAGGTGCGCGGGTCGGCCTCCAGGAACCACAGCAGCGTGAGCCGGGTTCCGATCCCCTCGACCTCCTTGACGTAGGTCATCCGGTCGCCGGGCAGCGGTGTCGGCCGGAAGAGCGTGACCATCGCCGCGGGTGAGCCGTGCAGCCGCCGCGGCAGGGCCCGGGAACGCAGCCACTCCCGCAGCTCCTCCCGCCGTCCGGGCCCGTCGGTGTCGACGACCTGGAGGACGAGCCCGGCGTACGGGTGGTCGAGGGCGTGGTAGTCCCGGGGGCCGGCGGCGCCGTCACGGTAGACGGTGGCCTCGTGGTCCTGGAAGGCCGTGAAGACGTGGGTGCGGTCCTGGTAGACGCGCCCGTCGCGGTTCAGCCGCCTGTTGATGCCGACGGTCCACTTCATGTGCTCGTCGTAGCGGCCCTCGGTCACCCAGTACGTCGAGAGGTAGCAGCCGGCGGTGACGGGCTGGGCGACGGCCGACTTCTCGGGGTACCGCAGCTCCTGGAGCTCGCGGGTGGCCACCCAGCGGCGGCCGGCGTACATCCAGGGCATGGCCATGGCGCCGGCGTAGTAGTGGTCGTCCTCGTACCAGCGGTTGTACGCGTACTCGTGGCCCGGGTGCGGTTCCACCATGGTGATCAGGGCGTGGCCGGGGCGGACCCCGTACGGGCCGACGGCCGCGAGCTCCGCGTAGTCCCCGGCCCGGGTGTCCTCTCGTTCCCGCTCGTCTCTCGTCATGCCACCGGTTTATCTGATGCTACGTCAGTTGTGGAGAGCGCTACCGCTGTTCACTCTCCGGAATGGTAGGTGTGCACTGCACCTTTCGGCGCTAGGCTGCCGCCACCCGCCACCGAAGGAGCCACCCCCATGCGCCCGAGCACCGCTGCCGCCGTCACGCCCGACGCCCTGCCCGCCGCCGCTCCGCCCGGCTTCGCCGCCCGCGCGGCCGCCGTGGGCGGTTCGCCCGTGCGCGAGATCCTCGCGCTCACCGAACGCCCCGGGGTGATCTCCTTCGCCGGGGGCCTGCCCGCGCCCGAACTCTTCGACACCGAGGGCCTGAGGGCGGCGTACGACACCGTCCTGACCGGCGCCGAAGCCGCCCGGGCCCTCCAGTACTCCACCACCGAGGGCGCCCCCGAACTGCGCGCGGCCGTCGCCGCCCGGGCCGCCGCCCGGGGCCTGCCCACCTCGGCGCAGGACGTGCTGGTCACCACCGGCTCCCAGCAGGGGCTGACCCTCCTCGCCGCCACCCTCCTGGAGCCCGGCGACACGGTGCTCGTCGAGAACCCCACCTACCTGGCGGCCCTGCAGTGCTTCGGCCTTGCCGGCGCCCGGGTCATACCGGTGCCCTGCGACGGGCAGGGCCTGCTCCCCGACGCCCTCGCCGAGATCACCGCCCGGGAGCGGCCGAAGCTGCTCTACACCATCCCCACCTTCCAGAACCCGACCGGGCGCACCCTGCCCGGGGACCGCCGGGCGGAGGTGGCCCGGATCGCGGCCCGGCTCGGGCTGTGGCTGGTGGAGGACGACCCGTACGGCGAGCTCCGCTACGAGGGCGCCCACGAGCCCTGGATCGCCGCCCACCCGGGCGCCGAGGACCGCACCGCCCTGCTCGGCAGCTTCTCCAAGGTCATGGCCCCGGGGCTGCGCCTGGGCTGGCTGCGCGCGCCCGCCGCCCTGCGCCGCGCGGCGGTGGTCGCCAAGCAGGCGGCGGACCTGCACACCTCGACGGTGGACCAGCTGGCCGCCGCCCACTACCTCGGCGCCCACGACCTCGACGCCCACGTCGCCCGGGTCCGGGACGCCTACCGGGCCCGGCGCGACGCCCTCCTGGCGGGACTCGGCGGGGCGCTCCCGGCGGGCTCGGAGTGGAACCGCCCCGAGGGCGGCATGTTCGTGTGGGCGCGCCTCCCCGAGGGCCGGGACGCGGGGGCCCTGCTGAAGTCCGCGGTCGGGCACGACGTGGCGTACGTCCCCGGCGCCCCCTTCTTCACGGGCACCCCGGACCCGCGCACGCTGCGGCTGTCCTTCACCACGCACACCCCGCGGGAGATCACCGAGGGCCTGGACCGGCTCCGGCTCGCCCTGTCGTAGGCCCTTGCCGCCAAGGTCCCGGGCGGCGCCTACCGGGCGGCGTACAGCTCCTCGATCTCGGCGGCGTAGCGCCGGGCCACCTCGGCGCGGCGGGGTTTGAGGGTCGGGGTGAGGGTGCCGGCGCCGACCGAGAGCTCCTCGTCCAGGACGCGGAAGGCGCGGATGCGGGCCGGGCGGGAGACGGTGGCGTTGGCGGCGGCGACGGCCGCGGCCACCAGCTCCCGTACCGCCGGGTGGGCGGCCGGTACCGGGCCGAGGTCGAGGGCTTCGCGGGCCGCCCAAGCGGTGACCTCCTCGGTGTCCAGGGTGATCAGGGCCACCGGGTGGGGGCGCCGGTCGCCGATCAGGACCGCGCGGGAGACGAAGCGGGAGGCGGCCCGCACGGCGAACTCCACCTCGGTCGGGGTGATGTTCTTGCCGGCCGAGGTGATGATCAGCTCCTTCTTGCGGCCGGTGATGGTCAGGAAGCCGTCGCCGTCCAGGGCGCCCAGGTCCCCCGTGTGCAGCCAGCCGTCCGCGTCGAGGGCCCCGGCGGTGGCGCCGGGGTTGGCGTGGTAGCCGGGGAAGACCATCGGGCCCCGGGCGAGCACCTCCCCGTCCGGGGCGATCCGCACCTCGCAGCCCGCCACCGGCCGGCCCACCGTGCCGTACCGGACGGCGTCCGGGTGGTTGAGGCTGATCACCCCGGCGGACTCGGTCATCCCGTAGCCCTCGAACACCCGGATCCCGCAGGCGCGCAGGAAGTCGAGGGTGGCGGGGGCGATCGGGGCGCCGCCGGTCAGGGCCCAGGTGAGCCGGCCCCCGAAGGCCGCCCGGACGGGGGCGTAGAGGGACTCCTCGGCCTCCTCCCACGCCGGACGCAGTTCCTCCGGCAGAGTGCCGTCCGCCGCCAGGACGCCCAGCCGGACCGCCTCCTCGAAGCGCTCCCGGCCGCCCTCGCGCCCCTCCGCCAGCCCGAGCGCCATCGCGTGCACCTTCTCGAACAGCCGGGGCACCGAGGGCAGATGCGTCGGCCGCGCCTCGGCCAGCTCGGCGACGACGTCCTCCACCCGGCCCCCGAAATAGCACAGCTCGTCGCCCTCCAGCAGGGTGGTGAACTGGATCAGCTGCGCCAGCAGGTGCGCCAGCGGCAGGTACAGGTACGTCGAGGAGCCGGGCCCGCCCGGGAGCAGCGGGAGGATGGCGTCCTGGACGGCCCCGAGGTTGCCGTGCGTGAGCCGGCAGCCCTTGGGCGGGCCCGTGGTGCCCGAGGTGTAGACGATCGCAGCGTCCGCGTCGGGGGTGACCGAGGCGGCCCGGGCGTCGAGTTCGGCCTGCGGTGCCATGGCCGGGATCTCCTCGTCCATGCGTACGACCGCCCGCAGCGCGGGCAGTTCCGGCCGCAGCGCCTCCACCCGGGCGGCCTGGGCGGCGTCCTCGCAGACGGCGATCACCGCCTCGGAGTCGGACAGCACCCAGGCCAGCTCCTCCTCCCCCGCCGTCGGGTACACGGGCACCAGGACCGCGCCCGCCGCGAGGATGCCGAGGTGGGTGTAGGTCCACTCGGGCCGGGTCTCGGCGAGGACCGCCACCCGCTCGCCGGCCCCGACGCCCAGGCCGAGGAGGGCGCGCCCGCTCTCCCGTACGGCCGCGGCGAGTTGGGTGTGGCTGCGGGTCCGCCAGGTGCCGTCCGGTGCGCGGAAGCGGAGCGCCGGGTGCGGCCCGTACCGCTCCTCGGTCCACTGGGTGAACACCGCCGGTGTGCTCGGCCGACCGTCCATGGCATGCCCTCCCGGGGGTAGGTGACCCCCGATGGTGGGCCCGGCCGGGGCCCGCCCGGCATGACCGGAAGCGTCACCCCCGCTGACCGCAGCGCTCATTGGGGCTACCTTCGGAGCCATGGGGAGGCGGACGGTCACCGTGCACCACGTGCGCGCCGTGCTCGCGGGGGCGCGGCGCGCCGGCTGCGACCTGGTGCCGTTGCTCCAGGAGGCGCAGATCCCGCCGCTGCTGCTGGGTGACGACCGGGCGCGGATCACGCCCGCGCAGTTCGCGCGCCTCTTCCGCGCCCTGTACCGGACCACGCAGGACGAGTTCCTCGGGCTGTCGGCCGTCCCGAGCCGGCCGGGCACCTTCGCGATGATGTGCCACGCCTGCCTGGGCTGCCGGGACCTGGGTGCGGCCGTGGAGCGGGCGGCCGTGTTCTACGGGCTGTTCCCCGGCGGGCCGGAGCTGGTGCTGGAGACGGCGGGCGGGCGGGCGCGGTTCGGCGTGCGCAACGATTTCGACGGGGACGAGGAACGCTTCCTCACCGAGTGCGTGCTCGCGATCTGGCACCGGCTCAGCAGCTGGCTCGTCGGACGGCGGATCCCGCTGGTCCACGCCGCCTTCGCCTATCCCCCGCCGCCGCACCGCGACGAGTACGACACCCTCTTCGACTGCCCGGTGCGCTTCGGGGCCGGGCGCACCGAGGCCGTCTTCGACGCGCGGTGGCTGACCGCGCCGCTGGTGCGGGACGAGGCCGCGCTCGACGCGATGCTGCGCCGTGCCCCCTTCGACCTGCTGTCGCGCCCGGAGTACGGGACCACGGTCGCCGAGCAGGTACGCCGGACCCTGACGCGGCGGCTGCGCGGCTCGCCCCGGCTGCCGGAGCTCGGGGAGGTGGCGGCGTGCCTGGCGGTGTCCCCGGCGACGCTGCGGCGCCGGCTCCGGCAGGAAGGGACCTCCTTCCAGCAGCTCAAGGACCAGGTGCGGCGGGACGCGGCGATCGCGGGACTGGCCGAGAGCCGGGAGCCGATCGCGGAACTCGCCGCCCGGCTGGGTTTCTCGGAGGACACCGCCTTCCACCGCGCGTTCCGCCGCTGGACGGGGACGACGCCGGGGGCGTACCGGATCTCCTCGGGCGGGTGACGAGGCGGCGGGGCGGCGGGGCGGGGCGCGGGCGGGTGCGGCAGGCGGGTGACGGCCGGGCGCGGCGGGTGACACGGCGGCACGGCCGGGCGCGGCGGGCGGGTCTCGAGGCGGCGCGCCGGGCCGGGGGTGGGAGGCGCGGTCAGGAAAGGTGAGCTGTCCGGTCAGCGACATGCCGACCGGTCGGTCACTACCTTCGCCTCACCTGCCCCCACCCTTACGCACGTTGGGAGTTCCGCCCATGCGTTTGCGCAGCACCGCCCTGGCCGCCGCGGCCGCACTGACCGCCCTGGCCTTCCCGGCCGTGACCCCCTCCGCCACCGCCGCCACCGCCGCCGACGGCGATGTCACCGGCCGCCCCGGCGACATCGTCAGCAGCGCCCCGTCCGCCTTCCACCCGCTGCCCGGCCAGCCGAGCGGCACCAGGGCCTGGAAGGTGCACTACCGCTCGACCACCGCCGACGGCGCCCCGAACGTCGTCTCGGGCACCGTCATCGTCCCGCAGGACGGCCGCACCGGCCCGCGCCCCCTGATCACGTACGCCGTCGGGACCGTGGGCATGGGCGACTCCTGCGCGCCGAGCAACAACCTCCCGTACGGCACCGCCATGGAGGCCAACCTGATCCAGCAGTACACCCGGCGCGGCTGGGCCGTGGTCGTCACCGACTACGAGGGCCTCGGCACCCCCGGCGTCCACACCTACACGGTGGGGCCCTCGGCGGGCCACGCCATGCTCGACGCCGCCCGCGCCGCGATCCGGCTGCCCGGGACCGGGCTGACGGCGGACACCCCGGTCGGCATCATGGGCTACTCCCAGGGCGGCCAGGCAGGCAGCTGGGCCGCCGAGCTGCACGGTTCGTACGCGCCGGAGCTGAAGGTGAAGGGCACGGCGACGGGCGGGGTCCCCGCCGACCTGCTGGAGGTGGCCGCCTTCAACGACGGCTCCTTCGGCTCCGGGCTGATCTTCATGGCGGCCGCCGGCCAGGACGCGGCCTTCCCGGAGCTGCGGCTCGACTCGTACCTCAACCCGGCGGGCCGGGCGCTGGTGGCCGGGATGAAGGAGCACTGCGTGGCGGTCGACGCGATCGCCGGCTCCTTCAAGCGGATCTCCGACCTGACCACCCGCGACCCGCTCGCGCAGCCCGACTGGCGGGCCCGCCTGAACCAGAGCCGGCTGGGCGGGAAGGCCCCGGCCGCGCCCGTGCTCCAGTACCACGCGCTCGGCGACGAGCTGATCCCGTACGCGGTGGGGCGGCGGCTGCGCTCCGAGTGGTGCGCGCGGGGCGCGGACGTCCAGTTCGACACCATCGTGCTCGGTGAGCACGTCAGCGGGGTCATCACCCACTCCGCGGCCGTCGGGGACTGGCTGGCGGACCGTTTCGCGGGCCGGGCCACCCGCCCCGACTGCTGAACCGCCCGCGGGGACCGCACCGCCGTGCCCGCCCCGCCGGTTCACTCCCCGGCGGGGCAGGAGCGCGTCCCGCCCGGCAGCTTCCCGCCGGTGAGGAAGTCGTCGACGTAGTCACGGACGCAGGGCGAGGCGGCGTAGCCGGTGTGCCCGTCGCCCCTGTGGTCGATCACCACCGCCGAACCGAGCCGGCGGGCCGTCTCCTCGGTCCACTCGTACGGGGTCGCCGGGTCCCCGCGCGTGCCGACGAGGAGCATGCGGGGCGCGCCGGGGCGGTCGATCCGGCGGATGAAGTCGGTGCCGGCGGGGCGGCCGTAGCAGGACAGTACGGTCATCAGCTGGCCCGGCCCGAAGATCGGCGAGGTCCGCTGGAAGTCGGCCCGGAGGTCGCCGATCTCCTGTGCGATGGCCTCGGGGGTGGCCTCGTCGTTGCTCCGGTCCGGGTCGTCGGCGCAGTTGACGGCGGTGCGGGCGGCCGAGGCGTTGTCGTCGGGGATCCGGGTGGGTCCGTCGTCGGGCGGTGTCTCGGCCGGGCCGCCCAGTTCCATCAGGGCGACGGGGTCGCGGTCGCGCTCCACGCGGGCGAGGGCCTCGGCGAGGTCGGGCCACTGGCTCTTGGAGTACAGGGCGGCCGCGATGGCGCCCACCACGTCCTGTCCGGTGAAGTGCGAGCCGTCGTCCCCGACCAGCGGGTGCTGGTCGAGCCGTTCGACCAGGGCCTCGACCTTCTCCCGGGCGGTGCGGGTGTTGCTGCCGTAGACGCAGTCGCGCCGGTGGGCGCACCAGACGAGGAAGTGGTCCAGGGCCCGTTGCTGGCCGCGGGCGGAGACCAGGGCCTGCTCGGCGAGCGGTTCGGTGAGGGTGTCGACCCCGTCGAGGACCATCCGGCCGGTCCTCTTCGGGAACTGCGCGGCGTAGACGGCGCCGAGCCGGGTGCCGTAGGAGAAGCCGAGGTAGTTGAGCTTCTTGTCGCCGAGGGCGTGGCGGATGCGGTCCAGGTCGCGGGAGACGTTGACGGTGCCGACGTACGGGAGCACGGGCCCGGAGTGCAGCGCGCACCGCTCGGCCACGGCGCGCAGGGCGGCCAGCTGGGAGGCGGCGTCGCCCGGCACCTCGTCGCCGGTCTCCTGGGAGCCGCCGCAGGAGACGGGCGAGCTCAGGCCGACGCCGCGGGGGTCGAAGGTGACGAGGTCGTAGCGCTGGCCCAGGCGGGCGAAGAGCCCGGTGTCGGCGGCCAGGGAGGCGATCCCGGGGCCGCCGGGGCCGCCGAAGTTCAGCAGCAGGGAGCCGAGGGGTCTGCGGCCGGGCGCGGTGGCGGGGATGCGGGCCACCGCCACCCGGGTGGTGCCCTTGGCGGGGTCGGCGTGGTCGAGGGGGACGGTCACCTCCGCGCACCGCATCGCCGCGGGGACGCGTTCGAGGGGGCAGTCCCCCCACCGTATGCGCGGTCCGGCGGTGGGCGCGGGGCTCCGGGCGGGGCCCTGGGGCGGTCCGGGGACGGCCGCGAGGGAGGCCGCCAGGACCAGTGCGCAGGCCGCGCCGGCGGCGGTACGGGGGCGGAGGCGGTGACGGGGCATGCGCCCTCCTCGGGTCGCCCCCCGGACCGGTCGGCCCAGCCCACCATAAGCGGGCCGCGTCGCCCCCGCCCCCGGAGCCGCCCGTCGGGGCACCGGGTGCGGGGCGCCCGCGCCAGGCGGTGCGGGGTGCCCGGTCAAGCGGCGCCGGGCACCCGCGTCAGGCGGCGTCGGGCACCCCCGTCAGGCCGTGCGGGGCGCCCGGTACAGCTCGTCGATCTCGCGCTCGTAGTCGCGGGCGATGGCGGCGCGCCTGAGCTTCAGCGAGGGCGTCAGGTGGCCGCGTTCCTCGGTGAATTCCGCCGGCAGGACGGTGAAGCGGCGGATGGACTCGGCCCGCGAGACCAGCTTGTTCGCCTCGTCGACCGCCCGCTGGAGCTCCGCCAGCAGCTCCGGGTCGGTGACCAGCTCGCGCAGGGGCACTCCCTGCTTCTTGCGCATCTGCCGCCAGTGGGCGAGCCCGTCGGGCTCCAGGGTGATGAGGGCGGCGACGTAGGGCCGGTTGTCGCCGATCACCAGGCACTGGCCGACCAGGGGGTGGGCGCGCAGCCAGTCCTCCAGGGGCGCGGGGGCGACGTTCTTGCCGCCGGAGGTGATGATCAGGTCCTTCTTCCGGCCGGTGATGGTCAGGTACCCGTCGGCGTCCAGCTCGCCGATGTCCCCGGTGGCCAGCCACTGCCCGGGCTGGTGGGCGGCCGCGTTCCAGTACCCGGCGAAGACGTGCCGGCCGCGCAGCAGCACCTCCCCGTCGTCGGCGATGCGCACCGCCGTCCCGGGCAGGGGCCAGCCGACGGTGCCGAGCCGGGGGCGCTGGGGCGGGGTGACGGTCGAGGCCGCGGTCGTCTCCGTCAGGCCGTAGCCCTCGAAGACGTCGATGCCCGCGCCGGTGTAGAAGGCGGCGAGGCGCCGCCCGAGGGGTGAGCCGCCGCTGAGGACGTAGCGCACCCGGCCGCCGAGCGCGGCCCGGATCCGCCGGTAGACGAGCGGGTCGTACAGGGCCCGGGCGGCCCGCAGGCCCAGCCCGGGCGGGTTGCCCTCCGCGGCTTCCCCGTACCGCTGGGCGATGCGGGCGGCCCGGTCGAAGGAGGAGGCGCGGCCCATCCGCTCGGCGGTGGCGCGGGCGGTGTTGTAGACCTTCTCCAGGACGTAGGGGATGGCGAGCAGGAAGGTCGGCCGGAAGCCGGCGAGGTCGGCGAGGAGTTCGTCGGTGCTGATGCTCGGCGCGTGCCCGAGCTTCACCCGGGCGCGCAGGCAGCCGACGGCGACCATCCGCCCGAACACGTGCGAGAGCGGCAGGAAGAGCAGCGTGGAGGCCGGGTCCCTGCTGACGGACCGGAAGACGGGGTGCAGCAGCTCCACGGCGTTGTCGACCTCGGCGTGGAAGTTGCCGTGGGTCAGCACGCAGCCCTTGGGCCTGCCCGTGGTGCCGGAGGTGTAGACGAGGGTGGCGACGGATTCGGGGGTACGGGCGGCCCTGCGCGCGTGCACGATCGCGTCGGGCAGGTGCTCCCCGGCCTTGGCGAGCCGGGCCAGCGCTCCGGTGTCGAACTCCCACAGGTGCGCGAGGCCGGGGAGGTGGGCGCGCTCGGCGCTGATGAGCCGCGCCTGGACGGTGTCCTCGACGGCGCAGGCCACGGCCCCGGAGTCGTGGATGATCCAGCGGGCCTGGAGGGCGGAGGAGGTCGGGTAGATGGGTACGGTGACCAGCCCGGCGGCCCAGCCGGCGAAGTCGAGCAGGGTCCACTCGTAGGTGGTCCGGGCCATGATGGCGAGCCGGTCGCCCTCGGCGAGCCCCTCGGCGATCAGCCCCTTGGCGACGGCGAGGACCTCGCGCGCGAACTCGGCGGCGGTGACGTCGCGCCAGGTGCCGTCGGGTTCCTTGCGGGCGAGCACGGCCTCGCGGGGGGCCTCGCGGGCGTTCTGGAACGGTATGTCCCCGAGGGAGCCGCTCGTCGCCGGCCCGACGAGCGCCGGCACGGACACCTCCCGCACCACCCCGCCCACGATCGTCTTGACGGGCTCGACGGGCTCGACGGGCTTCGGCGCGGCTGCGTCCACGGCGTTCTCCTCGGTCGGCGCGGGTTACCGCCGGTAATGTACGCACGGCCGCCTCCCGCGAACACCCCTCGTACGCCATCTCCCCGCCGGCTCCACACCACGTCGACGGGATGCCCCCGAGGCGCGCACACGCCAACCTGCCGGCCACCGGCACCGGGACGGCCCCGCATCGCGGAACGCCTGCGTCCCCCCGAGGCGAAGGGACAGAATCGCGGAGGGTCCGCCCCCACCCCGAGGAGCAGCCGTGCCGCCGTCCCAGGAAATCGAGCTGACGCTCACCCCCGCCCAGGCCGCCGCGGGCGCCCTGGTCTCCGTCCCCCTGCCGGACGGCCCACAACGGCTGCGCATACCCCCGGCCCGCAACGGCGACCTCGTCCGGGCCAGGGTCGGCGGGGCCGAAGTCCTGCTGCGCATACGGGTGTCCGGGCCACCGGCACCACCGCCGACGGCCGCGGCCACGGCCGCCCCGGCCGCCCCTGCGCGCAAGGGCGGTGCCGTCGGGTGGCTGGTGCTGCTCGGGGCCGCGGCGGCGCTGATCGTCGGCGTCTCCCTCGCGGTCGGCGACGACGACTCCTCCCACACGGCATCCACGGCCCCGACGGCCTCCACGACGGACACCCCGGACCCCTGGCCGACGTACACCGCGCCGACCTACCGTCCGCCGACGTACGACCCGCCCGCCTCCACCCCGTCGGCGGACGAGGAGACCTCCGAGCCGGCCCCCACCCCGACCACGCGGGCCCCCCGCCCCTTCGAGACGGGCACCTGCCTCAACGGCCGGCTCCCGGACTCCACCGTCGCCCAGTCCGTCGACGTCGACGAGGTCTCCTGCTCGGCCCCCGACGCCCACTACCGGGTCATCCAGCGCTTCCCCGGCACCAGCGACATGAGCCGCTGCGACGAGAACCCGCGTACGGAGTACGGCTTCTCGTACCAGTACACGATCAACGGCAGCGTCATCAACGAGTACGTGTACTGCCTGGTCGGCATCGGCTCCTACTCCCGCGCCTGACGGGCTCCGCCGGCCCTCCGGGTGCCTACTGCCAGCGGTACGGCTTGATGCTGGGGTCGTAGGAGCAGGTGACCGTGGTGCCGTTGGTGGCGCGGGCGGTGCGGCCGCGGTCGGCGTTCGGGCAGAACTGGCCGTCCACCACCGGGTGGCCGTTGGAGGTGCAGGCGTAGCCGCTCTTGCCGTCGGGGCAGGTGGTCATCGACCCTCCGCCGCTGCCGCCCGCCGCGGGCTTGGTCTTCGCGGGCGCCGGCTCCGGCTCCGGCTCCGGCGTGGGGGCGGCGGTCCTGGGCGGGGTGTACGCCGGGTCGTTCTTCTCGTCCAGGTAGCCGTGGAAGCCGACGGAGCAGTCGCCGGACTTCTGCGCCAGCCTGAGGGTCACCGCGGTGCCCGCCTGGAGCGGCGCACCGCTCGCCGGGCCGGTCTCGCAGACGAACCAGCCGTCGTGGTCCGGGGGGAGGGTGACGTCCTTGTGCAGGGCGGCGTCCGTGATCCGCCCCTTGACCGCGTCCAGCGCGGCCAGTTCCCGGCGCGCGTCCCGCACGGTCCGGCCGGTCAGGCCGGGCATGACCGGATCCGGCGCGGCCGTGGTCGCCGACGGTGTGGGCGTCGCGGTGGCCGGCGGCAGGGAGGCGGCGGCCGGGGTCTCCTTCGCGTCGGCCCGCGCACCACCCCCGCAGCCGGTGAGGGCGAGGACGCCGAGGACGGCGACGGGGGCGAGGAACCGGGATATCCGCACGACGGGGTACTCCTGGGGCGGGACGGGGTGAACCGGCCGTCATCATGGCATGTCCACGACCAGGTCGCCCCGAAGTCCCGTCATGCGGTCACGGGTTGGGGCCGCTGTACACCCCGAGCACCCTGCATTCCTGGTAGGTGGTGGTCACCGGACGCTCGCGCAGGATCTCGCGGGCCCGGTACTCGCCGAGGCTCGTGGCGTACCAGGGGGCGTCGCCGGCGCGCCGGAGCTCGTCCCGGATCCCGGTCAGGGCGCAGGAGCGCTGGGGTTCGGGCAGCCGGTCCAGGGCGGGGGCCGCGTCCGCCGACAGGTCGCGGAGGTAGTTCAGGTCGAGCTTGCCGTCCTGTTCGTACCGGGTCACGTTGCTCTCCGCGATGATCCCGTCCGGCGAGAGCAGTCCGAAGGCCAGTACGGTCGCGGCCGCGCTGCCGACCACCGCGCGGGCCAGCCACCGCCCGCCGACCGCCCCGGCCGCCATCAGCAGCACGAGCACCAGGCCCAGCCACAGTTCCATGGTGACGACGGACAGTCGCAGCCGGGTCAGCCCGTACGCGTCCACGTACAGGTCCATCCGGCGCACCGCCGACGCGACCACCACCAGCGTCAGCAGGCACAGCGTCCCCAGCACCGAGCGGACCAGACGCCGGTCGCCCGCCCCGCCGCGCGGTGCCCAGCGCAGCGCGAGCGCGATCACCCCGAGCACGAACACGGTGGCCCAGAGCAGCTGCCAGAAGCCCTGGCGCGCGTACTCGGCGTACGTGAGGCCCGTGCTCTCCAGCACCTTGCCGTAGCCGCCGAAGAGCACGGCCAGCTGTACCGCGTTGAACCCGGCGAAGAGCAGGTTGAGCACGATCAGCGGCAGGCTCCACTCCACCCGCGAACGCGCCTTCCACTGACGGGTCTTGACCCGGTCCCAGCGGTGCGGGGCCGCCGCCGTGCGGGCGGCGGCGAGCGCGAGGACGGCGCCGGTCAGGAAGAGCAGGAACCTCAGGGGGCCGTCCCCGACCGACACCTCGGGGACCAGCCCGCCGAGCAGGTCCGCGAAGGCCGCGTCGGCTGAGGCGAACAGCGTCCCGAAGACGAGCAGCAGGGCCACCGCCACCAGGGCCGCCTTCAGCACCGGCAGCCAGCGCCCGCGGCGCGCGCCGCCGCCGCGGGCCCGCACGCCCGCCCAGGCCCAGCCGACGCCGCTGACGGCGCTGTCGAGGAACCCGAGCGGGGCGAGCAGTACGCCGGGCCAACGGCCGGCTCCGTGCAGGGCCAGCGCGGCGAGCAGTACGGCGGCGAGGATCGCCAGCGTGGACGGCCATGCGGAGTCCCGCAGCGCCGGAACCACCAGTAGCGCCACGCAGCCGGCGGCCCACAGCAGGCTCCAGGGGCGGGCCTTGCGCCCGGCCGCGCGGGCGGAGGCGTACGCGGCCACCATGGCGGGCAGCGCGGCGAGCAGCAGCCCGGGGCCCATGCCGTCCCCGAGGGCGACGGCGGTGGTCAGCCCGGCCGCGAGCACGGCGACCAGGGTGGCGGTCTGGATCGGGGCTGCCTCTGCGGGCCGGATCCGCCGCCACATCGAGTTCGCCGCCCGCGCGGCGGCCGCCTCCCGGGCCTGCTGCTGTTGCAGTTGGAACTGCTGCATCCGCCAGGCGTGCCAGGCGGCCGGGTCGTGCCGGGGCAGGCCCGGGGCGATGGGCGGCTGCGGAGCCGGAACCGGAGTCGGCGGAAGCGGAGCCTGGGCGGGCCCTCCCGGTTTCGCCTGTCCGGCGTTCTCGGCGTTCTCGGACATCGATCCCTCCCCTGTTGCGGAGGGCTCAGCGTAGGGCCGCACCACCAGCTTTTGAACACATTCAACTCACCCTTGTGACAGGACCGTGACAAGCCGGAACCGGCGGCGGAGGACCCCCACCGCCGACCGGAATCCTCAGCCGCCCCTCGTACCGACTCCCACCGTTGCGGGGTCAGACGCACTCGGACCTGGCACTGACCGGGGTCCAGTCCGACGGACCGACGTCGTTGACCGCCCGCACCTGGAAGCACTGCTTGCCCAGCGGCAGCCCCGTCCAGACGAACGAGGTGGTGTTCGCGGACACTCCCTTGGCCTGCTGGAGGCTGCTGTTGAAGATCTCGTACCGCGTCTCGTCGGTCGCGGCGTCACTCCACTCCACCCGCACGCTCGTGGGGTCGGCCTCCCTGGTGGCGACCACGTTCGACGGCTCGGCCGGGCTGCCGACGCCGATACCGGTGCCGCCCTGATGTTTCACATTGAAGTTCACCCGGGCGTAGTCGTCGGAGCCGGCCTCACCGTTCTCGGCGGACAGCCCCCAGTTGGTCAGGCTCCTCCCCGGCCTCAAGCCCCGCTGAATGCCCTGGTCCTCGCCGTCGAGGTCGTTGGTGAGACAGTCCGAGCCCTCGTAGAGCCGGAGCGTGGGGGAGATCACCGCCGTCTCGTCCTCCCTGATCTGGATCTGGACGCTCAGCACACCTCTGGTCTCGCCGCCCACGCACGACTCCGCGGTCAGCGTGTCGTTCGTTCTGTCGTGGCTCAGCTGGGCGATTCTGGTGAAGGGAATGGTCCTCGTGGTGCGGTTCGTCGTGATGCCCGGCGCGTCCGACACCGTCAGGCTTCCGCTCACGGTGATGGTGTGGGTGCTGGCCGCCGAGGCGGGCGGGGCGGTCCACACGCACAGCAGGGTCAGCGGTACCACCGCCGTCACGATGGCAGCGCGTCGCATCGTCATCGTCCTACCTCGCAATCGGCACACGGTCACTTGTTCAGGCAGTTCTGGCGGTACGCCTCGTCGAAGGCGGTGTCGTAGCCCAGTGCGTAGCCGTTCTGGAAGGCGATGACGAGCGGGTC
Organism: Streptomyces sp. NPDC012794; assembly: GCF_042901085.1. Lineage (NCBI taxonomy): Bacteria > Bacillati > Actinomycetota > Actinomycetes > Kitasatosporales > Streptomycetaceae > Streptomyces > Streptomyces sp. NPDC012794. The sequence goes on from NZ_JBIBCI010000009.1 coordinate 236,102, forward strand.
GGGCTGTTTGGGTGGCATCAGCCGGGCGTGGGTGCGTGCGAGGAGACACGCCTTCCCCTCGTCACGTCCCCAGGCCTCCCCGGACGACTTCCCCGCGGCGAACATGCTCTCCTGGGTCTGCTGCTGCGGCTGCGGTGGGGGCTGGGGGGGCTGGGGGTTGTTCATCGCGGCGCACGCGGCCTTGTTGGCGGCCGCCGACTTCGCGTAGGCCTGGTTGTACCCGTACGCGTAGCCCGCGGCCTTGCCCTGTACGTACGGCGTGGGGTTGGGCGGGACCAAGGGCGGCAGGATCTTTTGGCAGATGGGCGGTTTGCCGTCGCGGTTGCCGGAGCTGGAGCCCTGGAGGTAGCCCTCACGGCAGCCACGGTGGTACGGGTCCTGACCCTGTGACAACCCGTGGCAGACCGTCGGCGCAGTCACCGTCGTGGTCGTGGTGGTCGCCGTGGTCGTGGTGGTCGCCGTGGCGGCCAGTGGCAGGGCGCCGGCGGGCGCGACCGCCAGCAGCACCAGCGCGGGTGCGGACAACATGGCAAGCGGGCCGAACGCCCGCCGCCGGAGGTGGCCGGTCATGGTCGCCCTCTCGGACGGGTGGACCCGGCCCGGCCCGGATGTCTCGACCCGGGCGCGGCCCACGGGTGGTACCCAGGCCCGTGGGCGGGTGCCGGAACCCGCGACGGGCGCAGGGCGTGACGACACCAGTTTATGCGCCCGCGCGCCGACGCGCCCGGGCGGAGGTGTGGCGCAACGGCACCGGCCCGGCAGGCCGTTCAGCGGGTTCCTGGCGGCGCGACGCCCACCGGCGGGGCGTCGGGGCCTCCGGTCGACAGGCCCGGGCGTAAGGGGGAGCATGGAAGGGACGGACTGCCTCCGGGGCCGGTCGTCGCGCCTGGAGCGCACCCGCCCCGCCGCCCCGTCGTGTGGACCGCGTGCCGTTGGGCACCCCCTTCGCGGTGCCGACCCCGCCCCGGTTCACGCCCCCTCTCCCGCCCCCCAAGGTGAGGAACGACATGAACCAGCGCACCCGTACCACTCTCTTCATCCCCCTCGTGGCCTGTTCGCTCGCCATCGGGCCGGTCACCGCCGCATGGGCCACGACCCCGCAGGCCGCACCCACGGCCCAGTGCTTCGTCGAGGCCAAGGCCGGCGACGCGACCAAGGTGATCGTCACCGGCGAAGGCTTCGACAAGGCCAAGGGAAAGGTGACCGTCGACCAGACCGACGGCGACGGCGGGGCTCTCGTCACGGCGGGCGCCGACGGCAAGTTCAGCGCCGCCGACCTGCCCCTCGGCAAGTACAAGGCCTCCCAGACCGGTGGGGCCGCGACGACCTGCCTGGGCGGCCAGGAGGCACAGGACGCGGTCAACAAGAACTTCATCGACAACGAGCGCCAGCGCGGCAGCCGTGAGGGCTTCACCGATGGCCAGGCGCTGGCGAAGTCCGGTGCCTGCGACGCCGCGCCGAATCCGAAGCTGAAGAACTTCCCGGGCCTGACCGCCGACAGCGAGGCCAAGAAGAAGGCGGACGAGGCCTACACGAAGGCCTACACCGCCGCGTTCGACTCCGCGATCAAGAGGTACTGCACCGACTGACCCGCTCCCCACGGTTCCTGAACGCCGGGCCGGGCCCGCACGAACGCGGGCCCGGCCCGCCACCGCGTGCTGGTGGATGCCGTCACCGCGCGCAGGCCACGGAAGGCTGCGCCAGGCAGCGGCCGCTCGATACCGGCCCCCTAGGCTGAACGCACTGCCGGGCTCACCGCCTCCTTCTCCGGCGGCGCGGACCACTACACCGGCCCGCACCGCAGCGCGGCCGTGAACCTGATGCGGGACGACGTCCCGGACCGCGCCCCGGAGGACTTCCTGACCGCCCTGCTCTCGGGCGCCCCCGACACCCGGCCCGCCCAGCGCGCCCGCGAGGCGACGGCCGACGGCGTCCGGTACGCGTTCTGGATGACCCCGCGGGACCACGGCCGCGAGCGCCACGAGTTCTACGGCTTCGCCGTCCACGCCTCCGGCAGCGCGGCCCGCGTCTTCTGCACCCACGAGGACGCCGCCGACCTGGCCTGGGCCCAGCGGGTCTGGCGCTCCCTCGACTACGCGCCGCCCCGGGACGGGAACGGCTGATCGCCACGGCCGGGCCCGTCCGGAGGGTCAGCCGCTGCCCCTCAGTCGAGGCAGAATTCGTTGCCCTCCGGGTCGGCCATGGCGATCATTCCTTCGTCCACGCCGTTGGGTTCGAGCCGGTAGAGCCGCTTCGCCCCCAGCCCCTCCAGCCGGGTGGCCTCCACCTCCAGCGCGTCCATCCGCTCGGCGCCGGTCAGGCCGGGGGCGGCGCGGACGTCCAGGTGCATGCGGTTCTTGACCGTCTTCCCCTCCGGGACCTTCTGGAAGAACACCCGCGGCCCCTTGCCCTCCGGGTCGGTGATCGCGGACCGGTCGTTGTGCCGCTCGGGCGGCACGCCCCACGCCGTCAGCGCCGCCGGCCAGTCGGCGAACCCCTCGGGCGGCGGCTGGACGCGGTAGCCCAGCGCCTCGGCCCAGAACACCGCCTGGGCGCCCGGGTCGGCGCAGTCGTACGTCACCTGGAATTCCTTGGCCATGCCGCCTCCCACCGTTCGGAACCTGCCGCCATCCTCGCACCTCAACGGGCCTACGGCACGGTCGGGTTGACACGGCCGGCGGGCCGCTACGCGGCGAGGGCCGCTTCCGGGGGGCAGTCGCGGCACCGGCCGGGGGCGGGGGCGCGGAAGGCGCGGTCGCAGCCGTCGCAGTTCTGCATCGGGTCGGGCCGCCGTACGGCCTGGAGGGCGGGCGGCGGTGCGACCGGCAGGTGCGGCGGGATCCCCGCCTTGAGCCGGTACGCGATGAGCGCGGCCGGGCTGCGGAGGTCGTGGGGCAGGTCCGCGGCCAGGGCGAGGCGTACGGCCTGCGGTTCGACGCCCCGTTCCAGCCAGGCGGCCAGGTCGGGCGCGAGCCGCCGCACGTCGCGTTCGGAGAGCAGCAGCCGGGGGTCGTCATCGCGCAGCCGGGCGAGCAGGCCGGCGGCGTCCCGGTGGGCCGCCGGGGGCGGCGCGGGTGCGGGTTCCGGCGCCGGTACGGGCGCGGGGGCGGGCCCCGGCTCCGGTACGGCGGCCGTCGCGGCCACTGGTTCCGGCTCCGGATCCGGCTCGGGGGCCCGTCCGGCCGGCGGCGGGGGCGGCGGGTCGTCCTGCGGCGGGACGGTGCCGCGCGGGTGGTTGTAGGACACGGTCCGGGTCACGAGCCTGCCCTCGGGGGTCCGTACGGCGGTCCGCTCCAGGTACCCGGCGGCCTCCAGCTCCCGCAGCGCGGCGGCGATCCGCACCTCGCCCTCCGGGAAGCGCGCCGCGAGCTCCTTGATGCCGATCCTGGTACCGGCGGGCAGCGACTGGATGTACACCGCCAGCCCGATCGACACCAGCGACAGGGCGCCGTGCTGGGCGAGGTGATTGCCGACGACGAGGTAGTTCTCGGTGTGCCGCACGTTGACGTGGATGACACCCGATGGGACGGTCCCGGCACGAACGCGGGACGACGCGCGCACAAGCGCGTTAGGCTTCTTGAACGCCATTGGGAAGCTGCTTCTTCCTGGTTGGTCAGGCCCTCGCCCGGGATGCCAGTCCCGGCGGGGGCCGTCTCATGTCTGTTGTTGTGCGGCGAGCATATGCCCGCCAACCGTCCCGAAAGCCAGCCGAGTTGGCAGAGTTCACCCGAGTGAGTGAGCGGGGGGCCGGAGGGGGGGTTGGGTGGATTTACCCGGTACTTAGGTGGTTACGTCGAGGGTCACCGGGTCCCGCCGGCCCGCGTCCCGGATGAGTACGCGGACCGCGGATCCTGAGTACGCGGGCGCAGGCGCCCCGCCCCCCGCGGCGGCTTGGCTGGACCCCATGCACGAGACCCAGACCCCCGGCTCCCCCGCCTCGGGCACGGCACTGGCGTGGGCCACGGCCCTGGCCATGGCCCTGATCCCGGTGGCGTTCCTCTTCGGGGCCCTGGCCGGGATGGCCGAGCAGGTCCACCCCGAGACCGTGGCGGTCGTCAAGGTGTTCTGGCTGGCCTCCTGGACGGCCGCCCCGCTGCTCGCCCTCGCCGGCCTGCTGCTCCGCCGGCGCCCCGCGCTGGCCGCCGCCGGACGCTGGGCGGGCTGGATCGCGGTGATCCCGGCTCCGGTCACGATCCTGCTGGCGTGCCGCCTGTAGGCAGGTCCACCTCCGCCCACACCGCCTTGCGCGGCGGCGGCTCCTGCTCCACTCCCCACCGGTCGGCCAGCGCCTCCACCACGGCCAGACCCCGGCCGCCCTCGGCGCTCACGTCCGCCTCCCGGAGAACCGGGACCCGGTCGCGGCAGGCGTCCGCCACCGCGATCCGGAGGGTCCCGCCCTCCAGGCTGAGCACCACCATGAAGCCCCGCCCGGGCACCCGCCCGTGGGTCACGGCGTTGGCCGCCAGCTCGGCCACGATCAGCCCGGGATCCTCCGTGGGCAGCCCCCACCCTTGCAGCCTCTCCACCACGAGCTGCCGCGCCTGCCGGGCACCCCGGGGCGTGGCGGGCAGCCGGACACCGAACTGATGTGCAGAGCACCAGATTTGAGTCGTCACATCACCCAGCGTGGGGCGCCGTGACTACCGTGAGAAGCGGTACCGCCGGTGCGTCCGGGGTTTGTCCCGCGCTTGTCCGGCGCTGTCCCGGCTGTCCTGACGGCCGCTTGGGCAGGGGGCGTTGAGGTATTCGGTGCGTCGGAGGTGGGGCACGCATGACGGTGGACAACGACGGTACGGAAGACGCGGGCTGGGAGGTCGACCCCGAGGACGAACAGGGAGCGGCGGTCCTGGCTGCGCTGGGCCGCCAGCTGCGGACCTGGCGGGAGAAGGCGGGAATGAAGGCCGCCGCCTTCGGGGTGGAGATCGGGTACGGGGAGGACCTGGTCCGCAAGGTCGAATCGGGCAGGCGGATCCCGCGCTCGGAGTACCTGGACAGGGCGGACGAGGTCCTGGGCGCGGGCGGCCAGATCGCCGCGATGAAGGCGGACATGGAGCAGGTCCGCTACCCGAAGAAGATCCGCGCGCTGGCAGGTATGGAGGCCAAGGCCGTCGAGATCGGCATCTACAACAACCACAACATCCACGGGCTGCTACAGACGAGGGAATATGCGGCCGCGCTGTTCGGGATGCGTAGGCCCGCCTACTCCCCGGACGAGTTGGAACGGATCCTGTCCGCCCGGATGGCCCGGCAGTCGATCTTCGAGCGGACATCGGCACCCGCACTCAGTTTCGTCCAAGAAGAGGTCACGCTCCGCCGTCCCATCGGGGGCACAATGGTGCTGCGCCGACAGCTCGAACGTCTGTTGGAGGTGATCAGGTTGCCGAACATCGAGTTTCAGGTCATGCCCACGAACCGCGAAGACCACGCCGGAATGGGCGGCTTGATCGAAGTGCTGAAATTCGGAGACGGTTCGGCTGTCGGGCGGTCCGAAGGTGCCTTCAACGGACGCCCTGTCTCAGACCCGAAGCAGCTACGGATCCTTGAGTTGCGCTATGGCACCATCCGGGCACAGGCTCTCACGCCCTGGGAGTCGAGCGCCTTCATCGAGGAACTACTGGGAGAGACGTGATCCACATCCCCGAGCTGAGCTGGTTCAAGAGCAGCTACAGCAGCAGCAGCGAAGGCGACGACTGTGTCGAGGTGGCGTACGCCTGGAGGAAGAGCAGCTACAGCGATGGCAGCGAAGGCGACTCCTGCGTCGAGGTGGCTGCCACCCCCGCCGCCGTCCACGTCCGCGACTCCAAGGACACCGCCCTCCCCCACCTCACCTTCGGCGCCACCGCCTGGGTGGGGTTCCTTGCGGCACAGTGACCCCTCGGGTCGGTCGGACGGGGCATGGGGTTCATCGAGGAACTTCTGGGAGAGACATGATCCGCAATGCCGACCTGGACTGGTTCAAGAGCAGTTACAGCGACAGCAGTGACGGCAACGACTGCGTCGAGGTGGCCACCACCCCCGCCGCCATCCACGTCCGCGACTCCAAGGACACCGCCCTCCCCCACCTCACCTTCGGCGCCACCGCCTGGGCGGGGTTCCTTGCGGCACAATGACCCCTCGCACGCGCAATAGCTGAACGGGGCCCAGGGGGCGGGATGCAGCCGGGGGAGCAGTTGGCCGGGCGGTACCGGCTGGACGTGCCGCTCGGGCAGGGCGGGTTCGGCGAGGTCTGGCGGGCCTTCGACGTCGAGCTGGGCCGGGCGGTGGCGGTGAAGGTGCTGCTGGCCTTCGACGCGTCGGAGCAGCAGCTAGGCCGGTTTCGCCGCGAGGCGGCCATCGGGGCGCGGCTCCAGCATCCCGGCATCACCGTCGTGCACGACATCGGCCGCCACGACGACCGGCTCTTCCTCGTGATGGAGCTGCTCGACGGCCAGGACCTCGCCCACCGCCTGGCCGCCTCGCCCGGCGAAGGCCTCGCCCTCGCCGAGGCGCTCGATCTCGCGCTCCAGACGGCGGAGGCGCTGGCCGCCGCGCACGCGCGGAAGGTGGCGCACCGGGACCTGAAGCCCGGGAACCTCTTCCTCCTCGGCGACGGCCGGCTCAAGATCTGCGATTTCGGCATCGCCCGCACCGCCGACACCACGGGCGGGCTGACCACGACCGGCAAGGTGTTCGGGACGCCGCACTACATGGCCCCGGAGCAGTGGCGGGGCGAGCAGGCCGACGGGCGCTGCGACGTGTACGCCCTCGGGTGCGTGCTGTACGCGCTGCTGACCGGTGCGCCGCCGTTCTCCGGCACCGACCACGCCTGGGTGCTGATGCGGATGCACCTGGAGGAGGAACCTCCGCCCCTGGGCTCCGTACGGGCGGACGTGCCGCCCGCGCTCGTGGAGCTGGCGGCCTCGCTGCTGGCCAAGGAGCCCGCTGGCCGGCCGGACGCCCCGGCCGTCGCGGAACGGCTGCGCGCGGTGCTGCGGGGCACGGCCGTCCCCGCCAGGGTGCCCGACGTACCCACCCTGGACCTGCGGCCCCCGGCGGCCCGGCCGGGCCGCCGGGGCGTCCTGTTCGGCGGGCTCGCGCTGCTGGCGGGGGCGGGCGGCGGGACGTACGCCCTGCTCCGGCTGACCGGCGGCGGCGGGGACGCGGGCGGGCCCGGCACGGGCGGGGTGCGGCTGACGCGCAGCCTCACCGGCCACACCGGTCCCGTGGAGGCCGTGGCGTTCAGCCCCGACAACAGGATCCTGGCCAGTGGCGGCAGCGACCGCAGCCTCCGGTTGTGGGACGCCCTCAGCTGGCGGGGCACCGACCCCTTCCCCGGATTCGAGAAACCCGTCGCCTGCCTGGCCTTCAGCAACGACGGCACCACCCTGGTGGCCGGGAGCGACCGTCTCCTGCACCTCTACGACGTCGGCGGCCTCGCCGAAGCGGGCGTCCTGACCGGCCACACGGCCCCGGTCCGGGCGGTGGCGTTCAGCGTGGACGGCACCACCTTGGCCAGTGCGGGAGAGGACGGCACCATCCGCCTCTGGGACTTGGTGGACCGCTTGCGGCCGGCCGTGACCCTCGCCGGTCACACCCGGCCGGTCACCTCGGTCGTGTTCAGCCCCGACGCGAAGACCATCGCCAGCGGCGGCGAGGACGGCACCATCCGTTTGTGGAACCTCCCCAGCCGCAAAGCCACCGCCACCCTCACGGGTCACACCCAACCCGTGGCCTCGGTGGCCTTCAGCCCCGACGGCGGGCTCCTGGCCAGCGGCAGCGCCGACGGCACCATCCGCCTGTGGGACGTGGTCACCCGGACCAGCACCTCCGCCGGCACCCTCAGCGGCCACAACAGCGCCGTGCGGTCGGTGGCGTTCAGTCCGGACGGCAGGACACTGGCCGGCGGCGGCGGCCGTACCGTCCGGCTGTGGGACGTCGCCACCCGCGCCCACCGGGCGACCCTCAACGGACACGCGGCCGCCGTGGGCTCGGTCGGGTTCAGCCCGAACGGAACGACCCTGGTCAGCGGCAGCGACGACGCCACCGTCCGGGTGTGGAAACTGGCCTGACGGGGCGAAGCCCGGGGTCAGTCGGGGTCCGTGGCGGGCTGCTGGGCGGCCATCACCTCGTCGCCGTACGCGAACCCCCAGGCGCCGACCGCTTCGATGGGCGCCAGCAGGGTGCGGCCCAGGTCGGTGAGCCGGTACTCGGCCCGTGAGCCGGCGTCGGGGCGCACCCGCCGGTCCACCAGCCCGTAGGACTGCAGCCGCCGCAGGGTCTCGGTGAGGACCTTCGAGCTGATGCCCCCGATCCGCTCCCGCAGGTCGCCATGCCGGCAGGGGCCGTCGCGCAGTCCCCAGATCACCACGGAGTTCCACGTGTTGGAGAGCAGGTCGAAGCCGAGGCGGGCCCGGCAGTCGGCGAGGAAGGCGTCGGTCGTCACGTACCGAATGGTGCCCGAACGGCTTTCTAGCGTCGATGCGAACGGTCCGAACAGGCACGAAGGGCAACACGTGATGAGAATCGGCGTACTGGGCACGGGCAACATGGCCGACGCGCTCGCCACCCACTGGGTGCGGGCCGGGCACGAGGTGGTCATCGGGGGACGGGACGCGCACAAGGCGGAGCGGCTCGCGGCGCGCGTCGGGGGCGGAGCGCGGTCCGCGGACCTGCGTACGGCGGCCGGGTCCGGGCAGGTGGTGCTGGCCGCGCTGCCCTTCGGGGCGGGGGCCGAGGTGGTGCGGGAGCTGGGCGGGGTCCTGGAGGGGAAGGTGCTGCTGGACTGCTCCAACCCGATCGGGGCGGGTTTCCGGCTGCTGACCGGGGAGGGCCCCTCGGCCGCGCGGCGCCTGGCCGAGGCGGCTCCGGGGGCCCACGTGGTCAAGGCCTTCAACCTCTGCCACGAGGACGTGTGGCGGATGCGGCCGCCCGTCTTCGGTACGCGGCCGCTGGCCGTACCGGTCTGCGGGGACGACGGGACGGCCCTCGCCCTCGTGCACGGGCTGGTGCGGGACGTGGGCTGTGAACCGGTGTCCGGCGGCGGCCTCGACCGGGCGGGGCTCCTGGAGGCGACGGCCGCGCTGTTCATCGGTCTGTGGGTGGGCGAGGGAGCGGACGCGCAGGCGATGGCGCCACCGCTGGCGTTCGCGACCGGCCCCGGCGGCCGGGAAGCGTAAGGCGGCACGGTCCCCCGGCCGCGGCATGCGCGGGGGCGCCCCGGATCGCGGTGATCCGGGGCGCCCCTGGGCGTTCGGCGTGCGTCGCGCCTCGTGCGTCGGCTCAGGCGGCGACGGGCACCGGGGCCGCGGCGGAGGCGGCGGCCGGCTCGTCCAGCGGGGAGGACGAGGCGGAGGCGTAGGCCTCCTTGTCGAGGATCCCCTCGCGGGCGGAGACGATCACCGGGACGACGGCCTGGCCGGCCACGTTGGTGGCGGTGCGCATCATGTCCAGGATCGGGTCGATCGCCATCAGCAGGCCGACGCCGGCCAGCGGCAGGCCGAGCGTGGAGAGGGTCAGCGTCAGCATCACGGTCGCGCCGGTCAGACCGGCGGTGGCGGCGGAGCCGACCACCGAGACGAAGGCGATGAGCAGGTACTCCTTGATGCCGAGCTGCACGTCGAAGATGTTCGCGATGAAGATCGCGGCGAGTGCCGGGTAGATCGCGGCGCAGCCGTCCATCTTGGTGGTCGCACCGAACGGGACGGCGAAGGAGGCGTACTCCTTCGGGACGCCGAGGCGCTCGGTGACCTTCTGGGTGACCGGCATGGTGCCGACGGAGGAGCGGGAGACGAAGGCCAGCTGGATCGCGGGCCAGGCGCCCTTGAAGAACTGGACCGGGTTGACCTTGGCGACGGTCGCGAGGAGCAGCGGGTACACGCCGAACATGACGAGCGCCGAGCCGATGTAGACGTCGGCGGTGAAGGTGGCGTACTTGCCGATGAGGTCCCAGCCGTAACTGGCGATGGCGGTGCCGATGAGGCCGACGGTGCCGACGGGGGCGAGGCGGATGACCCACCACAGGGCCTTCTGGAGGAGCTCCAGGACGGACTCGGCGAGGTTCAGCACGGGCTGGGCCTTGCTGCCGAGCTGGAGGGCGGCGATACCGGCGACGGCGGCCAGGAAGACGATCTGGAGGACGTTCAGCTCGGTGAAGGGCGTGACGATGTCCTTCGGCACGATGCCGGTCAGGAAGTCGAGCCAGGAGCCGTGCCGCTTGGGCTCCTTGCCGTCGGCCGGGGTGAGGCCGGTGCCGGCGCCGGGGTTGGTCAGCAGGCCTATCGCGAGGCCGATGCCGACCGAGATCAGCGAGGTGATCATGAACCAGAGCAGGGTGCGGGAGGCGAGCCGCGCGGCGTTGTTCACCTTCCGGAGGTTGGTGATGGACACCAGGATGGCGAAGAAGACGAGCGGGGCGACGGCCAGCTTGAGGAGCTGGATGAAGATGTCGCCGACCTGCTCCAGCGTGGTCTTCAGCCAGCCGATGTCCTGGCTGCGGGCGAGCCAGCCGAAGAGGACGCCGAGCACGAGGCCGGTGACGATCTGGGCCCAGAAGGGGAACTTGAAGGATGTGGAGGGGGCCTTGGCGGGAGCCTGGGCCTGGGGGGACGCGGACACGACACTCTCCGGGGGACGCACGGACGTACGGCGGAAGGTTTCTGCGAGGGGTGCGGTACGGCGGCAGCCGGAAAAGGGGCCGGGCCGGCCGGGGACCGCTGCTGGCGGAGCCTCAGCGGCAACAGCAACAGGCCGCGGACACGCGGCGGCAGAAGTCGACGTGCAGGCGCGCCACGAGCAGGACGCTCTGGCTCATCGGGTGCGCGGCTGCGGTCAACATGGTGAACACGCTAACACTCCCGCTTTGGGAAACTCAAAGAGATGCTTTGAGGACTGATCGTGCGGGAGTGGGCCCGCCGGGGAGCCCCGGACCCCGGGAACGACGAAGCCCCAGCGTGGCGGGGGGAGTTCCCGGCGCTGGGGCGCATCGGCGGACGGAAGGCCGCGGGGCGGCTGTGACGAAGCCAACCGGCTCCGCGCCGGCCCCGGCGTCAGTTCAGTTCAGTTCAGCTCGGACTCCGCCGAGCTCGGCTCACGCGCGTGCGGCGTCGTCGGCCGCGTCCTCCTGGCTGCGGTTCGCGGCGAGCTTCTGCTTCGCATCCGCGACGCGGCCGGAGATCTGCGCGGACATCTCGTCGCGCTGCTTGCGCAGCAGGACGAAGGAGAGCGGGGCGGAGATCACCAGGGCGAGCAGCACGACCCAGGCGAAGTTGGCGTCGCCCAGACCGGCGGGCACCCAGCCCAGGTTGACCAGGACGGCCACGATCACCAGGCACCCGACGAAGATGCCCAGCCGCATCGCGGTGTAGCGGATCGTCGCGCTCGGCTTGAGGGCCACGGTGACCCCTCCCTCTCTTCTACGTCGGCACGTGCCCGTCCAGTGAAGCACGCCGGGGCCCTGCCGCGGCCCGGCGGGGTCAGTGCAAGGGCAGCAGCATCGTGACGTCGTCGCGGTCGTCGCCGGGGGCCACGCGGATGGCGCCGGGCACCCGGCCGACCTCCTTGTAGCCGCAGGCCGCGTAGAAGTGCTCCAGGCCCACCCCGCCGCGGCACTCCAGGCGGATGGCCTCGATCCCCTCCAGCGAGCGGGCCGCGTCGGCGAGGGCGTCCATCAGCTCCCGCCCCGCGCCCCGGCCCTGGAGGGCGGGGGCGACCATCACCGTGTACGCCCAGACCCAGTGCTTCCGCAACGGGTGCGGCTCGAAGGCGAGGAACGCGACGGCCCGGACCGCCCCCTCGGCGTCCTGCCCGACCAGCAGCCGGTGCCGGCCCTCGGCCAGCGCGACGAGGTGCTTGACCAGCGCGGGCCGGATGTCGTCGACGGTGACGGGCGGGACGAAGCCGACCGCTCCGCCGGCGTTGGTGACCTCGGTCCACAGCTGTGCGATGCCTTCGCGCAGGGCGGGGTCCACGACCGGATCGAAGGTGAAGGTAAGGGTCATAGATGCAGAGTATCTATTACTGAAGGCGGTGGGCAACGGGTCCCCCGGAGGCCTCCGGACGCGCGGGAACCCCGGTCCCGCGGGGACCGGGGCTCCTGTCGGCGCGGGCGTCGCTCCGTCAGAGGCGCATCGCCTGCGGGGACTCGCGCAGGGAGGCGTCCGGGCCGGGGTACTCGCGGATGATCTCGTAGCGCGTGTTGCGCTCGACCGGGCGGAAGCCCGCCTCGCGGATGAGCTCCAGGAGGTCGTCGCGGCCCAGCTTGTTCGGGGTGCCGTAGTTGTCCGCGTCATGCGTGATCTTGTACTCGACGACCGAGCCGTCCATGTCGTCAGCGCCGTGCTGGAGCGCGAGCTGGGCGGTCTGCACGCCGTGCATCACCCAGAAGACCTTCACGTGCGGCACGTTGTCGAACAGGAGGCGCGAGACCGCGAAGGTCTTCAGGGCCTCGGCACCCGTGGCCATCGTCGTGCGCGCCTGGAGCCTGTTGCGGACCTTGCCGTCCTTCATGTCCACGAAGTCGTGCTGGTAGCGCAGCGGGATGAAGACCTGGAAGCCGCCGGTCTCGTCCTGGAGCTCGCGCAGCCGCAGCACGTGGTCCACCCGGTGGCGCGGCTCCTCGATGTGCCCGTAGAGCATGGTGCTCGGGGTCTTGAGGCCCTTCTCGTGCGCCAGGCGGTGGATGCGCGACCAGTCCTCCCAGTGGGTGTCGTGGTCGACGATGTGCTGGCGGACCTCCCAGTCGAAGATCTCCGCGCCGCCGCCGGTGAGCGATTCGAGACCGGCCTCGATCAGCTCGTCCAGGATCTCGGAGGCCGTGAGACCGGAGATCTTCTCGAAGTGGTGGATCTCGGTGGCCGTGAACGCCTTCAGGGAGACGTTCGGCAGCGCCTCCTTGAGGGCGGACAGGGAGCGCGGGTAGTACCGCCACGGGAGGGTGGGGTGCAGGCCGTTGACGATGTGCAGCTCGGTGAGGTTCTCGTTCTCCATGGCCTTGGCCAGGCGGACGGCCTCCTCGATACGCATCGTGTACGCGTCCTTCTCGCCCGGCTTGCGCTGGAACGAGCAGTACGCGCAGGAGGCGGTGCACACGTTCGTCATGTTGAGGTGGCGGTTGACGTTGAAGTGGACCACGTCGCCGTTCTTGCGCGTGCGCACCTCGTGGGCGAGACCGCCCAGCCAGGCCAGGTCGTCCGATGCGTAGAGGGCGATGCCGTCCTCACGCGTCAGCCGCTCGCCGGAGCGGACCTTCTCCTCCAGCTCGCGCTTGAGCCCCGCGTCCATGCCGGTGTCTCCTCTACCTGTCCCTGTCCAGACCTGTCTGCAACCGCCACCCACCGTACTCTCAGGCGTCCTCGGGCAGCTCGCCGACCCGGTTCTCCCACTTGGTGGAGAGCACGATGGTGGTGCGGGTGCGGGAGACGCCCTTGGTGCCGGAGAGCTTGCGGATGATCTTCTCCAGGCCGTCGACGTCGCTGGCGCGGACCTTGAGCATGAAGGAGTCGTCGCCGGCGATGAACCAGCAGTCCTCGATCTCCGCGAGGTCGCGCAGCCGGCGCGCCACGTCCTCGTGGTCGGCGGCGTCGGAGAGGGAGATGCCGATCAGCGCGGTGACGCCGAGGCCGAGCTCGGCGGCGGCCACCGTCGCGCGGTAGCCGGTGATGACGCCGGCCGTCTCCAGCCGGTTGATGCGGTCGGTGACGCTGGGGCCGGAGAGGCCCACGAGACGGCCCAGCTCCGCGTACGAGGCACGACCGTTCTCACGGAGTGCCTGGATGAGCTGCCTGTCCACCGTGTCCATTACGTGGAGCCTTCCATTATTCGGCGATCCTGCAAGTTTAGGTATAGAATCAAAGGCACACAGGGTTAACACCCTGTGAATCTTTCAACAGATCAATGACGATCTTCAGGAGTGGTTCACCGTGTACACGATCGAGGCGGCCTACGCGCACATGCGACAGCTCCAGGAGCTGGCCAACCGATCCCGCACCGACCAGCCCGCCGCCGCCCACCGCGTCGACCGCACCCGCAAGCCGCGCACCCAGAAGAAGCGCTAGTCACGGGGGCGGGCGCTGCCAAGCTCCCCCTCCCAACGGCGGTACAGCCGGTGCGGCACCCCTGCCGCGTCGAGCACCCGCCCCGCGACGAAGTCCACCAGGTCCTGGATGTGCGTCGCGCCCGCGTAGAACGCCGGAGAGGCGGGCAGCACGACCGCGCCCGCTTCGTCCAGCGCCACCAGATGCCTCAGCGTCTGTCCGTTCAGCGGGGTCTCCCGCACCGCGACCACCAGCCTGCGCCGCTCCTTGAGCGTCACGCTCGCGACGCGTTGGAGCAGGTCCTTCGACAGCCCGAGCGCCACGCCCGCCACGCAGGCGGTGGACGCCGGGACGATCAGCATCCCCTTGGCGGGGTACGAACCCGAACTCGGCCCGGCCCCCAGGTCCCCGGCCCCCCAGTACCGCACCCCGCCGAGGTCGAACCCCGCGAAGGTCCCCGGCTTGCCGTCGGCGCCGCGCCCCAGCCACTCCTCCAGGTCCGCGCGCCAGTGCGCGTCGCGGAACGCGATCCCGGTCTCGTCCAGCAGGGTGAGCCGCGAGGCCCGGCTGACCACCAGGTCCACACTCTCGCCCGCCGCCAGCAGCCCCCGGACCACCGCCGCCGCGTACGGCGTCCCGGACGCCCCGGAAACCCCGACCACCCACGGGGTGCGCTTGCCGTCAGTCATACCTCCGAGACTATCCGGCCACGGCGCGGCGGCACTCGGTAAGGTGTCCGCACGTCCCAGGGGGTGGGACGGCACGAGGGGGAACACCATGAGCGCGACGACGACGGCCGAGCCGGCCCGGAGCCGGACGGACCGTGCGAAGGCCGCCGCCAAGCTGATGCTGGGCTGGGTGGCCCTGCTGTGGCTGATCGAGGTCGTCGACCACGCCACGGGGCACGCTCTGGACGCGTACGGGATCGTCGGCCGCGACCCGGACAGCCTCGCCGGTGTGCTCACCGGGTCCTTCCTGCACTTCGGCTTCGACCACGTGGCCTCCAACAGCGTCCCCCTGCTGGTCCTCGGCTTCATGGCCGCCCTGTCCGGGATCCGGCGCTTCCTGGCGGTGTGCGCGCTGATCATCCTGGTGGACGGCATCGGCACCTGGCTGATCGCCCCGTCGGACGGCATGACCCTGGGTGCCTCGGGCGTCGTCTACGGACTCTTCGGCTACGTGGTGGTGCGCGGGTTCGTCGAGCGGAAGGTGCTCGGCGCCCTGGTGGGCGTGGCCGTCGCCGCGTACTGGGGCGGCGGGTTCTTCCTCGGCCTGCTGCCGCTGGACCCGACCATCAGCTGGCAGGGCCACCTGTGCGGGCTGGTGGGCGGGGTCCTGACGGCGCTGTACTTCCGCCGTCCGGCGCACCGGCGGGCGGCCCTGCTCAGCTGACGGCCGAACCGGGGTCCACGGGTAGGGCCGAGGTGTCCACGGTCAGCTTGCCGATCCCGGTCTCCACCACGACAGCATCCCCGTACGGGATCACGTCCCGGCCGCGGTAGCCCTCGGGGCCGAGGTCCGGGCAGAACTCGCTGTCACCGTCGAACGGCACGGCGACGTCACTGATGGATCCCCAGTCCGCGTAGCCCGGGAACATGTCCTCGAACCGGCTGAGCTGTGAGTGCAGGCGGTCGCTCTCCGGGACGGTCGCGTCGGCCTCCCTGTCCATGCACTCGATGGCAGGCCGCACGGTGACTAGACCGTCAGACCCCGCACCACCAGATCCGCCAGCGCGCACACGAAAAGGGCGATTCCGATGAAGCCGTTGACCGTGAAGAACGCCCGGTTCAGGCGGGACAGGTCGTGCGGCTTGACGATGGTGTGTTCGTAGAGGAACGCCGCCACGACCACCAGCAGGCCGCACCAGAACAGCGCGCCCGCCTCCGTCATCACGCCGTACCAGGCCAGCAGGCCGGTGGTGACGACGTGCGCGCCGCGGGCACCCCACAGAGCCGCCGGGACGCCGAAGCGGGCCGGGACCGAGCGGACGCCCTCCGCGCGGTCGGCCGCCACGTCCTGGCAGGCGAAGATCAGGTCGAAGCCGCCGATCCACACGCCCACGGCCAGGCCCAGGACGACCGCCTCCCAGGACCACTCCCCCGTGACCGCCAGCCAGGCCCCGACCGGGCCCATCGCCTGGGCCAGGCCCAGGATGGCGTGCGGGAAGTCCGTGAAGCGCTTGCCGTACGGGTAGACCACCATCGGGACGACAGCGACCGGCGCCAGCATCAGGCACAGCGGGTTCAGCAGCGCGGCGGCGCCGAGGAAGACCACCAGCGCGATCCCCGCGCCGGTCCAGGCCGAGCGCACCGAGACCGCGCCGGTGACGAGCTCGCGCCCGGCGGTGCGCGGGTTACGGGCGTCGATCTCCCGGTCGATGATCCGGTTGGCGGCCATCGCGAAGGTCCGCAGGCCCACCATGCAGACGGTGACGAGCAGCAGCTCGGTCCAGTGCATGCGCCCGTCGAGCCGGTACATGGCCGTCAGCGCGGCGATGTAGGCGAAGGGCAGCGCGAAGACCGAGTGCTCGATCATCACCAGGCGCAGGAAGGCCTTGACCTTGCCGGTGGCCTGCGGCGCGGGGCCGGAGCCGGGTCCCACGACGTCGTCGGCGGTCGTCATCATGCGAGGCTCCCGCGGAACGTTTCGAGGCCGGCCAGCAACTCCGCCGCCGGGAGCGCGCCGAGCTCCAGGGTCCGCTCCGCGGCGCCCTCTTCCGGCGGGGTGACGTGGGCGGTGACCACCCAGGCCCCGCCGGACGGGCGGCCGTCGAGGCGCAGGAAGTTCCCGGCCTCGACCGTGAACGGCTCGCCGGCCGCCAGGGCGTGCTGGAGCCGCTCCGCGAAGTCGTCCGCCTCGACGTCCCGCGCTCCGGGCAGTTCGAAGCCGCCGCCCTCGTCGTCCCCGTCGAAGTCCCCGTCGAACATGACGGCCCAGGTGTCGCCGGCGCCCGCGAACTCCTCGGGGCTCACGCCCGCCTCCCGGGCGGCGATGACCACACCGGGCTGCGTCGGGTCGATCTCGGGGCGCGCCAGGGCCACGTACGCCGCCTCGGTGCCGAGGAAGAGCTCCGGGCCTTCCACTGCGATCGGGCTCACAGTCCGTACTCCTTCCAGCGCCGGTCCACGAGGGCGGCGGTCGCCGGGTCGGACTCGACCATGTCGGGCCAGCCGCCGTCGCGGGTGTAGCCCTCCTCCGGCAGCTTCCTGGTCGCGTCGATGCCCGCCTTGCCGCCCCAGAACTGCTGGTACGAGGCGTGGTCCAGGTGGTCCACCGGTCCCTCGACCACGGTCAGGTCGCGGGAGTAGTCGGTGTTGCCGAGGGCCCGCCAGGAGACCTCGTGCAGGTCGTGGACGTCGCAGTCCTTGTCGACCACGATGATCAGCTTGGTCAGCGACATCATGTGCGCGCCCCAGATGGCGTGCATGACCTTCTGCGCGTGCTTGGGGTACTTCTTGTCGATCGAGACGATCGCGCAGTTGTGGAAGCCGCCCGACTCGGGGAGGTGGTAGTCCACGATGTCCGGCACGATGATCTTGAGGAGGGGCAGGAAGAAGCGTTCCGTCGCGCGGCCCAGCGGGCCGTCCTCCGTCGGGGGGCGGCCGACCACGATCGACTGGAGCAGCGGACGCTTGCGCATCGTCACGCAGTCGATCTTCAGCGCGGGGAAGGGCTCCTGCGGGGTGTAGAAGCCGGTGTGGTCGCCGAAGGGGCCCTCGGGGAGCATCTCCCCCGGCTCCAGCCAGCCCTCGATGACGACCTCGGCGTTGGCCGGGACCTGGAGCGGGACCGTCTTGCAGTCGACCATCTCGATCCGCTTGCCCGCGACGAACCCGGCGAAGAGGTACTCGTCGATGTCGCCCGGCAGCGGCGCGGTGGAGGCGTAGGTCACGGCGGGCGGGCAGCCGAAGGCGATCGCGACCGGCAGCCGCTCGCCGCGCGCGGCGGCGACGGCGTAGTGGTTGCGGCTGTCCTTGTGGATCTGCCAGTGCATGCCGATGGTGCGCTTGTCGTGGCGCTGGAGGCGGTAGAGGCCGAGGTTGCGGACGCCGGTCTCGGGGTGCTTGGTGTGGGTGAGGCCCAGGTTGAAGAAGGAGCCACCGTCCTTGGGCCAGGTGAAGAGGGCCGGGAGCTGGTCGAGGTCGACGTCGTCGCCGGTGAGGACGACCTCCTGGACGGGCGCGGAGTCGCCCTTCACCTTCTTCGGCGGCACGTGGACCATCGAGCCGAGCTTGCCGAAGGCCTCGCGGACGCCGATGAAGCCCTGCGGCAGTTCGGGCTTGAGCAGGCCGCCGATCTTCTCGCTGATCTCGCCGTAGGACTTCAGGCCGAGGGCCTTCAGCAGGCGGCGGTCGGTGCCGAAGACGTTCATCGCCAGCGGCATCGCCGAGCCCTTGACGTTCTCGAAGAGGAGCGCCGGGCCCCCCGCCTTGTTCACTCTGTCGACGATCTCCCCGATTTCCAGATACGGGTCGACTTCGGCCTTGATGCGCTTGAGGTCGCCCTCCCGCTCCAGAGCCCGGAGCAGCGAGCGGAGATCGTCGTAAGCCATGGGGCCCAGTATCCGCCACCAACTACGCTGGGAGTGTCACCGGGGCCCTGCGAGGCCCTGCCGCCACTGCCTGGGAGTCGGTCCCACACCGTGCTGCGCTATCTGCCGTTCCTGCTGATCCTGGCGCTGACCATCTACGCCTTCATCGACTGTCTGAACACCCCGGAGGAGGAGGTCAAGCACCTGCCGAAGACGATCTGGGTGCTGATCATCCTGCTGTTCTCGATCGTCGGCCCGGTGGTGTGGCTCTTCGCGGGCCGTCAGCGCTCCGCCGTCGGCGGTGGTGGCGGGGGAGGCGGCCGGGCGCGCCGGCAGCAGTGGGTGGCGCCCGACGACAACCCGGAGTTCCTGAAGTCCCTGCGCGAGGAGCAGGAACGCAACAAGAAGCCGGACGGGGACGACCAAGGCGACGGCGAGGGCGACCGGGGCAAGGGCGGGCCGGGCAAGGAGTAGCGCGTACGGGTCACTGCGCCCAGGGCAGGACACGGGTGCCCTCGGTGCCGGGCACCGAGGCGACGCCGTCCGCGCGCATGACCACGTACGCCTCGAAGGTCTCGGGGGCGTGGATCCGGCGCGGGACGTCCGGCGGCAGGACGAGCGTCTGGCCGGCGGACACCTTCTCGGTGCGGCCGTCGCAGGTGACCTCCAGGGAGCCGGCGGTGAGCTGCCAGACCTGTTCGCGGCTGACGGAGTGCTCGGGGCCGGTGGATCCGGCGGGCATGTCCACGTGCCAGGTGGAGAGTTCGCGGCTGCCGCGGCTGGGGGCGGCGAGGCCCGTCATGGTGGCGTTGGGCGAGGCGGTGACGTTCTCGGGGGAAACGCTGATCACGTGCAAGACGGGTCCTCTTCTTCGTGGTGGGATGCGCGGCGACACGCACGAGTAAAGCTCCTTTACTCATGCGAGTCAAGGGGCTTTACTCGCCTGTGCCACCATGGTCCGCGTGACTTCCCACGAAGAGACCTCCGGCGTCGAGCTGACCTTCCTCCTCGGGATCGGCTTCCAGCTGATGCTCGGCGAGTTCACCCGGCGCCTCGCCGACGCGGGCTACGCCGACCTGCGCCCCCTGCACGGCATGGCCTTCCAGGCGCTCAAGGGCCCCGGCGCCACGGCCAGCGAGCTGGCCGAGCGGCTCGGGGTGACCAAACAGGCCGCCGGGCAGATCGTCGACGACCTGGAGAAGCGCGGCTACGTCCGGCGCGAGCCGCACCCCGGCGGCGGGCGCCGCAAGCTGGTCGTCCTGACCCCGGCCGCGGTCGAGCACCTCGCCACCGCCGGACGCGTCCTGCACGCGCTGGAGGCGGAGCTGGCCGAGCGGGCCGATCTCGGCGTGCTGCGCGGGGAGCTGGCGCGCGTCATCCGCGCCCTGCACGGGGGCGAGGGCCTGCCGCCGCTGCGGCCGGTGTGGTGAGGCAGGGACGGGGGCTGTCGTGAGGGACGGCCGCTGCCGTGGGGAACGAGCGCGCCTACGTCCGGGAGAAGGACGCGTAGGAGGCGCGCAGCTCCGACCGGCGGGCGTCCGTCCAGGCCGCCCAGTCGGTCGGCTGCCCGGCCATCGCGGCCTCCAGCCGCTCGAAGTGGTCGTGCCAGCCGGCCAGGCAGTCCAGGCGCTCCTCCTCGGAGCCGCCGCGCTCGTTCAGGAAGCGGATCACCGTCGAGTCGGTGCCCACCGCCTCCAGGTGGAAGCGGATCCGCCCCTGCCCCGAGAGCGTGTACTCGGCGACCCGCTCCGTGTCCCAGGCCGTGACCTGCCCGGACGCGGTGGTGCCGGTGTTCGGCCAGCGCAGCGTGACGGCACCGCCGAGGCGGCGTTCCAGCACGTCAGCCGCCGCCAGCCAGCCGAGCAGCCCCTCGGCCGTGGTCAGGGCGGGCCACAGGGCCTCGTACCCGTACGGCAGGTGCATCTCGAAGCGGATGGTCCAGCGGCCGGGGCCGCGCGGCTCGCTGGTGGCATGGCTCACAGGAGACATACCACCAGCGTCCCACTCCGCGGGGTCAGACGCCCGCGTACGAGTGCTTGCCGCTGAGCAGGATGTTCACGCCGTAGTAGTTCCAGATCCAGCAGGCGAAGGCGAAGAGCGCCAGGTAGGCAGCCTTGCGGCCCTTCCAGCCCGCCGTGGCCCGCGCGTGCAGGTAGCAGGCGTACGCCACCCAGGTGACGAACGACCAGACCTCCTTGGGGTCCCAGCCCCAGTAACGGCCCCACGCGTCGCCCGCCCAGATGGCGCCCGCGACGATGGTGAAGGTCCACAGCGGGAAGACCGCCGCGTTGATCCGGTACGAGAACTTGTCGAGGGAGGCCGCCGAGGGCAGCCTCTCCAGCACCGAGGTGCGGAACCGGCCCGGGGTGCGGCCGGCCTCCAGGTGGCTCTCGTAGCTGTCGCGGAACAGGTAGAGCACCGCGCCCGCCGCACCGATGTAGAAGACGGCGCCGCAGAAGATGGCGGTGGAGACGTGGATCCACAGCCAGTACGAGTGCAGGGCCGGGACCAGCTGGTCACTCTCGGTGTAGAGCCAGGTGGTGGCGATGCCCAGGTCCAGCAGGACCGTCGTGACCAGGATCAGCCCGAGCCAGCGGACGTTCTTCTTCAGCGCCAGCAGCAGCAGGTACGCCCCGACCGCGACCGTGGAGAAGGTCACCGAGAACTCGTACATGTTGCCCCAGGGGGCCCGCTGCACCGACAGCGCGCGGGCGACCACGCCCGCCGCCTCGATGAGGAAGCCGAGCACGGTGAGCGAGACCGCGATCCGCCCGTACAGGTCACCCTGCTCGGTGCCGCCCGCCGCGCCGGGACCGTCCGGGACGTCCCGGGTGCCCGACGCGGAGCGGGTGACCACCTCCGGCTTGTCGAGGACGGCCGTGCCCCCGCCCTTGGTGCGCACCTGGACGGCGGGAGCCGCACCGGCCGCGGCCTTCCGCGCCGTCAGCGCGGCGGCAGTACGGCCCACCTTGCTGCGGCTGCCGAAGACCCACTCGGTGATGTGCGCGAGGAAGGCGAGCGTGTAGACCGCCATCGACGCGTAGACCAGCTTGTTGCTGAGATCGGCGAGGCTCTCGTTCGCCGCCGCCGCGAGCAGCGTCGTCATGCGCGCTCCCCCTCTTCTTCCTCTGTGGTCAGTGCTTGCGCCGGACTCGGCGCCCGTTCGTACAGGGCGGCGCAGAGCACCGACAGCTCCTCCGGCAGCTTCGCCGACTCGCTGCGTCCCAGACCCGCCAGCTCCACGACGGTCAGGCCGTCCTCGCCCCGGACCGCGCGGACCCAGATCCGGCGGCGCTGGATGAACAGGGACGCGGCGAGACCGCCGATGGCGATGACCGCGCCCGCGAGGGCCAGTCCGTCACCGGGCTGCTGGGTGACCGAGAAGGTGGCCCAGCGCTCGATGCCCTCGAACTTCACGGTGCCCGCGCCGTCGGGCAGCGTCATCGTCTCGCCCGGCAGCAGCCGCTGCTTGAAGAGCTCGCCCTCGGGGTTCTTGAACTCCTGCATCTTGGAGGTGTTCAGCTGGTACACGTTCTGCGGCAGGCCCGCGTCCACGCCCAGGCTGCCGTGGTAGGCGCTGAGGGCGAGGACGGGGAAGTCCAGGGCCGGGAACTGCGAGAGCATCGTGCCCTTGCCCTCGCCCGCGAAGGTCGGCACGAACATGGCGTTGAAGCCGAGCTGCTCCTTCTTGCCGTTCTTGTCGCGGTAGCCGTCCGGGACCTTGACCGCGCCCGAGGAGCTCAGGTTGGCGTCGAAGGGCAGCATCGGCACGGCGTCCTTGTAGACCACCTTGCCGGTGGGATCGGCCACCGAGATGACCGGCGCGTAGCCGTGGCCCAGCAGGAAGACCTTGGAACCGTCGATCTCCAGCGGCTTGTTGACCTCGATCTCGGCCTTCTTCGGCTCCCCGTGCGCGCCCTCGCTGTAGGTGACGTACGCCTTGAAGTCGCGCGGGGTGCCCTTCTGCGGGCCGGTCTTCTCGTAGCTCGCGTCGAACCTGTCCAGGGTGAACGAGAACGGCGGCAGGTCGTCGGAGGAGAAGAGGCTGCCGGACTTGAAGTCGTCGTACTGGGTGAGCGTGTTCGCGAAGCCCTTGCCGCGCAGGACGAGCTTGCCGCCCTCGGACTTGAAGAGCTGACCCGCCGCGAAGGCCACGAGCAGCACGATCAGGGCGATGTGGAAGGCCAGGTTCCCGGCCTCGCGCAGATAGCCCTTCTCGGCGGCGACGGCATCACCGGCCGACTCCGTACGGAAGCGCCGCTTGCCGAGCAGGTCCCTCGCCTGGGAGAGCACCTCCTCGGGGGAGGCCTCCGTACGCCACGTCGCGTACGCCGGCAGCCGCTTCAGGCGGCGCGGCGCGCCCGGCGGACGGCCGGTGAGCTGGCCGACGAACTGCCAGGTGCGCGGGATGATGCAGCCGATCAGCGACAGGAACAGCAGGATGTAGATCGCGGAGAACCACACCGAGCTGTAGACGTCGAAGAGCTGGAGCTTCTCGGCGGCCGGCACCCAGAACGCGTGGTCCTTCTTCCACTGGGCGACCTTCATCGGGTCGACCTGCGTCTGGGGGACCAGGGAACCGGGGATGGAGCCGAGGGAGAGCAGGAACAGCAGGATCAGCGCCACCCGCATGGAGGTGAGCTGGCGCCAGAACCAGCGGGCCCAGCCGATCACCCCGATGCCGACGGGGCCGGCGGCGCCGTCCTCGACGGGGGCGGTGGAGAGCTGCGCTCCGGCGGCGGCGTCGGTGACGGCGTCGGAGTCCGCCGGGGAGGCGGGGTCCGCGCCCGCCCGGGCGGCGGGGTCGTGCGGCGCCTCGGCGGGCGCCTTGTCGGTCGTACTCATGTCCGTGTAGTCCTCAGATCCCCACCGTGAAACCGTCGGTCCAGCTCTGCATCTCGTTCACGATGCCGGCCCACATCCCCGTGACGAGCAGCAGGCCGGTCAGGATCAGCATGGCGCCGCCGATCCGCATCACCCATGCATAGTGCTTCTTCACCCAGCCGAAAGCACCGAGCGCCTTGCGGAAGGCGAGCGCGGCGAGGATGAAGGGCAGGCCGAGCCCGAGGCAGTAGACGGCCGTCAGGAGGGCGCCGCGCCCGGCGGTGGCCTGGTCGATGGAGAGCGTCTGGACGGCGGCGAGGGTGGGACCCATGCACGGCGTCCAGCCGACGCCGAAGAGCACGCCCAGCACGGGCGCGCCGATCAGACCGGCCGTCGGCTTCTTGTGGAAACGGAACTCCCGCATGGTCAGGCCCGGGATCGCGCCCATGAAGAAGAGGCCGAGGAGGATCACCAGGCCGCCCATGACGCGGGTGATGATCTCCTTGTTCTCGCCCTGGAAGACGTCGCCGAACTGGCCGAAGAGTGCGCCGGTCGAGATGAAGACGGCGGAGAAACCGAGGACGAACAGGCTCGCGCCGGCCAGCATCCGGCCGCGCCGGGCCTCGGCGAGGTCGGCACCGCTCACGCCGGTCACGTAGGAGAGGTATCCGGGGACCAGCGGGAGCACGCACGGGGAGAAGAAGGAGACCAGCCCGGCGAGCAGCGCGATCGGCAGGGCCAGCAGCAGCGCGCCGTTGAGGACCGTGGTGTTCACGCCGGTCGCCCCGGCGGCCAGCAGGAGGTGCGGGGTCACGAGGTCACTGCTCCGCGAGGAGCGGGTCGATCATCGAGCGCAGCTGCTCCTCGTTGACCGCGACGAGGGTGCGGGCGGCGATCTTGCCCTGCTTGTCGAGGACGATCGTGGAGGGGATGGACTGGGCGTTCAGCGTGCCCTTGGGGAAGCGGAGCATCAGCTTGCCGTCCGGGTCGTAGAGGCTCGGGTAGGTGATCCCGAAGTTCTCCTCGAAGGCGGCGGCGTTCTGCTTGGTGTTGTCGCGGGTGTTGATGCCGACGAAGGCGACGTCCTTGCCGCCCTCGGCCATCTCCTTGGAGACCTTCGCGAAGTACGGGGCCTCGGCGCGGCAGGGCGGGCACCAGGAGCCCCAGACGTTGAGGACGACGACCTTGCCCTTGAGGGTGGTGGTGTCGAGCGTCTTGCTGTCGACGGTCTCCCCGTCGAGCTTCGGGGCGTCGACGCGGTCGGCCTTGGCGACGGTGGAGATGCCGCTGGGGCCGGTGACGTAGTTGCCGCCGGCGGAACCGGCCGGCTTGCCGCCGCTGCCGGAATCGCCGCACGCGGACAGGGTCAGGGCACTCGCGACGGTGATCGCGGTCAGCAGGACGGCGCGGCCGCTGGCAGAGCGGCGGTTACTTCGACGGACACGCGCGCGGCTAAGGCTCATGTGAAAAGTTTCGCATGACCGATTTGCGGATCTTCCGCACCCCCCGACGGGGTGTTAAGGCCCTGGTCAGACCCGCTCAGGCGGCGGAGAACAGGCCGCGCCAGCCGCCGGAGGGGGACTGCCCCGGCCCGAGGGTGCGCAGTGCGGCCAGCACCTTGGGGTCCTGGACGTCCAGCCAGTCGGTGAACTGCCGGAAGGATACGAGGCGTACGTCCTTTTTGTCCGCCATGGCCTTGAGGACCTCCTCGACGGCGTCCATGTAGATCCCGCCGTTCCACTCCTCGAAGTGGTTGCCGATGAAGAGGGGGGCGCGGTTGGTCTCGTACGCCCGCCGGAAACCGCCGAGGTAGGTGGCGGTGGCCTGGGCGCGCCAGTTCGGGTAGTTGCCCGGCATCCCCCTCGTACTGTTCCGCGACTGGTTGGCGAGGATGTTGTAGTCCATGGACAGCACCTCGAAGGAGTGCCCCGGGAAGGGCAGCGACTGCAGCGGCAGGTCCCAGACGCCCCCCTTCTTCACCGGCCAGCGCTGGAGGCCGCCGGGCGAGCTGGAGTCGTAGCGCCAGCCGAGGTCCCGGGCGGCGGGGAGCAGCGCGTCCTGTCCGAGGAGGCAGGGGGTGCGGGCGCCGGTGAGCTCCTTGCGGTAGTCGAAGGGGAGCGGTTCGAGGTCGGCGAAGCCGGTGTTGGTCCGCCAGCGGGTGACGAAGGAGACCGCCTGGTCGATCTCGGCGCGCCAGTCCTCGGGGGTCCAGTGGGCGACGGAGCCGGTGCCGGAGCAGAAGTGGCCGTTGAAGTGGGTGCCGATCTCATGGCCGTCGAGCCAGGCCTGTCGGACGTGGCGCAGGGTGTTGCGGACGTTCTCGTCCTTGAGGTAGCCGATGTCGGAGGCGCCGACGGGGTTGTTCGGGGGGTGGTAGAGGTCCCGCTTCGACTCGGGGAGGAGGTAGAGGCCGGAGAGGAAGAACGTCATGGCCGCGCCGTGGTCCTTGGCGAGCTTGAGGAAGCGCGGGAAGAGGCCGTTGCCGATCTCGCCGGCGCCGTCCCAGCTGAACACGACGAACTGCGGCGGCGTCTCGCCGGGCTGGAGCGGCACGGGCGGGGGCGGCTGGTGCGGCTGGGGACCGGCGTCGGCGGTGGAGCCGTCGCCGATGGGCTTGCCGCCGGGGGCTCCGCCGGAGGCCATGGGGCCCTGCACGGCGAGGCCGTGGCCGGCGCCGCAGCCGGCGAGGGTGAACGGGGAGGCGGCGGCGGCCGCGACGGTGGCGGCGACGGCGCCGAGCCCGAGGCCGAGCGCGGTTCGCCTGCTGGGGTCGGGTACATCACTCATGAAATGTCATATAAACGGACATTCCATGGCTACCGGTGCCCCGACACGGGGGACGGCCCGAAACCACCTCAACGGTGACCGGGCGCGGGGCTGCGCGTGAGCGGCGCCCTGCGGGGCCGTCCCCTCCCCGCCCTTCCACCGTTCCCCGGGGCTCCGCCCCGGACCCCGCACGGGCGCTGCGCGCCGGGCGGCGAAGACCGGCGGTCCCGCGTCCGGGGCGGGGTCCGGTGGGCGGTCCCGCCCCGAGCGGGGTCCGGGGCCCAGCCCCGAGCGCAGTTCCGGGCCCACCCCCGAGGCGGGGTCCGGGGCGCAGCCCGGGGGCGGTCCGGGGCACAGCCCGTTCGGGGCGGAGCCCCGCGGGGTTCGGGGCGCAGCCCCGGACGGGGGTTCGGGGCGCAGCCCCGGACGGGGGTTCGGGGCGCAGCCCCGGACGGGGGTTCGAGGCGCAGCCCCGCGGGGGCCGGGGCACAGCCCCGGGGAACGGGCGAAGGGCGGGTAGGGGATCCGCTCCGCGCAGCGGCGCCCCGGCGACCCGAGCCCCCAGGCGCGGGGGCCGGGGCCGGGGCCCGAGGACGGGGCCGGGACACAGCCCCGGGGCGGGGTTCGGGGCGCAGCCCCGAGGCGGTCCGGGGCACAGCCGGGGGCGCAGCCCCGGACGGGGTTCGGGGCACAGCCCCGAGGGGGCCGGGGCGGAGCCCCGGGGAACGGGCGAAGAGGGGTAGGGGAGCCGCTCCGCGCAGCGGCGCCCCCACCCCCCGGAGGGGTCAGGCGCCGAAGGCCTTCGACTTGCCCTTCACCGGCTTCGCCCCCGCGAGGAGATGCGCCGGGACCAGGTCGCGCGCCGGCTCGCTGTAGCCCACCGACACCAGCTTGTCGCCCTGGTACGTGAACGACGTCAGCGAGGCGAGCGTGCACTGCCGCCGCCGCGGGTCGTGCCACAGCCGGCGCCGTTCCGCGAAGCTCCGTACGATCCAGATCGGCAGCTGGTGGCTGACCGCCACCGCCTCGTGCCCGCGCGCCGCGTCCCGCGCCGACTCGATCGCGCTCATCATCCGTACGACCTGCTCGACGTACGGCTCGCCCCACGACGGCTTGAACGGGTTCGTCAGGTGCTTCCAGTTGCCCGGCCTGCGCAGCGCGCCGTCGCCGACGCCGAAGGTCTTGCCCTCGAAGACGTTGCCCGCCTCGATCAGCCGGCCGTCGGTGCTCAGCTCCAGGCCGTGCACCTTCGCGATCGGCGCGGCCGTCTCCTGGGCCCGCTCCAGCGGCGAGGCCACCACGTAGGTGACGTCCCGCTCCTGGAGGTGCTCGGCGACCCGGTCGGCCATCCGCCGGCCCAGTTCGGACAGGTGGTAGCCGGCCCGGCGTCCGTACAGAACACCCTCCGGGTTCTCCACCTCGCCGTGCCGCACCACGTGGACGACGGTGATGTCGCTCATGCCGTCGCCTCCGCGGCGGCCCGCGCGGCGGTCGGCAGCGCGGCCGCGATCCGCTCGACCGCCCGCTCGTCGTGGGCCGTGGACACGAACCACGACTCGAACGCCGACGGCGGCAGGTAGACGCCCTGCGCCAGCATCGAGTGGAAGAACGCGTTGAAGCGGAACGCTTCCTGCTTCTTCGCGTCGTCGTAGTCGCGGACCGGGTCCGCGGTGAAGAACACCGAGAACATGTTGGACGCGGTCTGCAGCCGGTGCACCACGCCCTCCTTGCTCAGCGCCGCCGTCACCAGGTCCTGGATCTCCTTCGAGACCGCGTCGACCTTGTCGTACGCCGCCTCGTCCAGCAGCCGCAGCTGCGCGAGGCCGGCGGCCGTGGCGATCGGGTTACCGGAGAGCGTGCCCGCCTGGTAGACCGGGCCGGCCGGGGCCAGGTGGCCCATGACGTCGGCGCGGCCGCCGAACGCCGCCGCCGGGAAGCCGCCGCCCATGACCTTGCCGAAGGTCATCAGGTCGGGCTTGACGCCGTCCACCCCGTACCAGCCGGCGCGGGAGGTACGGAATCCGGTCATTACCTCGTCGGAGACGTACAGCGCGCCGTTCTCGCGGCACAGGTCGGCGAGGCCCTGGTTGAAGCCCTCGCCCGGGGTGACGACGCCCATGTTGCCGGGCGCGGCCTCGGTGATCACGCAGGCGATCTCGCCCGGGTGCGCGGCGAAGGCCGCCCGGACCGCGTCGAGGTCGTTGTAGGGGAGCACGATCGTGTCGCCGGCCTGCGCGCCCGTGACACCGGGGGTGTCGGGCAGCGCGAAGGTGGCCAGGCCGGAACCGGCGGCGGCCAGCAGCGCGTCGACGTGTCCGTGGTAGCAGCCGGCGAACTTGACGACCTTGGCGCGACCGGTGAAGCCGCGGGCCAGCCGGATCGCCGACATGGTCGCCTCGGTGCCGGAGGACACCAGGCGCACCTGCTCGACGGGCTCGATGCGGGCGACGATCTCCTCGGCGAGGGCGACCTCGCCCTCGCCGGGCGTGCCGAAGGAGGTGCCGCGGGCGACCGCCGCCTGCACCGCCTCGATCACCTCGGGGTGGGAGTGGCCGAGGATCATCGGCCCCCACGAGCAGACCAGGTCGACGTACTCGCGCCCGTCGGCGTCGGTCAGATAGGGACCGGTACCGGACACCATGAACCGGGGCGTACCGCCCACGGCACGGAAGGCGCGTACGGGAGAGTTCACGCCGCCGGGGGTCACGAGGGACGCGCGCTCGAAGAGCGTCTGCGAAACTGGGGCTTCATACGGGTACGGGTAGCTCACACCAGCCATGGTCTCAGAGGCCGCGACAGACTTGCGGAGGGGCGTTTCACCGCGCCGCCGCGGGGGAGGTCACTGCCATGATGATCAGGCTGCGTGGCGGTGGCCGCGGGGCCGGGGCAGGCAATACGTGTCGGGTGGAGATATGCAACGCGGTGGTGGACCGGGCGAGGGTACGGACGGCCTGGACCCGCAGCGCGCCCGTGAAGCCCGCCGACGCGGCAAGCACCGGCGGCGTGCGGCCGAGGTCGATCCCGTACCGGGGCCGGTTCCGGCCCGGGCGCCGGGCGGCGAGGACGACACGGATGACCTGGACGACACCGGCGGCCTGCTCAAGGGCCGCGGCATGGGAGTGACGTACAAGTACTTCGGCGCGCCCGACGGCGCCACGGCCGCGCGGGTGCCGCAGACGATGCGGCCGGAGGAGCTGGGCGGCGACGAGCTCGGCATGGGCGGCATGTTCACCAAGATCAAGCCGGAGACGATGGCCGCGATGGTCCTCACCGGCATCGAGGGCATACCCCTGCACAAGGTGCCCCCGCTGGAACTGGTCGTCCTGCACCCCGACTACGCGGTGGTCAAGCTGCCCATGACGGTGGTGGACCCGCTGCGCGGGGTGGGCGAGGAGTCGGTGGGCGCGGCCGCCTTCATCTGGTCGACGGTCCCCGACCGGGGCGGCCCGCGCGACGCCTTCAACGTCTACCAGCTGCTGCACGAGTGGCAGGACTTCTCCCACCGCCTCCACGAGAACGGCCACCAGGCGTACTGCCTCGTCTGGCCCTGACGGGTCTCCCCCGCAGCCCCGGCAGCCCTTGGCTGGGGCCCTGGCTACGACCCTGACGGCCCGGGCGTCCGGCGCCGGGCCGGGGCGCGGACGGTCAGGCCGCGTCGCGCGCGGCGGCGTCCTCCTGCCACCTGCGGCCGATCGCCTTGATCATCGCCGGGTAGACCCCCGTGTACCGGAAGGGCTTGATGGCGGCCATGTACGCGGCGCCGAAGAAGCCGTTGGGCTTGACCAGGACGGCCATCTGACCCCGGTGGCCGCCGAGGCCGTCCGGGACCCACCCGATGTGCATCAGACCGTGCACGGTCTTGTTGCCCATCTCGGCGACCCACTCGTCGTGCGTCTGGTAGACGGAGGAGAAGGGGAGGGTGGACAGGTCCGGCCCGCGCCGGCCCTCGGCGAGGTCCGCCGGCAGCCGCTCGCGCAGCGACCGCACCCGCCCGCCGACGCCGTCGCCGGGCCCGTCCCAGCCGAGCAGCGCCCCGAGCTTCCAGCGGATGGCGAAGAGGGCCCGGTAGAGGGGGGAGGAGATGCCGGAGGTCTCGTTCCCGCCGCTCGCGAACTGGGCGACCAGCTTCGCCAGGTCGTCGGGGCCGCCCGGTGTCGGCAGTGCCCACACGTCCTCGAGCTGGAAGTCGCCCGCGATCTCGTGGATCCGCCAGGGGCGGGAGGTATGGGCGGTCCTGGGGAGTTTCATGAGTGTGCCCCTCCATCTATACGATGCCGTACAGATGGAGGCTAGGCCCGTTTATACGGGGCCGTATAGATCAACGCCACGTGACGGGAGACACACCATGGCCACCGCCCGCACACCCCGCGGCACGTGGATCGAGGAAGGCCTGCGCGCCCTCGCCGCCGGCGGCCCGGACGCCGTACGGATCGAGGCGCTCGCGCAGGCGCTCGGAGTCAGCAAGGGCGGCTTCTACGGGTACTTCCGCAACCGGGACGCGCTGCTGGAGGAGATGCTCGACACCTGGGAGCACGAGGTCGCGGACGCGGTGATCCAGCACATCGAGAGCGGGGGCGGTGACGCGCGGGCCAGGCTGGACCGGCTGTTCACCTTCGTCGCGGAGTCGGCCGACGGCCCGGTCCGGGGCACGGCCGTCGACCTGGCCGTCCGCGACTGGGCCCGGCGCGACCCGGCCGTCGCGGCGCGGCTGCGCCGGGTCGACAACCGGCGGATGGACTACCTGCGCGCCCTGTTCGGCTCGTTCTGCCCCGACCCGGACGACGTCGAGGTGCGCTGCCTGATGGTGTTCTCGCTGCGGATCGGCGGCCGGTTCATCGCCGTCGACCACGGCGGCCGCAGCCACGCCGAGATGATGGACCTGACCCGCCACTGGCTCCTCCGCCCCCCGGCCTGACGGCCCGCCCGGGGCCGGACCGCACGGCCCGGGGCCGCGTCGGGCGGGGCGCTGCGGCGGCCGGGCCGGGGCGGGCGGGCCGGGGCTCAGGCGGTGGTCAGGATCAGGCGGCCGCGGGTGCCCGGGGCGGCGAGGGCCGTATGGGCCCTGGCGGCTTCCGCCAGGGGGTAGGTCTGCGCCACGCGGAGCGTCAGCGCGCCCGCGTCGACCAGGGCGGAGAGGCGGCCAAGCAGGGCGCCGTCGGGGGCGACCTCCTGCTCCTCCACCCGGATCCCCCGCTCCGCGGCCGGCGCCGCGCCGGGGATCAGGCCGACGTACGCACCGCCGTCGCGGACGAAGCCCAGCGCCTCCGCGCCCATCACCGCCGTGTCCAGGACCCCGTCCACCGGCCCGGCCGGCGCCGACCCGCGCGCCACGAACTCCGCCGCGCCCAGGGAGCGTACGAACTCCTCGTCCCCCGCGCCCGCCAGCGCCGTCACCACCAGCCCGGCCCGCGCGGCGAGCTGCACCGCGAGGCCGCCGACCACTCCGGCAGCACCGGTGACCAGGACCGAATCGCCCGGGGCGAGCCCCAGCAGGTCCACCGCGCGGGCGGCCGTCAGCCCGCTCAGCGGCAGCGCCGCCGCGGCCGCGTCGTCCACCGACTCCGGGGCCGCCGCCACCGCCGAGGCGTCGAGCACCACGTACTCCGCGTGCGTGCCGAGCGGCTTCACCGGACCGTAGTGCAGCCCGACCACCCGGCGCCCCCGCGCCCAGCCGTCCACGCCGGGCCCTACCTCGTCGATCTCGCCCGCCACGTCCCAGCCCAGCCCGAGCCGCTGTCCGGCCCCGCCGAAGACGCCCGCGCGGACGGCCCCGTCGACCGGGTTCAGCCCGGCGGCGCGGACCCGGATCCGGACCTGTCCCCCCGCCGGCCGCGGCACCGCCACCTCGGCCAGCTCCACCCGCTCCGGCCCGCCGAAGGCGCTGACCACCACGGCCCGCATGGTCTGGGTCCCGGCCTCGGCCTGGGCCTGCATCTGGGCCTGCGTCTGGGCCTGCGTCTGGGTCTGCGTCTGGGTCTGGGTCTGGGTCTGGGTCAGGTTCCGCTGCTCGCTCATGACTGTCTCCCCGTGGGTCACGTCGGTCTCGTCCGGCCCGTTCGGCCGTTCCGATGACCACTAACTTATGGAGAGGTACTCTCTTTTCGTAAGTACGTACTCGGGAGTGCGTACCCGACCCGGAAGTGGGCAACCATGGCCACCCGCACCGCCGCCGCCCTCCGCGAAGAGGCCCGCGTCGCCTATGACGCCTTCGTCAAGGAGTGCCCCACCACACAGCTCCTGGCCCGCATCAGCGACAAGTGGGTCGGCCTCATCGTCAGCGCCCTCGGCGAGGCCGAGCAGGGCTCCATGCGCTACAGCGAACTCGGCCGCAAGATCCCCGGCGTCAGCCAGAAGATGCTGACCCAGACCCTCCGCTCCCTCGAGCGCGACGGCATCGTCACCCGCACCGTCACCGCGACCGTCCCCGTCCGCGTCGACTACCGCCTCACCGAACTCGGCGGCAGCCTCGGCTGCCTCCTCTCCTCCGTCAAGCAGTGGGCCGAAAACCACTTCGACGAGGTCAGCGCCCACCGCGAGGCCTACGACCAGGCCGCCACCAGCTGACCGCCGTCACCAATTCGGCCGCGCCGCGGCATCCCCCAATGGCATGCTGGGACCGTGAACGGTCCCGGTATCCACCTCACCCTCGCCCCCGAACTGCGCCTCTTCGCCCCGCCCAGCCGGCGCGCGGACCGCGTACCGACCGCCACCGACGGCGCCTCCAGCATCGGACACGTGGTCGAATCCGCCGGTGTCCCGCTCACCGAGGTCGGCCGGCTGCTCGTTGACGGCAAGGAGGTCCCCGTCTCGTACGTGCCCCAAGCCGGCGAGTCGGTCGAGGTGTTCGGCGTGGACCGGCCCCAGCGGATCCCCGGCGCCCCGCTGCGTTTCCTCCTCGACGTCCACCTCGGCACCCTCGCCCGCCGCCTGCGCCTGCTCGGCGTCGACGCCGCCTACGAGAACGAGGACATCGGCGACCCCGCACTCGCCGCCCGCTCCGCCGCCGAGCGGCGCGTCCTGCTCTCCCGCGACCGCGGCCTGCTGCGCCGCCGCGAGATCTTCGCCGGCGCGTACGTCTACAGCGACAACCCCGACGACCAACTCCGCGACATCCTCGGCCGGTTCGCTCCCGAGCTCGCACCCTGGACCCGCTGCACCGCCTGCAACGGCCCCCTCCGCGAGGCGGACAAGGACAGCGTGGGAGACCGGTTGGAGCACGGCACGCAGCGCTCGTACGACGTGTTCGCGCAGTGCGCCGACTGCGAGCGCGTCTACTGGCGCGGCGCCCACCACTCCCGCCTGGAGCGGATCGTCGGCGACGCCCTGGCCGAATTCGGCAACGGCGCCTCCGTATAGCGCTGCCGGAGGCGGCCCCCGGCTGGCAGACTGCCGTGACATGACTGCCGCTGACCACACCACCGGCACCACCACCGACCTCTTCGACGTGGCCGTCGTCGGCGCCGGGCCCACCGGGCTCCTGCTCGCCGGCGACCTCGCCGCCACCGGACTCTCCGTCACCCTCCTCGAAAAACGGCCCCGCACGGCCGCCAACCTCACCCGCGCCTTCGCCGTGCACGCCCGCACCCTCGAACTGCTCGACGCGCGCGGACTCGCCGACGAACTCGTCTCCACCGGCCGGCGGATCGACCTGCTGCGTCCCTTCGGTGGCATGGCCCTCCCCCTCCAACAGCTGCGTTCCCGCTACCCCTTCGTCCTCATCACCCCTCAATATGAGACAGAGAAACTGCTGGAGCGCCGCGCGTTGTCCACAGGGGTGGACATCCAATACGACTGTCAGGTCGTCGGCCTCCGTCAGGACCACGACACCGTCACCCTCGAAGTCCACGACACCAACGGGACGGCCCAGGCCAACGGAACGGCCGACGCCACCCGCCCCGGCGACGCCACCCGCCCCGGCGACACCCCGCGCCTCGTCCACGCGCGCCACGTCGTCGGCGCCGACGGCGTCCGCTCCACCGTCCGCGGCCTCCTCGGCCTCCCCTTCCCCGGCCGGGCCGTCGTCCGCTCCATGGTCCTGGCCGACGTCCGCCTCGACGACCCGCCCGCCGACGCCCTCACCGCCAACGGCACGGCCGACGCCTTCGCCTTCCTCGTCCCCTTCGGCGACGGCTACCACCGCGCCATCGCCTGGAGCCCCGCCGCCCGGGCCGCCGACACCGACCCCGTGGACCTCGGCGAACTGCGCGACCTCACCCGCGCCGCCCTCGGCAGCGACCACGGCATGCACGACCCGCGCTGGATGTCCCGCTTCCACAGCGACGAGCGCCAGGTCCCCCACTACCGCGTCGGCCGCGTCTTCCTCGCCGGCGACGCCGCCCACGTCCACTCCCCCGCCGGCGGCCTCGGCATGAACACCGGGCTCCAGGACGCCGCCAACCTCTCCTGGAAGCTCGCCGCCGTCCTCCACGGCCGGGCCCCCGACCCCGAAGCGCTCCTCGACAGCTACCACCGCGAACGCCACCCCGTCGGCCGCCTCGTGCTGCGGATCAGCGGCACCCTCGTCCGGGCCGTCATCACCGGCAACCCCGCCGTGCGCACCGCACGCCGCCTCGGCGCCGGCCTCCTCGCCCGCGTCGGCCCCGCCCGGGACCGCGTACTCGGCCTGGTCACCGGCATCGGCATCGCCTACCCGCCCCCGCCCGGCACCCGCCGTCCCGGCCCCGCCGGCCGGCGCGCCCCCGACGTCCCCCTCGCCGACGGGACGCGGCTGTACGAGGCCCTGCGCGCCGGCGGCTTCGTCCTCATCACCCCACCGGACGCGGCCACCCCGCCCGGAGCCGGCCTCGCGCACCACCACTGGGCCACGGAGGGACGTGCCGCCCGCGTCCTCGTACGCCCCGACGGCTACGTCGCCTGGAGCGCCCCCCGGGCCGGCGACGCCGAGACCGCCTCGGCCGTCGCCCGCTGGATCCTCCCGGGAAGCCGCGCCCCGAAGACGTGACGCCGCTCGGCGGACCGCGCCCCCGGCCTCACGGGCCGGGGGCTCAGAACGCGTACGTGTCGCCCGTGTCGAGCGCCAGCACCACGTGCTCGTTGTTGGCGCGGTCGCGGTCGGCCGCGCCGCCGTCCCACAGGGTGTCGATCCGGACCGCGACCTCCGCCGGCCGCTCCCGCAGGCCCAGCAGCAGCACGATGTGCCGCCCCCGACCGTGCCGCGGCAGCGCGCCCGTCTCACACGCGACCTCGCGACGGCCCACCCGCGCGCAGCCCCCGGCCGGCTCCTGGGCGTCGGCGAGGTCCGCCGAGAGCCTCACCCGCACGGTGGCGTTCGGCACCGCACCCGGCCCCTCGTTCCGCGGCACCATCCACACCTTCAGCTGCCCGTGCGCCAGCCGGACCCGCCCGTGGTAGGCCACGTCGGCCTCCGCGTCCGGGTCCGACCGGGCGTCCGCGGGCCCGGCCCCGTACAGCACCAGCAAGCCCGCCACCACCACACTGCGTACGGCACCACGGCGCACCGCCACCACCTCCTCGCGCGGACGGTAGCCACCCCACCCAACCGCCGATCGGACCATCACACGAATGAGGGCGAGCCGTCCGCCATTCGCCCCCGCGGGGCCCGCCCTTCGCCCGTCGCCCGCGCCCCGGCCCGCTGCGTAGGCTTCACGGCATGCTGATCGCCCGCTCCGTCGTCCTCTTCGCCCTCGCCGCCCTCCTGGAGATCGGCGGCGCCTGGCTGGTCTGGCAGGGCGTCCGGGAACACAAGGGCTGGGCCTGGATCGGCGCCGGCGTCATCGCCCTCGGTCTGTACGGGTTCGTCGCGACCCTCCAGCCCCAGGGCGACTTCGCCCGCGTCCTCGCCGCCTACGGCGGGGTCTTCGTCGCCGGATCCCTGCTGTGGGGCGTGGTCGCCGACGGCTACCGGCCCGACCGCTGGGACGTGGCAGGCGCGCTCGTCTGCCTCGCCGGGATGGCCGTGATCATGTACGCGCCGCGCCGCTGACCCACCCGGCCTATGCTGGCGAGCGTTCGCCCGTACGGACGACCGATCCGGCGGGCGACGTCCCCCGCGGCCCCGCTATCCGCGAACCGCGCGACCCCTGCGACCCCCGCGACCCCCGCGACCCACGAGGAGCCCCGCCCATGAGCACGCGCCCGGCCACCCGAACCGCCGTAGTCACCGGCGCGAGCAGCGGAATCGGCGCGGCCACCGCCCGACAGCTCGCCGCGGCCGGCTACCACGTCGTCCTCACCGCCCGCCGCAAGGACCGCGTCGAGGCCCTCGCCGCCGAGATCACCGACGCCGGCCACCGGGCCACCGCGCACGCCCTCGACGTCACCGACCGGCCCGCCGTCGACGCCTTCGCCGCCTCCCTGGAGCGCTGCGACGTGCTCGTCAACAACGCCGGCGGTGCCATCGGCGCCGAGCCCGTCGCCACCGGCGACCCGGCCGACTGGCGCACGATGTACGAGGTCAACGTCATCGGCACGCTCAACGTCACCCAGGCGCTGCTGCCCGCCCTCGTGGCCTCCGGCGACGGCACGGTCGTCGTGCTCTCCTCCACCGCCGGCCACGCGACCTACGAGGGCGGCGCGGGTTACGTCGCGGCCAAGAACGGTGCCCGCGTACTCGCCGAGACCCTCCGCCTGGAGATCGTCGGCCGGCCGGTCCGCGTCATCGAGATCGCGCCCGGCATGGTCAAGACGGAGGAGTTCGCGAAGACCCGCTTCCGCGGCGACGCCGCCAAGGCCGAGAAGGTCTACGAGGGCGTCGCGGAGCCCCTCACCGCCGACGACGTCGCCGACACGATCACCTGGGCGGTGACGCGCCCCAGCCACGTCAACATCGACCTGCTGGTGGTCCGCCCCCGCGCCCAGGCCTCGAACACGAAGGTGCACCGGGAGCCGTAACCCCCCGAATACCGGGCCGCGCCCTCTTCCGCGGCACGCACGAGGGCCGCCGGGTCCGGTCCGGCGGCCCACGAACGCGTCCCGGACCGGCCGGGCCCGACGCGAGGTTCGGCCGATCGGCTCCGCACGAGACACCGATGTGATGATCAGAGCGCGTGCCTCCCGTCGTACGGTGCGCGGCGCCCGAAGGATGCCGGTCGAGGCCGCTCACGCCTCAAGGTTCAGACCCCCCGGTTCCCACGAGGAGCACCACACATGAGTCCTGAGACAAGGACACCGTCCCGCATGGGCCCGCTGCCGCGGCAGAGCAAGTGGCTCGCCGGCGGCGCGGTGGCCACGATGGCCATCGCGATGCTCGGCCTCTCCACCCCCGCACAGGCGGACACCGAAGCGCCCCGGACGGCGACGGTGGCCGCGGCGCAGGCCGGCGACAAGTGCGCGGACGACGAGGACTACGACGACTCGGACGTCAAGGGCGCCGCGGCCAGCCCCGGCAAGGACAAGTGCGAAGGGAGGCCCGGCCCGCCCGGACCTCCCGGACGTGACGGCCGCGACGGCCGCGACGGCCTCCCGGGCCAGCCCGGCGTACCCGGGCCGCCCGGACCGGCCGGACCGTGCGTCGACATCTCGACCTCGTGGGACGAGGAAGAGGTCAAGTACAAGGCCGTACTGGCCCCCAACGGCACCGTCTGGGCCGGGGTGTACGACTTCAACGCGGAGAACCCGACCGTCCCCGGCACGGGCCCCGCCTACACCTGGTACAACCTCACCGCGGGGTCCCCGACCTTCCCGGCCAACCCCTGTGGCGTGACGATCGCGGAGACCGCCAACCGCGTCATCGTCGAGGTGCTCACCACGGCCGGAACCGTCTTCGAAACCGAATGCGCGGTGAACCGCGGCGAGCCGGACACGCTCAGCTGCCCCTCTCCGGTCGTCTGGACCCCGGCGAACCCCCAGCCGGGAGCGCCGCTGCCGCCGCTCAACCGGAAGACCCCGCTGAAGCCGAGCCACGTCGGGCCGGACTTCGACAAGGGCCTCACGAAGACCGGCTAGCACCCCGGCCGGTCCCGCCGCGGACCGAACGCACGTGCCGTGCCCGGAGCGATCCGGGCACGGCACCGTGCGTTCGCCGGGCCGTCGGGTCGGCGGGCCGCCGGACCGGCACGCGCACGGGGACGCCCTGCGCCCGCCCTCAGCCCTTCACGCAGATGACCTGCTTCAGCTTCGCCACGACCTGCACCAGGTCCGTCTGCTGGTCGATGACCTGCTCGATCGACTTGTAGGCCCCGGGGATCTCGTCCACCACCCCCGAGTCCTTGCGGCACTCCACGCCCCGCGTCTGCTCCGCCAGGTCCCTCGCGGAGAACCGCTTCTTCGCCGCCGTCCGGCTCATCTTCCGCCCGGCACCGTGCGAGGCGGAGTTGAAGGACTTCTCGTTGCCGAGCCCCTTCACGATGTACGACCCCGTGCCCATCGAGCCCGGGATGATCCCGTAGTCGCCGCTGCCGGCGCGGATCGCGCCCTTCCGGGTGACCAGCAGGTCCATGCCGTCGTACCGCTCCTCCGCCACGTAGTTGTGGTGGCAGCTGATCTCCCGGTCGAAGGAGACCTTCGCCTTCCGGAACTCCCTGCGGACGACCTCCTTGAAGAGGCTCATCATCGCCGCGCGGTTGTACTTCGCGTACTCCTGCGCCCAGAAGAGGTCACGGCGGTACGCGTCCATCTCGGGGGTCCCGGCGAGGAACACCGCGAGGTCCCGGTCGACCAGGTTCTGGTTGTGCGCGAGGTCCCGGGCCACGCCGATGTGGTGCGCGGCGAGCTCGTTGCCGATGCCGCGGGAGCCGGAGTGCAGCATCAACCAGACCGCACCCGACTCGTCCAGACAGAATTCGATGAAGTGATTACCGGATCCGAGCGTTCCTATTTGCTTCATGGCGCGGTCGTGACGGAATTTGACCGCGTCCGCGAGGTAGTCGAAGCGCTCCCACAGGTCGGAGTACCCCGTCCCCGGGAACCCGTACAGCCGCCCCGGATCCACCGGATCCCGGTGCATCCCCGCGCCCACCGGAATCGCCTGCTCGATGCGCGAGCGCAGCTTCGACAGGTCGCCCGGGAGGTCGTTCGCCGTCAGCGAGGTCTTGACCGCCGACATGCCGCAGCCGATGTCGACGCCGACCGCCGCCGGGCAGACCGCGTCCTTCATCGCGATCACCGAGCCGACCGTGGCGCCCTTGCCGTAGTGGACGTCCGGCATCACGGCCAGGCCCTTGATCCAGGGCAGCCCCGCCGTGTTCTGGAGCTGCCGCATCGCGCTGTCCTCGACGGACGCCGGGTCCGTCCACATCCGGATCGGGACGTTCGCCCCGGATACCTCTACGTACGACATAAGACAACGATCCCCTGAAATCCTCAGAAAAGTATGAATACGCGAAAAGCCGCGCTCATCACCCCAAAGCAGACAGGGAACCGGCGCCGGCACGTGCGTGTGCGATAGACATTGTGTCCATCCGTGCCCAAGTCGCGGCAACGGATTTTCCCGAGGGAGCCAGGGGAGCCAGTGGACGTGGACCGAATGCCGGCACACCGGATGCCGGTACGCCGCCGAGTCCTGCCGGGCGTCGCGATGCTGACCGCGCTCGTGGCCGGCGCGACCGGGCTCACCGGGTGCACCGACGGCAGCGGCATCGGGACCAGCGACCAGAAGGGCGGCGGGAACACCGCCACGCCCGCGCAGCCCGGCAAATACCGGAGCCTGCCGCAGCCCTGCAAGGCCGCCGATCCCAAGCGGCTCCGGGCCATGCTCCCGGCCGCCGACTCGCTCACCACCGAACAGCGCGACCGGCTCTACGCCGGGACCGCCGACCCCTCCTACGACGGCGACCGGCACGTGGGCTGCCGCTGGAACGCGCAGAGCCCCGAGGGGAACCTGCTGCTGTCGGTCACCTTCGAGCGCGTCGTCTCGTACGACCGCGCCACCACCAGCGACGACGACAAGGCCCGCCAGGTGTACGTGCGCCGGCTGACCGACGCGAAGCTGCCCTTCCCGGGGCCGACGGGCAGCCCCGCCCCGGGCGCCGGTAACGGTACGAGTACGAGTACGGCTCCCGGTGCGCCCCCCGTGAGCCCCCCGGGTGGCAGCGCCGCCCCCTCCCCGGCAGCCTCCGCTCCGGGTTCCGCTTCGTCGCCCTCCCCGTCCGCCCCGCCCTCCCCGAGCGCCCCGCCCGAGCTCGGCTCGCGCGTCCTGGAGGGGCTCGGCACCGAGGCGTTCCTCGACGACAAGCTCAGCGCGGCCGGCGCCACCGCCGCACAGGCGCGGACGGTACGGATCGTGTTCCGCACCTCGAACGTCCTCGTCACCGTCGAGTACAGCGTCCAGCCTTCCGGACCGGGATCGGTACCCCCGAGTACGGAAACGCAGGACCGGACGCGCCAGTTGGCGCAGGCCCTGGCCGAGCGTTTCAGCGAGTGACGGCGCCGCCCCCAGGGGGCGCGCACGCCCCGCGTGACGGCGCGCACAGCAGGCGGGCGCCCGCTCGGGCTACCGTTGCTCAGGTCCCGCGCCCGTAACGCGCCCCGCAGAAGACCCCAACGTCTGAAGGAACCATGCACCGATCAGCCTCGCGCCTCACCCGCGTTCTCGCCTGCGCAGCCGTCCCGGTCATCCTCACCGTCGCCGGCTGCTCGTCCGACTCGGGCAAGTCCTCGGGTGGCAAGGACTCCGGCAAGAAGTCCGATTCCTCCGCGTCCGCCAAGCCGAGCGCCAAGCCCTCGGCCGCGCTGGAGAAGGTGGCCTACGCGAAGCTCCCGGACCCCTGCAAGGCGCTGACCGGCAAGAGCATCGACTCGCTCGTCCCCGAGGCGAAGGACAAGAACGGTACGGCGGCCAAGTCGAACGACCTGTCCAACCGCGCCAGCTGCTCCTGGAACGGTCTCAAGACGGACGGCGCGAAGGGCTCGCAGTACCGCTGGCTCTCCGTTTCCCTGGTCCGCTACGACTCGCACGCCTCGCTCGGCGGCGGCAACAAGCGCGCGGAGGACCAGTACAACAAGCAGATCGAGCTGGCGAAGACAACCGAGGGCGCGCACGACGTCAAGGCCGAGCAGGCCGGCGGGATCGGCGACCAGGCCACCTCCGTGGTCTACGGCGTCAAGAAGGACGTCGACTTCGCCAACAACTCGGTCATCGTCCGCACCCAGAACGTCGTGATCACCCTCGACTACAACGGTGCCGCCTACGAGGGCGCCGGCGCCCCCGACCAGGGCAAGCTGCTCCAGGACGCGATCGCCGCGGCCAAGGAGACGGTGGCCTCGGTCGAGTCAGCCAACAAGGACGCAGGCGCCGCCCCGTCGGACGCGCCGGCCGGTTCCGCTTCGCCTTCCGCTTCGGCGTCTGCCGCGTCTGGCCAGTAACCCCGCCGACAGGAGGGGCCCTACGGCACGGGTGACGCGCAGTCACCCGTACGCTGTGCCTGCCGTAGCTCGACAAGGGGAGGGGATCACGGGTGGCCGCGATGCAGCTGACTCGTACGCACCGGATACTCATCGGTGTCGTGGTCGCCGGAGCCGTGGTCATCGCGGGGATCGGTTTCGCCGGCTCGTACTCCGCGGTGCGCGCGCTGGCCCTGAAGAAAGGCTTCGGCAGTTTCTCGCTGGTGTTCCCGATCGGCATCGACGCGGGCATCTGCGTGCTGCTGGCGCTGGACCTGCTGCTGACGTGGATCCGCATCCCGTTCCCCCTGCTGCGCCAGACGGCGTGGCTGCTGACGGCGGCGACGATCGCGTTCAACGGCGCGGCGGCCTGGCCGGACCCGCTGGGCGTCGGCATGCACGCCGTGATCCCGGTGCTGTTCGTGGTCACCGTGGAGGCGGCCCGGCACGCCGTGGGCCGGATCGCGGACATCACCGCGGACCGGCACATGGAGGGGGTGCGGATCACCCGCTGGCTCCTCTCCCCCGTGCCCACCTTCAAGCTGTGGCGGCGGATGAAGCTGTGGGAGCTGCGCTCCTACGAGCAGGCCGTTTCCATGGAGCAGGACCGGCTGATCTACCAGGCGCGGCTCCAGGCGCGGTACGGGCGGGCGTGGCGGCGCAAGGCGCCCGTGGAGGCGCTGATGCCGCTGCGGCTGGCCAGGATCGGCGTGCCGCTGTCGCAGACGG
The DNA here is from genome assembly GCF_042901085.1 of Streptomyces sp. NPDC012794. Classification (NCBI taxonomy): domain Bacteria; kingdom Bacillati; phylum Actinomycetota; class Actinomycetes; order Kitasatosporales; family Streptomycetaceae; genus Streptomyces; species Streptomyces sp. NPDC012794. The sequence goes on from NZ_JBIBCI010000009.1 coordinate 278,261, forward strand.
CCCCCGAAGGGCTGGCGGCGGCGGGCATCGAACCGGTACTGCTGCCCCCGGCGGCCCCGGCCACGGCCGCACCGGCCGCCGTCCAGGCCGGTGCCCCGGCCGCTCCCGCCCTGCCGGCCGCGTCGGCGGAGCCGCTCGTACCGGCCGGGGCGGGTGCTACCGGTGACGGCGGGACCGCCGAGATCGCCGGTGACGCCGAGATCGCCGGTGACCGGCACGCCGTGCCGCAACCCCAGGACCCGCGGCCGCGGCCCCCTCAGCCCCGGCAGCCCCAGCCCCCCGTCCCCGCCCCGGCGCCCGCCCCCTTCGCGGTGGAGCCGACGGCCATGCCCGCCGCGCACGACAGCGCCTGGTTCGCGGCGCCGCTCGCGCCGCAGGCGTCGTACGAGGGCGGCTACGACCCCCAGTACGTCGAGGGCCTGGAGCCGACCCCGGTCATGGCTCCGGCCGGCCCCGAGGAGCAGCCCCGGCCGGCGGACACGGCCGCCGACGCCGACGAGGAGAAGTTCCGGGAGGCCGCCTACGAGGTCTTCCGGGGGTACATCGACGAGTACGCCCAGGTCCCGAGCGCCGCGCAGCTGGAGGAACGCCTCTCCGAGCGCCTCGGGATCGCCGACCCGCCCAGCGCGGCCACGCTCAAGCGGCTGATCCCCGCCCTCAAGGAGCGCTACCAGCGGGACCTCATGGACGAGCACATCTCCTGAAGCGGAGCGACCGACCACGAGGAAGGGCCCGTACCCCCGGCGAACCAGGGGTACGGGCCCTTCCCGTACGGGCGTGGTGCCGCCCCGCGTCAGACCGCGAGCAGCTTGCGCACCCGCTCCGCCCCGACCGCCAGCAGCAGCGTGGGCAGGCGCGGACCGGTCTCCCGGGTCACGAGCAGGCGGTACAGCAAGGCGAAGAACTCGCGCTGGGCGACCTTCAGCTCCGGCGTCGGCTTGGCGTCCGGCTCCAGCCCGGCCATGACCTTCGGCACGCCGTAGACGAGGGTGGTGAGCCCGTCCAGCGACCAGTGCGAGTCGAGGCCGTCCAGCAGCAGCCGCAGGGACTCGCGCCCGGCCTCGTCCAGGGAGGACAGCAGCTCGGTGTCGGCGTCCTCGCGGACCAGGGTGCGCTGGTCGGCCGGGACCTGGGTGGTGATCCAGTTCTCGGCGCGGTCCAGGCGCGGCCGTACCTCGTCGAGGGAGGTCAGCGGCTGCGACGGGTCCAGGTCGGAGAGGATCCGCAGCGTCTGCTCGTCGTGCCCGGCGGTGATGTCGACGACCGACGCGAGGGTGCGGTACGGCATCGGACGCGGGGTGCGGGGCAGCTCGTGCGAGGCGACGCGCACCGCACGGGAGTGGGCGGCGGCGTCGGCCGGCAGCACACTGCCGTCGGCGACCTTGGCCTCCAGCTTGTCCCACTCGTCGTACAGGCGCTGGATCTCCTGGTCGAAGGCGATCTTGAAGGACTGGTTCGGGCGGCGGCGCGCGTACAGCCAGCGCAGCAGCTGCGGCTCCATGATCTTCAGCGCGTCGGCCGGGGTGGGGACCCCGCCCTTGCTGGACGACATCTTCGCCATGCCGGAGATGCCGACGAAGGCGTACATCGGGCCGATGGGCTGCTCGCCGCCGAACAGGCCGACGATCTGCCCGCCGACCTGGAAGGAGGAGCCGGGCGAGGAGTGGTCGACGCCGGAGGGCTCGAAGACGACGCCCTCGTACGCCCAGCGCATCGGCCAGTCGACCTTCCAGACCAGCTTGCCGCGGTTGAACTCGGACAGCTTGACGGTCTCGGTGAACTCGTCCTCGGTGCAGACGTACGTCAGCTCGGTGGTCTCGTCGTCGTACGCCGTGACCTTGGTGAAGTCCTTGTTGCACGCGCCGCAGTACGGCTTGTACGGGAAGTACTCCGCGCCCTCGGCGCTGCCGTCGTCCTCGGCGGCCGCGCCGGAGCCCTCGGCGGCCTCCAGCTCGGCCTCGTCGACCTGCTTCTGCTGGGGCTTCTTGCCCGGCTTCTGCTTGGTGCGGTACTGGGCGAGGACGGCGTCGATGTCGCCGCGGTGCTTCATCGCGAACAGCACCTGCTCGCGGTAGGCGCCGGAGGTGTACTGCTCGGTCTGGCTGATCGGGTCGTACTCGACGCCCAGCTCGGCCAGGGAGGCGACCATCGCGGCCTTGAAGTGCTCGGCCCAGTTCGGGTACGGGGAGCCCTCGGGCGCGGGCACGGCGGTCAGCGGGCGGCCGATGTGCTGGGCGTGGGACTCCTCGCTGACACCGGGGATGCCCTTGGGGACCTTGCGGTAGCGGTCGTAGTCGTCCCAGGAGATGAGGTGGCGGACCTCGTGACCCCGGCGGCGGATCTCGTCCGCGACCAGGTGGGGGGTCATGACCTCGCGCAGGTTGCCCAGGTGGATCGGCCCGGACGGGGAGAGTCCGGACGCGACGACGATCGCTTTGCCCGGGGCTCGGCGCTCCGCCTCGGCGATGACCTCGTCCGCGAAACGGGAGACCCAGTCGGTCTCTGTGCTGCTCTGAGCGCTCTGAGCCACGACACGTCCTTCTATCTCGAATGCTGGCTTCGGCCATTCTCCCAGACGGAACACCCCGCTCCGGGGTTGCTTCCACGCCTCGGTACGCACGGCGATATCCCGGGGAGCGGGCACCCGCCACGTGGGATACTCGGGGCTTGTCGGAACACCCAAGCGCACGCGCACGCGCAACCTCACAGGAACGGCAGCTCATGGCCTCGGTCCCTTCCCTCGCTTCCTCCGTCGAACAGCGCGTCTCGGACGCCCTCGCCTCCGCCCTGCCGGAGGCCGGTGCCGCCGACCCGCTGCTGCGACGAAGCGACCGGGCCGACTTCCAGGCCAACGGCATCCTGGCGCTCGCGAAGAAGGCCAAGGCCAACCCGCGTGACCTCGCCGCCACCGTCCTCGAAGGCCTGGACAAGGGCGGCGTGATCAAGGACGTCGAGGTGTCCGGCCCCGGCTTCCTCAACATCACGGTCTCCGACGAGGCGATCATCCGGACGCTGGCCGCCCGCGCGGCCGACGACCGGCTCGGCGTGCCGCTCAACGCGTCCGCCGGCACCACGGTGATCGACTACGCGCAGCCGAACGTGGCCAAGGAGATGCACGTCGGCCACCTGCGGTCCGCCGTGATCGGCGCCGCGATGGTCGAGATCCTGGAGTTCACCGGCGAGAAGGTGATCCGCCGCCACCACATCGGCGACTGGGGCACCCAGTTCGGCATGCTGATCCAGTACCTGCTGGAGCACCCGCACGAGCTGGACCACAAGTCGGACGAGGAGGTCTCCGGCGAGGAGGCCATGTCCAACCTCAACCGCCTGTACAAGGCCTCGCGCGCCCTCTTCGACTCCGACGAGGAGTTCAAGACGCGCGCCCGGGCCCGGGTGGTCGACCTCCAGGCGGGCGACCCCGAGACCCTGGCGCTGTGGCAGCGGTTCGTGGACGAGTCGAAGATCTACTTCTACTCCGTCTTCGACAAGCTGGACATGGACATCCAGGACGCCGACGTCGTCGGCGAGTCCGGCTACAACGACATGCTGGTCGAGACCTGCAAGCTGCTGGAGGAGTCAGGCGTCGCCGTCCGCTCCAACGGCGCGCTGTGCGTGTTCTTCGACGACGTCAAGGGCCCCGACGGCAACCCGACCCCGCTGATCGTCCAGAAGTCCGACGGCGGCTTCGGCTACGCCGCCACCGACCTCTCCGCGATCCGCGACCGCGTCGCCGGCCTGTCCGCGACGACCCTGATCTACGTGGTGGACGCGCGGCAGTCGCTGCACTTCAAGATGGTCTTCGAGACGGCCCGCCGGGCCGGCTGGCTGGGCGACGACGTCAAGGCCGTGCAGCTGGCCTTCGGCACGGTCCTCGGCAAGGACGGCAAGCCGTTCAAGACCCGCGAGGGCGAGACGGTCCGTCTGGTGGACCTGCTGGACGAGGCCGTCGAGCGGGCGGCGGCCGTCGTGCGGGAGAAGGCCCAGGACCTCACGGAGGAGGAGATCGCCGAGCGCGGCGCCCAGGTGGGCATCGGCGCGGTGAAGTACGCGGACCTCTCCACCTCGGCGGCGCGCGACTACAAGTTCGACCTGGACCAGATGGTCTCGCTGACCGGTGACACGTCCGTGTACCTCCAGTACGCGTACGCGCGCATCCAGTCGATCCTGCGCAAGGCCGGCGAGGCCCGCCCGGCCGCCCACCCCGAGCTGGAGCTGACGGCCTCGGAGCGCGCGCTGGGCCTGCACCTGGACGGCTTCGGCACGCTGATCGCGGAGGCCGCGGCCGAGTACGCCCCGCACAAGCTGGCCGCGTACCTTTACCAGCTGGCCTCGCTGTACACGACGTTCTACGCGGAGTGCCCGGTGCTCAAGGCGGACAACCCGGAGCAGGTCGAGAACCGCCTGTTCCTGTGCGACCTGACCGCCCGGACCCTGTCGAAGGGCATGTCCCTCCTCGGCATCCGCACCCCCGAGAAGCTCTGACGCCTCCCGGACCGACCGGCACGACGGCGGCCCCCGCTCTCCCGCCCCGGAGAGCGGGGGCCGTGTGCTACGCCGGGCCGAAGACCTCGATCTTGCAGTGGGGGCTGCCCGAGCGGGCGATCCGCGCGTCGCAGGTGACCAGCGGGACTTGGAGCCCCTCCGCGAGGGCGACGTACGTCGCGTCGGACGCGGAGAGGTTCGCGTACAGCTCCCGCACCCGGGGCAGGACCGGCGCGTGTTCCGTCCTGCGGACCGGCAGCGCCGCGAAGTCGTCCCAGGCGGCGTCCAGCTGGCCGTCCGTGAGCTTGCCGCCCCTGTGACGGCCCAGCAGGGCGTGAGCGACCTCCACGTCGAGCAGGTGCGGGGCCGCCAGGCGTTCGCCGAGGACCCGCTCGCGCAGCGCCTCCCCGACCGGTCCCGCGTCGGCGACCAGCATGACGACCGCGCTCGCGTCGATCACGATCATTCGCGCCGCCGTCCCGCGTCCAGGCCCGCGAGCACCTCGTCACCCGTACGGGCCGATTCCGGCCGGGCCGGGGCTGGGTAGGGGAAGGCCCGTCCTTCCCAGCGCCCCGACGGAGGCATCCGTGCCCGACATGAACGGCCCCTACAAGCCCGGCACCCCCTGCTGGATCGACCTGATGGTCCCCGACCAGCAGGCGGCCCTCGACTTCTACTGCGACCTCTTCGGCTGGCAGGGCGAGGTCGGCCCGGCCGAGCAGGGCGGCTACTCCGTCTGCACCCTCAAGGGCAAACCGGTCGCCGGGATCATGAGGGCGATGAACCCGGACGGCACGGTCCCCGACCCGCTGCCGCCCACGGTGTGGACCACGTACCTGTCCACGGACTCCATCGACTCCACCCTCAAGTCCGTCACCGACGCGGGCGGCACGGTCATGATGGGGCCGGTGGACGTCATGGACCTCGGGCGGATGGCCGTGGTCGCCGACCCCGCCGGCGCCGTCTTCGGCCTGTGGGAGCCGGGCACCTTCGACGGCGCGGGCATCGTCAACGAGCACGGCGCGCTGATCTGGAACGAGCTCACCACCAGCGACCTCAAGGGCGCCGCCGCCTTCTACTCCGCCATCCTGCCGGTCACCACGGCCGTGTCCGGGGAGCCCGGCTCCGACGGGTACGTCGAGTTCAAGGCCGGCGGCCGTGCGGTGGGCGGGATGATGGACATGAGCAAGCTGCCGCCGGGCGTGCCGCCGCACTGGCAGCCGTACTTCCACGTGGACAGCGTGGACGACGTCCAGGCCGCCGCCGTCCGCGCCGGCGCCACCGTCCTCGCCCCGGCCTTCGACATGGTGGCGGGCCGTATGGCCGTCCTCGCCGACCCCCAAGGCGGCGCGTTCTCCATCATCACGGCGACGGCCCCGGAGGATCCGGCCTGACCCCCGCCCCCAGCCTGTGGGCAACGCGCCGCCCTCCTCGCCCGGGGGCGGCGCGCGTGCCTCAGCGGGCCTGCGCGAGCGGCGTCAGTAGTGGTAGCGGGCCTGCGCGACCTCGACGGCCCCGTCCCTCACGCGGTACACCAGCCGGTGCTTGTCGGTGATCCGCCGGGACCACCACCCGGACAGGTTTTCCTTGAGCGGCTCCGGCTTGCCGGCGCCCTCGAACGGCGTGCGCTGGATTTCCGTCCAGTCAGGGGTTCCGGCTGCCGGATCACCGGCGCCGCCACCAGCGGCGGCGGGCGTTCTGTCCCCGCAGCTCGGCGGCCGCCGCCCGCGCCGCCTCCGCCCGCTCTGCGTTATCGAGCACCGCGTAGAGCTCCGCCGCCCGCTCCAGGGCCTCGGCGGCTTCCGCATGGCGGTCCAGGGTGTACAGCGTCAGCGCCAGCGCGTTGACGGCGTCGACCCCGTGCTCCGGGTCCCCCGACTCCGCCAGGAGGGCGCAGGCCCTCTCCTGTGCCTCCAGGGCATGTTCGAACTGGCCCGCAGCGAGGTGCAGCCGCCCGAGGCCGTCAAGGTTCACTCCCTGCCCGAGCAGGTCGCCCTCCGCCGTGAAGATGGCGAGTGCCTCCTCGTAGCAGCTCCGGGCCTGCTGATCCCGGCCCAGCTCCAGCAACGAGTCGGCGAGCCGGCTCAGGGTGCCCGCCTCCTGCTTCCGGTTGCCGAACTCCCGCTGCGTGGCAAGGGCCCGTTCCCTCGCTGCCAGGGACTCCTCGTGCTGTCCGGCCTTCCAGAGCGCGTCCGCGAGGGAATCCAGCGCGGACGCCTCGCGATGGTGGTCCCTTCGGGCACCCATGTCCGAGGCCACCTGCCGGTACAGCGCGATGGCATCGTCCAGCTGCCCCAGCTGCGCGTAGACCTCCCCCAGGCTGGCCATCGCGGTGGCCTCCGCGTGGCGCAGGCCCTGCTCCCGGAAGATGTGCAGCGCCGCCTTGAGGGTCCGCTCCGCCTCCGCCCACCGGTTCGCAGCCATGTGGACGCTGCCCAACGTGTTCAGGGCCTTGCCCTCCCCCATCCTCAGGGAGTTCTCCCGGAACAGCTCCAGCGCCTGGGTCAGCAACGGCATCGCCTCGTCGGACCGGCCGGCGCCGACGTACGCGAGGCCGAGGTCGTACAGGCGCGCACCGCGCTCCTCGGGGTCCGCCGGGTCCACGGCCGCGAGCATCCTCTTCCCCACCAGCACCGCGTCCTGCCCGTACCGGTAGATCTGGAGGTACGGGAGCAGTCGCTTGCCGAGTGCCCCGGCGAGTTCCGGCCGCCCCGCGTCCCCCGCGAGGCCCACGGCGGCGACGAGCAGGTCCCGTTCCGCGTTGAGCCAGTCCAGCGCCTGCGCCACCGACGGAAGCCCCGGCCCCGGGGCTACCGGGGCGCCGTTCACGCCCAGGGCCCCCGTCGCTTTCCTGGTGTCCAGGGCCAGACTGCCCAGCAGCGCGTCGACCGCCTCCTGCCGCCCGTCCTCCGCCGCGCGCTCCTCCCCCCGCTCCCGCGCGTACAGCCGTACCAGGTCGTGCATCCGCCAGCGCCCCGAGCCGACCGGCTCCTCCGCCAGCAGGGAGGCCCGTACGAGCGCGGCCAGCGTCGGGCGCAGGCCGGCCGGCGGGACCCCGGTCAGCAGCGATGCGTACACCGTGGCGCAGTCCGGGCCCGGGTTCACCGTCAGCAGCCGGAAGACGCGGGCATGTTCCGCCGGGAGGCGCCCGTACGAGAGGTCGAAGGCCGCCCGGACCCCGTCGTCCAGCTCCGAGTCCAGCTTCGCCAGCCGGGTCCGCGCGTCGGCCAGTTGCCCCGCCAGCTCCGCTACGGAGAGCCCCGGATCGCCCGCCAGCAGCGCCCCCGCCACCGTCAGGGCCAGCGGCAGCCGCCCGCACCGCTCCGCGACCTCGCGGAGGGCGTCCGCCTCCGCCGCCGGGCGGGGGTCCTGCGGCCAGGTGCGCAGCACCGCCCCGGCGAGTAGCTCGACGGCCGCGTCCGGCGCCAGCTCGTCGAGCGGGACCACGCGGGCGGTGAAGTCCCGGTGGCCGAGCCGGTGCCGGGAGGTCACCAGCAGCCGGTGCGCGGTCCCGGCCGGTACGAGGTCCCGTACCTGACCCACCTCGCCCGCGTCGTCGGCGACGATCAGCACCCGCTGCCCCGCCCGGGCGAACTCCGCCAGCCTCGCCTGGTACAGCGCCGCCCGGCCGTCCTGGGACTCCGGCATGTCCGTGTCCCGGATCCCGAGCCGGCGCAGCATCTCCCGCACCGCCTCGGGCCCGCTCACCCCGCCGCCGGGGGCGTACCCGCGCAGGCGCAGGAAGAAGACGCGGTCCCCGAACCAGCCGAGCTCCACGGCCCGGTGCGCCGTCGCCACGGCGAGCGCGCTCTTGCCGACGCCCGCCAGGCCCGCCACGACGGCGACCGTGGGGCCGCCCTCGGAGAGGAGGGCCGTCAGCTCCCCGGCCGGCCCGTCCCGCCCGACGAGCACGGCGGGCGCCTCGGGCAGTCCGAGCCCGGCCCCCGGTGCGGGCCCGGCCCCGGGGGCGTAGGTGACGTGGTCACCGGCGACCTGGGTGATCCGGGCGTTCCCCTCGGCCCGCGCCCACTGTCCGGCCGTCACGGGGACGGCTCGCCGGGTGCCTCACCGCCGCCGCGCTGCTGGACCCGGGCGTCCCCGTCGGCGCGGGCCCGCTGGTCGACCCGGCCGGGGGCCGGGAGCCCGCCGTCCTGGGTGATCTGCGAGGTGCCGGAGGCACGGGCGCGCTGCCGTACGGAGTTCCCGCCGCCCTCGGCGCCGCTCCCGGCCCACCAGCCGCCGACCAGCGCGATGACGGCGGCCATGGCCCCCCCGAATCCGGCGGCGACGGAGGCCCGGTCGGAGTCCTTCTCGGGGAACCAGCCGAAGGGGTCCCACAGCCCGAGCCGGAAGGCGATCAGGAACCCTGCCCCGGTGGCCGCGACCACCACAACCCACCGCCACGGACGCGCCATTGATCCCCCTCCGGTCCGATCCTCCGCTCAGCCGAAGCTAGCAGCCGCCCGGGCTGAATTCCGCCCACACCACCTTTCCGGGCCGCCGGGGCAGGACCCCCCAGGCGTCCGCGACCCCGGCCACGAGCAGCAGCCCGCGCCCGGGCGGCCCGCCCTCGATCCGGGAGAGCCCGGGCCCGCTGTCGTGCACCTCGACGCGCACGCAGCAGCCGAAGTTCAGCAGCCGCAGCCGGTACGAGCGCCCGCGCGGGACCCCGTACCGCAGGGCGTTGGTGGCCAGCTCGCTGACGCAGAGCACGACGTCGTCCCGCCGGGCGGGGATGTCCCAGGCGGCGAGGGTCTCGCGGGTGAAGGCCCGCGCGGTGGCGACGGTCTGGAAGGCCCGGGGAAACAACCGCTCGCGCATCAGGCCGGGTTGAGTATTTAGGTTCACGGGACGATGGTGGCGCGGCGTGACTAGCCTGTGACCCTGCGCCAACCCGTACTCCTTCATGAGTACGGGTCGGCCCGGGGTAATCCACGTGCCCAGGTGGGGAGTCCATCGCCATGCCACCCAAGAAGCGCCCGCGCCCCAACGCGACGACCATGAAGATGGTCGGCCGCCAGGTAGCCGCCGCCAGGGCCGCCAAGGGCCTGACCCAGAAGGAACTCGCCGCACTGATCACGGTGGACGAGGAGACCATCGCCTCCATCGAGCAGGGCCGCCGCGCCCTCATGCCGCACGTTGCCGAACTGATGGACATGCACCTGGGCCTGCCAGGCACGCTGATCATCGCGGCCAATGAGATGCCGGCCTTCGACACGACGCCCCCGTGGGCCGAGGAGTACATGGACCGCGAGTACACGGCGGTCACCCTCTCCTGGTACGACAACCAAGTCGTACCAGGCCTGCTCCAGACGGAGGCGTACGCCCGGGCCGTGTTCAAGTGCCGCGTGCCCGCCTATCAGGAGGAGGAGATCGAGGCGCTCACAGCCGACCGCGTGGCGCGCCAGGAGATACTGCACCGCAAGACACCGCCGACCCTGAGCTTCATCATCTGGGAACCGGTGGTCGTCCACCGTATCGGCGGCCCGGAGACGCATGAGGAGCAGCTGCGGCACTTGATCGCCTGCGCGGAACTTCCGGACGTCTCCATCCAAGTGATGCCCCTTGAACAGGGCACCCACGCAGCCCTCGACGGCCCCTTCATTCTCCTAGAGACCCCCGATCACCAGCACTTCGCCTACTCCGAGGGCCAGCGTGGCAGTCGGCTGATCTCGGACCCAGGCGAGGTCAGCATCCTGGCTCGCAAGTATGCGATGCTGCGAACACAGGCCCTCAACACAGAGCAGACCCAGGGCCTGTTGGAGCGCCTGCTAGGAGAGCCATGAGCACCACACTGAAGTGGTCCAAGTCCAGCTACAGCGGCAGCGACGGCGGACAGTGCCTCGAAGTGGCCATTGCCTGGAGGAAGTCCTCCTACAGCGGAAGTGAAGGCGGCGCCTGCGTCGAGGTCGCCACCTCCCCCGCCGCCGTCCACGTCCGGGACTCCAAGGTCACCGACGGGCCCGTGCTGAACCTCGCCCCCGCGAGCTGGGCGGCGCTGACCGGCTGGGTCGGCCGGTAGCACCGCCCGGGCGGGATCAACCCGTGATCGGGTACGACGTGCGTCCCGACGCCGCGTCGATCTCGTCGTGCGCCTTGGTGAGCAACTGTTCCTTCAGATCGTTGAGCGCGCGCGCCGCCGCGAGCTCCTCGCCCACCCTGGGCTGATTGCCGTCACTGGGGTGGCGGCTGGCGTAGCCGTGCGAGCGCAGCTCGCTCCCGTCCGGGAGCCGGACGAGGGCGGCGGCGCGGGTGCGTTCGTCGTCCTCCTGGAACTTGACGTCGACGTGCCATCCGACGGCATCCTTCATGGCGATCACCTCCGTGCCCGCTGCTATCCAGGGTGCACCCGTGGCCGCCTACACGCTCGGCGGGGCCTCTCGCTCCGCGATCAGCCGGGCCAGGCCGTCCAGGATCCGGTCCAGGCCGAAGCGGAACTGGAAGTCGGGCTCGCCGGAGCCGGTGAAGGCGTCCGATTCCAGCAGCCGCGTCAGCGCCGGGTGGCTGTCCGGGGCGGTCAGCAGGCGCAGGGTGGTCACGTACCGGCCCATGACCTGGTCCGGGGGGACGCCGCCCTTGATGATGGCGTCCATCATGTCGGCGGCCATCGTGGCCTCGTTCCGTACGAGCCCGCCGATCAGGATGATCGCGGAGAGCTTCTCGCCCTCCTCCAGGGCCGTCCCGGCCATGGAGGCGAGGCCGCGTTCCATCCAGGCGAGCTGGTTCGGTGAGGCCGGCGGGGCCGTGAGCGGGATCCGCAGGATCCACGGCTTCGTCATGAGCAGGGTGCGCTGGGCGTACGCCCAGGCAGTCAGCAGCTCGCGCCAGCCCCACCCCTCCGCCTCGGGCGGCAGCGGCGGCGGGGTACCGACGCCCGCCTCCGACATCAGGATGTACAGCTCTTCCTTCGCCGTGACGTAGCGGTAGAGGGACATCGTGGAGACGCCCAGCTCCTTGGCCACGCGGCCCATGGAGACGGCGTCCATGCCCTCGCCGGCGGCCAGGCCGACGGCCGCGTCGACGATCTTCGGCAGGGTGAGGGTGGGGCGCGGGCCCTTGCCGGGGCGTTCGCGCAGGCCCCAGGCCATTTGCAGGCTCACCGGGAGGCCGGTTCCGTCCGCCGGGTCCTTCTCCATCGCACGCCCCTCCCGTCCCGAGTCGTTGACCCACATCCTAGTTCTGTGTATTACTTACACAGAAGCGCGTAACCCATACGCAGAAGGGACCGTGTCTCCGTGACCACGAACGACCTCGCCCTGTACGCCCACGGCCTGACCAAGTCCTACGGCGGCACCCGCGTCCTCGACGGCCTCGACCTCGCCGTCCCCCGAGGCTCCGTCCTCGCCCTGCTCGGCCCCAACGGCGCGGGCAAGACCACCTCCGTCCGCATCCTCGCCACCCTCACCGCACCCGACTCCGGGACCGCGCGGGTGGCCGGGCACGACATCGCCGGGGCACGGGCCCTCGTACGCGAACGGATCGCCCTGACCGGGCAGTTCGCGGCCCTGGACGACCTCCAGACCGGCGCCGAGACGCTGCGCATGGCGGGCCGGCTGAACGGGCTGTCCGCCCGCGACGCCCGCACCCGCGCCGGTGAGCTCCTCGACCGCTTCGGCCTGACCGAGGTGGCCGACCGCCTCGCGAAGACCTACTCGGGCGGGATGCGGCGGCGCCTGGACCTCGCCGCGAGCCTCGTCGGCAGGCCCGAGGTGCTCTTCCTGGACGAGCCCACCACCGGACTCGACCCGCGCAGCCGCCTCGAACTGTGGGACGTCGTACGGGAGATGCGCGCCGACGGCACCACCGTCCTGCTCACCACCCAGTACCTGGAGGAGGCCGACCGGCTCGCCGACCGGGTCACCGTCCTGGAGGCCGGCCGGATCGCCGCCGAGGGAACCCCGGCCGAGCTGAAGGCCCGGGTCTCCGGACACCGCCTCGACCTCACCCTGACCAGCCGCGAGGCCTACGAGACCCTGGCCGCCCGCGCCGTGCACCACGCCCCCGACGAGCTGACGCTCGGCCTGGCCACCGACGGCTCAGCCACCCACGTACGGGCCCTGCTCGACGAACTCGACCCCGACCGCACCGTCGTCGGCCGCTTCACCGTGCGGACCGCCACCCTCGACGACGTCTTCCTCGCCCTGACGGGAGCCGCCCGATGAACAACGCCACCGCCCTCACCATGACCGGACGCAGCCTGCGCATCAGCCGCCGCAGCCCGGACGCGCTGATCGCCGCCCTGATGCTGCCGGTGATGCTGATGCTGATCTTCGTCTACTTCTTCGGCGGGGCCATCGACACCGGCACGGAGTACGTGACGTACGTGGTCCCGGGGGCCATGCTGCTGTGCGCGGGCTTCGGCGCGGCGAGCACCGCCGTGAGCGTGGCCGACGACATGAAGAAGGGCATCATCGACCGCTTCCGCTCCCTCGACGTGGGCGGCCTGCCGATCCTGGCCGGGCACGTCGCGGCCTCGGTCGTACGGAACCTGCTCTCCACCACCCTGGTGCTGGCCGTCGCCCTCGCCATCGGCTTCCGCCCCTCCGGCGGCCCGCTCGCCCTGCTCGCCGCCGCCGGGCTGCTCGTCGCGTACATCACGGCGATCTCCTGGCTCGCGGCCTCCCTCGGGCTGCTGGCCCAGAGCCCGGAGGCGGCGGGCGGGTTCACCTTCCTGATGATGTTCCTGCCCTACCCCTCCAGCGCCTTCGTCCCCATCGAGACCATGCCGTCCTGGCTGCACGGCTTCGCCGGGCACCAGCCGCTGACCCCGGTCATCGAATCGCTGCGGGCCCTGCTGCTGGACCAGCCCGCCGGGAACGCCCCCTGGACGGCCCTCGCCTGGTGCGCGGGGATCACCGCCCTGGCGCTGACGCTGGCGGCGGCGCTGTTCCGCCACCGGACCCGCTGACCGCCCGGACCGGCCCGGGCCGGTGTCCCGGCCGCCCCTCCACCGGACGGGGCGCGGCGAAGGGCCCGCGCCGAGTCCGGCGCGGGCCCTTCGAGCGGACCGGCGGTCAGCGGGTCAGCGGGTAGGAGTGCTTCCCCGAGACCTCGTCGATCTCCGTGTGCGCCTTCTGGAGCAGCTGGGACGCGAGGTCCATGAGCGCCCGCGCGCCCGCGATCTCCTCCCCGACCCTCAACTGCTCCGGATCGGAGGGATGGCGCATGGCGTAGCCGCGCGCCCTCAGTTCGCAGCCGTCACCGAGTCTGAGCAGGGCCGCCGCACCGGTGCGGTGGCCGTCCTCGGTGAACTCCAGCTCCACGTGCCATCCGGCGAGCGTGGCCATGCCGGATCACCTCCACAGTCGGACTACCCCTCCAGGGTGCGCCCGCCCCGCCGGACCCGCGCGGCGGAACGACAGGGCCCAGCGCTCGGCTAGCGCTCGGCGCGCAGCCGCAGCGCGACCTCGGTCGCCCAGTACGTCAGGATCGTGTCCGCGCCCGCGCGCTTGATGCCGAGCAGCGTCTCCATGATCGCCCGGTCGCGCTCGATCCAGCCCTTCTCCGCGGCCGCCTCGACCATCGCGTACTCACCGCTGATCTGGTACGCGGCCACCGGCACGTCCACGGCCTGCGCGACCCGGTGCAGGATGTCCAGGTACGGGCCGGCCGGCTTCACCATGACCATGTCGGCGCCCTCCTCCAGGTCCAGCGCCAGCTCCCGCAGCGACTCGCGGGCGTTCGCCGGGTCCTGCTGGTAGGTCTTGCGGTCCCCCTGGAGGGAGGAGGCGACGGCCTCGCGGAAGGGCCCGTAGAAGGCGGAGGAGTACTTCGCCGTGTAGGCGAGGACCGCCACGTCCTCGTGCCCCGTCTCGTCCAGCGCGTCACGGATGACGCCGACCTGGCCGTCCATCATCCCGCTCGGGCCCACCACGTGGACGCCCGCGTCGGCCTGGACCTGCGCCATCTCCGCGTACCGCTCCAGCGTCGCGTCGTTGTCGACGCGGCCGTGCTCGTCGAGGACACCGCAGTGGCCGTGGTCGGTGTACTCGTCCAGGCACAGGTCCGACATGATCACCAGGTCGTCGCCGACCTCGGCCTTCACGTCCCGGATCGCGACCTGGAGGATGCCGTCCGGCTCCGTGCCCGCCGTGCCCAGAGCGTCCTTGTTCTCGTCCGCCGGGACACCGAAGAGCATGATCCCCGAAACCCCCGCCTCGACCGCCTCGACGGCGGCCTTCCGCAGCGTGTCCCGGGTGTGCTGCACCACGCCCGGCATCGCCGAGATCGGGAGCGGCTCGCTGATGCCCTCCCGCACGAAGGCCGGCAGGATCAGGTCCGAGGGGTGCAGCCGGTACTCCGCGACCATCCGCCGCATCGCCGGGGTGGTGCGCAGCCGGCGGGGCCGCGAACCGGGGAAGGATCCGTACGCGCTCATCTTCTAGTCGCCTCTTCGAGCATCGACAGCAGTCGGGACAAGGGTAGGCCCGGCTCCTCCCCGTCCCCGGCCACCCCCTACGGCCAGTCGACCATCGCCATGAAGACGAGCCAGCCCAGCAGCACCAGCCCCGGCGCGGCCAGCGCGAGCTTGACGCGCCGGGCCGAGTTGCGGACCTTCCACGGCAGGGCCCAGCACACCACCAGCAGGACCAGCACGAGCACCAGCCCCGGCCAGAACACCGTCCAGGCCGTCTCGAAGCTGCGGTGGAAGGCGCGGGCGGGCTCCCCGTTGCAGTTGCCGCACGCCATCGGCGAGAGCATCGCGTACACCAGCGACACGAAGGCCATCGGCAGGGTCAGCAGCGTGGAGAGCAGCGGAGCCACGAAGGCCCGCCGGTCCCGGGCGTCCCCGGCGGGGGCTGCGGCGGGTGCTTCGGCGGCGGGGGTCTCGGTCATGTCCCCACTGAACCGCCCGCCGGACCCCGCCGGCATCCGCGCGGCTACTCAACCCGCTACTCAGCCACCCCCGGGTACCCGCCCCGCACACGCCGAAGGGGCCCGGGGCGCACACCGCACCCGGGCCCCTCCAGCCGTTAACCTCACGTCGCGCGACGCCGGCGCGCGCCCGGACGGCGCTCGCTCGGGCGGGCCACCGTCTCACCAGCCGCCTTGGCCGCCTCCCGGCGCGCCTCCCCGTACGCGGCCAGCGCCTCCGCCAGCTTGCCCACGCTCGGCTCCGGCGACAGCACGTCCACGCGCAGCCCGTGCTCCTCCGCCGTCTTGGCCGTCGCCGGCCCGATACAGGCGATGACGGTCACGTTGTGCGGCTTGCCGGCGATGCCGACCAGGTTGCGCACCGTCGAGGACGAGGTGAAGAGCACGGCGTCGAAACCGCCGCCCTTGATCGCCTCACGGGTGTCCGCCGGCGGCGGCGATGCCCGCACGGTCCGGTAGGCCGTGACGTCGTCGACCTCCCAGCCCAGCTCGATCAGCCCGGCCACCAGCGTCTCCGTGGCGATGTCGGCGCGCGGCAGGAAGACGCGGTCGATCGGGTCGAAGACCGGGTCGTACGGCGGCCAGTCCTCCAGCAGCCCGGCCGCCGACTGCTCACCGCTCGGCACCAGGTCCGGCTTCACGCCGAACTCCACCAGCGCCGCCGCGGTCTGCTCGCCCACCGCGGCGACCTTGATGCCGGCGAACGCACGCGCGTCGAGCCCGTACTCCTCGAACTTCTCCCGCACCGCCTTGACGGCGTTCACCGACGTGAAGGCGATCCACTCGTACCGGCCCGTCACCAGCCCCTTGACCGCCCGCTCCATCTGCTGAGGGGTGCGCGGCGGCTCCACGGCGATGGTCGGCACCTCGTGGGGCACCGCGCCGTACGAACGCAGCTGGTCGGAGAGCGAGGCGGCCTGCTCCTTCGTACGCGGTACGAGGACCCGCCAGCCGAACAGCGGCTTCGACTCGAACCAGGCCAGCTCCTCGCGCCGCGCCGCGGCACCCCGCTCGCCGACCACGGCTATGACCGGGCGCGAACCCTCCGGGGAGGGGAGCACCTTGCCCTGCTTGAACACCTGGGCGATCGTGCCCAGGGTCGCGCTCCAGGTCCGCTGCCGGGTCGTCGTACCGCCCACGGTCACCGTGAGCGGCGTCTCCGGCTTGCGGCCGGCCGACACCAGCTCGGCGGCCGCGCTCGCGACCGTCTCCAGCGTCGCCGAGACGACCACTCCGCAGTCGCTCGCGCCGACCTCGCTCCAGCAGCGCGCCGAGGCGTGCCGCGCGTCCACGAAGCGCACGTCCGCGCCCTGCTCACCGCGCAGCGGCACACCCGCGTACGCGGGCACGCCGACGGCGGTCGCCACACCGGGCACCACCTCGAAGGGGATGCCCTGGTGGGCGCAGGCGAGCATCTCCTCGGCCGCGTTCCCCTCCAGCCCGGGGTCGCCGGTCACCGCACGGACGACCCGCCTGCCGGAGCGCGCGGCCTCCATGACAAGATTGGCGACGTCCGCGGCGGTCGACGGAGTACGGATCGCCGGGACACCGGCGGCGGCTGACGCCTCGTCGGCGACCGTCAGCTGAGGCGTGTCGACACCCGCGCGCGCGTGGGTCCGTACGACCTCGAGCACCTCGGGCTCCGCGATCAGTACGTCCGCGGCGGCGAGCGCCTCCACGGCGCGCAGCGTGAGCAGACCCGGGTCGCCCGGACCCGCACCGAGGAAGGTGACGAGCCCGGGGGCGGCTACGCCCGCGAAGGGGGAGGTGGTGGGGCTTGAGGGGTTCAAAGGGATCGCTCCCCCATCAGACCGGCCGCGCCCTTGGCCAGCATCTCGTCCGCGAGTTCGCGGCCGAGCGCCATGGCCTCGTCGTAAGACCGGGGCACGGGACCGGTGGTGGACAGCTGCACCAGCGTCGAACCGTCGAGGGTTCCGACGACACCACGCAGGCGCATTTCATTGACATTCCGCCCGTCGGCCAGCAGGTCGGCGAGCGCGCCCACGGGTGCGCTGCACCCGGCCTCCAGGGCTGCGAGGAGCGCGCGCTCCGCGGTCACGGCGGCCCGCGTCTGCGGGTCGTCGAGCCGGCCGAGCGCGGAGATGAGGTCCGCGTCGGAGGCGAGGCACTCCACGGCCAGGGCACCCTGGCCGGGCGCGGGCAGCACGTTGTCGACCGCCAGCAGGTCGGTCGCCTCGTCGGCGCGGCCGATCCGGTTCAGGCCGGCCGCGGCCAGCACGACCGCGTCGAGCTCGCCGGCGCGCACGAAGCCGATCCGGGTGTCGACGTTGCCGCGGATCGCGACGGTCTCGATGGACTTGCCCAGGCTGCGGGCGTACGCGTTCAGCTGCGCCGTGCGGCGCGGCGAACCGGTACCCACGCGGGCGCCGTCCGGCAGCTGCTCGAAGGTCAGGCCGTCGCGGGCCACGAGCGCGTCGCGCGGGTCCTCGCGCTCCGGCATGGCCGCGATGACCAGCTCGTCGGGCTGCGCGGTCGGCAGGTCCTTCAGCGAGTGCACGGCGAAGTCGACCTCGCCGCGGACCAGGGCCTCGCGCAGGGCCGTGACGAACACGCCGGTGCCGCCGATCTGCGCGAGGTGCTCGCGGGACACGTCACCGTAGGTCGTGATCTCCACGAGCTCGACGGGCCGGCCGGTGATCGCCCGTACCGCCTCGGCGACGTGCCCGGACTGGGACATGGCCAGCTTGCTGCGTCGCGTGCCAAGCCGGAGGGGCTGGTCGGGACGTGTGTTCATGATGCCCGTCCTGGGTCGTCGTTCTTCGGATCGGCCGCGTCCGCCCGGCTGACGGATGCCACCGTCTGAGGGTCGAGGTCGAAGAGTTCGCGCAGCGCCTCCGCGTACCCGGCGCCGCCGGGCTCGCTCGCGAGCTGCTTGACGCGCACGGTCGGCGCGTGGAGGAGCTTGTCGACGACGCGGCGCACGGTCTGGGTGACCTCCGCGCGCTGCCGCTCGTCGAGATCGGGTACCCGCCCGTCGAGCCGTGCCACCTCCATGGCGACGACCTCGGCGGCCATCGCCCGCAGGGCGACGACGGTGGGCGTGATGTGCGCGGCCCGCTGCGCGGCGCCGAAGGCGGCCACCTCGCCGGCGACGATGCCGCGCACGGCGTCGACGTCGGCGGCCATGGGCGCGTCGGCGGAGGCCTCGGCGAGGCTCTCGATGTCGACGAGCCGCACGCCCGGGATGCGGTGCGCGGCGGCGTCGATGTCCCGGGGCATGGCCAGGTCCAGCAGGGCCAGCCGTACGGGGACGGCCCCGTCCGCCTGGCTCCGCGCCGCCCGGCGCGGCTGCCGCTGCGCGGCGGCCTCGCCCTGGTCGGCCCAGGCCCCGTGCAGTTCGAGGGAGCCGGCGTCGACCCCGGCGAGGGCGGAGCGCCCGTCGCCGACGGCGGCGTCCGCCCCGACGGGGCAGCCGTCGGCCTCGGCGGCGGCCGCCGCCGTGATGGTCCGCGCGGCGCCGGCGTCGGCGAGCCGCCGCCCGCCCTCGGCGGCGGCCACGAGCCGGGCCACCACCTCGGCGTCGACGGCCGCGCCGCCGGCGAGCGCGTCGCGTCCGCCCGCGTCCGGCGCCTGCGGCGCGGGGTGCGGCGCGGCGGCCCCGGACTCGAACCCGGAGGCGGACAGCGCGAGGGCGACGTCGTCCCCGGTCAGCACCAGCCCGGTGGCCCCGGTGCAGGACACGACCACGTCGACGCGGGTCAGCTCGTCCGTGATGGTCGACATCGGAACGGCCCGCGCCGCGACACCAGTGCCCGAGGCAACCAAAATCTCCGCGAGACGTTCCGCCCGCTCTGCGGTCCGGTTCGCCACGACCACCTCGGCGACACCCGCCCGCGCCAGCGTCGCCGCCGCGAGCGAGGACATCGAACCGGCGCCGATCACCAGCGCCCGCTTGCCGGCGGCCCACTCCCCCACCGGCAGGTTCACCGCGAGCTGCTCCAGCCCGAACGTCACCAGCGACTGTCCGGCCCGGTCGATGCCGGTCTCCGAGTGCGCCCGCTTGCCGACGCGCAGCGCCTGCTGGAAGAGGTCGTTGATCAGCCGGCCGGCCGTGTGGAGCTCTTGCCCCAGGGCCAGCGCGTCCTTGATCTGGCCGAGGATCTGGCCTTCGCCGACGACCATCGAGTCCAGCCCGCACGCCACCGAGAACAGGTGGTGCACGGCCCGGTCCTCGTAGTGCACGTACAGATAGGGGGTCAGCTCCTCCAGGGCGACCCCGCTGTGCTGCGCGAGCAGCGTCGACAGCTCGGCGACACCCGCGTGGAACTTGTCCACGTCCGCGTACAGCTCGATGCGGTTGCAGGTGGCGAGGACGGCGGCCTCGGCCGCCGGCTCGGCGGCCAGGGTGTCGTGCAGCAGCTTGGCCTTGGCGTCGGCGGACAGCGAGGCCCGCTCCAGCACGCTCACCGGCGCGCTGCGGTGGCTCAGGCCTACGACGAGCAGACTCATGCCGGCATCACCGCCGGCACGTCACCCTCGGGGCCGCCCTTGCGCGCGGCCGCGGCGGCCCGCCCGGCCGGCGGCTCGACGGCGGCGACGGGCGCGGCACCGGCGCCGGTGGCGACCGCGTCCGCGCCGGACACGGCGACGGCCTCCGCGTCCGTACCGGACTCGCCCGCCTTGCGCTGCTCGTGGAACGCCAGGATCTGGAGCTCGATGGACAGGTCGACCTTGCGCACGTCCACGCCCTCCGGCACGGACAGCACGGTCGGCGCGAAGTTCAGGATGGAGGTGACACCGGCGGCGATCAGCCGCTCGCTGACCTGCTGGGCCGCGCCCGCGGGGGTGGCGATGACGCCGATGGAGACGCCGTTCTCCTCGATGATCCTCTCGAGGTCGTCGGTGTGCTGCACGGGCATGCCGGCCACCGGCTTGCCGGCCATGGCCGGGTCGGCGTCGATCAGCGCCGCCACGCGGAAGCCGCGCGACGCGAAACCGCCGTAGTTGGCGAGGGCCGCGCCGAGGTTGCCGATCCCGACGATGACGACCGGCCAGTCCTGGGTCAGGCCGAGCTCGCGGGAGATCTGGTAGACGAGGTACTCGACGTCGTAGCCGACGCCGCGCGTCCCGTACGAACCGAGGTACGAGAAGTCCTTGCGCAGCTTCGCGGAGTTGACTCCGGCGGCTGCCGCGAGCTCCTCGGAGGACACCGTGGGCACCGATCGCTCGGAGAGCGCGGTGAGGGCGCGCAAGTACAGCGGAAGCCGGGCGACAGTGGCCTCGGGAATACCTCGGCTGCGGGTCGCCGGTCGGTGAGTTCGGCCAGTTGCCACGATGCTCCTGCGGGATGAGCGGGGCTGCAGGCGGCCTTTTGTCCCAGGACCGCCCCGTCGAATGCAGGCTATGTCTTTGTGAACGCGTGCACAAAGATTGTGTCCGCTTTGTCCGAGCAAAGTGACCGGGGTCACGCGGGCCGGGCGGAGGGGGCCCAGGCCGGGAACGGGCCGAACCCGTTCAAATCCCGAGGGGGGCAAAACGGTACACACTCCTCATCGATACGCCCCCGAGTCCCCATAAATCGCCCATGATGGTAACGGGAGAAACGGTCAGGCTCCCAACGCCCGCCGCAGCCGGTCAGGGTTCACCCTCCAGAAGGTGTGCTGCTCACCGTCGACCAGCACCACCGGGATCTGCTCCCAGTACAGCCGGTACAGCTCCTCGTCCTGCGAGATGTCCTTCTTCTCCCACTGTGCGCCCGTCTCGGCGCACACCTTCTCGATCACCTCCTGGGCGTCATCGCACAGATGACACCCCGGCTTCCCCACGAGCGTCACCATCCGCTCCTCGGGACGCTTCTTTTCCTTACGGCGCAGCAGAGGACTCATGCGGCCATTGTCCCGCGCCGGACCGGGGGGTCCGAAGAGTTAACCGCCCCGTCTCCCGGCGGTTCGGGAACTCCCGAACACAATGGCTATGCTCGCGTCATGGCCGCTCTCGGATGGCTCACCCCCCGTAAGCGCTCCGCGACCGCGCGGAGCGTACTGGCCGGCGAGGCCTCGGCAGAGGCCGCCCGCAAGACCGCGCGGACCGGCACCCCGCACACCGCCGGGCCGGCCGTCGCGCCGCGCGCCCTGCCCGAAGCGCCACCGGAAACCGCACCGGAGGCCGCGCCCGAAGCCCTGCGCGAAGCCGCCGAGCCGGAGTTCCCGGTCCACGGCGACGACCTCGCCGCCGCCTTCTTCGACCTCGACAACACCGTCATGCAGGGCGCCGCGATCTTCCACTTCGGCCGCGGCCTCTACAAGCGCGAGTTCTTCCGCCGCCGCGAACTGGCCCGCTTCGCCTGGCAGCAGGCCTGGTTCCGGCTCGCCGGGGTCGAGGACCCCGAGCACATGCAGGACGCGCGCGACAGCGCCCTGTCCATCGTCAAGGGCCACAAGGTCTCCGAACTCACCGCCATCGGCGAGGAGATCTACGACGAGTACATGGCGGAGCGGATCTGGCCGGGCACCCGCGCCCTGGCCCAGGCGCACCTCGACGCCGGCCAGAAGGTCTGGCTGGTCACCGCCGCCCCCGTCGAGACGGCCACGATCATCGCCCGCCGCCTCGGCCTGACCGGCGCCCTGGGCACCGTCGCCGAGTCCGTGGACGGGATCTACACCGGGCGCCTGGTCGGCGAGCCGCTGCACGGCCCCGCGAAGGCGGAGGCGGTGCGCGCGCTGGCCGCCGCCGAGGGCCTCGACCTCGAACGCTGCGCGGCGTACAGCGATTCGCACAACGACATCCCGATGCTGTCCCTGGTCGGACATCCGTACGCGATCAATCCCGACACAAAACTGCGCAAGCATGCCCGCGCCCACGACTGGCGGCTGCGCGACTATCGGACCGGCCGCAAGGCCGTGAAGGTCGGCGTCCCGGCCGCCGCCGGAGTCGGCGCGATCGCGGGCGGCGCGGCCGCCGCCATCGCCCTGCACCGGCGCCGCCGGTAGCAGCACCGGGCCAGGGCCTTCCCGCGGGCCGCCCGGCGGTCATTCGCTCCCCTCTACCCGCGCCGTCGGCGCGGCACTCCGGCCTGCCCGACCCGGTCGTGAGCCAGCGTGGAAGCGTCCATTCCGCGTCTCCAAGCGATCAGGAATCGATCACCAACCGGGCCTGAATATGCCCTCGACACGCAACAGAAATGTCGGAACCGGTGATTTAGGCAACTGGGTGTAGCGCTGCCTGTACGAAGCGTTATTCTCCTCAAACGCATGCCGCCGCCCATCTGTCGCCACGACGGGTGAACGGTCCCGCACTGCACGTGATGGAAGCTCTGCCTCTGGGAGTCCCGTGTACCCACCTGTCGGGGTTGACGCCTCGGGCCTGGCTACGCTGCGCGCGACGGTCCTCGACCACCTGCGCGGCTTCGTCCCCACCGCGTACGCCGTCCCCGCCCTCGCCGCCGCGGTCCCTGCCGGCCTCGGCCCGGCCGGCCCTTGCTACGCCCTGACGGACGGCGGAGCCACCGTCGGCAGACGCGGTCGCCCGGCCGCCGCCGCCGGCGGAACCAGCACGCCCACCGCCCGCCGCCCCACCGCGGACAGCGACCAGGCCCGCATGATGGACCTGGTCGAACGCGCCCAGGCCGGCGAGGCGGACGCCTTCGGCCGCCTCTACGACCAGTACAGCGACACGGTGTACCGCTACATCTACTACCGCGTCGGCGGCAAGGCGACCGCGGAGGACCTCACCAGTGAGACCTTCCTGCGGGCACTGCGCCGCATCTCCACCTTCACCTGGCAGGGCCGTGACTTCGGCGCCTGGCTGGTGACCATCGCGCGGAACCTGGTGGCGGACCACTTCAAGTCCAGCCGCTTCCGCCTGGAGGTCACCACCGGCGAGATGCTCGACGCCAACGAGGTGGAGCGCAGCCCCGAGGACTCCGTCCTGGAGTCCCTCTCCAACGCGGCCCTGCTCGAAGCCGTACGGAAACTCAACCCCCAGCAGCAGGAGTGCGTCACCTTGCGCTTCCTCCAGGGCCTCTCGGTCGCCGAGACCGCCCGGGTGATGGGCAAGAACGAAGGAGCGATCAAAACGCTCCAGTACCGGGCGGTCCGCACCCTGGCCCGGCTGCTGCCGGACGACGCCCGCTGACCCTCTCCCGCACGACCCGACCTCACACCCGGTGACCCCTCGATGACGCTGTGGTCCGATCATCCTTCGTCCGTAACCCAAGTGCCGCGCCGCTCGTTGTGCGGAATGCAGGCTCCCTGTGGACACGCCCTGCCCGAAGCCGCTCACCCGAAAGTGTGGATGTGCTCAAGGAAGGCAACCTTCCGGACCCCTGGGGGAGTCGATCGTCATGACGAGAGGAGGTGCCGCCAGTGATCGCGAACGTGACTCCGCACCGGCGGGCGAACGCCTTCGCCCAGGCCCTGGAGGACCGGACCGCGTCCGGTCTTTCAGAACCGGACCCGGCGGCCGAGCAGCCCGAGGCACCTGCCGAATCCGCCGACCACGAACGGTTGTTGGCCCTGGCGAGCGTGCTCGGCGAAATGCCGCGCCCGGTGCTGGACCCCGAGGTCAAAGTGGTGCAACGAGCACAGCTCGTCGCCGCCATGGAGGCCATGGTGATGGAGGAGAGGGCCGGGGGCGGTGCCGCCGCGGACCCTCTGGTGCCCGAGCAGCGGACCGGCCGCGGCGCCCACCGGGCGACCTCGCTCCGGAAATTGCGGCCCCGCTCCCGCTGGTCCAAGGGCATCGCAGCGGGGGGCCTCACCGTGGGTGTGGCCGCAGGGGCCTTCAGCGGAGTGGCCGCTGCCAGCACCGACGCCCTGCCCGGTGATCCCCTCTACCCGGTCAAGCTGGGTATGGAGGACCTGAAGCTGGGCATGGCCGACGAGGGCGCGGACCGGGGCGAGGTCTACCTCGACCGGGCCTCCAACCGCATGTCCGAAGCGCGCCGGCTGATGGAACGCGGCCGCTCCGGCCCCCTGGACCACGAGATCCTGGGCGCGATCCGGCGGGCGCTGGCAGGCATGCAGCACGACGCGGCGGAGGGCCACCGGCTGCTCCAGGCCGCCTACGAGCGGGACGGTTCGCTCGGCCCGATCCAGACCCTGTCCTCGTTCTCCAACTCCCACCGCGACGCGTGGGGCCGGATCCGTTCCAGCCTGCCGCCGCAGCTCATGGACGTGGGGAACGAGGTCACCTCGGTCTTCCAGGCCATAGACGATGAGGTGGCGCCGCTCCAGGGCCTGCTGCCCAAGCCCCCGGAGCAGCACCGCACCGCCCCGGGCGGGACCCCGGGCAGGCCGAGCGCCCCGGCGCCGGGCAAGCAGCAGTCCGCACCGGCACCGGACGGCCCGGCGTCGGCCCAGTCCCCCGCCGCCCCCAGCCCCTCCGGAAGCCACGCCCCGGCCCCCGGCAGCGGCCTCCTGGGCGGCACGGGCAACCTGCTGAACCCGCCGGCGCACGGCCAGTCCGCGCCGCCCCCGGCGACCCCGGCACAGCCCCAGCCGGACATCACCCTCCCGCCGCTCCTCCCGGACCTCCTCCCGGGCCTGGGCATCCGGGCGGAGGACGCCGAGTAAGAAGCGGAAACGCCAGGCGTGGTTGGCTGCACCAACCCCGCCTGGCGTTTCCGCGCGAGCATCAGCAGCCCAGGGCCTCGGAAGCACGGGCAGCAGAAGCACGGCCTCAGAAGAAGACGGACCTCCGCTGCACCAGCAGCTTGTACAGCGTGTGCTGGATCTGTTCCCGCACCTGGTCCGTCAGGTTGAACATCAGCATCGGGTCCTCGGCGGCCTCCGGCGCGTACCCGTCCGTCGGGATCGGCTCCCCGAACTGGATGGTCCACTTCGTCGGCAGGGGCACCGCCCCCAACGGCCCGAGCCACGGGAACGTCGGCGTCAGCGGGAAGTACGGCAGCCCCAGCAACCGCGCCAGCGTCTTCGCGTTCCCGATCATCGGGTAGATCTCCTCCGCCCCCACGATCGAGCACGGCACGATCGGCGTGCCCGCCCGCAGCGCCGTCGAGACGAACCCGCCCCGCCCGAACCGCTGGAGCTTGTACCGCTCACCGAACGGCTTCCCTATCCCCTTGAAGCCCTCCGGCATCACCCCGACCAGCTCCCCGGCCTCCAGCAGCCGCTGCGCGTCCTCCGCGCAGGCCAGCGTGTGACCGGCCTTCCGCGCGAGCTCGTTCACCACCGGCAGCATGAACACCAGGTCCGCCGCCAGCAGCCGCAGGTGCCGCTCGGCCGGATGGTGGTCGTGGACGGCGACCTGGAGCATCAGCCCGTCCAGCGGGAGCGTCCCCGAGTGGTTGGCGACGATCAGCGCGCCGCCCTCCTTCGGGATGTTCTCGACGCCCTTGACCTCCACCCGGAAGTACTTGTCGAACAGCGGCCGCATCAAGGACATCAGGACCTGGTCCGTCAGCTCCTTGTCGTAGCCGAACTCGTCGACCTCGTACTCGCCGGTGATCCGCCGCCGCAGGAACGCCAGACCGCCCGCGATCCGCCGGTCCCAGCCGCCGTCACCCCCCGCCCGCGCGGCCCCGGCCCCCGGCCCGTCCAGGGGCTCCACGACCGGCTGTACCGCCTCCGGCCGGTCCGGGACCGCCCGTACCTTCCGGGCCGCGCCGGACCGCCGGCGCGGCCGGTCCTCGTCGAACGGGATGACCTTGGCGTCGGCCACTATCGCTCCACTCCCTCGTCAACGTCCAACAGCTCCGCGATCCGCCCCACGGCCCGCCCCACCCGCTCCGGCGGCAGCAGCCCGCCGCCCCGGCTCCGCGCGAAGTCCGCGAAGGCCTCGGCGGTCGTGTACATGGGCCGGAAGCCCAGCGTCTCCCGCATCTGCGTGGTCTCCACGACCCGCCCGTACGTCAGCAGCCGGATCTGCTCCGGCGAGAAGTCCGTCGCCCCCACCGCCCGCAGCGCCTGCCCCACCCACGTCACTGCGGGCAGCGGGAAGGGCACCGTCGGCCGCCCCAGCCGCCGCGCGCACTGCGACAGCAGCAGCACCCCGTCGCCCGCGATGTTGAACGTCCCGCTGTTCAGCGTCCCCCGCTCCGGCTCCCCCGCCGCCAGCCGCAGCACGTCCATCACGTCGTCCTCGTGGACGAACTGCAGCCTCGGGTCGTACCCCAGGACCGTGGGCATCACCGGCATGGAGAAGTACTCCGCGAGCGCCGAGTCCGCGAACGGCCCCAGGATGTTCGCGAAGCGCAGCACGCACACCGCCACGTCCGGCCGCCGGCGCGCGAAGCCCCGTACGTAGCCCTCGACCTCGGCGGCGTCCTTCGCGAAGCCCCCCGCCGGCAGCGTCTTCGGCTGCGTCGTCTCCGTGAAGACGGCCGGGTCCCGCGCCGTGCCCCCGTACACGCTGGTGCTCGACTTCACCACGAGCCGCCGTACCGTGGGGGACTTCTGGCAGGCCCCCAGGAGCTGCATGGTCCCGATGACGTTCGTTTCCTTGACGGCGCTGCGCCCGCCCGGCAGGCCCGCGGCGGCGCCGCCGGTGACCGCGAGATGGACCACCGTGTCCACGGCGTGCTCCGCGAGCACCCGGGCGATGGCCGACTGCCTGATGTCCGTCCGCACGAACTCGGCCGAACCGAGCCGGTGCGGCGGGCTCACCGCGTCGACCGCGATGACCCGTTCCACTCCGGGGTCGCGCTGGACGCGGCGCACGAAGCGGCCCCCCAGCTGCCGGGCTGCCCCGGTGACGAGCACGACCTTCCCCACGAGCTCAGCGCCTCCCTCGAAGAAGTACCCCCGACTGCACCGCAGCCCCCCCACCAGGATGGTGGAGGGGCTGCGGAAAACACGTACAGCTGCCGTTTACTTCTTGTTACGGCGCTGGACGCGGGTGCGCTTGAGCAGCTTGCGGTGCTTCTTCTTAGCCATCCGCTTGCGCCGCTTCTTGATAACAGAGCCCACGACTACCCTCGCTCACTTCTCTTCACTGGTGCGGGGCGTCTGGGCCCACACGACCTACGTCGGCCTAGCCTACCCGCCCGAGGTCCGAGCTTGTAATCCGAGCCCTCCGCAGGTGTGGCCGAGCCTCGACAGGATGCCGAATCTCAGGCCGACTCCACCCCCACGAAGGACTCCCGGAGGTACTCGTGGACCGCGTTCTCGGGGACCCGGAAGGACCGGCCCACCCGGATCGCGGGCAGATGACCGTTGTGCACCAGCCGGTACACGGTCATCTTCGACACTCGCATCACCGAGGCGACCTCCGCCACGGTCAGGAACTGAACCTCGCTGAGAGGCCTCTCGCCAGCAGCCATGACACCCACCTGACCTTCCGCGCATGACGGGCACCGGCTTCCCCTCCGGTTACTCCTCGTCGTCGCACGCTCACTCCTCAGAGTAGGGGCGGGTGATACGAGTGGGGAAGAGGAGCTACGGCCACTCCTGACGCCCCGGCAGCCCGGCGCGGTGCAACACGTGCCGGATCAGCGGCCCGTAGTAGTCCGCCCGCACCCCGTCATCAAGCGGAACGGCCACCGCCACCCGCCCCTCGGCCTCCCCGACGAACAGCGCCGGATCATCCGTATCTCCCAGCCCGATCGCCTCCACACCGAGCTGACCTGCGCCGCAGACCCACCCGTGGTCACCCACCACCAGCCCCGGCAGCGGACCCCCGGCCTCCGCCAGCGCGCCCAGCGCCAGCCGAACCGGCAGCGGCGAATGGGAGTGTGCGCCGGTGGCGCTCCCGGCCCCCCGCGCGCCGGGCTCCCGCACCAGAGCGACCCCCCGTACGTAATCGAGGCGGTGCGGGCGTACCCCGAACCGGGTCGCCATGTCGACATGCACCCCCTGCGCCGGAGTGAGGACAACACATCCCGCCGCCGACAGCGCCCCCGCCAAAGCGGCGTAGAAGGGCAGGAGCCGGTGCGGGTGCCCCGTCCCCAGCAGCACCGGCGACCGGGCCCCCGCCGCCACCGCCAAACGCTCCGCGAAGGCCTCCAGGGCCGCCAGCGTCCGCTCCGGATCGATCACGTCCGGGCCGCTGACGTGCGACGGGTCCGCCGAGACCCCGCACTTGGCCGCCATCAGCCCCAGCAGCTCACCCACGCCCCAGTGCCGCTCCGGCTCCAGCCCCAGCAACACCCGCGGGTCCCCCGCCGCGAACAGCCGGTACCTGCGCAGACTCTCCTCCCGCGTCGTGGCGACGGGCCCGGCCAACCGGGCGGCCAGCAGATGCGCACGCAACGCGCCGGTGCTCAACACCCTCCGATGCTGCCGCACCGGATCTGTCGGTTCATCAATTCCGCCGAACCGCCCCACAGTTGGCGTAACCGTGCCAGCGACTGACCTTCCGTCACACCAGCATCCCGCGCAACGGGAACACCGCCTTCCGCGTCGCCAGAACGGCCTGATCCGTACGGTCCGCCGGATCGTAACCGGCGTCCCAGTCCCGCCATCCCGGCGTCCGCCCGTCCGTCATCCGGGCCGGCCCCGGCTGCCGCGTCCGCGCGTACGCCTCGTCCCGCCACGACTGCGGCACCTCCGCCCGCGGATCCACCGGCCGGTGCGCCGCGATCCCCACCAGGTGCGTCCACGACCGCGGTACGACGTCCACCACCGCGTACCCGCCGCCGCCCAGCGCCAGCCACCGCCCGCCCGCGTACTCGTGCGCCAGGGCGTGACAGGCCTCCTGCACCGCGCGCTGCGCGTCCAGCGACACCGCCAGGTGCGCGAGCGGGTCCTCGACGTGCGTGTCGGCCCCGTGCTGGGTCACCAGCACCTGGGGCCGGAAGTCCGCCAGCAGCTCCGGCACCGTCGCGTGGAAGGCCCGCAGCCACCCCTCGTCCCCGGTCCCCGCCGCCAGCGCCACGTTCACCGCGCTCCCCTCGGCGCCCGGGCCGCCCGTCTCCTCGGGCCAGCCCGTCTGCGGGAACAGCGTCCGCGGGTGCTCGTGCAGCGACACCGTCAGCACCCGGGGGTCGTCCCAGAAGGCCGCCTGCACCCCGTCCCCGTGGTGCACGTCCACGTCCACGTACGCGACCCGCTCCGCGCCCAGCTCCAGCAGCCTCGCGATGGCCAGGGCCGCGTCGTTGTACACGCAGAAACCGGCCGCCCCGCCCGGCATCGCGTGGTGCAGCCCGCCCGCGAAGTTCACCGCGTGCCGGGCCTCCCCGCGCCACAGCGCCTCCGCCGCCGCCACCGACTGCCCGGCGATCAGCGCGGACGCCTCGTGGATCCCGGGGAAGGCGGGATCGTCGACCGTCCCCAGCCCGTACGCGCCGTCCGCCGTCCCGGGATCCGCCGACACCGCCCGCACCGCGGCCACGTAGTCCTCCCGGTGGACCAGCCGCAGCGTCGACTCCCCCGCCGCCCGGGCCGCCCGCACCTCCATCTCCCGGTCCAGCCCGAAGGCCCGCACCAGTCCCATGGTCAGCGCCAGGCGCACCGGGTCCATCGGATGGCCGGGGCCGAAGTCATACCCCGTTACCGCCTCGTCCCACATCAACAGCCCGGTCACCGGCTCGCCGCTCATGCCCGACACCGTATCGGGCCGGGTTCGCGCCGAACGAGCGGGCGTAGAACAAGGTCACCAGCACCAGCACCATCGGCACCACCATCGCGCCCCGGTAGCTCCAGGCGTCCCCGATCCCGCCGACCAGCGGCGAACCGATCAGGAAGCCCACGTAGTTGAAGATGTTCAGCCGCGCCACCGCCGTGTCGGAAGCACCGGGGAACAACCGCCCCGCCGCCGCGAAGGTCTGCGGCACGATCACGCACAGCCCGGTCCCCAGCAGGGTGAAGCCCAGCATCCCCACCCAGGCCCCCGGCGCCACCGCCACCACCGCGAACCCGCCGGCCGCCACCACCGTCCCGGCCCGCACCACGGCCACCGCCCCGAACCGGCGCACCCCGAGGTCCCCCACCGCCCGCCCGGCCAGCGTCGTCACCATGTACACGTTGTAGGGGACCGTCGCCAGCTGCTCCGAGCCGCCCAGCACGTCCTGGAGGTACTTCGCACTCCAGTTCGCCACCGTCGAGTCGCCGATGTACGCGCACGCCATCACCAGGCACAGCGGCAGCAGCAGCTTCCCCCCGCCCGCCGGCCACCCCTGCTCCGTCTTTCCGACGCCGGCCCGCGCGTCGACGTACGACCGGCTCGCCAGCAGCGCCGCCGGCAACAGCACCGCCACCGCGGGCAGATACCCGGCGAACAGCGGAAGCTGCCAGTGCGCCCCCGCCCACGCCGCCGACGCCCCCAGGATCCCGCCGAGACTGTACGAGGCGTGGAAGCCCAGCATGATGCTGCGCCCGTACTCCCGCTGGAGGCTGACCCCGAGCATGTTCATCGAGGCGTCCAGCGCGCCCACCGCCAGCCCGAACACCCCCAGGGCCACCGCCACCTGCCACATGCCGCGGCCGGCCCCCACCCCGAGCAGGGCCAGCAGGACGACGGGCTGCGCCCACCGCAGCACCGCGCTCGGCGCGACCCGCTTCACCAGGTGCTCGGTGGCGACGCTGGAGACCCCGGCGAGGACGGGCACGGCGGCGAGGAAGGCGGGCAGCAGCCCGTCGGATATCCCGTACCGGTCCTGGATGGCCGGGATCCGGGTCACCAGGAGGGCGAAGGCGACCCCCTGCACGAAGAAGCTGAACCCGAGCGCGCCGCGCCCACGGCGGAGCCGTACGTCAACCGTCATGGCGGCACAGCGTAGGCCCCGCCACTACTCGTGGGTAGAGAGATCACGCACCCAATCCGTCGCCCAGCCCGAGCAGGGAGGACAACTCCTTCATCTCCCCGAAGCAGGCCGTGGCACCGGCGAGTTCCTCGGCGGGGACCACGGAGGTGAAGCCGAACACGTCCATCCCGGCGGCCCGGGCGGCCCGCACCCCGGCCCCGCCGGCCTCGACCACCACGCACCGCGCGGGGGCGACGCCCATCATGTCGGCGGCGTGGAGGAACAGGTCCGGAGCCGGCTTGTCCTGCCCGACGTCCTCGGCACTGAAGATCCACTCCTCTTCGAACCACTCGCCCATGCCGGTCGCGTCGTGGGTGGCCCGGATCTGCTCGTGCCCGGAGGAGGAAGTCACGCAGTAGGGCATGCCGAGCGCGGACAGCGCCGCCAGCACCTCGGTCACCCCGGGCACGGGCCGTAGCCCGCGCGAGGGCGGGATCGTATCGGAGAGCGGCTCACTGTCCACGAGGACGCCGTCGTTGTCGAAGATGACCAGCTCGTAGCCCATCAGGCCACCATACGAGCAGTCAGCCGAGGTTGACGGGAACCGCGTGCTGGTAAACGGCTGAACGCGCCTTGAACGCAGAAAAGCCCCGCACCAGAAGGTGCGGGGCTTTCCCACAATGATTGTTCGGCGGCGTCCTACTCTCCCACAGGGTCCCCCCTGCAGTACCATCGGCGCTGAAAGGCTTAGCTTCCGGGTTCGGAATGTAACCGGGCGT